>CADCEQ010000127.1 GCA_902800435.1 uncultured Prevotellaceae bacterium | reverse complement strand
GTACCTGAGGTGCTGGCTGTCAGTAGCGACGAGTTGCGCTACATCCAGACAGACCTCGGTGCCGTGTCGCTGTTCGATGCCATCCGTGGCGGTCGACAGGCCGGCGGACGCTATACCGTCAAGGAGCAGGAACTGCTGATTCGTACCATCCGGCAGTTGCCGAACATGCAGATTAACGGAGCCCACGGCCTGGACTTCTCCAACTGTTATCCGCAACCTGCCTTCGACAGCGACTCCGTGCTGTTCGACCTGAATTACTTCAAGTATTGTTTCCTGAAGGCTACCGAGCTGGACTTCCATGAGCTGAAGCTCGAGGCCGACTTCCGACTGCTGGCCAAGGACCTCACGTCGCCCGACGACGAGCAGGGTTTCCTGTATCGCGACTTCCAGGCACGCAACGTGATGATGGATGCCGAGGGCAACCCGTTCTTCATCGACTTCCAGGGTGGTCGCAAGGGCCCGTACTACTACGATGTGGCATCGTTCATCTGGCAGGCGTCGGCCAAGTATCCCCATAAGGTTCGCCGCGAGCTGGTGTACGAATACTACAACGCCCTGAAGCAGTACACCGACGTCCCTGCGCCCCATGCCTTCGTTGAACGCCTGTCGCTCTTCGTGCTGTTCCGCCTGTTGCAGGTGCTGGGAGCCTACGGCTTCCGCGGCTATTTCGAGCGCAAGGCACACTTCATCGAGTCCATTCCTCCCGCCATCCAGAACCTGCGCGAGCTGTTGGACGAGCGCAACTTCCCGTATCCCTACCTGATGAGCCTGCTCAACCGTCTGACGCAGATGCCGCAGTTCCAGCAGATAGAGACCATGGCCAGCCGTGCCGACGGCTACAAGACAACCGACAAGAATCCTTATAAGGTGCACCCGCAGGACGGTCCTGCGACGTTCTCCAAATACGACGCCCAGGGTCCGCTGGTGGTGCGCGTGTTCAGCTTCTCGTTCACCAAGGGCATTCCCGAGGACGAGAGCGGCAACGGCGGCGGCTACGTCTTCGACTGCCGTTCCACGCACAACCCCGGCCGCTATGAGCCTTACAAGCAGCTGACCGGACTCGACGAGCCCGTCATCCGCTTCCTGGAGGACGACGGCGAGATTCTGACGTTCCTCGACAGCGTGTACAAGTTGGCCGATGCCCATGTGCGCCGAGACATCCAGCGAGGCTTCACCGGTTTACAGCGCACAGCACTTGGCGGAGCACATCCACCAGAAGTTCGGCATCGAGGTGCGCATCTGCCACCGTGAGCAGAATATCACCCAAACGCTCCCAGCCGCTGGCTGATAATTCTCAATTCTCAATTTTCAATTTTCAATTTCCATGAAGCAAGCAATGATTCTCGCCGCAGGCCTCGGCACCCGACTGAAACCCCTCACGGACACGATGCCGAAGGCGCTGGTGCCCGTAGGCGGCAAGCCGCTGTTGGACATCCAGATAGAGAAGCTGCAACAGGCCGGTTACGACCGCTTTGTTGTCAACGTTCACCACTTCGCCCAGCAGATCGTCGACCATGTCAACGAACGTAAAGAGAAAATCCTCATCAGCGACGAGACCTCCGAGCTGTTGGAGACGGGTGGGGGACTGAAGAAGGCGCAGGGACTGTTCCGCGACGACGAGCCCATCCTGATACACAACGTCGACATTCTGGACAACGTTGATTACGAGTGGTTCCGTCGCCAGCATCAGGACGACGAGGATGCCGTGCTGCTGGTGAGCCGTCGCAAGACCAAGCGCTACCTGCTGTTCGACAACGCCATGCGACTCATGGGTTGGAAGAACATCGAGACCGGTGAGGTGAAGTCGCCCTTCCCCTGGCTCCGCGAGGCCGAGATTACCATCGACGATGACCTGCAGGTCACATCTCTCACCGCTCACCTCTCACCCCTCAACTCTCAACTCTACGCCTTCGCCTTCTCCGGCATCCACAGCTTCTCGCCGCGTCTGTTCCCGTTGATGGACCGTTTCCCCGACCGTTTCCCCATCATCGACTTCTACCTCTCCGTCTGCCACCGCTCCCGCATCGTCGGCCTGGTGAAGAACGACCTGAAGGTGCTCGACGTCGGCAAGCTCGACAGCTTAGAACAAGCTGAACAATTTACAATCGTGACAGCAAAAAATCGGATGAAAACAGAAGAGATGGAGAAAGAAAATAGAAAATAAATTCACAAATAAAAAAAATAGTAAATAAATAGTAAATAGTAAATTGTTAAATTGTAAATGAACAAGATTATCA
>CADCEQ010000126.1:1341-2572 GCA_902800435.1 uncultured Prevotellaceae bacterium | reverse complement strand
GCAGGCGATGCCCAGGCCGTAGGCCAATGGCTCGGGCAGGTGGAGCATCTGACGGGAGATGAATACGTAGGTGCTGCAGACGGTGGTCATGAAGAGGGCAGGGATGAGCGTGAGCCAGTAGTTCTTCTTCTGGCGGACGAGATAGACGGTGACGGCCCAGAGAGTGAACACGGAGAGAGCCTGGTTCGTCCATCCCAAGTATTGCCAGATGGTGTTGAAGCCGTCGGGATTGCCTATCTGCCAGATGAGCAGGGCGATGCTGCAGGCGAACAGCGGGAGGCAGACCTTCAGGCGCTTCGGGATGGGTCGCTGGTCCATCTTCAGCCACTCGGCCACAATCAGGCGGGCAGAGCGCAGGGCAGTGTCGCCGGTGGTGATGGGAGCTGCCACCACGCCGAGCATGGCCAGGATGGCACCGGCCACACCGAGCCAGTCGTTGCACACGAGATTGACCACTGCTGGCGCAGAGGTGTGGAAGCCATCGGTAGCTCCGGCGATAAGCTCATAGCCGGGCATGGGCTCGCCATAAAAAAACCATATCGACACCGTGGCCCATATCAGCGCCACGGCCCCCTCGGTAATCATCGCCCCGAAGAACAGCGGCCGTCCCATGCGTTCGTTCTCGACGCAGCGGGCCATCAGCGGGCTCTGCGTGGCGTGGAAGCCAGAGATGGCACCGCAGGCGACGGTGATGAACAGCACGGGGAAGATGCTGTCGGTCCAACGGTCTGGCTCCGTCGCGGCCCCCATGTTGTAGCAGTGCGTCCACAGTTCGGGCAGCGTGGGCCAGTGGAGGAAGAGCCACACCATCAGCGCCCCGGCCATGAACAGCAGCGACAGGGCGAACATCGGATAGACTTTGCCGATGATCTTGTCGATGGGCAGCATCGTGGCGATGAAGTAATAGCAGAAGATGATGATGACCCACATCATGGTGTCGCCGCCGATGGAATGGAGAATCAGGGCGGGGCTATAGACGAACACCGCTCCCACCAGGATGAGCAGCAGCACAGAGACCACCAGCATCACGTTCTTCGTGGCCGTGCCCAGATAGTGGCCGATCATCTCGGGCAGTCCCGCGCCGTCGTGGCGCATGGAGAGCATGCCGCCCAGATAGTCGTGGACGGCTCCAGCGAAGATGCAGCCGAAGACAATCCACAGATAGGCCGCCGGACCGAACTTCGCGCCCATGATGGCACCGAAGATGGGGCCTGTGCCCGCGATGTTGAGG
>CADCEQ010000126.1:0-1251 GCA_902800435.1 uncultured Prevotellaceae bacterium | reverse complement strand
GTCACGCGGTCGTCGGGGCCGAATACGCGCTCAACAAAGCGGCCGTAGAAGATGTAACCTAAGACAAGAGCCGCAAGGCTCAGAATAAATGTAATCATTTTTTGTATTTAAATTGTCAATAAACTCAGAACTCTTCAACGTCGTTTTCAAGCAGCTTTATCAGCTTTGCGGGAACTCCGCCGACCAAGGAATTGTCTGGCACGTCTTTCGTGACGACGGCCCCAGCCGCTATGACCACATTGTTGCCTATGGTGATGCCGGGCATGATAGTCACGTTGCCTGCAATCAGTTCGTCGAGGAACTCCTCGTACACGTCGAAGGCATACACATTCTTGCCTTTTGCCTTGAGCATGCCCAGGGCATCGGCGCAGGTGTTGCCGTTGAGGAACACGAAGTCGTCATACTCGTCGATGACAGCCTCAACATCACTGTTGGCATTTTCGTCGACGGGATAGACGGTGGCACCCGGCTTCACTGCCTTGAAAGCCTCAGCCCGCTCCGTAGCCGCTCCGTTCTGCATGGCGAATACGGCCACACGGTCGGCCTTCACCTCTGCGGCCAGTGCGCCTCCGGCAGCCGCATTGTCAGTTCCGAAATAAGGACTGCCGGCCAGCGGGCTTCCGGCCTTTAGGGGTGTGTCGAGAATTACCACGGGTATGCCGCGCTGCCGGGCATAGGCAGCCACCTCGGCATCGGCACTCTCGCCGTTGAGTCCGTAGGCGGGTGCATAGATGATGCCTTTCAGCCGCTTGCCAGTGAGTTGTTTCAACTGCTCCACGGCGGCCACCTGCTCCTGATAGGCATTCACGGTCTCCGTGGTGTAGTAGAGGCCCTCCACGTCGGCCTCCTCGCAGGCAGTGCGGAAGGCACTCTCCACCTGCTGCCAGTATTCCACCTGGCCCAGCTTGCCAATCATGACGATACCCGAGGCACCGGTCTCTGCGTCAACGGGGTTGTCGTTGCTGTTTGTACACGACGTGAATACACTTGCGCCGCAGATACAGAGGGTGGCGGCGAGCACCCGATTGATAATCTTTTTCATGAATATTGTTGATTGAATGTTTATACTTGTTTATTGTCTTTACGGGGAACGCTGCCCAGAGGGAACGAGTCGAAGTCGTGATGTCCGCGGTCGGTGTAGGCCGTGCCGGGGAAGAGGGCGGCGAGTTCCTGGTGGATGACGGTGGCCAGGCGGTCGCTCTCAAACGACTGCACGAGCCTCATGCGGAGGATGCCCTTGTACTCGCAGGC
>CADCEQ010000125.1 GCA_902800435.1 uncultured Prevotellaceae bacterium | reverse complement strand
CAATATCCTTGCCACCGAGCAGGCCAAGCGTGAACGCATGGGCCGATATGTATCGCTGGACTTGCTCGATACTGTCAGTCAGCAGGTGGCTCAGCAGCTCGACCTGGGCGACTATCGCGGGCCGTTCGGCATCGACATGATGGTGGTCAGGGGTGATGATGGTTTCCTGTTGCATCCATGTGTGGAAATCAACCTGCGGCGCACCATGGGGCACGTAGCCCTGTCGCTGTCGCCTGACGACGACGAAATCCTGCGTGTTATGCAGATCAGCTACGACAACCGCTACAAACTGTCTGTCCGACAAATGCTATAGCTAAACATCCATTTGTCGGTTCTTTTTATCTTTTATGTTTTTTGATTTTGTTACAGTGTTACTGAGTTACTGTTCAAACCCATTCCGCTCCGAGAAATAAAAAGAATGTAGCAGGTAAGTTGGTGCAATTCGGACGAGTAACAAAAGGAGCAGCACCGTCATTGTATGCTGCTCCTTTTGTTCGATTATTAGCTGTTGTACTCCTGCCAGGACTTGATCTTGATGTCTTCCTGCTTGAGAGCAGTAAAGGCTTCTATATATGCCTTGGCCAGACGTACGTTGGTCATCAGCGGTATGTTGTGGTCTATGGCTCCGCGACGGATGCGGTAGCCATTGGTCAGCTCGCGCTTCGTGTGGTTCTTGGGCACATTGACAATGAGGTCGAACTGATGCTGGGCAATCATGTCCATAACGTTGTTCTCGCCCTCCTCGTCGGGCCAGCAGACGGCTGTTGCTGCCACGCCGTTGTCGTTGAAGAACTTGGCCGTACCGCCTGTGGCGTAGACCTTGTAGCCCTTCTGAACCAGACACTTGGCAGGCTCCAGAAGACTAACCTTCCCCTTAGCATCACCTGAAGAGATGAGGATGCTTGCACCCTGATTGGGCAGGCGATATCCCGTGGCAATAAGGGCATTAAGCAGCGCCTCGTTCAGGTCGTCGCCCAGACAACCCACCTCGCCGGTAGAGCTCATGTCAACACCCAGCACGGGGTCGGCATTCTGCAGACGTGCAAACGAGAACTGGCTGGCCTTAACGCCGATGCGGTCGATGTCGAACTCGAACTTCTCAGGACGAGAGTAGGGGGCATCGAGCATGATCTTGGTAGCGGTCTCAATGAAGTTGCGCTTCAGGATCTTCGATACGAATGGGAATGAGCGCGAAGCACGCAGATTGCACTCGATGACCTTCACCTCGCGGTTCTTGGCGAGGAACTGGATGTTGAACGGGCCGGAGATGTTGAGCTCCTTGGCTATCTTGCGCGAAATCTTCTTGCTTGCGCGAAATCTTCTTGATCTGACGGACGGTAGAGAAGTAGATGTGCTGTGCGGGGAATACCATGGTGGCGTCGCCTGAGTGCACACCGGCATACTCTACGTGCTCGGAGATGGCATACTCGACCACCTCGCCCTTGTCGGCAACAGCGTCGAACTCTATCTCCTTGGTCTCGGTCATGAACTTGGACACAACTACGGGGAACTCCTTGGAAACCTCAGTAGCCATGGAGAGGAAGCGGTGCAGCTCCTCGTCGTCGTAGCACACGTTCATGGCAGCACCCGAGAGTACGTACGAGGGACGCACCAGTACGGGATAGCCCACCTCGGAGACAAACTCCTTGATGTCGTCGAACGAGGTCAGTGCACGCCATGCAGGCTGGTCAATGCCCAGTTTGTCGAGCATGGCCGAGAACTTGTCGCGGTTCTCAGCACGGTCAATGTTGACGGGGCTGGTACCCAGCACGGGAACACCCTGACGGTGCAGCTTCATGGCCAGGTTGTTAGGAATCTGCCCGCCCACGCTGACGATGACGCCACGCGGTGACTCAAGGTCGATGACGTCGAGCACACGCTCCATCGACAGCTCGTCGAAGTAGAGACGGTCACACATGTCGTAGTCGGTAGACACCGTCTCGGGGTTGTAGTTGATCATGATGGACTTGTAGCCCAGCTTGCGTGCCGTGTTGATGGCGTTCACCGAGCACCAGTCAAACTCTACGGAGCTGCCGATGCGGTAGGCACCGGAACCCAGTACGATGACAGACTTCTCGTTATTATAATAGTTAATGTCGTGCGCGGGCGCATAAGGCTTGCCGTCGGGACGTGCGAAGGCCGGCGTGTGGGTGTAGGTGAAGTACAGGTAGTTGGTGAGTTCAGGATGCTCAGAAGCCACCGTCGGGATGCGCTTCACGGAAGGCAGGATGCCCTGACGCTTACGATGCTGGCGCACTAGCAGGTTCTCCTTCTCCATATTGCCGTTTTCAGGCTTCAGCACGAAGCGGGCTATCTGGAAGTCGGAGAAGCCGCACTGCTTCACCTCAAGCAGCAGCGAGTTGGGCAGGTTCTCCAGGCTGTTGTACTCCATCAGCTGGTGCTTCAGGTCTACGATGTGCTTCAGTCGCTCAAGGAACCACTTGTCAATCTTGGTCAGCTGCTC
>CADCEQ010000124.1 GCA_902800435.1 uncultured Prevotellaceae bacterium | reverse complement strand
GGATTGATAGCCTCCTGAAGGGCGATGTTCAGGTTTGTGGCTCCCACCACACTGCGCTGCATAGGAGCCAGCACCTGTATGTCGTTGGTGCTGTAGCCATAAGCCTTGGGAATGCGGTTGCGCACGATGTTCACGATTTCCTGCGCCGCCCGCTCGGGGTCTTCCTCCTTAATAAAGAAGAAGTCGGACGTGCGCCCGTTGCTGATATCAGGGAAAGTTCCCTGGTTGATCTTGTGGGCATTGGTGACGATACGGCTCGACTGTGCCTGACGGAAAATGCGCGTCAGTCGGATGACGGGCACTGCGCCAGAGTCGATGATGTCGCGGAGCACGTTGCCTGCTCCCACGCTGGGCAGCTGGTCGATGTCGCCGACAAGTATCAGGCGCATCGAGAGCGGCACGGCCTTCAGCAGCGAGTTCATCAGGATAATGTCTATCATCGACGACTCGTCCACTATCAAGAGGTCGCCGTCCAGCGGATTCTCGTCATTACGCCCGTAGCCCTCGGCAGGGTTGAACTCCAGCAGGCGGTGGATAGTCTTGGCCTCCTTACCCGTGGCCTCGCTCATTCGCTTGGCAGCACGACCAGTGGGGGCTGCCAGCAATATGCGCTGGCCGAGAGTCTCAAACGAGGCGATGATGCCTAATGTCGTGGTAGTCTTTCCAGTGCCATCACCTTCGAGCCGATGGCTTTCCTGATGGCCGAAAGCTGCACTTCATCGTATTCTATTTGGTCTCGCTTGCCCAGATCCTCGTTAATGGCTCCGCTGCTGTCGAAGATGTTGCCCATCGGCGTTTCTATCAGCCGTCTTAACTTGTTGGCCACGCCCACCTCCGCATAGTAGAACGGTGGAAGGAAGATGGCATCCTCGTCGAGCATCAGGTCCTCTTTGGCTATCATATCGTCGAGGGCTTGCGTAATCGGTTCTTCATCGGCCTGAAGCAGTTCCTTGGCCGACTTGACCAGCTGTTCACGCTCGGAATAGACATGGCCGTCTTCCGAGAGCTTGCTGAGTGTATAGAGTATTCCGCTGCGGCAACGGCGAGAGTCGTTCTTCTCATAGCCCAACTTCTCCGCTATGCCGTCGGCAGTCTTGAAACCAATGCCCCAGATGTCGTCGGCCAAACAGTAGGGATTGTTCTGTACCTTCTCGATACTGTCCTTGCCGTACTGCTTGTAGATCTTGGCTGCATAGGTGGAACTGACACCGTGTCCCTGCAGGAAAACCATGATGTCCTTCACGTCCTTCTGCTTCTCCCAGGATTCCTTGATCTTGGCAACACGTCCCTTGCCGATATTCGGCACTTCGAGCAGACGGTCAATGTCGTTCTCGATGACCTCGAAGGTTTCCAGTCCGAAGTGTGAAACTATCTGCTTGGCGAACTTCGGGCCGATGCCCTTCACCAAACCGCTGCCCAAGTATTTCTCAATGCCGATGACAGTAGCAGGCAGTTCCTCAGTCCATGATTCGACCGCGAACTGCCGACCATAGCGCTTATCGACGCGCCATGATCCTTCCACGGTCAGGACTGCGCCCACCGTTACCTCATGGAATATACCGACAAGCGTCTGCTCGTCCCTGTAGCCCTTGATAGTCGCCTGAAGGACAGAGTAGCCGTTCTCCGGATTCTGGAACGTGATGCGCTCTATGGTACACTTGATCTTCTCCATGACGGGTTACTTCTTACGGTAATTCATGTATGATTGCCATGCCTCAGTGATGTCCTTCGCGCAGGTTTCAGAAAAGAACGTCGCCTGACTGTCGTCCTTGAAGGGTGACCAGTTGCCGCAGATAGTGCCGTCGTAGGCTATGACGGGCTGGAAGATGCCACTGTTGTTGTGGGCATGATGACGATGCTCTGGTGGCAACACTATGTCGCGGGACTTATAGCCAATGAGATATTCGTCGTAGGGAGGAATCAGCAGGAACTTACCCTTTCGGAAGCCCCGTGTGCGGCAATCGTCTGTCAGATAGAATTCCCTGCCTTTCCACTTCTCAACGTGGATGGAATCGCCCAAGAGCGCAATTCCCTTGCGACAGTCGCTGACGTTCAAGCCTGACCACCAGACGAAATCCTCCAGCGTCGCAGGCTGACGGCTCTGGAAGTACTTGCGGGTAAAGCGCATCAATGCTTCGTC
>CADCEQ010000123.1 GCA_902800435.1 uncultured Prevotellaceae bacterium | reverse complement strand
TGGGTGGTGCCCAAGGAGACGCGGGGCAAGAAGATAACGCTCACATGGAAAGTGCATCGTAACGGAAACAGCCGTGATAATGTATGGCTCAACGAGAAGGGCGGCCTCAAGGATCCCGACCCCATCACGATACCCGAAGCTAGCCCCGTGGCGCCGCCTTTTGTCACCGCGGCCAACATCAGCAACGACAGCGTGGGAAAGATCATGGTGCCCTGGACTATGGTGCCTGAGAAGATTAACAAGCTGCGCTACGAGTATCTTGATGCTAACAACCGTACCATCACCAAGGAGGTGAAGACCACGACGAACAGCGGCATCATCACGCTCAACGCCACCGAGCCTCACCGCAAGTTCCGCCTCATAGCCGACTACTATGAGCCGCAGACCATCGGCGAGTATCTCATCAAGGATGCTTCGTCCGAGGCTCAAGACCTCACCATGCTCCACGGCCCCCACGGCCTGACCGTGCGCCCCTTGGGCGGTGCCAATGCCAAGGTCGAGGTGAAGTGGAACATCGGCCACATCACCAATGCCGACCTGGCCGAGATAGACTACTTCGAGGTTCAGCGCTCGCTGACCGGCCGCGAGGAGGACTTCGTCGCCATCGGCCAGGTGCCCTTCGCCCGTATCGGCAGTGCGGCCCAGAGCATCTATACCTTTGTCGACAGCACCTATGTCAACGACCTCGATGCGTCGATGCTTACTGACGGCTACTCGCTCGAAAACCTGACCTATCGTGTGCGCCGCACCATGACGCAGGCTTGGGGCTGGATCGCCAATAACCCCTGCGCCAACTCGGCCCGCTGCGTGGTCGACAACCTCCATCTGCTGCGCATAGCCAACTACACGGCCACGCAGCTTGACGACCAGTACAACGTCCGCGTGGCCTGGCAGTATGCCGACGAGCACAACGGCGTGTGGGACGACCGCGCCAAGATGATGCTGCGCGCCACCCTGAAGAACGCCGCCGGCGACACCATAGATGTGAAGGAGTACGAGCTGAACAAGGCGGAGCGCGAGCAGTGCTACAAGGTGTTAGACCTCTCGCGCACCTGTGTCAAGTACGATATAGAAATGTATGTCGACCGCGGCACGTCGCCCCTCAACCTCTACGATGCCGAGAAGATGAAGGACTACTACTTCCCCATCCGCAATGCCCAGGACTGGACGACCTTCCGCGACATGGTAGACGACATGGTAGATGCGGCTGAGGGCAAGCGCGCGGTGAACGCCCGCCTCTATACCGACATCGCAGAGACCAATGTGTACATAGCTTGGGGAACAAGTGTCGCCTACAATGGCGTCTTCGACGGCAACGGTCACACGCTGACCGTCAGGACAGCCGCTAACGAGCGTGTCATGGCTCCCTTCCGCTATGTGGGCAATGCTACTATCAAAAATCTGCACGTCGCAGGTTCCATTAAGACCAGCGAGCGGAACATATCCAGTCTCATCGGCTCTGTCCTGGCCGGTTCTACGGTCACCGTGGAGAACTGCCACTCGTCGGTGACCATCAACAGCACCTATAATGGCGAAACCGAAAACGGCGGCTTCATTTCCACCATTGGCGAGAATGTGAAGGCCGTGCTGCGCAACTGTAAGTTCGACGGCAACTTCGAGGGCGGCAACAGCCACCACAATGGCGGCTTCATCGGCTATTGCCAGCCGAAGAGCTCGGCCGTCATCGACAACTGTCTCTTTGCCCCCGACCATATCAACACCGGTGCCGAGAGCTGCGAGACGTGGGCACGCACCGCATCCGACGCCACCGTGTCCGTTCGCAACAGCTTCGCCACGCAGGAGTATTCGTCGATGCTCAACATCCGTAGTGCAAGTGACTGGAATAAGTTCATCCAGATGGTGAAAGATGCCAAGAACGCATACGACGTGAACGCTATCCTTGCTGCCGACATCACCGTCAGCGACTATGTGGGAGACAGCAGGGCTGCTTACTATCGCGGTACCTTCGACGGCAACGGACATACACTGACCTTCAACAAGTCGGGCTTCACGGAGAATTACGTTGCTCCCTTCCGCTATGTGGGCAATGCTACCATTAAGAATCTGCATACGGCAGGCTCCATCCAGTCCAGCGGTACATACGCGACTGGTCTCGTGGCAGCCCTTATCAATAATACCACTGTTACCATTGAGAACTGTCAGTCGTCTGTTAAGCTGAACTGTACAGGCAGTGGTGACAAGACGCTCGGCGGCTTCGTGGGACGACTGCAAGATTGTACGCTTACGATTCGCAACAGTAAGTTCGACGGCAGTTTCGAGGGTGCCAACAGTTGGGGTCACGGCGGCTTCGTAAGTTGGGCAGCCACCAATACGAACGTTACCATTGAGAACTGTCTCTTCGACCCCGATCATCTCAGCACCAAACTCGAAGGCTGCGAAACGTGGGTACGCAAGGATGGCGATTCATCGGCTAAGGTAACGGTAACAAACAGTGAAGCTATCACCCACTATTCACCATCGAAAATCATCATCCGCAGTTCCAGCGACTGGGACAAGTTCGTTCAGCTGGTGAAAGACGCAAAGAACAGCTACTGGGTGGATGCCATCCTGCAAGCCGACATTAGCGTCAGCAAATCAGTCGGCTTCAGCGATGCGCCCTGGCGCGGCACCTTACACGGTAATGGCCACACCATCAATATCAATATCG
>CADCEQ010000122.1:2484-4183 GCA_902800435.1 uncultured Prevotellaceae bacterium | reverse complement strand
CTTTGCCGCCTCGAAGGCTGTAGGCGAGAGTGTGGAGAAGCCGCTGATGTACTACCGCAACAACCTCATGTCGCTCATCAACCTGCTGGAGCTCATGCCTAAATACAATGTGAAGGGCATCATCTTCTCCTCGTCGTGCACCGTCTACGGCCAGCCCACGCCGGAGAACCTGCCCGTCACGGAGAGTGCTCCCATCCAGAAGGCCCTGTCGCCCTATGGCAATACGAAACAGATCAACGAGGAGATTATCCAGGACTACATCCATAGCGGAGCTCCCATCAAGAGCATCATCCTGCGCTACTTCAATCCCATCGGCGCCCATCCCTCGGCACTCATCGGCGAGCTGCCCAACGGCGTGCCCATGAACCTCATCCCCTTCGTCACCCAGACGGCCATCGGCATCCGCCAGCAGCTGAAGATTTTCGGCAACGACTACAACACGCCCGACAAGACCTGCATCCGCGACTATATCTACGTCGTCGACCTGGCCAAAGCGCATGTGAAGGCTATGGAGCGCGTGCTCGACAAGCCCGAGACCGAAGCCGTCGAGGTGTTCAACATCGGAACGGGTAGGGGACTGTCGACCCTGGAGGTCGTCGAGGGCTTCGAGCGTGCTACTGGCGTGAAGGTCAATTGGACCTACGCTCCCCGTCGCGAGGGCGACATCGAGCAGGTTTGGGGCAACGTCGACAAGGCCAACAAGGTGCTGGGCTGGAAGGCCGAGACTCCTACCGAAGAGGTGCTGAAGAGCGCCTGGAAGTGGCAACAGAAACTGCGCGAGAACGGAGTTCAGTAATTGATAATTGACAGTTGACAATTGATTAGCGTAGAATCATTATGCGTTGAGTTTAGCGCCAAGCCGCTGTTCAGGGAGGCGAGTTTCGTGGTGAACGACCGCGACCGCATCGCCCTGGTGGGCAAGAACGGCGCCGGCAAGTCGACGCTGCTCAAAATCCTGTGTGGCCGACAGAAGCCGACCAGCGGTACCATTGGCGTGCCGCAGGACACGGTGGTGGGCTACCTGCCGCAGGTCATGGTGCTGCAAGACGACACCACCGTGCGCCAGGAGGCTCAGAAGGCCTTTGCCGACGTGGCCCGCATGAAGGAACGCGTAGACGACCTGCAGCGACAGCTCAACGAGCGTACCGACTATGAGTCGGCGGACTATATGGCTCTGGTTGAGCGCTTTACGCAAGAGCATGACCGTTATATGATGATGGGCGCCGAGGGCTGCGAGGCCGAGCTGGAGCGCACACTCATCGGATTGGGCTTCCGCCGCGAGGACTTGGAGCGTCCCACCAGCGAGTTCAGCGGTGGCTGGCGCATGCGCATCGAGCTGGCCAAGATTCTGTTGCAGCGCCCCGACGTGCTGTTGCTCGACGAGCCTACGAACCACCTGGACATCGAGTCCATTCGCTGGCTGGAGAAAGAACTGCTGACGGGTAAGCCGACGACCGCCGTCGTGCTGGTCAGCCACGACCGTGCCTTCATCAACAACGTCACCAACCGCACCTTGGAGATTTCCTGCGGACACATTATAGATTATAAGGTCAAGTACGACGAATACGTCAAGTTGCGCCAGGAGCGTCGTGAGCAGCAGCTCAGGGCCTACGAGAATCAGCAGAAGGAGATGGCCGACATGCGGCAGTTCATCGAGCGTTTCCGCTATCAGGCCACCAAAGCCGTGCAGGTGCAGCAG
>CADCEQ010000122.1:0-2393 GCA_902800435.1 uncultured Prevotellaceae bacterium | reverse complement strand
CAACCTGACCATCCGGCGCGGTGAGAAGGTGGCCTTCGTGGGTCGTAACGGCGAGGGCAAGTCGACGCTCGTGAAGTGTATCATGGGCGAGATTCCCTTCGATGGTCACCTGAAGGTAGGCCATAACGTGCAGATAGGCTATTTTGCCCAGAACCAGGCCCAGCTGCTGGACGAGAGTCTGACGGTCTTTGAGACCATCGACCGCGTGGCTAAGGGCGAGGTGCGACTGAAGATTAACGACATCCTGGGCGCCTTTATGTTTGGCGGCGAGGAGAGCGACAAGAAGGTAAAGGTGCTCAGCGGTGGCGAGCGCAGCCGACTGGCCATGATCCGACTGTTGCTGGAGCCCGTCAACCTGCTCATCCTCGATGAGCCCACGAACCACTTGGACATGGCGTCGAAGGACGTGCTGAAGGAGGCCATTCGAGCCTTTGACGGTACTGCTATCATCGTCAGCCACGACCGCGAGTTCCTGGACGGACTGGTCACGAAGGTCTATGAGTTCGGTGGCGGCAAAGTGAGAGAGCACCTGGGAGGTATCTATGACTGGTTGGAAAAGGAACCAAACCCCGTCCCTTCTCCAAAGGAAGGGGGAAAGGCTTCCCCTGCTGTAGACACTTCTCGCCCTTCGCCTCCTACCCCCAAGCAGGACTATGCCGCCCACAAGGAGCAGCAGAAGGCGCTGCGCAAGGCCGAGCGCGCCGTGGAGGACTCGGAGCGCAAGATTAGCGACATGGAGCACCGGCTGAAGGAGTTGGACGAGTTGCTGATGGACCCCAAGAACGCCTCGGACATGACGCTCGTAACAGAATATACCACCACCAAGGCCGCCCTGGACAAGGAGGTGGAGCGCTGGGAACAGCTCTCAGAGGAATTAGAGAGCCTGGCCTGACAGCCCCAAAGATAGAAAGACACTTAATTAATAAACAATATGAAAAAACTATTAGCAATGATGGCATTAGCAATGACGACGGCGGCTTCCGCACAGCTACGCTCGGGTATCAGCCTCGCTGACCTCGACCCCACGGTGCGCCCTGCCGACGACTTCTACGAGTATGCCTGCGGCGGTTGGATGAAGGCCAACCCGCTGCCTGCTGCCTATTCGCGCTACGGCAGCTTCGACCGTCTGGCCGAAGACAACAACAAGCGCATCAACGGTATTCTGAAAGAGTTGCAGAGCACAAGTTGGCCATGGACTCGGTGCGCCGCGACCGCGAAGGCGTTGAGCCCCTGATGCCCCTCATCCGACGACTGGAGGCCGCCAAGACCAAGGAACAGCTCTTCAAGGAACAGTTGGCCCTCATGCCCTACGGCGAGTCGGAACTGTTCGTCTCCTATATCGCTGCCGACGACAAGAATGCCTCGCAGAACATCCTGAACATCATGCAGGGCGGACTGACGCTGGGGCAGAAGGACTACTATCTGGAGAACGATGAAGCTACCGTGAAGATTCGCGAGGGCTTCAAGAAGTACATCGTTCGCATGTTCCAGCTCTTCGGCTTCAAGAAGGCTGCTGCCGAGAAGAAGATGAAAAACATCATGCGCATCGAGACAGCCCTGGCCAAGGCTTCCAAGTCGCGCACCGAACTGCGTGACCCGCAGGCCAACTACAACAAGATGACGCTCAAGGAGTTTGCCGCCCGCTATCCCCATCTGCAGTTAGAGGCGCAGATGAACGCCACGGGTATCAAGAGCCAGCACATCCAGGAGATGGTCGTGGGCCAGCCCGCCTTCCTCGATGCTGCTGACAAGCTGTTTGCCACGATGAGCGCCGCCGAATACCGCGACATCATGGAGTGGGGACAGATAGACGGTGCTGCAGGCACGCTGAGCGACGAGGTCCGTCAGGCTCATTTCGACTTCTACGGCAAGGTGTTCTCCGGCAAGACGGAGGACCATCCCCTCTGGCGCCGCTCCACCAACCAGGTTCAGGGTGTGATGGGCGAGGCCCTGGGACGCATCTACGTGCAGAAGTATTTCCCCGCTTCCTCCAAGGAGCGCATGAAGACCCTCGTCGAGAACCTCCGCATCGCCTTGGGTGAGCGTATCGCTGCCCAGGACTGGATGGACGACTCCACCAAGGTCAACGCCCTCCTGAAGCTCAATACCTTCTATGTCAAGATTGGTTATCCCGACCGATGGACAGACTTGAGTTCCTTGAAGATTGATGCGAAAAAATCATACTATGAGAATATGGAGGAGTGCTCCCGCTTCTGGGTGGCCGACCGTATCAGCAAGAGGGCCGGTAAGCCCGTCGACCGCGAGGAGTGGCACATGACCCCGCAGACCGTTAATGCCTACTATAACCCTACCACGAACGAAATCTGCTTTCCTGCTGGCATTCTGCAAGTTCCGTTTTTCGACCCGACTGCTGACGATGCCTTCAATTATGG
>CADCEQ010000121.1 GCA_902800435.1 uncultured Prevotellaceae bacterium | reverse complement strand
CGACATCGGCTTTGAGAGCGAGCCCGATGAGTTCTACCACGACTATGCCATCGTCAACGTGGCCCACTCCGACCGCATCATCGAAGGCCTTCGCTTCGTGTTCGTCGAGTTGCCTAAGTTTGCGAATAAGCGAGTACAGAGCGATGCTCGCATCAGTTCTGTCGAGCGTGAGCAAACTCGACCGAAGGTCAAATTCAGACCCGAGAGCATTGCCGAGAAAAAGATGGCCGTACTGTGGCTGCGCTTCCTCACAGAGATTAACAAGAAGACGGAAGAGGCTCCCGCAGAGCTTCTGGAGAACGAAGCTACGCGCAAGGCTCTGAGCATTGTGGAGAAATCTGCCATGAGCGAGGATCAACTCTATGCCTATGACAAGTTCTGGATGGCAGTAACCGACGAAGAAGGCTTCTTGGAAGCCCGCTACAGCAGAGGCTTGCGGGAAGGCAAGGCAGAAGCCGAGGCGAAGGCCAGACAGGAGATACTCGAGTCGGCCAGGAAGATGAAGGAAGACCATCTGCCAGTAGATGCCATAGCGAAGTATACGGGGCTCTCGGCTGATGAGGTTGCAGCACTATAATATAATATATGTTCATGAAAAAAGTTGTACTAGTCTCAATGGTATTGTGCGCATGGATAGGTGCTATGGCACAGACAGAGAAAACAAGAGGGTTCGACGACCTGTATCACTACATCGAGAACCTCGACGTGTTCGAATACGGACAGGAGGAAAGTCGCGCCTACTACATCCCAGGGCACAGCCTACTGCTCAATGGCAAGTGGAAGTTCTGCTACGCCGATACACCGCAAGAGATACCGGCCAACTTCTACGAAGAGAAATACGCCGACACGAAGTGGGCCACCATCGACGTGCCGTCGAACTGGGAGATGAGAGGCTACGGCGACCCGTTGTTCCGCAACGTGTCAGCGCCGTTCAAGGCCGACCCGCCCAAGACACCACGAGACTACAACCCGACAGGAGCCTACCGCACTACCTTCACCATTCCTGCCGACTGGAGCGGCGAGGAGGTATTCTTGCGCTTTGAGAAGGTGGCGTCGGCCTCGTTCCTTTGGGTCAACGGCCAGGAGGTGGGCTACAACGAGGGTGCCCAGGAGCCTGCCGAGTACAATATTACGAAGTATCTGAAGAAAGGTCGCAACACGCTGGCCATGAAGGTCGTCAAATACAGCGACGGCTTTTACCTAGAAGGTCAGGACTATTGGCGACTGGCCGGCATCTTCGACGATGTATGGCTCTATGCCACGCCCAAGACCCGTCTGTTCGACTGGTACGTGACCACCGATCTGGACAAGGACTACCGCGATGCAGACCTGAACATCGAGGTGACCGTGAGAAGCTATGACGCGCAGCCCGTCACAACACCCCTCAAGGTGCAGGCCGTACTGACCGGTGCCGACGGACGGGAGACGGCGCGACTGGAGAGCCAAGCGGCAACATTCGCCAAAGGCAGCACCACACTCACGCTGAACATGGGGTATAACCTCAAGATGTATCTCGTGGATGCTACAACAGGCAAGCGATTATCTGAAAGCACACCCGAGGATGCCCGTCAGGACGTGGGCTTCAAGGAGACAGAGATGCGCGACAATGTGTTCTACCTGAACGGCAAGCCGCTGAAGGTGAATGCCCAGTGCTCGCACATGCAGGATCCCGACAACGGCCACGCCGTGACCGACGAACTGGTGAAGAAGGACATGACCATCCTGAAGCAGTTTGGCTTCAACGGTGTACGCACCAGCCACTATCCCCCTGTGCCGCGCTATCTGGAGTATGCCGCCCGCTACGGACTCTACATCATCGACGAGGCCGGCGTTGAGTACATCATCGACGAGGCCGGCGTTGAGGCGCATGCCACGGAATGGGTGTCGAACGACAAGCGCTTCATACCGATGTACCGTGAGCGTGTGCGCCGCATGGTGCTGCGCGACCGCAACCAGCCTGCCGTGCTCTTCTGGAGTGCCGGCAACGAGAGCGGCGAGGGTCCTAACATCGGCGAGGTGATAGCCGAAGGACGCAAATATGACCACACCCGCTGGTGGATGTACGGTGGCAATGCCTACAGCCATCCCGCAGAGGACATCATCGGTCCGCGCTACCCAACGGCGTTGGCCCTCGACCTTAGGGTAGGCCGTCACGGTGATGGCGACGTGCGCCCCTCGTTCATGGATGAGTATATATCAGTGGCCGGCAACAGCGGCGGCATGTTCGACGAGATGTGGCGCGCCATTTATACCCATGAGCGCTGCATCGGCGGTGCCGTCTGGGACTTCGTGTCGCCGGGTCTTACCCAGCCCGCACGCCGTCTCACAGACAAATCGGGCCACGACGTGATGGCGCATATCATGGGCAATGCCAAACTGGTGGCTGACAGTCGTAACCGCAAGAACCATGTGATTGACCTGAGCGGCCACGACGAGTGGGTGGAGGTCTATCGCGACGACTGTCTGGAACTGACTGGTAGCGCCCTGACCATCGGCTTCGATGTCTGTCCCCGCAAACTCATCAGTTCCTGCGGCTCGTTCGTCACCAAGGGTGAATGGCAGTTCGGCGTACAACAAACGGGTAAGGATCAACTGGTGTTCTACATCAACACCGACAAGGCTCCTGCAGGGACACAGGACGAAGCCCGTCCCTTCGGCAGAAGGTCTGCGCCCACGAACCACAAGTACGAGCTGACGGCTCCGCTGCCCACCGACTGGGAGAACAAGTGGCACCACGTGGAGGCCTGCTACGACGGCAAACAGATGACGGTGAGCATCGACAACGCGGAGGTGGCACGGATGGAGGCACATGGCAACATCATCAACGCACCCTTCCCCGTGAACATCGGACGCAACGAGCAGACCCACGGACAGGATACCCATGTGTATATCTGCGATGCACTGATGGACAATGTAGTAATTAGCGACAACTCGGGCCAGTTGCTCAATCTCGACTTCGAGAACGAGCAGGAGGAGGGCACCTATTTCAGTTATGGCATCGGGGCCCGCACCTACGGTACGATATGGCCCGACCGCACCGTACAGCCGGAAATCTGGCAGATGAAGAAGGCGGCCCAGCCCATATCATGCCGGTTGCTGAGCGCCGACAACGGGACGGTGGAGATATGGAACAGGAACCACTTCCTCAACACCTCTTTCTACGACATGAAATGGGAACTCTACGAGGACGGCATCTGTCTGCAGCAGGGCACAATCAAACCTGACGTGGAGCCGCTCGGCAAGAAAGTCATCACCCTACCCTACAGCCGACCAACCGTCAAGCCGGGATGCGAATACCGCCTCATGATTACCAGCGCGCTGAAGGCCGACGAGATCTGGGCGCAGAAGGGGCACGTCGCTGCTTGGGACCAGTTGGAACTGCCCTGGCGACAGTTGGCCGTACCTTCTGACAAGACCATTGGGAAGGCAGTACTCAGCAGGACAAACGACACCATCACCGTGAGCGGCGACGGATTCGCCTACACCTTCACGCCCGACGGCCAGCTCTTCAGCATCCGACAGAGCGGACAGGAACTGCTCAAGTCGCCGCTCCAGTTGAACGTCTGGCGCGCTCCGCTGGCACTTGAAGTCGACGGCTGGGACCAGTGGAACATCACCTACA
>CADCEQ010000120.1 GCA_902800435.1 uncultured Prevotellaceae bacterium | reverse complement strand
GCACAGGTCGCCCTCTCGTGGGTTATGGCGCAGAAGCCTTGGATAGTAGCCATTCCCGGCAGTACGTCTTGGGAGCATTTGGCGGAGAACTTTGCTGCTTCCGACATTACCTACACCGACAAGGAGATGCGCGAAATTAACCGCCGCCTCTCAGAAATCACCCTATCGGGTCATCGATATAACGCAGATAGCCAGAAGAATATTGACAGTGGATATTAATACAATCAGAGAAGAAAGATGGTCATGAAAAAAGCATTGGTTAGTATGCTTTGGATGACTCTGCTGGCCTGTTCTGGTCATGCGGAGGAGCCTCAGAAAAAACCAGAGACAATGGCAAATTACTATACACGCCAGACACGCATAAATGATGTGATGAACGATGCTGTATTTGGCGATTACGGACGACTGATATTCCCTGTGAACACAGGATATTGGAGCGGCACGACGCTGGAACAGTTGCAGCTGACGTGGTACAACGACATCGACCCTGACAAGACGGTGGGACAAGACGGTGGAGGTGTGCAACTATCTCCGCGCTTATGCCGACAATTGTTTCATCGACATCTATACTGAGGCGGAAAAGCAGGCTAATCCAGAGTTGCGCAACACGGGCTTGTTCTTCTTCCGGGGCAACAGCAATGCGCCTTTTGCCATCTGCAATGCAGGCGGCGGATTTTCCTATGTGGGAGCCATGCACGATTCATTTCCCCATGCCCTCGAACTCTCGAAGTTGGGCTACAACGCCTTTGCGCTCATCTATCGTCCCGGCGATGCCTACGAAGACTTGGCCCGTGCTATCACCTACATCTATGACCATGCCGACGAGTTGGGCATCTGTCGAATAGGCTACTCGCTCTGGGGTGGCTCTGCTGGCGCACGGATGGCAGCGACACTGGGCAATAGTGCCAACCTGCGCTCATTGACAGGTCGCTCAGACATTCCCCTGGCCTCGGCAGTCATCATGCAATACACCGGCTACACCACCGTTTCGCAATACGACGGTGCCACATACGCCTGCTGCGGCAACAGCGACGGCATCGCCTCGTGGCGCACCATGCAGAGCCGCCTTGAAAGTCTCTCAGCCCTTGGTATCCCCACCGAGTTCCACTCGTACGACGGCCTGCCCCACGGCTTTGGCCTTGGTACAGGAACTATCGCTGAAGGCTGGATTAATGATGCCGTCCGCTTCTGGCAGCAACAGTCGGGCGCAACCGCCATCCGCTCCGCAAAAGCCAACACAAAGCCATCAGATACCATCTACTCCCTCAACGGCACACGGCGCAATGCGATGCAGAAGGGTATTAATATCGTGGATGGGCGGAAGGTCGCAGTTAAGTGAGTGCCATGCAAACCTGCTTGCAGATGGCCGAACGTGAGCGAGCTCGAACGAAGTTCAAGTCCGTGAAATGTTTTTCGGTAAAAAGTGCAAGAATCCCCGTAATTATTATCAAAATAGTTGCGGGGATTCTTCGTACCTTTGCACCCAGAATTTAATCAAACAATAATGAATATGCAAACAATCAAATTGAACAACGGCGTGGAAATGCACCGGGCACTTACCTGAAGAGTTCGTTGATGGACATGATGGCATGGGACGCTACCGACCATGCCGACCTGATTGACCAGCCTCTGCTGATCATCGCTGGTGAAATAGCAGACAGCCGCTATATGTCGGAGGAAGCCTTTGCAAAGGCCAACGGAACAGCAGACAAGGAACTGTTTATCGTACCTGGTGCCACGCACATTCGCACATATTTCGTCAAGGAATATGTGGAGAAGATAGCAGCCAAAATTCAGAATTTTTTTACACAAAAACTATAGACGGCAATGAGAAAACTGATGGGATTCATAGCAACTCTGCTGATGACGGCCTGCGCGGACGCAGGCGAAGTGAGTGCGCAGACAGCAGGCGAAGGAACGGTCGTCCGCAATGTGAGCATACAGAGCACGGTGCTGGGTCGCGAGATGCTCTACTCGGTGTATCCCCCGTGCTTTACCTGTTGCACGGCTACGGTGGCGACCAGAACGACTGGTGGGTGTTCGACGATATGGCCGACGATGCTGATGCGATGATTTCGTCGGGAGAGATACCAGAAATGATTATCGTCACACCCGAAGGCGGTACGTGGATGTATATCGACAACTGTTACGGCAACGGCATCAACTACGAGCAGTATTTCTTCCAGGAACTGATGACAGATGTCGAGTCACGCTACAGCATACGGCGCGAGCGTGGGTCGCGGGCCATCGGCGGTTTCTCGATGGGAGGCTACGGAGCCTTGCGCTACGGTGTGTTGCGCCACGACCTGTTCTGCTATGTCTATGCCATGAGTTCGGTAATCGGTGGTTACGGGGCTACGGACATGGGCGACATCATTACCAGTTACAGTCCGTCTGAACTGCCCGGTATCACGCTGGAGTGTGGTGACCGTGACTACTTCACCTACGACAATCGTGAGTTCTCCGCTCTGCTCACCCGACTCGGCATCAATCACGAACACATTGAGCGCAGTGGCGGTCACGACTGGACGTTTTGGAGCGCATGCACGCCAAAGATTCTGCGCAAGGTGGGCGCACTGTTTCGTGAAGGAACCACAAGCATAGATAACGTCCGCACCACAGTCCGCAAGCCGCAAGGTATTTATTCGCTCGATGGTCGCCGGAACAATAGTTTGAAACGTGGAGTGAACATCGTGGACGGGCGGAAGGTCGCAGTTAAGTGAGTGCCATGCAAACCTGCTTGCAGATGATGAAGGAGGGCAAGATGCACAGAAAGCCCTGACGGTACTCAACAATATAGAGACGAAAGAAATCCCGAAGGCCGGTGCGAGGCTTTCGGGATTTTAATTTTACTCCGGCGTCACGGGCGTGACCTCGCCGCCCCCGCCGACTTCCTACAGACACCCCGCAGACTGTCCATGAGGTGAAGGGGATAGAAATGTAGCGACCGAAAACCTCTGCCCGAGACGCTGGGGAGCGATTTCGATGTGTACGAAGCATAGCCCGAGGGTCGGAGAAGCGATTGTGATGTGTACGAAGCTTAGCCCGAGGGTCGGAGAAGCGATTTCGGTGTGTACGAAGCGTTGCCTGATGGTCGGAGAAGCGATTTCCGTGTGTACAAACCTCTGCCAGAGGCGCTGGCGACCTTACAGACAATAGCAGAAGATAATTTAGAGCCGAAAAGTTATCTTTTCATAAATATAATTCGTAACTTAGCGCCAAAAAGAAGCCTTCGGCGAGGCCGAGAAAGCTCCATCGAACCAAAATGCAAGCTTCGGTGAGGCCGAGAACGCAATTTTTCGCCAAAAAGGAGCCTTCGGCGAGGCCGGGAACGCAATTTTTTAACAAAAAGAAGACTTTGACTATGCCGACAACGAAACAAACGATCGCGCAGTACCCTTTTGAGCGGCTGTACGTGGCCCCCTTCACCCAGCGGAGGGGTTTTGACGAACGGAGTTTGACCTACAAGATGGTGCCGATGGAACCGGCGCGGCAGCTGACGGGCGTCAAGGTGCTCGACACGGTCGTGGACAGCCTGATAGCGAGTGCCTTGCGCACAAAAGCCCCCGGCCATCGCAGCTACACGGACCCGAAGCTCTCGGCCACCATCCATAAGCTCACCGGCCTGACCCTCCCCGAGCTGCGCCTGCACTGGCACATGCAGGTGGCGCGCGACCTGCTGCGCTACACCGACCTGCCGCTCACGGAGGTCATGAACCGCTGCGGCTACACCTCCATGCCCACCTTCAGCCGCACCGTCCGCCGCTGGTGGGGCGTCTCGCCGCAGCACCTCCGCATCCTGGCCCGCAACAGCGGCGACATCGGCAAGAACGCACTCTGAGCCCGGCCGACGTTTAGGCTTATGGCTAATAGGTATATTCTGTATACTGCACGTCTTTCTTCTTGACGTAATCGACGTGCGCATCGCGGAAATTGGAGCATGGCCGCTCAAACGA
>CADCEQ010000119.1 GCA_902800435.1 uncultured Prevotellaceae bacterium | reverse complement strand
ACCTAACATCAGACTATATATCTTGGTATTCATAATCTTTAATCTTTAAACTTTAAGCTTTAAGCTTTCATTTTTCAATTTTCAATCTTCATTGATAACTCGGGTTCTGAATCAATCCGGGATTGACAGAGATAGCCGTCTGTGGCAATGGATACCACTCATACTTACGGTCGCGCTGAGCAGGCAGGCTGATGCCGTCCTCGGTAGCCCGTCCCCAGAACCACCACTGACCCTGCGTGAACTTGTCGAAACGGCGCAGGTCGGTACGACGGCGGTTACCCTCGCCCAGATATTCCTTGCCCCACTCAGAGAGCATCCAGTCCATATCGAACTGTGTGAAGCCTGGTCCGGGAATGCTGAGTGCAGAACTGCGGTCGGAAGTCTTATAGTAGCGGGCACGTACAGCATCCACATAGTTCTTGGCCTCGGAACTGTTGCCCTTGCGCATCTCACACTCGGCCACATTATAGTAGGCCTCGGCCAGACGGAACTGCACATCGTCGATGCTCTTGAAACCGCCCTGCTCATCGTTGGGATACAGCGGATACTTCACCAGACGGACACCGGAGTTGGTCTCGCCCCAACGGGGACTCATCACCGTCTCGAGATTGCGCCCCTGATTGAGGAAGGTACCCAGCTGGTCGACATACACCAGATCCTGACCATCGCGGTCTGCATCGGCTTTCAGCACGTCGCCCGTTCCGAAGTTGGCACGGATAACGCCTTTCAGGAACATGCCCTGGCCGTGGGTCTTAGTAGCAGTATCGTAGGTGTAGTTCTGCTTGCGGATGTCGCGGTCGTCGAAGCGCTCGTAAGGGGCACCCAGTTTGTCGCCATAGTCCAGGAAACACTTGGCACCGGTAGTACCGCCAGTAGGCAGGACGGTGCCTGAGTTGTCGAACGAAGGAACCAAGCACACACAGTTCCAGGCGCCGATACCGTCGTAGCTCTGTCCGAAGTAGTCGGCATAGCCATACCACATGCCCACCATCGTTCGTACATTCGAGATGGCGTTGGCAGCGCCCTGACCGTCTTCGGCAGCCAGTGCGAAGATGACCTCAGGACTCTTCACGTTGTCCATCGAATAGAGGTTGCGGTAGTTCTCGTCGATGGCGTAGTTGCCGTATGTGCCGTTGATAATCTCCTTCGACAGGGCTTCGCACTCGTCATAGTGGCTCTCACCGATGAATACCTCGGCATTGAGCAGCAGACGGGCCTTGAGCAGACGGTTCATTGCCTGATTGGCGCGGTTCACCATCGAGTGGTTGGCATCGTCCTTGGCCAAGGCACTGACTGTCTCGTCGAGTTCGGTAGCAATGAAGTCGTAGATCTTCTTGCACGAGGTGTTCCAGTCGGGATCGGCAGTACCAGGCACCTCACTGCTGGCGGAGGTGTTCAGTGGCAGGGCACCACCCCAGAGTTCGAAGATGCAGTAGTAGTTCCAGGCACGGATGGTGCGCACCTCGGCCACATATTGTGCCAGTTGTGCATCGCTCATCCCCAGTCCTGCAGCACTCAGACCCTCCAGGTCGCTGAGCAGCAGGTTGGCCAGTCCGATAGCCGTCCAGGCTCCGTTCCAGGCATTATTGATGATGGTCGACTCTGAAGTCCAGTTGTGCCATGAGAGCACGGTCTTCATAGCCTCGTCCCATCCCCAGAGTCCGGCATTCCATACGCGCCAGGTAATCTGGTCGGAGGGGTATTCCGAGAGGTGGAAGAAGTTCTCGCCAGCCAGTGTCTGTGATGTCTGTCCGTAGATGGCTGCCACAGCGCCTTTCACACTAGCCTCATTCTGATAATAGACACCGGCGTCTATACGGTCGTACACTTTCTCGTCAAGATCTGTACAGGCGGTAACGAGGAAAGAGGAAAGTGGAATCAATTTTCAATTATCAATTTTCAATTATCAATTTTCAATTAATGGAATCTTACCGTAACGCCCATTGTGATGTTTGTTGCCTGCGGATAGGCACTGTTGGAATCGATACCGGGAGTGATGCCCGTAGAGGTGACGATTGAGGGGTCGTTGCCTTCATAGCCTGTCAGCGTGAAGACGTTCTTGGCGGTGAGGTAGACACGCAGGTTCTCAACCAACTGGCGGTTCTTCGGACTATAGGTATAGCCCAGAGTGACGTTGTCGAGCTTGAAGTAGTTGCCGTTCTCGAGGAAATAGCTTGAGATGATACCACCGCTCGACTCCACGTCGGCATAGTCGGTATAGGCCGTGCGCAGCACATTGTCGGTACCCGCTCCCTTCAGTCCCATACCATATTTACGCATGTTGAAGATCTCGAAGCCGAGGGCACTGCGGAAGAGCATGCTGAGATCCCAGTTCTTGTAGCTCAGCGAGTTGCTCCACGACAGGAAATGCTTGGGAGCGCCGTTGCCGATATTACGCTTGTAGGTGGGATCGGCCTGGGCTGCGGGCACGGCATTGCCATTGTTGTCGTAGATGAGCAGTAGTCCGTTCTCATCGACACCGGCATGCTCGTAGCCATAGAACTGACCGATCTTGCCGCCCTCCTCCACACGGAAGAAATACTCGCTGGTGCCGGGACCCGGCTTCTGATAGAGGTCGAGGTAGGCCATCTGATAGGCATCGCTTGAGAGTTTGGTGAGTTTGGTCTGCCCCATGCTCCAGTTGATGCCGGTCGTCCACTTGAGGGCTTTCTTGGCCAGCACGTCGTAGTCGAGCGACACTTCGATACCTGTATTCTTGGTGGTTCCGACGTTCACCAAGATGGTGTTGTAGATGAACGGCGGCTGCGGAGCCGTATAGTTGTAGAGCAGATCCTGAGAACGGCGGTCGAAGTACTCCACACTACCACGCAGACGGCTGTTCACGGCTACGAAGTCGACACCCACGTTGAAAGCCGTAGACTTCTCCCAAGCCAGATCGGGGTTGGCATTCAGCGAGGGTGCATAGCCGTTGATCCACTGATTGTCGATAAGATAGGCACCACGGGTACTATAGGTGGCGATGCTCTGATAGGCATTAAAGTCAGAACGGCCAGTGACACCATAACTTACTCGGGGTTTCAGACTCTGGAAGGTCTGAGCCAGATTCTGTGCAAACGGAGCCTTGGTGAGTTCCCAGGCCAGGGATGCTGAGGGGAAGCTACCCCACTTGGTGTTGGCACCAAACTTGGTGCTGCCCTCACGGCGCATCGAAGCCGAAGCGAAGATCATATCGTTGTAGTTATAGTTCAGACGTCCGAAGAAACCTATCAGCGTCGATTCTGAACTGCCTGCCCAGAGGTTGGCCTTGCCGTCGCGCAGATAACTGCCGCTTCCGATGCCATGATACGAGAGGGCGTCGTAGACAAAACCCATGTTCTCGTTGCCGCTCTGCTCCCACTTGCTGCGCTCCCATGAATAGCCGAGCACGGCCTTCAACTGGTGTTCATTGAGCGTCAGCGTGTAGTTGACGAGCCACTCCAGACGGTTCGTCCACCACTTCTGGTAGTTGATGCGGGCACGACCGGCATAGCCATTCCAGAACGACT
>CADCEQ010000118.1 GCA_902800435.1 uncultured Prevotellaceae bacterium | reverse complement strand
GTGAATGATCATCAGGCGGCACTCGTCACGGCGATACACCTTCTCAGTCGTGCCATCTTCGTTTTCAAACACGCGGTGGGGCGGTTCCAGCGCCACCAGTTCCTCGGGCAACTTAAATTTGAATTGTGATAGTTTCATATGATGCTATTTCGTTATTTCGGCATTACGATATTACGATATTTCGACGTTTTGTTTCTCCAGCCACTGGGGGAAGTCGTCCAGCGTGATACAGTCCTCGATGCGGACACTTCCCAGCTGCGTACGACAGAGTGCCGTCAGGTGGGCACCACTGTTCAGTGCCCTTCCGATGTCACGGGCCAGCGAGCGGATGTAGGTTCCCTTGCCACAGCGCACCCGGATGTCCATCTGCATGGTCTCTGCGTCGAAGCGCGTCAGCTCCAGTTCACTAATGTGCACCGTCTTGGCTGCCAGTTGCACCTCCTCGCCCTTGCGCTTCAACTTGTAGGCGCGGTCGCCGCCAATCTTGCAGGCGGAGTACTGCGGAGGCACCTGCTGGATGTCACCGACGAAATCGGCGAGCACGGTGCGCACCTGCTCCTCGGTAATGTGTTCCGTGGGGTACGTCTCGTCCACCTCGTGCTCCAGGTCATAGCTGGGTGTAGTGGCTCCCAGTTGCAAGGTGGCCGTATATTCCTTGCTATCCAGCTGCAGGCGTTCTATCTCTTTGGTTTTCTTACCCGTACAGAGTATCAGCACCCCCGTCGCCAACGGGTCCAGCGTACCGGCATGTCCTATCTTCACTCGTCGCACCCCGATTTTGCGTGAGATGCGTGTGCGGACAAAGGCCAGTGCACCAAACGACGTCATGCCGTAGGGCTTGTTGATATATATGTATTCGCCTTCCTGGAAGTTCATTTAGTCAACCATTGCGAGTGAGTGTCCAGTCAACAGCAGCAGGATGATGATGCCGCCGACAATGATGCGGTAGTAACCAAAGGCCTTGAAGCCGTATTTCGTCAGGAAACCCACGAACCACTTCATGGCCAGCAGCGCCACGACGAACGACACCACGCAACCCAGAACGAGCATGGTGATGTTGTGAGCCGTAGCCCACGAGGCTTCCTCCTTCAGCAGGTCCAGCAGGTCCAGCAGCGTAGCACCGGCCAGCCTTCTTGCGCGTCAGGCCCTGTGTCATGCCGCCGACGATGGTAGCCATCGAGCGCGACACACCGGGAATCACCGAGATATACTGGTAGAGACCAATCCTAAAGGCGCGGGACTCGTTGACCTTATTGACGTCACTGCCCTTGTTGAACAGTTTGTCGCAGTACAGCATGAAGATACCGCCGACCACCAGCATGACAGCCACGACCTCCACGCTGTCGAGCAGCCAGTCGAGCAGTCCCGACTTCTTGGCCGCCAGACCGACGACGACGGCAGGCACCACACCCACTATCAGCAGCCAGTAGAAGTAGTAGCGGTGCTTCAGCTTCTGGAAGACATTGCTACCGGCCGGTGCCGGCGAGTTGTCGAACTGGAAGAAGCGCTTCCAGTAGAGACATACCACCGACAGGATGGCACCAAACTGGATGATGAAGGTAAAGGCGTGGACAAAGGGGTCCCCCTGCGGAATGCCCAGCAGGTTCTGCGTGATAATCATGTGACCCGTCGACGATACCGGCAGAAACTCCGTCAGACCCTCAACGATAGAGATAATAATGGTTTCAATCCACGTCATTTCGTCGTCTCCTTATCCTTTGGTCTACGTACTACAGCATATATCATGGAAACAAAGCCCAGCAGACACACCAGCGGAGCCACCTTGATACGGCGGGCGCTGAAGATGTCGGGGTTGTAGGCATGCTCCGAAGAACCGCCACCGCTCATCAGCAGGAATCCGATGATGACCACCGCCATCCCTACTGCCAGCAGCACGTAGTTCACTTTGTCAAATGCAAAATCTCTCTCTTTCATATCTAAATCTTATAAAGTTCACGAGCGCGCATACGCAAGAATTTGTTCACTGCCAGCCATGCACACAGCGCTGTAATGATGAGTCCGAACAGGAACACCGTACCGGCTGTGATGGCCATCACCTGCCACGTCACGATTTCGTCGATACCGGGCTGCGTCACGTACAGTCCATAGACCCCTGCGCCCAGAATACCGATGGCAAAGACGGCGGCAATGACACCCACCAGCATCGCCTGTCTGAGGAACGGCCGACGGATGAAGCCCCACGACGCTCCCACCAGCTTCATGGTGTGGATGACGAAGCGGTTGGCATAGATGCTCAGCCGCACCGTATTGCTGATCAGCGAGAATGACACGAAGGTCAGCAGTACCGCCAGCACCAGCAGAATCAGACTCACGCGGCTCAGGTTCGTGTTTACCTTGTTCATCAGGTCCTCCATATAAGCCAGGTCGCTCACCCTGCTGTCCTTCCTGATTTCCTTGGCAATCCATTTCAGCGAGTCACGGTTGGCGTAGTCGGCCTTCAGCTTGATTTCCAGCGTGGCCGGAAACGGGTTGAACCCCAGAAACTCCGTCGGGTCGCTGCCCAGTTCCTCAATCTGATCATTCTTCGCTTTTTCCTTGCTGATATAGTCAATGCTGTGCGAATACGGACGGTGATACAGGTCACGGCAGAACAACTTGGCATCGTTCACCGACACCGAGTCCTTCAGCATAATCGTCACCGTCAGGTTCTCCTTCATGTGTGCCGACAGGTTGCGTGCCGACAGGACGAAAAAAGCCACCATACCCAAAAGGACAAGCACCATCGTAGTGCTTATACATAAAGTAACAACCTGCAGACCGCGGCGGCTGCGGGCTTTCTTTCTATTCTTACTCATATTATCAAATAGACGTAATACACCTAATTTCGTGCAAAGATACGAAAAATCCCCGAACCGTGCAAACGATTTAGGGATTTTTTTTCATTTAGACATCTTACATCTCACGTCATACCTCGGCCATCTTACATCATACATCCCTGTACTCCTGCTGGGCATCGAAGCACGGACAGTCCTTGCGGACGCCAGGCAGGTCACGGTGGCCCAGGATGACGGCCTCGGGGTAGGCGATGAGCGACGTCACCGGGAAGGGCTTGTTCTCCCTCGTCGCACTGCAGTGGATGACTATCAGATCAATTTTTCTCATATTGCTCACAGATATTTAGTTGTTTTAATTTTTTGTCTCGCAG
>CADCEQ010000117.1 GCA_902800435.1 uncultured Prevotellaceae bacterium | reverse complement strand
GTGCTGGGAGAGACGTTCTTGAATATCCATATTTTCCTGATTTTTAATTCTTAAAAAAACTTTGTCATCGACCTTTGGTCGCTCTGACCTCCAGGTCAGAGAACCTTGTCATCGACCCTTGGGTCGCTCTGACCTTAGGTCAGAGAACCTTGAACCGCGGCTTCGCCGCTTTACTCTTATTGATGGGCGTACTCCGCGGGAAGGCCTCGCTATACGCCCTGTCCAGCGCTTTCAGGTCTATCCGGTAGAAGCTAATGCCCAACCGTACCGCCACGATGGCACGCAGCAGTTCGCGGTGCTTCAGCGGGTAGAGCGAGGGCACGGGCAGTTCGTTGTAGCCCTCCTGCTCGCACAGGCGACACACCTGCCATATCAACTCATCACCGGCTTCGCTCCCGAACCATGCCTTCAGCACGTTGCGGATGCAGAAGCGCTTATACTGACCTCCGAGGAGGCGCCTTGTGCGCTCCAGCCGCAGCCAGAGCCGCACAAAACATGCTTCATTGTTCTCGATATTCATTGGTTTTTCACGTTGTGTATTTTTTAAAAACTGATTTTGACCAAAATGACCTTGACCACTTTGACCAGTTCAACGGGCTGACGCCCAGTTCAAAGTTCAACGGGCTTCGCCCAGTTCAAAGTTCAACGGACTTCGTCCAGTTCAAAGTTCAACGGGCTGACGCCCAGTTCAAAGTTTTGAACCGCGGCGAAGCCGCTCATACCTTCCTATACTTTCCATTCTGTTCCAGTACGACCAGCCCTTGCTTGCGCCAGTTCTTCAGCATCTGACGCACCGTGTTCGTCGTCACCTCCGCACCCTTCACGGCCACCGTGTGCTGCATGGCCTGCTCGTAGGTGAACTGCACGTCCAGGCGCTCGTAGATGGTGTCGTTCCGGCCGCGCTTCTGGCGCTCGCCGCTCTGCCCTGCATAGTTGCGGCTCTTGAAGGCGTTCTCTATGCGGTCGCGAAAGAAGTAGAGAGCGTTCTCCAGCAGCGAGTCGGCTATGACGTCGTAGGCGTCCAGCATCGTGGGCGTCTGCGTCTTCAGCAGCATCTCCTTCCAGAGGTTCGGCGACTGCTTCAGCATGGTCTCGGCACCGCTCATGCCGTGCTTCTGAATGAGCGTCTCGCACACCTTGCAGAGCATCAGGCAACAGGTCATGCGCTGCGCCGTCACACAGATGCGGATGCGCTGGCGGGCACGCGTGCGGTCGTCGTTCTTCATCGACTCCAGGCGGATGCGCTCCAGCCACTGGCGCCCCTTCGCCTCCAGCTTCGGCAGCACCACGTCGCCCTGCATCAGCGGCAGCAGGTGGGCTATCTGCTGTATGCGCTGGCGCTGGCGGTCGGTCATCACGGGGGGCTTGTCGTCCAGCGGCGCAAAGGTGTTGTCGGGCGTGCGGGCCACGGCTATGCGGCTCTGGAATCCGTCGGTGTAGTTGGACACCACGCGGTAGAGCGCATCGGGCGTGCCGCACATGGTGACGTTCCACAGCAGGTGCTTGATGTGGACGCTGACGGCATCGACACTCTTGGCCTCGCGGTCGAATTTCGAACCGTCGTAGCTCTGGCGCAGCATCACCGAGAAGTCGCTCATGGCCGACCTCCACTTCTGTGCCACGGTGTCTGCCTCGGGCGTGAACGAGAAGGCATGCTTGCCGTCCGTGTTGGCCAGTCGCTCGGCCAGCTTCGCCACCGTATTGTTCAGCGTGACGAACCGCACCGGCAGCCGCGGCTCCTCGGGCTGGTCCTTCTTGTTCTTGGCGGCCACCTTCCGGTCGCGCCACTCCTTCTCCTGCGTCAGGTACATCTCGTCCAGCGCCTCCACCTCGCTCATCCACGCCCCCACAACGGGGTCTATGGAACCCTTGCCCGAGGCAAAGTCGCCGGCAATGTAGGCTATCAGGTTCAGCCCCTTCTGCTGGCCGTGGACATCCATCTTCACCCCCGTTGCCAGCATGCCGATGCAGGGGCAGACAGCCGTCACCACAGGCATGGCCAGCTGGGGACCGACGGCCTCTATGGAGTCTCTGATGCCCTGGGGCATCCGCTTAATTGAGAATTGAGAATTGACAATTGAGAATTGTTCATCGTCAGCATCCGAAGGCTCGTCAACATCTTCCTCTGCCATCTTCCATCTGCAGGGCGTTCAGCACATTTCTCAGACGCATGGGGAATCCGTTGAGTTCCGACGCCAGGGCGCTCTTGATTTTGGCGCGCTTCTCTTCCAGCGGGAAACCGTCGTAGCAGGGTATCACCTGGTCGAGCCACTCGAAGTTGCGTCCGCAGATGTGGCGCAGGTCGCAGGCCAGCTGGTAGGTCAGCGTGTCGCGGTCGCCCTTGGTGGGCTCGAAGCCCCGGTTGTTCATCTCCCAGTACTTGCGGATGATGTCGGCAAACGGGATGCCGTGGTAGTGGGTGGGAAAGGACAGACCCTCCCCAGGCAGACCCTCCCCCGTCCCCTCCCTTGTTGGGAGGGGCGTAGATGGCTTCTGCCCTTGGGACATATCTTGGGACATATCACTCCCCTCCCTACAAGGGAGGGGCAGGGGGGAGGGTCTGCCGGGGGAGGGTCTGAATATCTCATCGTCCAGAAACAGCAGGTCGCCTTCGTCGCCAGTCGTGGTGAAGAACACCCGCGTGATGTCCTTCGCCTTGTTGTCGTATGCCACGCCCAGCAGCTGGCTGGCCCAGCGGAGATTGTCTTCCTGCGACAGCTCCGGGCGGCGGCGGAACACGAGGTGATAGCCCTTCGTGGCCGACCGCTCCAGCATCAGCAGTCCCAGCTGCTCCCTCTTGCCCATCACCAGACTGGGCACACCCGCCATCTGCTGTGCCAGCCACTGGGGCTGTTCGTCGGCAGAGAGACCCTGAGGGGCCTTGAAGTCTATGTCCATGCCCACCGTCGTGCTCTGTGTCCGGCTGCCCTTCAGCGTGCCGTCGGCGTTGGGCAGACACGAGTAGTTCATCTGCACCAGACTGGCCTTCAGTGCCTCGTCGCCCTGTCGGATGCGTGCCACGTTCTCCCTTTGGAAACCGCTGTTGCGCAGTTTCACGTATTCCTCGCGCGTAAGAACGGGGCGCATCATCTTCACCCCGTTCTGCTTGTAAACTATATATACACTCATCTTTCACTTTTCTTGCGGTAGCAAATTATTCACTATTCATTATTCATTATTCATTATTCATTATTCACTAGAAATTGGGATATCCCAATTTCGCATTAAGATATCGCAGACCCTGCATAGTCCATGTCATGTACGTGCGGACCTTCTTCTCACCCCGCAGCGAGTAGCTCACATGCGTACGCAGGCGCACCAGGTCGCGCCCTACCAGGTCGTCCGAGATGTTCCATCGCCCGTGGCGGCGATACTGGATGCCCATGTCGCGCACTATGCAGTTGAAGTCGTAGACCGTCATGTTGAAGGTCTTCGCCACCTGGGTGGCCGTCAGCGTGTCCTCGGCACCGGCGTTCAGCTGGCGCAGTGCCTCGCCGATGATGTCGTCGGCCAGTGCCAGAATCTTCTTCGGTTCCGGCAGACATCTCACATCAGCCATCTTCTCTGCGTTGCAGAGTGTGGCGTTGCGAATCCCTCTGACATCAGCCATCTCCAGTTCTTCCCATCTCAGCACCAGTTTGGCACGTGCCTCGTCGTTGAACTTCGTGGCGATGTAGAGGCACTCGGTCTTGGTCGGGTACTTCGCGTGTGCCACCATTAGGCTGAACGATGGTTCGCGATGTCAATCGAAAATTCGATTTACATACTTTCTTCCATGCTGGCTCCATCTTTCGGATGGCTTCCATGACATGAAAATGTTGTTTACCTGTCAGCTCGGCAATTTCGAGCGACGTCATGGTCTGTTGTAAATTGACTGTTAGTGTGTTCATTTTTCCTGGTGTTATTTCTTTTATTGATGTATGTCTTGAATGTCGGTTGCCACCACGTCCTGGAAGTACGAGCCGTTCGATTCGTGCGTCTGGAAACGCAGCGAAGCGATGACCGTGCTGCCGGCGGCAAATTTGCAGAGAGCGAGGTTGCCGAACATCGCGCAGATGTACTCATCCTCGTAGTCACCACCAAGCTCCTTGAGCCTGATCATCGACTTGGCCAGCTGGCCGTTGTCGCTTTTCTTACTCGGCACGTAGACGGCCTGCGTCTGTGCCACCACTTTCAAAATCTTTGTTACCATTTTGCTTTTCTGTGTTTTTTTATTTATTATCAGGGTTTTCTGTGTGTGTTAATTCACGATTAAGGGTTTTCTGTGTGTGTTAATTCATCGTCAAGTGGAGTCCCACCAGCCTGCCTGGGTGGGTGTCGTTTGTTGCAATAAGTCAAAGAGCGCTGCATCGGAAATGCAGTGCAAAGGTACGGCGAATAAAACACAAAAACCCCCTACGCAGAGGGTACGCGTAGGGGGTACGGAGTGATGTAAGTGGCTGACTGTCAGTCTAAAATGTTTTTCAGCCGTTCTTGGAATCTCAACGACTTCCTCTGGTTCAGGGCGGTGTTGTAGTCGCCGCGCATGTGGTTGCGGTGCCATAGCCGCTCGAAAAACTTCCACTTGTTGGCAATGCCCAGTCGCCGGGCCAGCACGTCGGCCAGCAGTGCCGCCTCGGGGCGCGACACCGTGGGCTGTCCGTGGGCGTCCACCAGCCCGCTGTCCTGCAGCTGCTGCCACACGGGGCTGGCCGTCAGCACCTCGGGAATCTCCGCCTCCTCCGCCTCCGACTCCTCCTGCAGAGGCTCGCCGGCCTGCTGCGTCACCGGCTGGCTTGCTGCCGGCTGCTGCGTCACCGTCGAACCGGGCATGGCAAACACACAGCCCGTGATGCTGCCGTTAAACACTTGGCAGTTCGAACCTGCCTCGAAGTGGTTGACTACGCTTTTCTGCTTCTTTTCTTCCATTTTTTCTGCTCCTTTTTCTTGTTTTTCTTGTTCTTGCTCTTGTTGCTGTTGCTGCTGTTATTGCTGCTGTTGCTGTTATTATTGTTGTTGTTATTGGGATAGGTGAACTTGCCCGTCACCTTTTCGTTGTACACCTGCGAATTGCTGCCCGCCTCGAAGTGGTTGTGTATCTCCATCGTCTGTGCGCGGCTGTCTGACTCCTGGTGCTGGCTGCTGGCCTCCTGCAGCTGGCGCCTCAATTCGTCCGTCTCCTTCGCCTTCCGCTCCAGCTCCTCGCGCAGGGCGTCTGTCTCACAGTCCTTCTGCTCCAGCTCCTCGCGCAGGGCGTCTATCTCACCGTCCTTCCGCTCCAGCTCCTCGCGCAGAGAACTGTTCTCCGCAAGTATCTCCTCCGTAGCCTCCAGCACCTTCATCAGTCCGCCAATCCGCTGACCCTTCTCCTCCAGCCGCTCAGCCTCGCGTCTGAGCTCGCGCTCGGCATCTTTCTGCCAAGCCATCAAGTCTTGAATGTCTGTTTCCATCTTTTCACCTTTCACCTTTCACCTTCTTAGCTTCGTTCACGTAATCATTCAGCAGGCTGCCCACGCTCGTGGCTACCAGAAAAATAATAAATAGTCCTTCCATAGCATTATAATTTTAAGTTCGACTTTTTTTGATTTCGGGTGCAAATATACAACATAGGGTGTACCACAACGCGGTACACCCTCCTAACTTTTAACGTTATTTAAGGAGTTAGAGTACACAAAAGAAACGTCCCAGCCATTCTTTCATAAATTGAAATTTACCTAAAAGAGTTATTCAAACGTTCCATTCTCGTATTCTTGCTGGAATTGTGTACACGTCTTGCCTGTGGC
>CADCEQ010000116.1 GCA_902800435.1 uncultured Prevotellaceae bacterium | reverse complement strand
GAGGAGGCCATGAACAAGCAGTTCTCGTCGATTACCGACATCTGCAACTACTTCGTCACCGACCTCGCGCCCTACGTCGACACCAAGCTGCCGCAGTATGGCACCATCAACAGCATGAACTCGCAGAAGTTCTTCATCCCCGTGCGCGCCCTGCTCGGTGACCTCTGCCTTTGGGCCGGACGCTATCAGGAAGCAGCCACCTACTACCACGACTACCTCACGCTGCGCACCAACCCCATCACGACGGGCGTCACCAGCGTGTCGTGGAACCGCGAGACACGCGACTTCCAGCGCGTGGAGTCGGGCTTTGCCAACTCGCTCGCTGATGCCAACGGCAGCGAGGTCATCACCTTCCTGCCTATGGAGCCGAGTGAGTACGAGGGCGTCTACAGCGACCTGCAGAACATCTACTCGTCGACGCTGCGCAACAACTACTACGCACAGGCCTCGCCCTCGACGGCCTACTTCCGCCTGTCGGCCAGCCAGAACTACTGCATGAAGTACCGCGCCAGCGACGCCCAGACCGACACCGTCTATGCGCCGAAGGAGAACCTGCTGCAGACCTATCAGGAAGGCGACCTCCGGCTCTACGACTCCTATCGTACACAGGTGGTCAACCAGGACCAGAACTCGCGCTACGCCGCCAACCGCCAGACGCTCTCGAAGCTCAACCAGAAGGGACTGACGCTCTACCGCCGCCAGGTGGTCTACCTCCACTTCGCCGAGGCCCTCAACCGCGCCGGTTATCCGCAGTCGGCCTTCGCCGTGCTGAAGTACGGTCTCTACGACCAGACCATCCGTGAGCGCATCGACGGCATCGAGCGCCAGCAGGCTGCCGGGCTCCTCACGTTCGAGACCAACACCTTCACCCAGCAGAACACTCTGGGCATCCACTCTCGCGGCTGCGGCGACGCCGATGCCGACACGCTCTACGTGCTGCCCCAGCCAACGGCTCCACTGGCCTCGCGTCAGGACACCGTGGCCTTCCAGCAGCCGCTTGTCGAGGACTACATCGTGCGTGAGCTGGCACTTGAGACTGCCTTCGAGGGCCAGCGCTACTACGACCTCATGCGCGTAGCCCTGCGCCGTGGCGATGCCACCTATCTGGCCGACCCCGTCAGCCGCCGCAACGGCACCCGCGACGAGGCCCTCTTCGCCCGCCTCTCTGACAAGGCCAACTGGTACTTGAAGAAATAGTGCCTCACGTGCGCGCCCGCGCGCCCGTAGATAGCGAATCATACTTTTTAACCAACACTTCCGACACTCCCTACACCGGAAGCCGTCAACACAGAAAACCGCCACGCCTTCTCCAAGACGTGGCGGTTTTCTGTCATAACCCGCCGCCTTTTGCTCGTAAACCCCCACTTTACATTTGTCCCACGCCATGGGACAATTCCGCTGGTGGTCGCTATCGTTACTTATGTTTTATAAAAATGTCTCATTATAGGTTTATGAAACAATATTGAATGTTTTCTTTTTATATAATGTGTAATTTTGCGGCAAAGAATCGTGAACGATGAGAAGAATGAGACTTTTACTGAGTGTGATGCTGTGCTGTCTTGCTGCTGTTAGCGGCCAGGCTGCCGACGTATTTGTTGACTTCCAGAAAGGCGACTGGCAGCTGAACGACGGTCGCCGCGTAACCATCTACGTCAGTCCGACTGAGGAGCGAGGCGTCATGCTGGCCGCCCGAAACCTGAAGACCGACCTTGAGAAAGTCTGCGGGGCCGAGGTCGCATTCGTCGACCGTGCCGCCGATGCCCGCATCGTGGCCGGAACAGCAACGACCCTGAAACAGCACCAAAAGGAGCTGAAGGGCAAGACCGAGCAGTACATTCTCGACGCACGGCAGGGGCAGCTCACGATTGTGGGCAGCGACCGTCGCGGCGCCATCTTCGGCATCTACGAGCTGAGCCGCCAGATTGGTGTCTCGCCGTGGTACTACTGGGCCGACGCACCCATCGACCAACACGAAGCTATTTATATAGTTAATGGTACGCGCACGGACGGCGAGCCCGCCGTCCGCTGGCGCGGTCTGTTCCTCAACGACGAGGCTCCCTGTCTGACG
>CADCEQ010000115.1 GCA_902800435.1 uncultured Prevotellaceae bacterium | reverse complement strand
ATACTATTTTGCGTGCAAAGGTACGATTAAGCGAGCACAAAACAAAAGAATTTTTCTTTTTTTTGTCGAGCATGAGTACTTTCGCCTGAATTATCAGGCAAAGTTTACTAAATTTTATTCTAATTCCTTTGCAGTTTCAAAAATAATCGCTACCTTTGCACTCGAATTTCAGAGAAAACGTGTTTCCGTTTCCGCGAAGCACTTTATTTCCAAACATATTCAATCCAACATCAGAATTTTATAACGAATTACTGTATATATTATGTACACGAAAGAAGAATTAGAGAAACTGCCTATCCCAGAACTGATGGAGATAGCCAGCGAATTAGACGTCAAAGTGTCGCAAAACGACGAGCTGGAGACCGTCATCTACGCCATCCTGGACAAGGCCGCTGAGAATTCGGCTGCCGGTGTACCGACGCCCAAGCGTAAACGCACCCGCATTGCCAAGGACAGCAAGGTCTATACCGTCAACGGCTCGGACGGCGAGAACCTGGACACCAAGAGCCAGAAGAAGAAAGCCGCTAAGAAGCCTTCGCTCGACTCACTTTTTGCCGAGCAGGAGGCTGCCGAAGCCGCTGCCGCTGACGCGCTCGCTGTCAACGATTCCCCCGTTAACGCTGACGCACCCGCTGTCAACGGTTCCCCTGTCGACACTCCCGTCGAAGAAAAGCCCGCTCCCAAGAAGCGTGGCCGTAAGTCAAAGAAGGAACTCGAGGAGATTGCTGCCGCCGAAGCTGCCAAGCAAGCCGCCGAGGCCACTGTGGTCAACGGTTCAGCCGTTGACACCCCCTCCGGCCCTCTCGCTGTCAACGGTTCCCCCGTTGACGCTTCCCCCGCCGACGCCCCCGCTGACGAGAACCTGATTAGCCAGTTGCAGGAGAAAATGGCACAGCACAACCAGGAAGTGGCCATGGAAGCAGAAGCTAACCCCGACGGTGTCTGGGAGGGAGACCCTGGCGACGGAACGGACTTCATTCCCGTCATCGACCTGCCCATCGAGGATCAGGCTGCTATTCCCACGCTGGACATCTTCGACCGTCCCGTCGTACAGCAGATGCAGCAAGAGATGCCCGTTGCACCCGCTCCTATCGCCAGCAGCCAGAAGCAGACCGAACGTTTTGACTTCGGCAACCTCATCACGGGCAATGGTGTACTGGAAATCCTGCAGGACGGCTACGGTTTCCTGCGCTCAAGTGACTACAACTACCTGTCGTCACCCGACGACATCTATGTGTCACCCCAGCAGATTAAGCGCTGGAGTCTGAAGACCGGAGACGTAGTGGACTGCACCGTGCGTCCGCCCCACGACAACGAGAAATACTTTGCCCTGAACGAGGTGATGACCATCAATGGCCGACAGCCCCAAGAGGTGCGCGACCGTGTCAGCTTCGAGCATCTCACACCGCTGTTCCCCGAGGAGAAGTTCACCCTGTGCGGCGACCCTGCCACCACCAATCCCTCGGTGCGCATCGTCGACCTCTTCTCACCCATCGGTAAAGGACAGCGCGCCCTCATCGTGGCTCAGCCCAAGACCGGTAAGACCATCCTGATGAAGGACATCGCCAACGCCATCGCAGCCAACCACCCCGAGGCCTACATCATGATGCTGCTCATCGACGAGCGCCCTGAGGAGGTTACGGATATGGCCCGCACCGTCAACGCCGAGGTCATTGCCTCAACATTCGACGAGCCTGCCGACCGCCACGTCAAGATTGCCGGCATCGTGCTGGAGAAGGCCAAGCGCATGGTAGAGTGTGGACACGACGTCGTCATCTTCCTCGACTCTATCACCCGTCTGGCTCGTGCCTACAATACTGTCAGCCCTGCCAGCGGCAAGGTGCTTACCGGTGGTGTTGACGCCAACGCCCTGCAGAAGCCCAAGCGCTTCTTCGGTGCAGCACGAAACATTGAGGGTGGCGGTTCGCTGACCATCATCGCTACAGCCCTGACCGACACCGGCAGTAAGATGGACGAGGTCATCTTCGAGGAATTCAAGGGTACGGGTAACTCTGAGCTGCAGCTCGACCGCATGCTGGCTAACAAGCGTGTATTCCCGGCCGTCAACCTGG
>CADCEQ010000114.1 GCA_902800435.1 uncultured Prevotellaceae bacterium | reverse complement strand
CTGGAGAAGGAACTCGGCGCCTGGCCCGACTGCCCCATGCTGAAGGACGACCACAAGATAGCCAACTTCGACGCCACCGACGGCATCATCTCCGTCATCCTGGAGAACACCTACCGTCCCACACTCTCCGTCCGCTACACCCCCAAGAAGCCCGAGAAGTAAGTTTGCTGTTTTTGTGGTTGTTTTATTTTGACGATTCAATAATAATTACTAATTTTGCAGCGGACGTTTAAACATGTTTGGATTATGACAACAGTAGCACTGAACAATTTGTGGACATACATCGAAGGTGTCAGCAGTGGCTCTAAGTCTATGAACAAGTTCAAGAAGGTGAACCTGCGCTATCTTCGCGAGCGTGCTGCAACGCTTCAGAAAACGGGTCAGAGCCTGAACCAGTTCTATCAGTTCGTCCCGCTTCAGGGCGAGAAGTGGTCGCCCTTTGCAGCCATCATCTCGATGGGTCATCTGCCCGAAGTCTCGGTTGGCATCGACGCCGAGGGCGGCCACAAGGCGTATGTCAATGCCCCCAGTCGCAGTTATGCAGACTTTATCACGGCGTGGGGACTTCAGCGTGGCGACCAGGTGACGTTTGTCACGGTTCAGAAGCGCTCGGGTAAGTATGAGGTGGAGACGGCCCGCATCGTGCTCAACCCCCGCAATGCCGATGGCAGCGGTGCGCCTATGAGCACGGAGATTGTGAACAGCGAGGGCGAGTTCCCATGCTCGAACTGGAAGAACGACCTCAACTTCTCGACTTTCGAGTTTGACACCGACCACTACAACTTCGTGCTGGGCCGTGGCGGCGACGTGATAGCTGCCGGTATCATCGTCAGCCGCAAGGACAAGAGCGGTGACTGGTTCCGCAGCAACTGCCAGCTGGTGCTCAACGAGGCTGGCCTGGGCAGCGACCTGTGCAGTCTGATGCAGGCTATCGATTTGAGCTATGCGGCTTACGACATCGACATGGAGTCAGAACTCTATCTGAACAATGCCGGTATGAGCGGTACGGGTACTACCGACGACGTCACCCCAAGTGGCGGTAGCGGCGGTGTGACTCCCGGCGAGCCTGTCTACAATACCACTGCCACCATCAATGGTGTCAGCCAGAGTATTGCAGGTGGCAACGTGACAGCTACAGCCCCTGTCACGAGTGTGGCAGTCAGCGGCACAAACTTGGGTGACGTGACCTTCACGGCCAAGGTGGATGGCACGGGCGATGCCATCAGCCCCACCAGCCACGATGCCAACGGTGCCACGTTCACGGGCCTGAACGTGACGGCTGGCCAGCGCTTGGTGGTCTATCATGGCGATACGGTATGGTTCACCATTGCCGCTCGGGATTCTGATGGTGGTACGGACTCGGATGAGTAGGGCAGGGCTGAGCTGAGCCTGGGCTCGTAAGAAATGATAAAGCAGACCTCCGCCGAGGCCTGCTTTTCTCTTACATAATGATTAACCAAAAACTACTAACTAAAAACTATCTGTTGTGCTTTCATATTGCAAAGGTAACAAGCTTACGCCATAATTAGCAAAAATATTATTCAAAAAACTATATTATTGTACGCTCTGCCATTAAGAAACAAAATAGAGGGGTATGTACTGGAATCCCTCATACATACCCCTCTGCTGATTTTACTGTAGACTGCTAAAAGTCTTCCATATCTTCCTCGTCGAAATCTGGAGAGAGAGCTTGGCCGTTATCTACAGAGCCCGATGTCAAACCAATAGATGATGTGCATATTAGAGTGTTCAGCCCAATCTCTACAATCTCCATAGCAGGATTTACATATTCTTTTTTCATATCGTGTTCCTCCTTTATTTAATAATCACCTTTTTGCCGTTCACAATATACAGCCCCTTCTTAGGCTGCGCTACGCGCTGACCGTTCAAGTTGAACACAGCCTCATTGCCTGCATTCAGGCTTATCCTAAACCTAACCCTTGCCCTCGTAGGGATACCCTTGCCAGGTACATTAACCTGTACGATGTTACCCTCTTCGTCGGGGATCCTGTAGAACTTCTTGGCGAGGAACTTCCTTGCGTAGATGATGCAGGCGATGGCCATGGGAAGCGCCAGGACGATCGTCAGCAGGATG
>CADCEQ010000113.1 GCA_902800435.1 uncultured Prevotellaceae bacterium | reverse complement strand
TCGGTTCGTCTGTAGAGTTCGACTGGTGCTCTGTCAACGCCATCAATACAGCACGCAAGCTGGGCTACAAGAGCATCATGATCAACTACAACCCAGAGACCGTGTCTACCGACTACGACATGTGCGACCGTCTCTATTTCGACGAGTTGTCACTGGAGCGCGTACTCGATGTCATCGACCTGGAGTCACCCCGTGGCGTTATCGTGTCTGTGGGTGGTCAGATTCCTAACAACCTCGCCATGAAGCTGCACCGCCAGGGTGTTCCCGTACTGGGCACCAGCCCTGTCGACATCGACCGTGCCGAGAACCGCGACAAGTTCTCTGCTGTGCTCGACAAACTGGGCATCGACCAGCCCGCATGGCGTGCACTGACCTCTTTCGAGGATGTCAAGGAGTTTGTCGACGAGGTAGGTTATCCCGTACTCGTTCGTCCTTCTTACGTACTCTCTGGTGCTGCCATGAATGTCTGCTACGACGACGAGGAGCTGCACCGCTTCCTCAACATGGCTACCGAGGTCAGCAAGGAGTTCCCTGTCGTTATTTCTAAGTTCATGACGGAGACCAAGGAGATTGAGTTCGACGCCGTTGCCGACAAGGGCGAGGTCGTTGAGTACGCCATCTCTGAGCACGTAGAGTATGCCGGTGTACACTCTGGCGACGCCACCATGGTGTTCCCTGCCCAGCACATCTATTTCTCTACCATCCGTCAGATTAAGAAGATAGCCCGCAAGATTGCCGCCGAGCTCAACATCAGCGGTCCGTTCAATATCCAGTTCCTGGCTAAGAACCGCGAGGTCAAGGTTATCGAGTGCAACCTCCGTGCCTCTCGTTCGTTCCCCTTCGTCAGCAAGATTCTGAAGCGCAACTTCATCGAGACTGCTACGAAGATCATGCTCGACGCTCCTTACCAGAAGCCCGACAGTTCTGAGTTCGACATCGATCGCATCGGTGTGAAGGCCTCTCAGTTCTCCTTCGCCCGTCTGCAGAATGCCGACCCCGTTCTGGGTGTTGACATGAGTTCTACCGGTGAGGTAGGCTGCTTGGGCGACGACCTTAACGAGGCTATGCTCAACGCACTCATCGCCACAGGTTACCGCATGCCGAAGCCAGGTGCCAACATCCTGATTTCTTCAGGTGGCGCTAAGGGCAAGGTCAGCCTGCTGGAGCCTGCACAGAATCTGGTCAAGAAGGGCTACAAGGTCTATGCCACAGGCGGTACCGCTAAGTTCTTCAACGAGAACGGCGTAGCAGCCACCGCTGTTGCCTGGCCCGACGAGGAGGGCGACGCTAACGTGATGGACATGATTGCTGCCCACCAGTTCGACCTCATCATCAATGTGCCGAAGAACCACACCAAGCGCGAGCTGACCAACGGCTACCGCATCCGTCGTGGTGCCATCGACCACAACATTCCGCTGATGACCAATGTCCGTCTGGCCAAGGCCTTCATCGAAGCCTTCACCGCCATGAGTCAGGACGACATCAAGATCAAGTCTTGGCAGGAGTACAACGCATAAGCACTCCTCCACCCTATCTATACAAAAAGGCATCCTCACGATGAGGATGCCTTTTTTCTGTTCATAATCTGTTTGAGTGATTGCAGTTCAAGCCTTTCCCTTGAATGTGTAACCGATACCCTCAACAGCTGTTCGAATGGCCTCTTCCGTAGCGGGTCCTTTGATGGTGAGAGTGTTGGCAGAGGCACTGGCCTTGGCCGTCTCTACACCTGGTATTTCCTCGACGGCACGGACTACGGCAGCCTCGCAATGGCTACAATGCATATCCTCAACACAATAAACGGTTACATCAGGATCAGATGGCTTGTTGGTGGTAAACTTATTGAAAAACTTCATCATAAGAGCAAATATAATTAATAATGTTAATATTGTAGCACAAACGATTTTAAAAGGACTCGGCAGAGCAGATGAACTCATGCAACAAGTATTCTGAGCGCCTACGGTGAAGTCGATTCCCATGGCATTCTCTGCAAGCAGAGTGTGGCACGCATTGAGCAGCAGTCCGAATAGCACCGAAAAACCTACGATGGTCATCAGATAGATAGCGGTGAAACGTCTGCCCATCGACTTATGAACCACCAGGATGGAGGCGAGG
>CADCEQ010000112.1 GCA_902800435.1 uncultured Prevotellaceae bacterium | reverse complement strand
CCGAAAACGTCACAAAGTAACTTTGTAACAATGTAACATTAAGGTCATTCAAGATTATGGAACTGATATTAGAACGTATAGCAAAACGTAAGACCTACACCATTGGTAGGCTGTACATCCGCCGACAAGTGATGGATGAATATCTGCCCGGCACAGAAGACCAGTATTTCTGCGACACACTGGAACCCACTTGGCGCGACTACGCCAACGGTGCCTACAAGGTGAAAGGCCGCTCGGCTATCCCCGAAGGCCGCTATGCAGTGGTCATCTCTTACTCGCCGAAGTTCAAGCAATGGTTGCCCATCCTGCTCGGTGAGCCAGAGTTCAACCGCAAGTGGCAGGGCATCCGAATCCATGCCGGCAACACCGCTGAGGACACCGAGGGCTGCATCCTCGTAGGTAAGAACCGTGAGGTCGGCAAGGTGCTCGACTCGCGCATCTGGCTCCACCGCCTGAAGCAGAAAATCGTAGAGGCTCAGGCACGGGGTGAGCCTGTATGGCTGAACATTGCTGTCAGCGGATGATGGCACACCAGGCTCCACCAGGCATCAGATTGGCTTTCAGTACGGCTCCTTTCTGTGTCTGGAAGGAGCTTTTCTGATAATCGGTGGCATCCCGGTCGGCATTTATCCCGTCGGCAAAGGTCTCTATCTGGTGCTGGCCTTCGGTGAGCATATCGAGGCGGATGTCTATCTGGCGTGGCTGCCAGTCGGTCATGGCGGCAACATACCATGTGCTGCCTTTGCGGCGAGCCACGGCCACGTATTCGCCTAATTGGCCGTCGAGGGCTATTGTCTCGTCGAACGTGGTGGGTATTTGTCTGATGAACTCTGTGGTCGGCTGTTCTTTCATGTATTTGGACGGTGAGTCGGCGAGCATCTGCAGAGGGGCATCGAAGATGATGTACATGGCCACCTGGTGTGCGCGGGTACCTTGCGACATAGGGTGGTCGTTGTTACCGAAGAACTGGGCCCGCGTAGCATTGCTCATGGCGCCTGGTGTGTAGTCTAACGGTCCTACGAGCTGGCGCAGATACGGTATGGTGACATCATAGCGGGGCTGGTTGTGCAGCGGGCCGTCAGCTACGCGCGGTTCCCACTTGGAGTTTTCCAGGCCCGACTGACGGGTACGAGGTTCAGCCGGTCGTAGCCGCCCACCTGCACTTCGTCGGGGCATGGAGCGAAGACGGCTTTGAGGCTGTGCGCTCCGTTCTTGACGAGGAACATTCCCGGATAGTCCGTGGCTCCCATGTCAGCTATCACGGCCAGCTTGCCCTCTGGCAGACGGACGGCAAGTGGATTGATGGCCAACGAGTCTGTGAACATCTTGGAGAGCGGCTGCTCGTCGTAGTATGACTCGAAGCTGTAGCAATAGCGCTCACCGCCGCGATTATCGTTGACGTAGGGGATAAAGGCCTGCCAGTCGGCTGCAAAGTTGAACTCGGCTGTCTCGGCGGTCACCGTCTGGGGATTCTTACCGCCCAGCTTGATACGGTAGGCTGCGGCATCGTTGTCGGCCAGGAACTCAACTTGCGTGGTACCTTTGCCTATAGTGATGCTGCGGGGTGTGACCTTGCCCAGAGGCTTGTAGTTGGCGAACGGCTCGTTGAGTCCTATCTCGGAGGGTGTGAGCACCTGTGTGTTGCCGTGTCGTACTTCCCATGTCAGCCGGTCTTTTCCTGCATGGATGGTCACTTTCAGCTGGCCGTCGGGCGAGGTGAGTGTATAGTCTTTTCCCTGCATGGTCAGCGCCAGTACTGACAGCAGCAGGCAACATAGCTTCCGCATAGTGGTTTTTTGTTTTGTATGAATGAATGTCGTTTATTCGAATACGAAGTCCTGCAGTTTGCAGAGCGATTTTTCCTTGGTGGGCGAGGTGAAAAGGAAGAAGATGGCATGCTTGCCCGTGAGTTCTCCCACATCGGGTAGCGTGACAGACATTTCTGTTGTCTGCTGCGGCATGGAGGCTTTCAGCTCGATGCTGCCCAGCACCTTGCCGTCCTGTGAAGTCCATGGGCGGTCGGCCATGATGACGATGGTTCCGTCGAGGCCCTCGGGGATGAGGTTTATCAGCAGCTTGACATCCTTGCGGCCCTTGGTGCTGTCGAAGTTGAAGTATTTGTAGCCCACGATAGAGCCATCGGTGTTGTTGATGACCAGGTTCGTATTGTTCTTCAAATCG
>CADCEQ010000111.1 GCA_902800435.1 uncultured Prevotellaceae bacterium | reverse complement strand
ATACCAATACCTGCGCCAATAGCTGCGAGACCTGCGCCTATTGCGGCGCCTAACTGTGCAACACCTTCTGCTGCCAATAATGCTGTAATCATAATTGTGTAAGTTTTTAATTGTTAATATTTTAATTGTTTATTATTCATGTTCTGGTTCAACTCTTGCCAAGCCGATGAATACGGCAGAGAGCATGGTGAAAACCATTGCCTGGATGAAGCACACCAGGCACTCGAGGCACATCATGAAGATGCTCATCACCACCGACAACGCCGACATCGACAACTGCACGGCCACCGCCTGGGTTGCCACCAGGAAGATGATGCAGGTAATGGCGACGGCAATGGCGTGACCGGCCATCATGTTGGCGAAAAGTCGAATCATCAGGGCGAACGGCTTCGTGAAGATGCCGACGAACTCAATCACGGGAATAATGGGGATGGGCGCCTTCAGCCATGTGGGCACATCGGGCCAGAAGATGTCCTTCCAGTAGTGCTTGTTGCCCGAGAACTGCACGATGAGGAACGTGCAGAGGGCCAGGAAGAACGTCACGGCAATGTTGCCCGTCACGTTGCCCGAGCCCGGCGGGAACGGTATCAAGCCCATCACGTTACAGGTGAAGATGAAGAAGAAGCAGGTCAGCAGGTAGGGCGTGTACTTCTCGTAGCCCTTGCCGACGCCCGGCTTGATGATTTCCTCCACCACGTACATAACGAGCATCTCAACGAAGCCGACGAAGCCGCCGGGAGCGGGGTCAGAGGCCTTGCGCTTCTTGTACCAGCGCGCGCTCAGCAGGATGCAGCAAAGCAGCAGAGCCACGTTGATGAACATCACGGCGACGGTCTTCGTGATACTGAGGTCGAGAACGGGCGAACCGTTCTCCACAATCTTGCCTGCATTGTCGCCCTCTGTGGCAATGGCCAGTCCGTAGGGGCCTTGGCGCAGCCCGCTGGCGTCGGCATGGTGCGCGAACTGTGACGAGCAGAACACGTGCCAGCCTGTCGACGAGTTGACGATGACGGGCAGCGGAATGACGATGCTGTTCTCGCCCTCGCCCCAGACGTGCCACTCGTGCGAGTCCTTGATATGCTCGAGCACCACCTCCTTGGCCGAGAATTCCTCTGCCCTCGCCGCAGGCGTCAAAGCCAGCAGCAAGAGAGCCATGCAAAGCAGTCGTTTCAGTTTACAATTCATATTTCTAATGTCTTAATGTCAGTGTTACGACCATCATCAACGCGTACATTATTAATATAATGACTGCGAAGTGGATGGCGTCTTCTCTGTTCGGAGCGAAGAATACGTAGAGGCCGACCACCGTTACGACGAGCAGCATGCGTATCGTTGCCATCACAAGGTAGAAGTGAACCAGGTGCTCCGGCGACCGGCTCTTGACCAGGTCGTAGCCCTTCACATAGGCCACCCCTAAGAGCGTGAAGAACAGTGCGGCAAAGAAGTACGTCATTCGGTCTTTTCGACGCAGACGGATACCTCGTTCTGCTGCACCGCAACGAATCCACCGAGGATTTCCAGCTGCTGCCCGTCGTATTCTACCACGCCTTTCTGGAGCGTGGAGATGATGGGTGCATGGCCGGTGAGAATCTCGAAGTTACCCTGCGTTCCGGGCACCTTCACGCTCTCAACCTCTCCAGTGAACTCTACCTTCTCGGGCGAAACTATCTTTAGCGTCAACATCTTTGTTATTTACGATTTAATGATTGTCGATTTTCTATTTATTACCGATTTGCGGATGCGACCCTCGAATCATTTCAATCGAAAATCGAAAATCCGTAAATCGAAAATCCTCATCATCCTTTCGCTGCTTCGAGTAGTTTCTTAGCCTTCTCCTTAGCATCCTCGATGGTACCGACGTTGAGGAATGCCTGCTCGGGCAGGTCGTCAACCTCGCCGTCGAGAATGGCGTTGAAGCCCTTGATGGTCTCTTCGACGGGAACCATGATGCCGGGCAGACCCGTGAACTGCGAAGCCACCGAGAAGGGCTGGCTGAGGAAGCGCTGCACGCGGCGGGCGCGGTTCACCGTCAGCTTGTCCTCGTCCGACAGCTCGTCCATACCAAGAATGGCGATGATGTCCTGCAACTCCTTGTAGCGCTGCAGAATCTCCTTCACGCGCTGGGCGCAGTCGTAGTGAGCCTTGCCCACAATCAGCGGGTCGAGGATACGCGACGTACTGCCAAGCGGGTCGACGGCGGGATAGATACCCAGCTCGGCAATCTTACGGTCGAGCACCGTCGTAGCATCGAGGTGG
>CADCEQ010000110.1 GCA_902800435.1 uncultured Prevotellaceae bacterium | reverse complement strand
AAACGCAACAAGTTCATTTCCCACCGCAACAAACTCTATTGCAACAAGCAGTACGTGCAGAAGCCGAACTACTACATTCCGCAAGGAACCTACGACCACCTGAATATCATCGAGATGTGGCCTGGCGGCCCAGAGCCTGCCGCAGAGGACAAGATCTCGGTCGTGGCTACTGATATGATTATCCCGAAGAAAGTGAATAAGTATCAGCCGTTGGAACTGAAGTAAGCCCCATAAAACATCAAGAACAATGAAGAAGATTTTAGTGACCATGATGGCCCTCGCGCTGACGATAGGAGCGCAGGGACAAACAGAGACAATCGACACGAGCAAATTTGTAGTCACCTACGACTACGCAGTACAAACCAAGATGGGAATAGACGACAGGGAGATTGTCGATTCCTGCTGCGTTACACTCATGGTGGGCACACGCCACACGATGCAGATGGAATATTACCAGTATGCGTGCCAATGTCTGGGCGACCGTAGCGTGGAGATTGAGATGATACGCAACAGTATACACCTCTATCCTACCATTTACGGCAACTATCCAGATGGCATGATGACTACACGAGAGTTCCTTGCTCCAAGACTGTACGTCATCGAAGAGCCAATGAACGCGCAGCAATGGACGCTGACCGACGACACGTTGACGGTGATGGGCTATGCGTGCAAGACGGCTACTTGCCAATATGCCGGCAGGAGTTGGACGGTATGCTATACAGAGGATATCCCCTCGACCGCCGGCCCGTGGAAACTGCACGGGCTGCCAGGACTGATTGTCCGCGCAACGGATAATCAGGGCATACACACCTTCTGTCTTCGGTCATTAGAACAGAAAGCCGTGGCGATGCCATTATTCAACGACCCAAAGGATATGCACGAAAAGCGTGACAAATTCATCAAGGAGCGAAATAAGCTACGCTGTAACAGTCGCTATGTAAAAGACCCCACTTATTATCTAAGCAGCAAGAGAGGTATGGTCGGGATTAGCTACAATGATGGAAGTTCTTTCCTCTTCTGGGACGAAGAAGATTCAACTGACGCATATAACTTCTACGACCCGATGCGCAGTATTCCTAGAGCGGAGACTGTGCGGTATTATCAACCATTAGAATTAGAGTAAGACAGCGATGAAACGCCTCCTATACATTTTATTATATATGATGCTGGTAGCGTCGGCCTCGGCTCAGGTGAAGGTGACAGGGCGGGTGATAGACCTGCAGAACAAGCCCGTGAGTGATGTCATCGTGAAGATGGTCGTCGGCACGAAGACGCTGGCGTTCACCAGCACGAATGCGAAGGGCGAGTATGCGCTGGAATTGAAGAGTGCGCCAACGGGGGAGGTGACGCTACAGTTCACCCATATCAGCTATGAGAAGGAGTCAGAAAGGCTATCACTGAAGGAGCGTGTGGCGACGGTAGACATGCTGCTGACCCCGAAAGCAGTTTCTCTGAAGGAGGTGACGGTGAAGCCCGACCCGCTGCGGCAGAAGGGCGACACGCTAAGCCATAACCTGGCGTCGTTCCTCGGCAAGGGCGACGTGACGCTGGAGGACGGACTGAAACGGCTGCCGGGCGTGGACGTGTCGCAGAACGGCGGCATCAGCTACATGGGCAAGCCCATCTCGCAGTTCAACATCGAGGGCATGGATCTGCTGGGCGGCAAGTACAATCTGGCGACGCGGAACATTCCGGCGGACTATGTAACGAACGTGGAGATAGTGCGCAATCACCACAGCCGACGGGTGGAGAAGGACGTGCCGAGCAACGAGGTGTCGATGAACATCAAACTGTCGAACAAGGCGAAGTTCAAGCCGTTCGGACAGGAGGAGGCGGGAGCAGGCTATATGGAGGACGGAAAGGATAAGGTGCAAGCCCTGCTGGGTCTGACGGGCATGATGTTCACGAACAAGTTCCAGACCATCTGCTCGGTGAAGGGCGGCAACTACAAAGGCTTTGCACGGGCCGACATGTACGACCACTTCGGCGGCTCGGATGTGAGCACCCGCGCCACGAGCCTGTTTAGCGGATTCGACGGCGGTGCGCCTCCGCAGGGGCAGTACCTCTACCAGCGCAACGGCATGGCGACGCTGAACGGCATCCTGCGCACGGACTCGTTCACGACCATGAAGGTGAACGCCGACTACAGCTACCACCGCGCCACGCACGACATCAGCCAGAGCACGACGTACCTTGCCGAGGGTGGGAACTATGTGACCGTGAGCGAACAGACATCGCCAATAACAAAAATTCACCTGCCGAA
>CADCEQ010000109.1 GCA_902800435.1 uncultured Prevotellaceae bacterium | reverse complement strand
GCCCTTCAGGTTCAGAGGCTCCTTAGTGTCCACTTCTGCGAAAAACTTGCCATACGCGGTGCTGTCGTCGTTGGTGTTCTGACGCAGGTTAATCACCATTGGAATGTTTGATCTTGCCATAATTTAAAAATCCTTTCTTTACTTCTGCACTGCAAAGGTATGACAATTTCTTAACCCAACTTTGACGCTTTGAATTTTTTTCAAAAAAGTTGCATTTGATTTTCAGCCAGTTAGCCTCGGCAAGATGCTAAAACCGCGTTGTAGAACACAGCGGTTTGAAAAATTATGCTTACCTTTGCGGCATGAATTTCACGTCACAGATGAGATACAACCCGGAGAGTGGTGAGTACGAGAAGTACTACCGGCTGAAGGAGTCCTACCGCAATGCCAGCGGACGGGCCTGCACCCGCATCCTGCTGAACGTTGGCTTCATCCACGGCCTGAAACCCGAGGAGATCCGCGACATCTCGTGCGGCCTGACCTACAAGTATGAACATCAGGGCGAGCGTGAGCTATGGCCTGACCAGATGGCAGTGTACAGTGATGTTGTCCGCCAGAAGATAGACGAGTACTGGCAGCGTCTTGTCGAGGAGAAGAAGCTTGACGTCATCCACCATGCCTTTGAGGCGAGCAAGGCGAAGGCCGAACGCCGTATCGACGTTGACACCCTGGAGCACAAGGATGCCCGTGACATCGGTGCTGAGTGGCTTTGCCTTCAGGCCATTCGCCAGATCGGCTTCGACCGTTTCCTGCGTTCTCTTGGATGGAGTGAGGAGCAGGTGAAGCTGGCTGTCGGACACCTTATCGTACGTACCGTATATACTCCGTCAGAGTTGAAGTCGATGCGCATCATGCGCGACAACTCCGGTGTGTGCGAGCTGCTTGACCTTGCCATTGAGGCAGTTACACAGCGCAAGGTGTACAGCGTGGCCGACTGGTTCCTCAAGGAGAAAGAGAAGATAGAGAGGTATCTTTGCCAGACGACCGACGACCTGTTCCGTCCCACGAACCGCATTATGCTCTTCGACCTGACCAATTTTTACTTCGAAGGCCGTAAGGACGCAAGCAGGAAGGCTCAGTTCGGACGCTCGAAGGAGAAACGCTCCGACTGCAAGCTGCTGGTGCTGGCCTTGGCCATCAACACTGAGGGCTTCATCCGCTACAGTGCCATCCTGGAGGGCAACACCGCCGACCCGAAGTCACTGCCAGACATGGTGGACAACCTTATCGCAAGGAATCCCATCGGGGTGTCCGACGACCGGAAGGTGCTAGTGGTGATAGACGCAGGCATCGCCTCGCAGGAGAACCTCGACCTGATAAAGGCCAGGGGCTACAACTACCTCTGCGTCTCACGCAAGGCCCTGACCGACTACACCGTCGATGCCGATGCCAGGACGGTCACCGTGTATGACAACAAGAAGCAACCCATCAAGCTGCAGGAGGTACACACCGACGGCGAGGACTGCTACCTGAAGATAGACTCTCCGGCCAAGGCACTGAAGGAGGAGTCGATGAACCGCAGCTTCCGCCGCCGCTTCGAGGAGGGACTCAATACCATCACCGCCTCACTGCAGAAGAAGGGCGGCACGAAGAGATACGAGGCCGTCCTGAAGCGCATCGGCAAGCTTGAGGGCCGCTATCCCTCCATCGCCCGATATTACCACATAGACATAAGGAAAGACGCAAAGGACAAGGTCACCGCTGTCACCTGGACACTCGAAATACCCGAAAAGCAGGTCTACGGCACTTACTTCCTGCGCACCAACGTGAAGACGCTCGACGAGAAGACCACATGGGACTTTTACAACCTCATCCGTGAGATAGAGTGCTCGAACCGCCAGCTGAAGACAGACCTCAACCTCCGTCCGATATATCACCAGAAGGACGACCGGTCGGATGCGCACCTCTTCCTCGGTCTGCTCTCATACTGGATCGTGAACGTCATACGTCACCAGATGAAGAAAGAGAACGAAAAACGCAAGAAGGCAGACCCGGACCCGAAAGCAGAATACCCCACGCCATACTGGACGGAGATAGTACGGATCATGAGCACGCAGAAGGCGGTGACCTCAGAGGCCGTCAATGCGATGGGCGAGAAGGTCGAAATGAGAATATGCAGCACGCCAACGGAACAGGCTGCTGACATCTACTCCATGTTGAACTACAAGAAAATGCCGTTCCGAAAAATCAAAATCTGTAGAACACAGTCACCATAGCGAGAATGCGCAAGTCGCTGATTAGCAGATGAAATCAAGTTTGTAGCGTCAAAGTTGGGTTAAAAGTAACACGGTGCCAGGCACGGTGTGATGTTGTCTCACATAAAGAATAATATGTACGGGAAATGCTT
>CADCEQ010000108.1 GCA_902800435.1 uncultured Prevotellaceae bacterium | reverse complement strand
CTTGATCATTTCATAGCTGCTTGAGTGGCACTCGCGGTCGATGAGTTTGATGAGCAGTTTTCCCTGCGAGTACGTCAGTTTCTTCATGCGTGGCTTATAAGTGCGGAAGATGTCGTCCTCCACGCGCTTGATATGCTCGTTCTTCGACTTTTCGTCGGGCAGTGTCTCCAGATACTCAGTCGTTTCAATGAGCATCTGTCTGGCCTCCTTGGCGATGGGCAGCACCTTCTTCACGTTGTACACCAGTCTTTGGTACGCCTTCGCCTGTTTCTTGTTCTTGAACGTCAGTTGCGGGTACACGTACACGTTGTTCATCTCCATATATTGGATGCTGTCGCCTTCATGCAGTGTTTTCCCCACCTTCACGGTCGGCACGAAGGTCGGCGAGTCCATCTCTGCGAGCACCTGCTCGGCAGTCAGCTGCTGTTCCTCCTGCCCCATGGCCGAGGCAGCAGTCATCATCGCCAGTATCGATAAATAGAGTTTCATTCGCATATCCGCCTGCAAAATTACGCCATTTTCCCGAATACCAAATAAAAATCGCTCGCTTTTTGTATTTATTTCAGAATTTATCACTATCTTTGCAAATGATAATCCTTTATAACAGCAATATGAATAAATTGAGAATTCTATTATCCATCGTCTTGTGCTATGTACTGACCCCCACAAGTGTCAGCGCACAGGACAACGGGCTGAACCCCGTCTACAAAGTTCAGTTAACCGACATTACTTATCAGAAAGATGAGACCAAGAAAAAGGTGACAGTGGGCAAAGTGCTCGGCGTCGTGGCCGATGTGGTCGAAGGACGAGTTACTGATGTTAATAACGAAGAGTACATCCCGCTGGCTCGCAACCGTGTCATGGAAGGACTTACGCATGTTCGCCGTCTTCAGGTGGTTGAGGGTGATGAGGTCACCGATGCCAAGTATCAGGTATCAGCCATCCTGACTGATATTGCCGCCACGCGCAAGGTGAAGACCTACGACCGTAAGGACAGCAACGGCCGTGAGTACACGGAGGCGAAGACCTATTACGGTGCCATCGCCACAGTAGCCCTTAACTTCACGAATCTGCAGACGGGCGAGGTCACCACCAGTACCCTTTCCGGGCGCTGCTCCGAATACTCGCTTGCTAAGTCTGCCGACGAGGCAATCCGCACCGCCCTCTATGAACTGGCAGATAACATCTACGAGTATTACAATGAGTGTTATCCCATCCGTGCCAATATCATCGAGCGTGGTGTCGAGAAGAGAGACAAGACCAAGGAAGTCTATATCGACGTAGGCAGTCGTTTTATCGGTGAGGATATCCATTTCAATGTCTATGTGGTAGGACAGGTAGCAGGTCGCGAGACCCGTAAGCAGATCGGCCGTATCCGCGTCCGCGAGACCATGGGTGATGATGTATCCCTCTGCAAGGTCCAGAAGGGCGGCAAGGAGATCAAGGCCGCTTTCGACAGAGGCGATGCCATCGTAGCCATCAGCACTGATTGATTTGCAATGCTGGGGTCAGGCCCCAAAGTAAAGTCGCAGGCGACTGTACTTTGGCGCCAGACCCAAGGCCTGCAGATTCCGCTTTGGCGCCAGACCCGAGGCCTGCGGATTCCACTTTGGCGCCAGTCTCTCGTCCCCTTCGATGAAAAAATCTTGCGAATTGTTTTGTAGTTCGCGGAATTATTCCTACCTTTGCGGCGTTAACTTAAAATTGAACGATTATGAAATCACAAATCGTATGGTGGCTATGCATGTTGCCGATGGCGCTTTGGGCGCAGGAGGAGCGGGCTTGGAGTAAGTATCTGAATGAGGTGATGACGGTGGAGGACGTGGAGTCGTCGCAGTGGGAGGAGACCTATGAGTGGCTCTGCGAACTGGAACAGCATCCGTTGGACATCAACCTCGCCACGCGGGAGCAATTGGAGGAACTGCCGTTTCTCGCTGCCCAGCAGATTGAGGAACTCGTGGAATACAGGGCGCGCTACGGTCCGATGAAGTCGCTGGGGGAGTTGCTGATGATCCGCTCGCTAAGCTACGGCCAGCGACAGTTGCTCACAGCATTTGTGTTCGTCGGTGAAGAGCCGACGGAGGGCTTTCCGAGTCTCCAAAAAGTGTTCCAGAACGGTCGTCACGAACTGATGGCCACGGCGCGTATCCCTTTCTACAAACGGCGGGGCGACAACGACGGCTATCTGGGCTATCCCTATCGCCACTGGCTGCGCTACCAGTTTACGAGTGGCGATGCGGTGAAGGCGGGGATCGTCGGAGCACAGGATGCGGGGGAGCCTTTCTTCGCAAACCGCAACCGCTGGGGCTATGATTACTACTCGCTCTACCTACAACTGCGCAACCTGGGGCCACTTGAGACGCTCTGCGTGGGAAACTATCGGGTGTCGATGGGCATGGGACTGGTGATGAACAGTGACTTCTCGCTCGGAAAGGTGGCGATGCTCCAGTCGCTCGGACGTTCTACTCACAGCCTCAGGGCTCACAGCTCTCGCAGCAACACGTATCTGCAGGGCGTGGCGGCCACGGTGAATCTGGGCA
>CADCEQ010000107.1 GCA_902800435.1 uncultured Prevotellaceae bacterium | reverse complement strand
CTGACAATAGAACCTCAGCACGGTCCCGAGGAATCCGCAGATGGACCGCATGTCGGCCAGTCCGTGGAACACATGGAGCGTGAAGCGACGCTCGCCGTAACTGACATAGAGCATCAGGCCCCCGGTCTCCTTGGTACCAACGTTCCGAGGCAGTCCGTCGGCTTCGCTCACCACCGCTACCTGCTCCGCCTCGGAGTCCTCCACGAGGAACCGGCGGTCCACGATGACGGGGCGTGCCCTAAAGTTGCGGTGTACCCTCAGGGCGCTCACCACCGCCGCCCGCAGTTCATCTGGCCGCACGCTCTGCGTCAGTTCACATTCAGCCTCTATCACCGTGGCCCGCCTGCCGGAGCGGAGCCAGTAGAATGTCTCATCAAAAAAATACAGTTCTTTCATATCTTATTTATATATAATGTTCGCTATCATACACAGTGGTTCGTTTTTCACTTCACCTGCTTAATTACGACCTTTTTTCCATGGTGGATATACACTCCGGGCTGGGTAGGCTTGCGGCCTATCTTGAAGCCCTGCAGCGTCCACCAGTCTGAGTCGTTGTCGTCATCGTCAGCAGCGATGGTGCTGATACCTGTCCGCATTTCGCTCAAGTCGATGATGTAGGGATTCCACGGTGTGCCGATGTTCACGTCGCTGATATAGGTCTGTGTGTTGTCGATGACCACCATCTCACCATTGATACAGGTGCGCAACTCTAACGGCTGTCCGCTGCCCTCACCGGCGATGATGAGATAGTAAAGTCCACCGTTGGCACGAGTGGCGCCGCGGCACTCGCCACCGATGTAGGCAGCCACCTCGCAGGTGTCCACGCTCTGCTCACCGTCCTTCAAGGCAATCACCATCGACATGTTGTCGGGATAGTTGCCTACAGTGGGAGCGAAGAGTCTTGTCTTCTGACTTTCGGACTGAGACTCAGCATTGAGGAGCGTCCTTTTTGCCGCCGCACGTCTGGTGCCTGTAGCGTCAGGATAGACAAACGACTTCTCCTTGACGGCCGTACTGTTATACATATAGCCGTGTCCGCTCTCTAAGGCTTTCAGGCTACCCTCCCAGCCGTTCTGACTGTAGAAGGCTATGCTGTGCTGCGACTTGACACAGTCGCCCACCTGCGGGTTGGCGGCGGCCAGCGCCTCGCCGACGGTCATCGTCGTCAGTGGCGTATAGCCTATCCAGTTTCATCCTGGTGTCAGCGTGACAGGCGTTTCCTTCAGCTTCAGCTGCTCACCCGTTACGGGCACCTGTTCCGGCAACTGCTGACCCTCCACGGCGGGGGTAATCTTCACCTTGTACATCGTGGCGGCCTGAATCTGTGCATTCTCCGGCATTCAGCTGTCGCCGTCGCTGAAGATCATCGTTGATGCCTTGTCCTTGATGAAGACCTCCCATGGCGTCAGCAGCGGGAATACGGCAGCCGGACGCTGATCGGCAGGCTTAACGCCCAGTGCCACCCAGTTCCAGTTTGTGGTCAACTTCAGGTTCTGCTCCACGTCGGTACCCTTTGTCCAGATGACGGGCTGGTCGAACGAACCTCTGACGGCATTGATCTGGAAGGTGCTCTCAACGGGAGAACCGTTGAATGCAGTGATGTTGACATCTGTATAGGCAATGCCTGCCGAGGCATCCCAGATGCGGAAACTGATGGGCTTGCCGGCATCGGTGTCGCCATTGCCATAGACGGTCATCGTCACGTAGGCTGCGCCGCGCACCCGCTCGGGTGACGCCACGCCACGGCACTCGTCGCCGATGAAGGCGGCCACCATGCTCTCCGAGTTCTCTATCAGGATGCCGCCGATGCGCACCTGTCCGATGTAGTTCATCTGGTGCTCATACAACGTGGGTTCAACGGTCCACTGAGGTTTCTCGCCGCGCACCTTCATCACCACGCGCAGCGGCTCCAGTATCTGGTTGTTGCCTTGCACGCCCAGATTGAAGTCGTAGTTGCCCACAGGCACCAGCGGGTTCACCTGGAAGCGCAGAATCTTCGTGGAGAGCGGGTTGACTTCGTCGGAAGCAGAACTTCCGACCATGGTGAGCCACTGGGGCATATTATATAAGGTGTAGTACTCCGTATTGCCGCTCTTGTTCTCGATGGTGACGTCGAAGGTGTGGCTGTCGCCGTACTTCTTGATGATGTTCACCGAGTCCTTCGTCCACTTCAGCGTGTTCTGCTGCACGTAGGCCGTCCAGCGTATGGGCTGCGACTCGTTGCCGTGCAGGTCGTGGATGCGGTCAACAGTGATGTTCAGCGTCGTACCCTCGATGTCGCGCGGCTTGATGGCGGTACCGGTGAGGTTGATGACCACCTTGCGCTCCGAGGCCACCGGCGAAGCGATGAGTTTCGTCTCACGCGGGGCGTGCTTGATGGGGGACGCACCAAACATGCCGAAACTGACCTGTTTCTTGTCGAAGGTCAGGCTGTCGGTGGCACCGGGTGCCATATTGTCTGCCGTATACCAGTATTCTCATTCGTGTCTAAGTAGCCACTGTATGAGCTGTTGCGCCAGGAGACAGCGAGAGAAGAATTGTCACCGTCATCGGGATTTTTTTTGTGTGCGAGAGAAGAATTGTCACCGTCATCGGGATTTTTTTTGTGTGCTCCTTGTTGTCGACAGGCGGGTCATTACGCGCTTGCTACCGCCGTAGTCACTAAGGTTCTTGCGGTCGCGGGTGAAATATATATATATGTCGGGCATCACTCCAGAACCTTTGTTGAGGTCGCCGTTGAAATCGCTGTTGGTCGGCGCCCTGTAGTAGGTGCGCCCATCAGAGGTAAAGGAATCCATTTTTTGATCCGATGCGCAGATGTCGGTAATGTAGCCCGAATAGGGGTTGGCAGTGCTACTGGTCTTGTAGGCTATATAGACCCACCAGCCACCGGTACCAGCGTTGAGGTCTTGCTCGACGACGGTCCACCCCTTGTTGGTGTACTCGTTCCTCAGGTTTTTCGCATCAAGTGCGCTGTCATAATTACCGAGGACTATCACGTCGGTAATGTACCCATCCGCCCACGCCGTGCTTCCCCTCCAACGAGGAGCACGAGCATGAGCAATAGCACTTGTAGCCCGAAGGCTCCGTGCCTGTTCTTAGTCTTTTTTCTCATATTTATTGTCGTTTAGTTTATTATTGTTATTATTATCATTATCAGCAGTGGATGGTCACAAATATGTATGGGCAAAAAGCAATCGGGCCTCCTTGCAAGTTTGCAAGAAAATCCATATATTATCGCGCGGGCGCCCGCGATATTTAACAATGTATAATTGGCTGTTAGTAACTGAGAGAGAGAGAGAGAGAGTAGCAAAAATATTGGAATGACCAAGTAAATCGGTCATTTTCTGCTCTCGCTTAACAATATTTATCTCTCGGCTGGGCATGTGATTTGTGTTTTAGTATGAGCCTCAAAACGATGAGTAGAAAACTATTCTATATTTTCTTCCATTTCCATCATGTCAAAATACATGGAACGCGTATAGGGATTCTCTTCTACACTTACCTATAGCCGGAAATCATTCTTTTTCTGCGATTAGTAGTGCCATAATAAATACGTATTTAAGTGAAAGATTCGGTGCAAAGGTACAAAAAAATATTGTAATTATGCTCCGATACGGAAGAAAATTTTCTTAAAAGGACGCATTTTGAGGTCTTTTGAGGTACTTATGCCTCATAAGTCTGTCATAATGCCCCCTTATCTACACGTTTATGAAAGTTCTTGCCGTGCAAGCGACCTAAGTTCGAGCGAAATACGTTAAATCTGCCCTCACAAGCCAAGGTGGAAAACACACAGGAGCACTTTTCTACCGTTTAACTGACAAATTGCAAATTGCTAACAATCAGCACTTAAAGCATTCCTAGATTTATGCTTGATGGAGACTCCTCTTTCTGACATACTGGCTGAGGATTCCTGTTTGGACAATCCCGCCCCACCTTTATAAGTTGTTATACAAGACATTTTCTGTAATATCCTACAAAGCCCGTGAAAAGGAATTCTTCTGCAAAGGTAGTTTCGCCATTCAAACCGTCAAGAATAGCAGGGCTTCGCTTTCAACAATCTTCCTTTTCGCTGAAAAGAGTATTCTTGAAACTATTT
>CADCEQ010000106.1 GCA_902800435.1 uncultured Prevotellaceae bacterium | reverse complement strand
CCCCTCGCCCCTTGGAGAGGGGTTGGGGTGAGGTCCTGATTTCCTTGAACGTGTTCCACTGGCCGCAGGCAGGGCATTTGCCTATCCATTTGGCCGACTCCTGTCCGCAGTTGGAGCAGACATACATAATCTTCTCTTTTGCCATAACAGGGGCAAAAGTACTAAAAATAATTGGAATAGCGCACAAATGGTGGCAATTTTGCACGGAAATTCTACCAATATGTCACACGACAAGCAGTCACAGCGTACGCACACCGACAAAAAGTCAGAAGTTCCTGCCGTTTTGTCGGTTTTAGACAGTTCGGCACAGGACTTGATGATGAATCGGCAGAAAACAATTAAAACAATAGGAGGACATAATTATGACATTAGACAAGTTTACAATCAAGGCGCAGGAGGCGGTACAGGAGGCCGTCAACACCGCACAGCGCAACGGACAGCAGACCATCGAACCGGTGCATCTGTTGGCGGGCGTACTGAGTAAGGCGAAGGACGTGACCACGTTCAGTGAACGCACAGCAGATAGACATGCTGGTGCAGACGGAGCTGCAGCACCTGCCTCGTGTGACGGGTGGCGAGCCCTATCTGTCTGGCGATACTAACCGTGTGTTGCTGAAGGCACAGGAATATGCCCAGAAGCAGGGTGACGACTTCGTCTCTTGTGAGCCAATTCTATTGGCTTTGCTGACCGATGGAGCCACCGCAGGCCGTATTCTGAAGGATGCCGGCATCACGGAGAAAGACCTCCGTGCCGCCATCAACGAACTGCGACAGGGTCAGAAGGTGCAGAGCCAGAGTGGCGACGAGAACTACCAGAGCCTGGAGAAATACGCCAAGAACCTGGTGGATATGGCGCGACAGGGCAAGCTGGATCCGGTGATAGGCCGTGACGATGAGATACGCCGACTGCTACAGATTCTTTCACGTCGCACGAAGAACAACCCGATACTGATTGGTGAACCGGGTACGGGTAAGACGGCTATCGTAGAAGGACTGGCTGGTCGTATCGTGCGTGGCGACGTGCCCGAGAACCTGAAAGACAAGCAGCTCTATTCGCTTGACATGGGTGCGCTGGTGGCTGGTGCGAAATACAAGGGGGAGTTTGAGGAGGGTCTGAAGTCGGTCATCAACGAGGTGACGTAGGCCGAAGGTCGCATCATCCTCTTCATCGACGAGATTCACACGCTGGTGGGTGCCGGTGGCGGTGAGGGAGCGATGGATGCTGCCAATATCCTGAAACCTGCCTTGGCACGTGGAGAGCTGAGAGCCATCGGTGCCACGACACTGAACGAGTACCAAAAGTATTTTGAGAAGGATAAAGCGTTAGAACGTAGGTTTCAGACAGTTATGGTGGATGAGCCCGACGAGTTATCAGCCATCAGTATCCTCCGAGGACTGAAGGAGCGCTACGAGAACCACCATAAGGTTCGTATTCAGGATGATGCCTGTATAGCCGCCGTGCAACTCTCAGAACGCTACATCTCCGAGCGTTTCCTGCCCGACAAGGCCATCGACCTGATGGACGAGGCTGCTGCCAAGCTGCGCATGGAGCGCGACTCGGTGCCAGAGGAACTGGATGAGATTACCCGCCGTCTGGCTCAGCTGGAGATTGAGCGCGAGGCCATCAAGCGCGAGGGCGACGAGCCTAAAATAGCCCAACTCGACAAGGAGATTGCCGAGCTGAAAGAGCAAGAGACCCAGTTCCGTGCCAAATGGGAGGGCGAACGCCAGCTCATCAACAAGATTCAGCAGGACAAGCAGGAAATGGAGAACCTGCGGCTGGAGGCTGAGCGGGCCGAGCGCGAGGGCGACTATGGAAAGGTGGCTGAGATACGCTACTCGAAAATCAAGACGCTGGAGGATGACATCAAGTCGATACAGGCGCAGTTAGCCTCTGCCCAGGACGGTAATGCGATGGTCCGCGAGGAGGTCACCGCCGACGACATTGCCGAAGTGGTGAGCCGCTGGACGGGCATCCCCGTCACCCGCATGCTGCAGAGCGAGCGCGACAAGCTGCTGCACTTGGAAGAGGAGCTGCACCGCCGTGTCATCGGACAGGATGAAGCCATCACGGCCGTCTCTGACGCCGTGCGCCGCAGCCGTGCCGGACTGCAAGACCCGAAGCGACCTATCGCCTCGTTCATCTTCCTCGGTACCACGGGTGTCGGTAAGACCGAACTGGCCAAGGCGCTGGCAGAATACCTGTTCAACGACGAGACGATGATGACGCGTATCGATATGTCGGAGTATCAGGAGAAGCACACCGTCAGCCGACTGATTGGTGCGCCTCCGGGCTACGTGGGCTACGATGAGGGTGGCCAGCTGACGGAGGCCGTACGCCGCAAGCCGTACTCGGTGCTGCTGTTCGACGAGATAGAGAAGGCGCACCCCGACGTGTTCAACATCCTGCTGCAGGTATTGGACGACGGCAGGCTGACCGACAACAAGGGCCGCACCGCCAACTTCAAGAACACCATCATCATCATGACCAGCAACGCCACCCGCGAGCAGCTGCGCACGACGATGCGCCCGGAGTTCCTAAACCGTATCGACGAAATCATCACCTTCCAGCAGCTGACGCAGGAGCAGATAGCCGATGTGGTACGCCTGCAGATGAAGCGCGTGACCGACATGCTGGAGCCGCAGGGCATCCGCCTAGAGACGACCGATGCCGCTATCCGCTACTTGGCACAGGAAGGCTACGACCCCGAGTTCGGAGCACGCCCTGTGAAGAGAGCCATCCAGCAACTGGTGCTGAACGACTTGTCGCGTAAGATACTGGCTGACCAGGTGAACCGCGAGAAGCCCATCATCATCGATGAGTTCGGCGACGGACTGATATTCCGCAACTAAACCACGGAAGTCTTGATAAACCACGAATTACGCTCTAAGTTTGCGTAATTCGTGGTTTTTTGATTACTCGTATGTCTTGACAGGTACGAACTTGCTGGTGTCGCCTAAGACGACGTTCATCGTGTCGATGACCTCGCGCTCTGTCAGCAGGTTGAAGTCGCCCATGATGGTGTTCTTCATGGCAGAGGCCGTCAGGGCGTAGTCCAAGTGCTTCTGGTGCTGACCGCGCCAGCGGAAGTGAGCGTGCAGATAGGCGGCAATGAAAGCATGGTACAACACACCGTCGGCATAGAGCAGTCCGGTCAACAGATGGTGGCTGGCTGACAGCACGTTACGGGCGGCCATCACCATGTGACGGGCCTTGGGCAGCATCTCCTGCGCCTTCTCGAAGAATTGCTTGTAACCACGCAGATCCATCTCGTAGTTCGTATCCTGCGGTTCGAATTTCGGCGGCGTCATGCCCGTAATGAGCTTCCACTCGCCCGTGTCGCCGAAGACGATGTGGCAGGCCTTGACAGCAGGGAACAGCACGTCCCACGGCTGCTGGCCGTAGTTCCACAGGTTCTTGCGGTAGTTGATGTCCACAGAGGTGTAGATGCCCTTACGCAGGGCCTCGTCCAGACCGTCCAGCGTGGCGTCGCTGGCACCCTCGGACAGGGCACACGAGATGCCAGACCAGTGGAACACGTCGGCTCCGCGCAGAATCTCCTTCCAGTCCAGCATGTGCGTGTGGAGCGTCATCAGCGACGAGTGCTCACGGTCGTAGGCCACACTCGAGCCGCGCAGCGAGGCTGCCTGCTCGTAGAAGTACTTGCCCAGTCGCGTACCACCCCAGATGATGTGCTTCGTACCGACCTGATAACGGCGCAGTTCGTTGCGGCATGCCACACCCAGCATGTTGTTCGGCAGTCGGGTGACATACTCCACGTCGTCGCCCATCATGGACAGCGACACGGCTACATTAGCCTCGGAACCACCGAAGAAACCGTCAATCTTGTTTCCCTGAATGATGCGTTGATAGTCGGGCCGCGTCATGCGCAGCATGATTTCGCCCATTGTGACGAATTTTGTTTTAGCTTCCATAGTAGTTTTCTTAGTCATTGTATATTATCAATTCTCAATTATCAATTCTCAATTATCAATTATAATGTAACGCTCTCGATTCTCAATTTGATAAGTCCTGCGGGCACGTGCACTTCCACCTCGTCCCCTACTCGCTTATTCAGCAGTGCCTCGGCGATGGGCGACTTGATGGAAATCTTTCCCTCGCGCAGGTTGGCCTCGTGGGGACTGACGATGGTATACG
>CADCEQ010000105.1 GCA_902800435.1 uncultured Prevotellaceae bacterium | reverse complement strand
CTTGGCGAAGAAGAAGTGGCCTCCCTCGTGCAGCAATACAAGCAGCGAGAGCGCCAAAACCAATTGAAGTGCTTTGATTAAGAATATTTCCATAAACCTCCCCCGACCCCTCCCAAGGAGGGGAGTGCCTGGCGGTTTCAGGGGGATTGGCCAGACTTATTAATTAATTGCTATTATTACTTTTCTCTTTCATGTAGGATCTTTCCCCTCCTTGGGAGGGGTTAGGGGAGGTAGCTGTTCGCGATGCGGCGGGCTTCTGCATCCGTGGCGATGTATGTGTCGTAGTCGGCGGAAGCGGAATAGGTGGCGCGCTGCATGGTCTCGGCGATGATGTCGCTCATCTGCAGGAAGCCACAACGGTCTTCCAGGAAGGCACGGTTGACAATCTCGTTGGCAGCATTGACGATGCACGGCATATTGCCGCCCTTCTGAATAGCCTCGAAGGCCAGTGCCAGACAGCGGAACTTCTGCAGGTCAGGCTCCATGAAGTCCAACTCCTTGACGGCGAAGAGGTTCAGACGGTCGCCACTCAGTGACAGACGCTGGGGGAACGAGAAGGCATACTGGATGGGCAGTCGCATGTCGGGCACGCCCAACTGTGCCTTCACGGCTCCGTCGTGGAACTGCACGGCACTATGGACGATAGACTGCGGATGTACCAGCACCTGTATCTGCTCGGCCTTGACACCGAAGAGCCACTTGGCCTCGATGACCTCGAAGCCCTTGTTCATCATCGTGGCAGAGTCAATCGTAATCTTGGCACCCATATCCCACGTCGGATGGCGCAGGGCATCGTCCTTGGTGACGGTCTGCAGCTGCTCCATAGTGAAGTTGCGGAAGGGACCTCCGCTGGCCGTGAGCAGAATCTTCTCGATGGGGTTGTCGTCCTCGCCCACCAGGCTCTGGAAGATAGCCGAGTGCTCGCTGTCCACGGGCAGGATGGGTGTATGATACTCGCTGGCCAGCTGTCCTATCAGTTCACCGGCCACCACCAGCGTCTCCTTGTTGGCCAGTGCAATGGCCTTGCGGGCCTTGATGGCGTGGATGGTAGGCGACAGTCCTGCGAAACCGACCATAGCCGTCAGCACCATGTCGATGGGTCCGGCCTCCACAATCTCGTCGAGGGCCTGCTTTCCGGCATAGACCTTCACATCGGGCAGGTCGCTCATCAGGCGTTGCAGCTCGTCGTAGCGCTGCTCGTTGGCAATGACCACAGCGGCAGGACGGAAGCGGTGAGCCTGCTCAGCCAGCAGTTCCACCCGGTTGTTGGCCGTCAGCGCATACACCTCATAGAGGTCGCTGTGCTCCTCGACAACCTGCAGGGCCTGCGTACCGATAGACCCCGTAGAGCCCAGGATGCATATCTGTTTCTTGCGTATCGTTTCTTTCTTCATCATCGCGGTAGCAAATTTTTCACTTTTCACTTTTCACTCTTCACTTATATCTCCAACAGTCCTTCTGGGATGTTCATGACAATCTCCTCGTGTTCCGTATCAATATTCATGATCAGCTCGTCGCTGGCGGGTATCAGTGCGCCGTTGTCCAGCTCGAAGAGGATGTTGGCCGTTTGGTCGTTGACGTCCTCAATCACGCCAATGCTTTTGTTGGTGGCAGCATCGACGATACTGAAGCCCACCAGCATGGAGAGAATCGGCATCTCGTCCTCAGCAGCGGCGAGGTCGCGGGGGAAATAGACGTCGCATCCCGTCAGCTCGCTGGCACGCTCCTGAGTGTCCACGTCGCGGAACTTGACAAAGGCCAGGTAGCCGTTGCGGAAGCGGTATTCCTCCATAAAGAAAGGTACCAGGATGCCGTCGATCTCCAGTACCAGATACTCGCACTCCACGCGGTCGAAAATGTCGTCGTCGAAATGGAAGGACACCTCGCCCTTCACGCCGTGCGCCTTGCCCAGACGCCCTATCTTAAATACCTCTTCTTTCTTAATCATCTATTGCGGTAGCAAAATTTTCAATTCTCAATTTTCAATTATCAATTCTTTCAATATGTGCTCCGAGGGCACGCAGACGCTCTTCGATGCGCTCGTAGCCTCGGTCTATCTGTTCGATATTGCTGATAGTGCTGACGCCGTCGGCACTCATGGCTGCAATGAGCAAGGCGATACCTGCACGGATGTCAGGACTCGACATACGACTGCCCCTGAGCTGGCGCTGACGGTCGTGACCGACCACTACGGCGCGGTGGGGGTCGCAGAGAATAATCTGTGCACCCATGTCGATGAGTCGGTCGACGAAGAACAGACGGCTCTCAAACATCTTCTGATGGAAGAGTACCGAGCCCTGTGCCTGCGTGGCCACCACGATGAGCACCGACAAGAGGTCGGGCGTCAGTCCGGGCCACGGTGCATCGGCCAGCGTCATAATGGTGCCGTCGATAAACGAGTCGACGACATAATGTGTCTGACGGGGCACGAACAGGTCGTCGTCCTCCACCTCCACCTTCACGCCCAGTCGGCGGAAGGCATCGGGAATGATGCCCAGGTCCTTCAGCGACACGTCCTTGATGCGTATGCCGCCTCCACACATGGCCGCCATACCGATGAACGAACCCACCTCAATCATGTCGGGCAGAAGACGGTGCTCCGTACCACCGAGCGTCTTGACGCCCTCGATGGTGAGCAGGTTCGAGCCGATGCCCTGAATCTTGGCGCCCATGCGGTTCAGCATGTGGCACAACTGCTGCACGTACGGTTCGCAGGCAGCATTATAGATGGTTGTAACGCCCGTCGCCATGACGGCAGCCATGATGATGTTGGCAGTACCGGTCACCGACGCCTCGTCCA
>CADCEQ010000104.1 GCA_902800435.1 uncultured Prevotellaceae bacterium | reverse complement strand
GTTGACCCTGACGGGGTTGCTGACAGGCTGTAAGAGCGACGAAGACATCACGTTCGACCATGAGCGTCAGCAGTTTGAGACACGGGCCGACCGTATCCTGCTGGAGTTCATTGCCCCCTTCGGCACCACTGCCGACGAGGAGATCTATATCACCGGAGCCTTCAACGGCGAGGAAGAGGCCGTCGGCAATCCGCAGTATCTGTTGACAAAGGCCCCCAACAGCAATATCAAGTGGGGCATCTATCTCGACCCCAGCACTTTCGTAGGCGGCAAGTCGTTGGCCGACGGTTTCCGCTTCTTCTCAAAGAATCAGGGCAAGGAGTTCACTACTGCAGGTGATGAGGCGCTGCATACCGACAATCCGGGCGTTGGCACCTTTACCAACATCTGGGGACAGCGCTGGGAGAGTTACTACTGGAGTGGTGGCGAGGCACCAGAGCCTGAGCACGACGGTTTCGCCGTATATGTCGACGATCAGACGGGCTGGGATGTGCTTACCCTCTATATGTGGGGCGACGTCAACAACCTGAACGGCGACTGGCCCGGCATGAATGTCACTGGCACTTGGAATCACGACGGTGTCACATGGAAATACTTCGACATGGGTGAGGCCAACACCGGACTCGTTGAGAATCTGATCTTCAATAATGGCGGCGCTGGCGTGCAGTTGCCAGACTTCAACTTAGCCATCGAGCGCAACATCTATCTGCGCATCACCGCCGACGGTGTCGAAGAGATCGGCCTGGAGCCCAGCGTGAAGCACGACGGTTATGCTGTGTTTGTTTACGACGAGACGGGCTGGGATGCTCTGAATCTCTACATGTGGGGTGATACCAACAACCTGAACGGTGACTGGCCCGGCATGGAGGTGACCGGTGAGCAGACTGTCAACGGCGTTACCTATAAGTATTTCGACATGGGTGAGGCGAATACCGGCCTGGCTGAGAACCTCATCTTCAGCAATGCCGGTTCTAATCAGCTGGCAGACTTTGCCTACACCATCGACCACGATGTGTATCTGCACATCACCACTGCAGGTGTGACAGAGATTGATCCTGCAACCTTCCAGCCTGGTGGCGAGACGCCTGATCCCAGTCCCGCCCCAGAACCTCAGCCTACGGGCGAACATTGCCGTGAAGAACAGCGTGGGCTATGCCGATCCTCATCTCTATGTATGGGGCGACAGCGAGGCTTGCGGTGGATGGCCTGGCGCAGCACCGGTGAAGGTGACCGACAACGGCTGGTGTCTTTTCGAACTGCCTGCAAATGGCACGTTCAACCTGATCCTGAACGACAACGGAAGTCCGCAGGTGGACGGTCCCGAGGTGTTCACCGCTGGCAGCCATTTCTACGATGTAAATACTGGATGGGAAGAGTCTGCCAATACGGTGACCATCCAGAACAATGCAGGATACAACGATCCTCGTCTCTATGCCTGGGGGGCTGGTGAGATCTATGGCGGCTGGCGTGGCATCAAGCCTACCATCAATGAGAACGGCACGCTGGTATTCCCCCTGCCGAACGATGGCGGCGAGTACAACCTCATCCTGAATGGTGAAGGTGACGGTGTGCAGCAAGACATTGCAACCGTTGTTGCTAATCAGAGCTATACATTTACCGCTAATTGAGTTTATAATTCATAGTTATGAAGAAGAGTAAAATATCTATCTTATCCCTCGTTGCAGTGCTGCTTCTGGCAGCCTGCAACCCAGGGAAAGCGGTATTCACGGTAGACGGCACCAAGCCTGTCAGTCAGGAAAACCGCATCATCTACCAGTTGAACGTAGGAGCCTTCACCCCAGAGGGCACATTCAAGGCAGCCCAGGAGCAGTTGGCAAGACTCGACACCTTAGGCGCCGACATCCTTTGGCTGATGCCCATCTATCCGCGAGGTGAAACGATGCACAGTCCGTATGCCTCGATGGACTTTATGGCAGTAAATCCCGCATACGGCACCGTTGATGACCTAAAGGCCTTCGTGGCTGCTGCCCATGAGCACGGCATGAAGGTGTGGCTTGACTGGGTGCCCAACCATGTGGCTGTAGAGAATCCTTGGGTCAACGAACATCCCGAATACTTCACAAAAGATGCCAAGGGCCAGATGATCCATCCGCACGGCTGGGGCGATGTCTATGAACTGAACTATCAGGACGAAGGGCTGGTCAACACCATGAACAGCGCCTTGAAGTTCTGGATCAGCGAGTGCGATGTCGACGGCTTCCGCTGCGACTACGTCTCAAGTCCTACTATCTCCGTCAGCTACTGGCAGAACATCATTGCCGAACTCAAGGGCCACAGTGGTAAGACCATCGAGTTCCTCAGTGAGACCGACATCAGTAACCGCCACAATATCCGTATCGACTCGTGCGGCTTCGACTACGACTACGCCTGGGACTTCCAGGGTGCGCTGGCATGGAAATTCAAGGACAGCGACAATGCAGACTCTCTGAAGGCCATCTGCGAACAATTTCTGGAAGGCTCGAAAGCCATCAAGAACCGTCGCATGGTCTATCTGACCAACCACGACCAGAACTACAACGACGGTGGTCACACCCTGAAGGACTTCTACGGCGACAACCGCTATCTGCTCACCGTGCTCGAGTTCACCTTCTATGGCATGCCGCTCATCTACCAGGGACAGGAAATCGGCGACCCCGATACCCTGAACTATTTTACTGATGCAAAGGTCAAGTGGAGCCAGATTGACCGCATGATGCAGAACACCGTCCGTACCCTTGTGGCCCTGCACCACACCCAGCCCTCGTTGGCAGCAGATGCTCCCGTGGAGTTTCTTTCCACCGACAATCCGCAGGTGCTGGCCTACCAGCGCGGTCCCGTCCTGGTCTTCCTGAACCTCGGCACCGCTCCTTGTTCTGTACGTTGCGATGCTATCGCTGCCGTCCCCTACACCCAGTGGCTTAACAGCCAGACCATCGTCGACGGTCCTTCTGTCACTGAAGTCTCTTTCGATGCAAACACCCCCATCGACCTCGATGCCAAGGGCTTTGCAGTCTATGTCAAACGGTAATGTCCTGCTTCATCAAGGCTTACTGTAATTAGAGTTAAAATTTTAACAATCCAGGGCTGGCTGCTCTGGGAAGAGCGGCCGCCCATTTTTAAGTGAAGAGTGAAGAATGAAGAGTGAAGAATTTGCTACCGCTCTTCTGGGTACTATAATTGTTATGATTATGAATAAAAAGAATTTAAGCAATAAGCAGGAAAGAAGTCTGAACATGATGATGAGGTTACTCGCCGCAGCATTCTTCATCCTTCATGCTTCATATTTCATTTCCCCAGCACTGGCTGCCGACTACGTTGACGCCATTAACACAGCCACTGCCAAGAATGAAGCAGGCCATCAGGTGATTTACGAGATGAACGTCGGTTCGTTCACCACAGAAGGAACGTTCGCCGCCGCCCAGCAGCAACTCGGCGAACTGAAGACACTCGGCGTGGACATTGTCTGGCTCATGCCTGTCTATCCTCGAGGCGGCGGTATCAACAGCCCATACGCTGCCACAGACTTCCAACAGACCAACCCCGACTATGGTACCATCGCTGACCTGAAGGCGCTGGTGACTGCAGCCCATGAGCTGAATATGGAGGTGTGGCTCGACTGGATACCCAACCATACGGCCACTGATGCCAAATGGGTGACTGAGCATCCAGAGTATTACAAGAAGAACGGCGACCGCTTCGTACATCCCAATAACTATGGCGACGTCTATCAGTTGGACTATGGCAATGCAGACTTACAGCGGGCGATGAACGACTGTCTGAAGTTCTGGATCGACGAGGCCGACATCGACGGTTATCGTTGCGATTACATCAGTAGTCCGGAGATCCCTACAGCCTATTGGCAGGCGACTATCCCTGAAATCAAGGGCTACAAGAATGGCAAGACCGTCACCTTCCTTGGTGAGACAGATATCGCACAGGATGTAACGAGGCTGAAGACTGCAGGCTT
>CADCEQ010000103.1 GCA_902800435.1 uncultured Prevotellaceae bacterium | reverse complement strand
CTACCCTGCCCTGCCGAGAACTCGCAACCGCAATACTGTTGGTTGTAGAAGTCGTACTGGTGCAGCAGCTGGTTGCGACGCTCCTGCAAACCTCCCTTGCGCCAGTTCTGAGGCCAGAAATGAAGTTGGAAGGCTGACGGCTGACGGTTGACAGTTTCCTCGGCGAGGAAGCCTGCCCGGTTGATCTGGTCGAGGCTCTTCCAGCGGCTGGAGGCCAAGGTGGTGGCAAAGAAGGGAATGCCGAGTTCCTGTGCCTTGCGGGCTGCAGCGGTGAGACGCAGGGTAAAGCACTGCTCGCAGCGACGGCCTCGCTCGGGCTCGCTGGCAACGTCGTAGGACGGACAGCCCTGTTCGTTGGCAGCCGAACGGCGCACGTAGTCGAGCCACAACGCGTGGTCGTAGTCGCCGTCAATCCAGCGGATGCCCAGCGATTCGGCGTGGCGCTTGCTCTCGTCCTTGCGGATGTTGTATTCTTCGCGCGGCCAGATGTTGGGATTGTAATAAAAAATAGTAGGGCGCACGTCGTGTTCGAGCAGCCACTCGACGATGGCTGACGAACATGGGGCACAACAGGCGTGTAGCAACACTTCAGTGCATCCCTCGGGCTTTCCAAATGCGCTCTTTTGCTTCATTGATTTGTTGGAACTTCTTCTCGGCGGCACGGCGGATGTCCTCGCCCAAGGCTGCCACCTTGTCGGGATGGTGCTCAAGGGCCAGTCGGCGGTAGGCACGCTTCAGTTCATCGTCGGTGGCGGAAGGCGACACGCCCAGCACGCGATAAGCCGACTCGAGGTCGTCCTTGCCCATACCCAGCAGCGAGTCTATCTCGTCGGCCGACAGGTGCATCCACTGGGCACACTCCTTCATGGCGGTGACCTCGGTAGTGTCTACACGGCCGTCGGCCTGGGCTATCATCACGAGGAAGTTGAGCAGCTGCATGAGCTGGGCATAGTCCATGTTCTGAGCCATCTGGCGGCAACAGTCGGCCACGGTATTGCGGAACGCCGGAGCCCCTACCCGCTTCTGCTCGTCAAACAGTCGGCGCAGGATTTCGTCGCCCTGCTGGCAGGCTGATTCGCCAAAGTTCTGGCGCAGCATGCGGCGCACGGTCTCCATCTCGGAGTGCATCACTCGGCCGTCGGCCTTGATGATATACGATGCGAGGACGAGCAGCGAGAACAGGAAACTGTTGCGCTGTCCCTGTGCTGCACGCTGGCTGCCGTAGCCCTGACCGTAGCGCGGTCCATAGCTCTGCGAGCCGAAGCCGCTCTGGCCGTCGAAGGTTCCCTGTGTGTCAGGAGTATTGACGGCATCGAGCATGGAGTCGAAAACGCCGCCCAACACAATACCTGCCAGCGCTCCCAACGGCCCGGCACTCATAAATCCAAGGATTCCTCCTATCCACTTTCCTAACGCCACTTTCCTTTAAAATTTGAAGTTTATGATTACTCTTACTTCTTACATCATACATCTCAATACTCATGCCACCATTGCGTCTGGTGCTGCTCTTCGCGCTCGAGGTCGTCGAGGAGACACTCAGCGAGTTTCATCACCACCTCCTGGGGCACCAGCAGGCGCGGATCGTCGCTATGGGGATTGATAGAGGCCAGGAAGTGAGGCACCTCGCCCTTGTAGACCTCCTTCATGCGAAGGTTGTCACGATTGGTACCCGCACAACTGTAGGTAATGTTGGCCAAGCGGTCGCAGAGCTTGACGAAGGGCGCATAGGGTGTCTCGCGAATGCCCTGATAATACTTCTCGCCAGCTCGCTCGGCACGGGTACGCCCCTTGTCGTTGGTCAGGGCATAGGTTATCTCGGTGGCCATGATGGCCTGCTCCTCAGTGAGGTACTGGCGCGCCGTCTTCATGACGTCATTATACGTCAGACGGGCGTCCTCGATGCTGTCGTGATAGTAGCCTCCGAAGAACAACGGAAGCACGTCCTCCTCGCGGACACACACCAAATGGCCGAAATCGTGGAGGCCCTGCACTACCATATCCAGGTGATAGCCGTAAGGCAGGCCGTCTCCATATGTCTGGTTGACGCTGCGATGCAACTCGTGCGCCGACTGCCTAATAGTCTCTATCTGCTGGCCGTATTGCTTCAGATAGGTCTCAAATTGCTGTCTTTCCATTCAACTCTTCATTTCTACGAACGTCACTTTGCTGCGACAGCACTCAGTGCCGTCGGTGCGGACAATACGGACGGAGAACTCCTGCTCGCCTCCTTCGGAAGAGCCGGTGGCGGTCTCCCGATAGAACGACAGCTGGTCGCCGGCATGTGCCTCGGCAACGTAGGCTATCTCGAAGCGCTTGACGGCATGGGTGCGATACCACTCCAGCGGCCAGAGGTCGAGCACGTGCTCGATGTACTTCACACTGTTGATATGGCCGTTGATGTCGACATCGTTATAATAGGTGTCGATGGTGCGCACCAGCTCTGCCTGGTCGCTCATCTTGACGCGACCGCCCTTGTCGATGGGGCACTCCTTGTCCTTGACAATCCACTGATCGATGGCTCCGTTGTCAATGTCGTAGATGTCGGTCGGCTGGCGTGTCTCGGTATCAATCATCGCCCAAATGCTGCGGCCATAGCCGTAGACCTTCCCGTCGCTGACGACGGCGAAGTTGCGCGAGGTAAAATAGCGCATAGCTGACTCCACCCATGTCTCGACATTGAACTTGGTATACTGGGTGGGCATCTCCGTCATCTCAATAGCCAAACGGGAGAGCACCCACGAACGATGAATGCTCATCAGATATTTCATGCCGAAACCGCGTGCCGAGGAATGAAAGTCGGCAGCATTGAGCATGTGGTTGCCTAAATGTCCCATGAACAAGCGACCCGAGAAGTCGCAATGGAACGGCTCGGCCATGAATTCATAACGTCCTATCCCAAGTTGTAAATGTTAAAAAAGTAAAAACATTACGCGCGTACATATTATCTTTGAGGAATATTTGTTACTTTTGCAAAACAAACAGTGCGAAAAGTTGCATTGAAACTCTCAAGGTATTAAGATAACAAACGAAGAACAACCATTGAAAAAATCATCAACGATGAAGAAGATTCTAACTTATGCAGCCTGCTTGGCAATAGCTTTCACAAGTTGTTCGAGGGACAGCTTCGACAATGCTGTTCCCGGCGACTACAAGCCACAGGGCGAGCATGTTCAGGATGTATTCGGTGTCAAGTTTGACCCCAACCACACTTGGAGCTCGACGACAACCGGACAGGTGACCATCAAGGCCAACGCAGATACAAAGAAGGTTCAGGTGCTTGCTTTTACCCACGAAACAGACGCTGACGGAGATGTGATATCAAATGTCAACGTGCTGAACGAAGCCGAACTGAACGGTAGCACACAGGTGACGATGACATACGACGCGCCCAGCAACAACGACGGCCTGTACGTGGCTTTCGTTTCTGACAAGGACTACGCCTTCACCGAAATCAAGAACGGTATGGCAACCCAGCAGAAGGCCGCTCAGAGAGCTGCCAGACGCGCTGTGAGTGTCAAACTGCCTGATGGTGACTTCACGCTGGCAAAGGCCATTCCCTCATTCGCCAACGAAAGAGGATGGGTGCCCGGCGAAATGCTCTATGGCATGAGCGATGAAGACTATCTCAGGGCTAAGATGGCTCCTGTGGCTTACGACCAGGAGGTGACGGAAAAGCTGAAGAAGATGGTGCTGGCCTACTTCAGAAACAAGCAGAAAAACAT
>CADCEQ010000102.1 GCA_902800435.1 uncultured Prevotellaceae bacterium | reverse complement strand
ACCGCTGTTCTTGAGCGTGATGTCCCTCACCACGATGTTGCGGCTCTGGATGAACCGCAGCAGGTGCGGACGGGTGATGCCCTCATCGTTCCATGACAGCTTTGGGAACACGCGGCCCCGCCCGTCAATCGTGCCATATCCGTCAATCGTGACGTTCTCCACCGAGTCGGCATAGACCAGCTGGATGGTCTCCGTATGCGTGCGCAGCGACTTGTAGCCAGACTTTACGCGGCGGTAGTCCCTCAACTCCGTGCTCCCATACAGCGTAGCACCCAGCTCCAGATGCAGGTGGACGTTGCTCCTGAGGATGATGGTACCTATCACGTACTGGCCGGCAGGTACGACGACGCGCCCGCCACCGTCGGCCGAGCACAGGTCGATGCACTGCTGCACAGCGTCGGTACTCACCACCGTCGTGTCACTCTTGGCCCCGAAGTCCGTGATGACATAGTCGCGGGCCGTCGCCAGCGAGGCACAGGTTGCCCATAATATAAAGGTATAGAGTCTCTTCATTGCTCTTCGATGTATATTTCTTTGTTTCCTGCTTGCATGTAGATGAAGCGCCGCCCAACTCTGATGCGGTGCCAGATGGATGCTAAGGGATAGCTCTTGGTGCATGCCAGCGAGGGGCTGCAACTGACGAGACGGTCGCCGGTGCTCGTGTAGAGCAGCACTTCGTCGTTGGTGCTGTACAAAGGCGAAAAAGTATTGTCAGACTCATGGCGGATGTAGATAGTGTCATTGACGAAGCCCATTGCCTCGCCGAATGTAACGCCACACTCTGACCGCTGGTCAGAGAATGTCTGTGCGTCCCACTTGGCCTGGGTGGTGGCCGAGTCTGTCAGGTCGGGCTGGCAGATGATGTTTCCGTCCAGCAGCATCCATGCCCGGCTGTCGGTGATGAGTGAGGCTGTCATCATCTCCTTCTTCTCGCTGAGCTGTCGCAAGTATAGCTGCCGGCCGGTCCGCTTGTCGAAGAGGGCTATGAAGGGCTTCCCGCTCTTCACGGGTCGTCCTGCGCCCAGCCTGCCATAGCCCATATTGAGCATATAGAGCATGCTGTCGCGCAGAGCCAGTACCGATTTCGATGCTGTCTTCTTTGGCAGTGTGGTCACCCAGTTCTCCAGCAGATGCCTGTCCAGCGACATCACTCTCTGTCGGTCGGCAAAATAGAGGCAACTGTCAACCAGTAGGATATTGGAGTGGGTGCTTGTCAGCGCATTGTTGCCCCACCTGATGTAGCCTCGCCCTGTGAAGGCAAGGCTGGCTAACCCTAAGGCTGCTCCTAATCCAAAGGCTGCCGCCGTGCCGTTATGTGTGCCGCCGGTCTCGCAGTCGTACATTTCGTAGCCGCCAGTCTGCAGGTTGATGATGTTCAGACCGTCGGAAGCCACGGCTACGCATTCGTCATCCAGACGCACGGCATGATTCCAGTCGCTGCCGAACTCCTGGGTCATCGTCTGTTCCCACCGTGGCTTGCCTGTGTTAGTCCACAGGCTGACCAACTGGTCAGGCCGCGTTGACCGATAGCCCAACAGCACGTTGTGTTTGTCATCGTTCAGCACGGGGATGATGCTCTCGCGCCATAGCTTCTTGCCCGTCTGACGGTCGAGCAGTACCGTATTGGGACTTCTGAGTGTCCCACTGACAGTTGTCTTCAACATGCCTTGGTCGCAGCATCTGACCATGGCGTTCTGGTAGTTGTGCTTGACGGTCCATAGCATTTCCTTCCGTTCTGGAATCCAGATGCCTGCCTCGCCGCTCGTTGCCCAGTGCTTGGTTTTCTTTTCGCGGAAAAGGATACAGCAGAAGTCACCCTCTAACGAGGGCAAAATGCGATAGACTGGTTTCTCAAACCTGAAAGGCTCTGCTGCTTGCGCCAGAAGTGGCAGGAGCAGCAGAGCGATGCCCATGAAAAAGTGTATCATCGTTTCGTGGCTTTGACGAAGTAGATAATTAATAGGATATAGGCTACCAGCGAGCAGACCTCCGACAACGGATTGCCCCACCACTCGCCGTAGTCGAACGAGATGCCGCCGAAGCGCAGCAGGGCGCTCAGCACGCCCATCAGCGCACCGCCGGCAATGAAGCCCGAGGCTATCAGGTTGCCCCGCTCGCCGCGCTCTTTATTTACAGCCTCGTCTTTGGAACGGCTGGTGACATACCAGCTGATGGCACCGCCGATGACCAGCGGCACGTTGAGCTCCATGGGGATGAACATTCCTAAGGCAAAGGCCAGGGCCGGCACCTTGCACAGCGTCAGCACCACAGCAATGACGGCCCCCAGTGCATATAGCGGCCAGGGGGCTCCGACACCGTTCATCAGCGGGTCGATGACCGCCGCCATGGCATTGGCCTGTGGGGCTGCCAAGGCGCCCGAGGCAAAGCCGTAAGTCTCGTTGAGCAGCATCATCACACCACCCACGGTAGCCGCTGACACCAGCGTTCCCAGAAACTTCCATGTCTCCTGCTTCCGTGGCTGCGTGCCACACCAATAACCAATCTTCAAGTCGGTGATAAACGAGCCCGCCATCGACAGGGCGGTGCATACCACACCACCCATGACCAGAGCCGCTACCATACCGCCCGTGCCTCTCAGTCCGACTGCCACCATTACGACCGATGCCAGAATGAGTGTCATCAGTGTCATACCCGAAACTGGGTTCGATCCCACAATGGCGATAGCGTTGGCGGCAACGGTGGTGAAGAGGAAGGCAATGACGGCGGTCAGGATGATGGCCACAGCGGCAAACAGCAGATTGCCGTCCATCACCGCGAACCAGAAGAACAGAAACGTTGCTATCAGCGTCATCACTGCCGAGACCGCAATGAACTTAAGCGGCAGGTCTGTCGACTGTTGTCCTTCATCGGTTGCCCCTGCCTTTGTCGCCAGTCCCACGGCACTCTTGATAACGCCCCATGACTTGATAATTCCAATGATGCCTGCCATGGCGATGGC
>CADCEQ010000101.1 GCA_902800435.1 uncultured Prevotellaceae bacterium | reverse complement strand
TTTCTATTGTAAAGGAACAGGCAAGCGCATGCGCGACTTGGCTAAGGAACCCATGCAGAATGGTAGCATCATCCGCATCTTGGACGACTGCGCTTCTTACGAGGTGATTGCCGACGAGCCTGTAGTGCCCACCAGCGAGTTGCCCACGCACCTGAACCTGCAGAACTATCTGCTCGAGACGGGCTCGTGTTATAAGGCTACGCTTCATACTCACCCCATCGAACTGGTGGCCATGAGTCATATCCAGCGTTTCCTGAAGGGTGACGAGATGACGCGCGTGCTGTGGTCGATGATTCCTGAGACACTGGCCTTCGCACCGCTGGGCATCGGCATCGTACCCTACGCTTTACCCTCATCAGTAGCACTTGCTGAGGCTACCCTCGAACAGATCAAGAAGCACGACGTGGTGATGTGGGAGAAGCACGGCACGGTAGCTGTCGGTCAGGACATTATGGATGCCTTCGACCAGACCGATGTGCTCTGCAAGGCTGCCAACATCTTTATGTGCGCCCGTGCTATGGGTTCTGAGCCCGATGGTATGACCGAGGCCCAGATGAAGGAGGTGCAGGATGTGTTCAAACTGCCCAAGAAGCGCCCGTGCTAAAAGTGAAGAGTGAAAAGTGAAGAGTTTGCTTCCGCACTAATAATAAAATAAAAAGGAAAAGTCGTCACTCAATGATGAGTGGCGACTTTTTGAATACCTTGAATTCGTAGCCCTGGTCACGCAGCCACTCGATGGCTTGCGGTAGTGCTATGCGTAGTTTCTCAATGGACTTTACGGAGTCGTGGAAGGTGATGATACTGCCGTTGCGTGCATAGCGCTTCACGTTGTTCACCACGTCTTCAGCGGTGGTGTATTTGGAGTAGTCGCGCGTGACGAGGTCCCACATGACAATCTGGAACTTTCTCGACAGCCAGGCATACAAGTCCAGTCGCATCCATCCGTGAGGCGGTCTGACGAGGTCGGTATGCAGGTAGGCATTGGCCTTCTCCACGTTGTAGCTGTAGTCGTGTATGGAGTATCGCAGTCCGCTGATGTGGTTGTGTGTGTGATTTCCGATGCGGTGTCCTGCATCGACGACCATCTGGTGCAGGTCCGGATGCTTTCGTGCATTGTCGCCTACCATGAAGAACGTGGCCTTGACGTTATACTGTTTCAGAATGTCCAGTATGACGGGTGTCGCCTCGGGTATGGGACCGTCGTCGAAGGTCAGATAAACTGCCCTTTCCTGACGATCCATACGCCACAGCGCATTAGGGTACAGCCAGCGCATCCATATAGCAGGTTGCTCGATAATCACGCGCTAATCGTTGTTTGATGTTTCGATATTACGATATTTCGATATTACGATATTTCGATATTACGACATTTCGACGTTTAGTCCTCATACAGTTGGCCGCCTTTCTGTTCGAAGATGCTGCTCAGGATGGAGAGCTCTTTCATGAGCTTGTCGCCCTTCTCCTGATTGAAGCTGTCGGTAATGGCTACCACCTGCTGCATGATATAGAAATTGATGAGGACATCATTCTTGGCACCGTCGAAACGGAAGCCATCCAGCGAGCAGTACCACTTGGCATACTGTGCAGAGTTCTTCCAGAGCTGGTTCAATATCTTCTCAGCTTCCTTCTGCTGTCCCAGTGTCAGCCAGGCACGAGCCATATCCAGTGAGCCAGAGGCGTAGCTGTGTGGCACGTTGTATTCTGGAATCACCTTCATGGTATAGCGCAGCACGTTCAGGGCCTTTTCTTTCTTGGCCTTTGCCTCGTCGGTCTTTCCCTCGTTCTCCAGGGCCTTTCCTTCGTAGATCAGTTCCATAGCCAACTTCGCCATGATGCGACGGTGGGTGAAGCACATGCGCATCACCGTCTCGTCGAGGTAGATACCCTTCTTTTCCAGTCCACCGAACTTGAAGCGGTTCATGACGTTGTCGTAGGTTCGTTCCGTATCGTAGTTCTTGACGCCAGGCAGCGGTTTGCCGTCTTGCTGTGTGGTGAACGGTGTGATGCGGTAGGCCAGACCCTCGGTGATGACGTTGTTGCCCAGGTTGATGTAGTTGTCGTCACCAACGCTGACGGCCACATAGATAGGCCGTTTCCAGTTGCACTGGTCCAGCATCTCCAGAATCATGAGGTCACCCTTGTAGAGTGCGCGCTTGCCAGCCAGCGAGATGACCATCTGGTCGGGTATGGAGTCGCTGGCCATCAGCATGCCGCTCTTCTTGACGGCCTCTTTGTCGATGGTCATGTACAGCGTGTCAGAAGGTATCACGTGGCTGTAGCGGTCCTGTCCGAACAGCGCCTCCAGAATCTCCTTCTGCTCCTTGCTCCACTGACCGCGAACCCAGTATTTCAGCACGTTCTTCAGTTCGAAGGGCTTCTTGCCAAACAGCTTCTCAGCCTCTTCAGGGTACTGTTCCTGAATCTTCTCGATGAGCGACTTGATGTCAGGCTCGATGGAGACATACTCGTTGGTACCGCTACAGTACTCGATACGTTCCCACGAGATGGGCACGCTGGGTGAGTCGTAGGCCGGACGACGCATCTGGTCGATGTACCAGTCGGTCTGCAGGTAGCTCAGGTTGCACACGCGAGCATCCGTTCTGACGCCCTCCACGTCCTGGTTGTACCACAGGGGGAAGGTGTCGTTGTCGCCGTTGGTATAGATGATGGGATTGTTCTCCTGCTGTAGTGACATCAGGTAGTTCTGTCCGAAGTCACGGCAGGTGTATCGTCAGGTAGTTCTGTCCGAAGTCACGGCAGGTGTATCGTCCTGAACGGTCGTGGTCGTCCCAGTTCTGCGAGGCCATCTGTACAGGCACGAAGAGACAGAGTATGCTGACCACGCAGGCCAGGGCAGTCACTGCCTTTTCACTTTTCACTTTTAATTTCTCCCTAATCATTTCTATGATGGCTGCCACGCCCATACCGCACCAGATGGCGAAGGCGTAGAACGAGCCGGCGTAGGCATAATCGCGCTCACGGGGCTGCATAGGAGTCTGGTTCAGGTAGATGACGATGGCCAGACCCGTCATGAAGAACAGGAAGAACACCACCCAGAACTGTCGTATGCCCGTCTGGTCGCTGATGCTTCCGTGATGCTTGGCCAGCGACTGCCAGAACAGGCCGATGAGTCCTAAGATGAGGGGCAGCATGAAGTACACGTTGTGTCCCTTGTTCTCCTTCAGCTCGTCAGGCAACTTGCTCTGGTCGCCCAGTCGCCAGTTGTCCAGCCAGTCCCAGCCCGACAGCCAGTTGCCGTGCTCCAGTTCGCCGTTGCCCTGCAGGTCGTTCTGCCGACCGGCAAAGTTCCACATGAAGTAGCGCCAGTACATGAAGTTACACTGGTAGGAGATGAAGAATCGCAGGTTCTCGAACTGTGTGGGCATCTTGACGGTGACCATTTCGCCACAGCGGTCAAACTGTGTGTCGTTGCTGCTGATGTCGCCCATCCAGCTCTCGTAGGCTCCACGATGAGCCGAGCTGTACATGCGAGGGAACAGCATGTTCTGTGCATATTTGTACTCGTGCTGCCAGACGGGGTCTCCCTGCGTCATGACGGGCTTGCAGTACTGTCCCTCCTGCTCCAGAGCCACCTGTGAGGCGTATGACTGTCCGTAGAGCAGCGGGCGCTGGCCGTACTGCTCGCGGCCTAAGTATTCGCCCAGGGTAAAGATGTCCTCTGGCGAGTTCTGGTCCATAGGCGGGTTGGCCGATGAACGGATGACGATGAGGGCGTATGACGAGTAGCCAATCATCAGCATCAGCATGCAGAGCAGCGAGGTGTTCTTGATGCGGGCGCTGACCAGGGCCGTTGCCTTTTCGCCCTTGGCTTTTGGCTTGATAGTGTAGCCCAGGACGAACCACAGGATGCCCATCACGATGATGCCGATGACGACCGACATCCAGCCGTGTCCGTAGAACGGAATACCCAACATGGCGAGTGCTGCGAGGAATGCCATGTTCTGGCGCTTCTCGTTCAGGTCGCGGTGGGTTTCCCATATCGCCCATATCATCACGGCGATGAGCAGGAAGATATAGATGATTTCACCCGTGTTGAACGGACATCCGAGGATGTTGACGAACAGCAGTTCGAACCATCCGCCCACCTGTACGATGCCTGGCACGACGCCATAGAGCACGGCAGCGAGGATGACGACCGATATGAACAGGGCGATGAGACTGCCCTTCAGGTCGCGCTTGGGATCGTCCGTGGGGAACTTGCGGTAGTAGTACACGAGCACGATGGCCGGCAGGCACAGCAAGTTCAGCAGGTGGACGCCGATGGAGAGTCCCGTCATGTACATGATGAGCACTAGCCAGCGGTCGGCATGCGGCTGGTCGGCCTGGTCTTCCCATTTCAGGATAAGCCAGAACACCACTGCCGTAAAGGCCGACGAGTAGGCATATACCTCACCCTCGACTGCCGAGAACCAGAAGGTGTCGCTGAAGGTGTAGATGAGTGCTCCCACCAGTGCCGAGGTCTCGATGGCTATCCATTTCCATGCGGGGATGTCCTTCAAGGCTGTAGCACCGAAGAATTCCTCCTGCTTGATGAGCAGGCGTCGCACGAGGTGCGATATGGTCCAGAACAGGAACAGGATGGTGGCTGCCGACAGCAGGGCACTCATGGTGTTGACCATGCGAGCCACCTGACTGGGGTCGCTGGCAAACTGTGAGAACAGGTTGGCCGTCAGCATGAAGAACGGTGCGCCCGGTGGGTGACCGATTTCCAGTTTATAGCCTGTCGAGATGAATTCCGGACAGTCCCAGAAGGAGGCTGTCGGTTCGATGGTGGAGCAATACACGACGGCTGCAATGGCGAATGTCAGCCAGCCCATCATGTTATCCACAATTCTGAATTGTTTCATTTTCTGTTGTTTGATTGATATTATCCTGCAAAGTTACGATTATTTAGCCTAAGTCTTGCACGTTTCAATATTTTTAACGCTAAAAGAGCCATTGTACGCCATATACCAGCAGCACGTAGCGCAGGAACTTGCCTATGGCCATACTGCTGATGGAGATGGGTATGTTGGCGCGCATCAGTCCCAGTGCGATGGTGATGGCCGAGCCCAGAATGGGTATGAAGGCAAAGAATCCCATCCATGCTCCTCGTCCTGCCATGAAGTGCTGGGCGCGCTCCAGGTCGTGCTGTTTGACGTGCAGGTATTTCTCTATCCACTCCATTCGTCCTTGCCGTCCGACGAAGTAGTTGAACATGCCTCCCGTGACGTTGCCTATGGTGCCGTAGATGATGAGTCCCCAGGGGTCCAGTCCTGCCGCCAGCAGTCCTGTCATGACGGCCTCGCTGGAGAAGGGGAAGAAGGAGCCTGCTACGAATGCCGTGACGAGCATGCCCCAGTAGCCGTAGCTGATGAGTAGTTGTATCAGGACGTCCATAAGCCGATGTTAAGTAGGGTGACAGCCAGTGTGACGGCCGTGAGCACCAGGAAAGTGATGTTGGTGGCTTTGGTGTTGGTCAGTGCGATGAAGTGTCCTCCCAGGGGTGCTGCACAGACGACCATCAGTCGGAAGGACATGTCGTATTTCTCTGGCAACAGCAGGGTGAAGAGCATGCCTGCCAGTCCCAGCCACATGAAGCTGTAGTAGAACATGCGGATGCGGATTTTGTCGCCAGAGCTTTTGTGCAGGAAGTGCATGGTTCCCATGATGATGAGAACGGTGGCCAGTACCAACGACAGAAGGTGTGGCACGAGCAGGTCGGGTAGGGCGAAGGTGATGTCTGGCAGCAGACCGGCCAGATGGTTGCCCAGCGGTGTCAGGTCGCCCAGGTAGAGTTGCCAGCAGAGCCAGAACCAGTAGGGTGTGAGCACGCCCAGTACGGATGCTGTCCACGTGCGCCACGACAGGGCCATGAGGTTGGTCTGTGTCAGTATCCACAACAACGGCAACAGCCAGAGTATCTGTACGAACGGCACGCTGGCCAGTCCTAAGGCCAGGAAGGCATAGTAGCATCGTCCTGAGGCGTTGCGGTCCTGGTAGATGGTGAACCACATCAGCAGGAACGCTATCGTGCAGAGTTGCATGATGGCTCCTGGCAGTGACGGGAACAGGAAGCAGGCGGTACACATGAGGGCCATGAAGACACATGACACCATGCGCGAGTAGATGCGGATGAGGGCGTGGATGTTGTTCAGCATCACCATCAGGTAGCAGCAGGTGGCGAAACATAGCCACTGCAACCACCATCCGTGTTCTGCTGCGCCTGCCAGCAACCATACCACTGTGGCGATAACGGCCGTCGTGGGCAGTGCCAACCGGCTCTCGGCAATCCTGTTTTGTAGTCTTTTTCTCACCTCTTACCTCTCACTTACCTCTCACTTCTTACCTCTTACCTCTCACCTCTTACTTCTTACAGATCCTGTCCGATGTCGTGACGGAAGTATTTGTCCTGGAAGTCAATGAGTTCTGCACCCTCCATGGAGCGCTGCAAGGCCTCGTCCTTGTCCTGACCGTAGCTGCTGACGGCAATCACGCGGCCACCCGCCGTC
>CADCEQ010000100.1 GCA_902800435.1 uncultured Prevotellaceae bacterium | reverse complement strand
CGACTTGATGACGTAGCCCCACTCGAAGATGCAGTCGTCCTTCAGGGCCTTCGAGGTGAGCTTCTCACCCTTGGTGTTCTCGGGCTGGAAGTTCAGGTAGATGCCGTTGATCATCGCGATCGGACCGCCGGCGATGGCGTCGGTGATGTTCGCCTTGCCGAGCTTGCCGCCGTCGACCGAGGGATAGAACGTGCCGAGGCCGTCGATCTTCACGGGCTGGCCCTGGGTGATGAGCTCTTTGAGGCACTCCACCATCTGCATCACCACCAGTTCACACATCTGGTAGCTGGCGATCTTGCCGTGCTCGGTCATGTGGCGGCAGAAGCCCTTCAGGTTAATAGGTACTTTTCGCTCCACCTCGGCGAAGAACTTGCCGTAGGCGGTCGACTCGTCATTGGTGTTCTGACGAAGGTTGATCATCATTGGAATGTTTGATCTTGCCATAGTTTTTTTGTTTACAGTTTACAGTTTACAGATGATTACATCTACGGTTCACACATTGTTGGGGTGAGTTAAGCGGGAGAAAGGTGGCTGCAAACTCCGAGAAAGGTAGTACCTTTCCGGCAGAAAGGTGGCACCTTCCTTGGGCCCATCCGCCTGGTCACTTCCGACAATGCAAAGGTACCACTTTTTTGAGGGCCGTTTTCCGTTTAGGTCGTTCAAGGCACGATAGGGCATGATAAGCACGATAAGGCAGTTTACTCGTTGATGTCGATGCAGTATTTCTCGGCGATGAAGCGTACTGCGTTTGGCGGCAGCACCTTTGTCTTGGTCTTCACTCCCATGGCCTCCAGTTCGGCTTGATATTGCTTGCACCAGCTCATCAGCACCTTCACGCTCACTCCGGCAGCATCCGCCAGCTGTTGTTTCGACATTGCTTTCATATCTACTATAAACAAAAAACTGTAAACTATAAACTCTGAAATAATAAGTCCACGAGGTCGATCTTCGCGGTTTTCTGGGCGGGGGTGGCACGCTGTTCGAGGAGACTGCTCACGGTGACAGGGTGACCGAACACGTCGCTGGCAGCCTCGGCTACATCGTACCAGTCGCGGTAGGTCTGACCGTCGGTATCGGTGTCAGGGAAGAGAATGATGCGACGGCCTTCGAGCGGGCGCAACTTCGCCACGTTGAGTTCGGTCTTGCCGCCCGTGGCCAGCCAGATATATTCAGGTTTCACCTCGGACATAATCACCGCGGTCTTCTCGGCTTCGACTACGGCCACTTTTACATCAGCCATCTTCCATCTGACATCTTCCATCAATAGGTGCAGGCCGAACAGGCAGTGGTCGGTGTTCCAGTCCTTCGGCAGTTTTCCGTGCTTGCGCAGCAGGTAGGCCGTCCATGTCGGCTTGCGGTCGTGGTCGCGGTGACAGTCTGGGCGGTAGTGCATGATCTTGCCGTCGCGCAACTGATCGAACTCGTCAATCTGCCAGAAGATCACCCCGCCGTCGCGACTGGCTCCCAGCCGGTAGCGCTGTGCCGCCCGCTGCATCTGCTCCTCGGTCAAGTAACCATTGCTGACCACCGCCAGGCAGAACTCCGACGCCGTACCCAACCGCTGCTGCCACAGCCGCCGCCCTTCGGCCCGCTGCTCATCCAGCCTCTTACTTATCGCCTTGAACGTATGTGAAAATACCTCTTCCATCGTCATCGCCATAATACTCAATTTTCAATTCTCAATTCTCAATTTGGAAAACCTCCCCGAATGAAGCCCTCCCCTCATATTGGAGTCCCCCATATAGGGGGACGGAAATATGGAGGGGGTGAGGGACTTCAGAAGGGCTCGTCGTCCTGATACAGTTCTGTCTGCACGGGAGCCTGTGGCCTCAGGGCATAGATGACGTGAGCCGCATGGTCGTACGACTTCATGATAACCTCACTGTTGACAGCCTGCTCCAACAGCGAGTTATAGAACTTCCACGAACGGATGTTCGACAGTCGGCACACCTCCGAGCGCAGTTCTGCACCCGTCACCTGTTGCCGTCCGCCGATGGCATCGGCAAAGAGCCGCCGCACATCGACCTGCCACTGGTCGTGCTCGTCGTGACGAATATAGTCGGCATTCAATTGCGGATAACCGTCCGTCTTGTCCTTACCGCCCCCGTCTGTCGGTACACCACATGATACGGGCAGACCGTCGTCACCCACCTCGAAGTACATCGTCCGCTCGATGTCGTACTTGCGCGTTAGCGTCTGCTCCAGCGAGAAGATACGCTGTGGTTGCAGTTTCTCGCAACTATATACCTCGAAGGCCTTGTTCATCAGTTCCGTACCGATCCATCCGCGCAGGTTGTGGTCCTCGCCGCTCTTGTTTTGGTGCAGTACACACACGATGCAACAGTCGTGTTCCGTGGCCAGGTACATCAGTTCCTCCATCACCTCCTGTGCCAGCACACCGTCGTTGATGTCGTTCACCAGGTCGCGGATGCCATCAACGATCACCAGGTCGGGCTTGCATCTCGTCACAGCCTCGCGCAACAGGTCACGCCGTTCCTTCCACGCCACACCCCGCACGTTGAAGACATCGATGCTTTTTTTAAACAACGAATTGCACGAATTACACGAATTTTTATCCGTTGAATCCGTTAAATCCGTGGTCGTTTTAATCAAAGTCATTATTCGGTTCTTCAGGATGTCCTGTGTCGATTCGTCGCTCTGCTCCGTGTCGTACCACAGCACCCTGAGCGGCTCATCACCAATTCTCTGGAATGCCAGCACGTCGCGACTCTGACAACACGCCATCAGCATCGAGGTGACGAACGTCTTACCCGACTTCGCCTTACCCGTTATCGCCACTAGTTCACGCCTCGGGAAACACGGCTTGCCGAACAAATGGAATAAGAATTCCATCGGCTTCAACTGCTTCTCCGGCGTAATCCTCAACTGTTCCAGCAACAGCATCTTCGGACTCAGCGCCGTCTCCTCGCCCGCATGCTCCAGTTCTGCATCCAACTGGCTCATTACATTCTTATCCATAACTTCATTTCATTAGTTAATCTTATGAGCGCGAAGTTACACAAAACAAAAGACTCCGACAAAAATCGTCGGAGCCT
>CADCEQ010000099.1 GCA_902800435.1 uncultured Prevotellaceae bacterium | reverse complement strand
GAACTCACCGGCCTCACCTATTTTCAATGCGCCTGAGCCAAGCAACAGGACTTTCTTGATATTCTGGTCTTTCATAATGCTTCCATAAAACGGTCAAACATAAATTCTGTATCTACCGGGCCCGAACAGGCTTCTGGGTGGAACTGTGACGAGAACCATGGATTGGTCTGATGGCGGATGCCCTCGTTAGAGCCGTCGTTCATGTTGACAAACAGCTCGCGCCAGTCCTTGCCCAGCGTGGCAGCATCCACGGCATAGCCATGGTTCTGGCTGGTGACGTAGCAACGGTTGGTACCCACCTCACGCACAGGCTGGTTGTGCGACCTGTGTCCATACTTCAGCTTATAGATGGTAGCCCCTGCGGCCTTTCCCAGCAACTGGTTGCCCATGCAAATGCCACATATCGGCTTCCTGCTGCGCGACATCTGCTTCTTCAATATGTCCACGGCCTGCACACAGCGGTCCGGGTCGCCAGGGCCGTTAGCCAGGAACAAGCCGTCGAAAGCCATATCCGTGTAGTCATAGTTCCAGGGCACACGCACAACCTCGCAGCCACGACGCACGAGACAGCGGATGATGTTGGCCTTGACACCACAGTCCACCAGCACCACCTTTCTGCCAGCACCCTCGTTGTAGCGGACGATATCCTTGCACGATACACGCTCCACCCAGTTCACGGAGCCATAGTCTGAAGCTTCGGCATTGTCCGACTCCTCTGCGAATACCAGCCTGCCCATCATCACGCCGTGCTCACGCAGCACCTTGGTCAGCGCACGGGTGTCAATGCCTGTCACACCGGGCACCTGCTCCCTGCGAAGCCAGTCGCCCAGACTCTCGCAGGCATTCCAGTGAGAATACTGCTCGCTATAGTCGCTCACGATGAGGGCCGTGGCATAGATGCGGTCGCTCTCCATGAAGTCGGGCAGGCCTCCCTCAGAAATGCTAAACGGCGGTACCCCGTAGTTGCCCACCAAGGGATAGGTCATCACCAGCATCTGTCCCGCATAGCTCGGGTCTGTCAGACTCTCAGGATAGCCCATCATGGCCGTGTTGAACACCACCTCACCAGCCACGGGCTTGTCATACCCGAAGCTCTTTCCCTTGAACGTAGTCCCGTCTTGCAGGACCAATGTTACATCTTTCATCCTTGTTCATTTCTATGTTATAAAAAAGGCGAAACGTTTTAATCAACGAATCGCCCTTAGCTTTATTCAACGGTCACCGATTTAGCCAGGTTTCTTGGCTGGTCGACATTCTTGCCTTTGCACACTGCCACGTGATAGGCCAGCAGTTGCAGCGGTATCGTGGCCACCAGCGGTTCCAGGCACTCCTGCACGTCGGGCAACTCTATCACCTCGTCGGCTATCTTGGCTATCGTGTTGTCGTCCTTCGACACGAGGGCTATCACCCTACCCTGCCGGGCCTTGATTTCCTGTATGTTCGACAGCACCTTCTCGTACATGGCATTGTGCGTTGCTATCACCACCACGGGCATGTCCGAGTCTATCAATGCTATCGGGCCGTGCTTCATCTCTGCTGCGGGATAGCCCTCGGCATGGATATAGGATATCTCCTTCAGCTTCAAGGCTCCCTCCAGGGCTACTGGATAGGAATAGCCGCGCCCTAAGTACAGGAAGTTGTGGGCATAGGTAAACGTACGTGCCAGGTCAGCCACCTTGTCGTTGGTCTTCAGCACTTCCGTGATGATGTCGGGCATCTGGCTCAGACCCTTCGTCACCTTCAGGTATTCCTTGCGGTCTATAGTACCCTTCGCCTCGCCTAATGCCAGGGCAAACATGGTCAGCACCGTCACCTGTCCCGTAAAGGCCTTGGTTGATGCCACACCAATCTCCGGGCCTACATGGATATATGTACCCGTATCGGTAGCACGGGGTATCGACGAGCCTATGGCGTTACAGATGCCATAGATGAAGGCACCCTTCGACTTGGCCAGCTGCACGGCGGCAAGCGTGTCGGCTGTCTCACCACTCTGCGAGATGGCTATCACCACATCGTCCTTGCCCACCACGGGATTCCTGTAGCGGAACTCTGAGGCATACTCCACCTCCACGGGGATGCGGCAGAGGCTCTCTATGACCTGCTTGCCTATGAGTCCTGCATGCCACGACGTGCCACATGCCACGATGACGATGCGCTTGGCTTGCAACAGCTGGCGACGATAGTCGATGAGGGCCGACAGCGTCACATGGTCGGCTTCCACGTTGATGCGGCCACGCATGCAGTTGGTCAGGCACTCGGGCTGTTCGAAAATTTCCTTCAGCATGAAGTGCGGATAGCCGCCCTTCTCTATCTGTCCCAGGTCTATGTCCACCCGCTTCACGGCCAGCTCCTGCTCTTCGCCAAGGATGCTGATGACCTTCAACTCCTCGCCCAGCCGTATCAGGGCTATGTTGCCGTCTTCCAGATAGACCACCTTGTCCGTATATTCTATGATGGGGCTGGCATCGCTGCCCAGGAAGAACTCGCCGTCGCCAATGCCCACCACCAGCGGACTCTGCTTGCGGGCGGCTACTATCTGCTGTGGATCGCGCTTGTCGATGATGGCTATGGCGTAGGCACCTATCACCTGATAGAGTGCCACCTGCACGCTCTCCAACAGCGACAGGTTCTTCTTCGTCATGATATATTCCACCAGCTGCACCAGCACCTCCGTGTCGGTGTCCGACTGGAAGTGCACACCCTTGTCCGTCAGCTTCGCCTTGATGTCGGCATAGTTCTCTATGATGCCGTTGTGAATGATGGCCAGATTGTGGCTCTCTGAGTAGTGCGGATGCGCATTCCTGCTCGACGGCTCGCCGTGCGTGGCCCAGCGCGTATGCGCTATGCCGATGCTGCCCGTCACGTCCTTGTCACTACAATATTCTGTCAGATTGTCAACCTTACCCTTGGTCTTATAAACATTCAACGCGCCCTGGCCGTTGATGAGGGCTACGCCGGCTGAATCGTAGCCACGATACTCCAGGCGTCGCAGACCTTTAATCAATATGGGGAAAGCCTCTTTTTTCCCGATGTAACCTACTATTCCACACATATACACGAATTAGCGAGCAAAACACCAAAAGAAATCTCGAGTTTTTTTTCGTGCTCCATTACCAGGGGGGGTGAATGGTACGAATAGGCTACACTCTTTTGTAACTGTCATCTGTCATCTGTAAGATGTAGCCACGCGACTTCCATTGCGACAGCATGTTGTGCACCTTCTTCTCGTCGGGCTCCCTGCCACTGGCTGTATACACCCGTAGCACCTCGTTGAAGCTGAACACCCCATGCTCGTCGGTCGTGATATCAGCCAGTAGACTTCTTGGTCCGCTCTTAGCTCCCTGGCAGTCCTCGGTGGCCTTGCGGATATCCTCTGCAAACAGCGAGTATTTCAGAAACAAGTCTACCTGAAGCGACCATCGGCAGAAATACTCTATCTCGGGTTCCCATTTCATGCCGTTGGCAGCATAGATGAGACAGGCCTTCCTGAAGGCGGCAACCAGGGCGCGATGGCTCAGCTGGTCGAGAATCCGCGATTGTGTCAGCGTCGAGAACTCGTCTATCTCGGCCTTCAGCTTATCGACCATCTTCTGGGCTTCCTTGCACTCTACGACACCCGTGGCCTTCTTCAGGTTCTCGATGAAGGGGCGTATCGCGTCATCGTAATTCTTGTCGTACTTGCCGAACACGGGGATGGGGGCGCCTATCTCGACTTGGGGAATGCTTCCGAAGACTATTCTGGATATAGGTCCCTCGCCGTGGATATGACGGAAGTATTTCCGCAACTTGGGCTCTGTCGTGTCGGCAAGCCAGTTCAGCCTCAGACAGCCGTCGGCATTGACACTCTGTGCTCCCACTCTGTCCTGACCGAAGTCGTTGCCCTCGTCATCGATAATCTTCATCGTGCTGAACGAGTTCGAACGCCCACTCTTACCCTCAACCCTGTCCCAGTCTTCCAGCTCGTTCATCTTCAGAAACAGGAAGCCGCCCTGTGCGTCCTCCATGGCCTGCCCCAGGCGAGGACGGGTAATGTCCGGAAACAGCCAGCGTATGTCCAGGTCGGTGGGGCGCTGGGGCTTCTCCTTGTTCATAGCCTTACGGCTGTACTCTTCGTTAAACTCCTTCAGCCTTCTGCGGTCGGCCTTTGAGCGCAGCTTGACTTCGGCCAGTATGTGCTTCACGGGGGGCGTGACACACTCCTTGCCGCCACCTTCCATAGCCACCAGCAGACAGTTCATGCGCAACTCGCGAACACGCCCGTCGTTATAGAGGAACGACAGCCCCTTCGCATAGATGCTGTAAGCCACGAGGACTGCCTGCGCCACCGTACCCTTCAGCAGCTCGGGGGTCTGCGAGACGGTGGTCTCAATGATGGCCGGCAACTGTGTGGGCAACGGTGGCAACTGGTTGTTGTCAAACACCTCAGCCCACGACATCGGCTTGTAGGGTGGCTTGTCCCTCGGTTTGCCCTTGCGCACGGCAGAGCTGTGCCTGACTACGGTTTTCTTCACTGGCTTCCGTTTGTCGGAAGCGTTCTTTTTGACGGCCTTCAAGGCCACTTTCTTTTCACTCATACGCAATATAGTTTTAACTTCTTAACTTCCTTAACTTCTTAACTTCTTAACTTCCTTAACTTCTTAATATCCACCCCAGCCTCACGCGCCATGTGGTAGTAGGTAGCAATGGTGGTACGCCCGTCGCTCTTGCGCAGACATTCCCGCCATTTGCGCTCACACTCGTTCACACTGTACTTCGTGCTGTGCGCACATAGCATGTGGAAGATGCTACGCCCGTCGCTACCCAGCCCACTGGCTAAGGCAAAGCCCAGCCGCACGTAGTCATGATAGTCCTCAGCAATGTTTGCCCCGATGCGTAGCAGCTCGTTGGCCACCGCCCTGGCCATGGCCAGCTCTTCCTCGGGGGAAGCAGGCTGGCTGGCCGGGCTGTGCTGAGCGGCATCCATACCCTCTGGGGGAGCCTTAGCGGCCTTCCGGCTCTGCTGACTTAACCAGGCCAGAGGGTCGAACATGGTATTGTCTGTAGTTCCCGTCATAACTGTCATCTGTCATTTGTCATCTGTCAGCAGTTCGGGATTCACATACACCTCGGGGTCGTAGCAAAGGAAGCACGCCCTCGACACATTCCTCACCGATGGGTCGACCTGCCTGGAGGTCAGCCCGTAGGTCTGCATCAGATACATCCTCACGGCATCGAACCATTGCTCGTGACTGCATTTCGTAAGGTCAATCTGGACGAACCACTTCAGACCGTCACCCGAGGGCGAACGGAAGGCCATCAGCGTACGGAACA
>CADCEQ010000098.1 GCA_902800435.1 uncultured Prevotellaceae bacterium | reverse complement strand
ACCTACAAGAGGGGGAGGCCAGAAAGGGCGCTTCCCCTCTCTTTTTGTGCGTCAGCAGCACCGAAAAAGTCCATTTGCACACCACCATTTGAAAAAAAGAAGCGGCAAGAAGGCCGATGTCGGATTTTTTTCTTATTTTTGCAAGTTGGAGCAATCAACACGATTGCAGAAAGAACCACTGATTAATGGAAAACAACAAAAAGTCACTGCTCGAAAGCATCAACGTGCCCTCCGACCTGCGCCAGCTCAGCGTGGAGCAGCTGCCCCAACTGTGCGACGAACTCCGACAGATGATTGTGAACGAGCTCTCGGTCAATCCGGGACACCTCGCTTCCAGTCTCGGAGTGGTAGAGATAACGGTGGCCCTGCACTACGTGCTCGACACCCCGCACGACCGCATCGTATGGGACGTGGGGCACCAGGCCTACGGGCACAAGATACTGACCGGCCGGCGCGACCGGTTCTGCACCAACCGAAAACTGCACGGACTCATGCCCTTCCCCTCGCCCCGGGAGAGCGAATACGACACCTTCACCTGCGGTCATGCCTCCAACTCCATCTCGGCAGCCCTCGGCATGGCGGTGGCCGCCAAGCTGCGCAAAGACAAGACACAGCATGTGGTGGCCGTGATAGGCGACGGCGCCATGAGCGGCGGTCTGGCCTATGAGGGACTGAACAATGTGTCGTCGAGCGACAACGACATGCTCATCATTCTCAACGACAACGACATGAGCATCGACCACTCCGTGGGCGGCATGCAGCAGTATCTGCTCAACCTCAACACCAACAAGACCTACAACGACCTGCGCTACCAGCTCTCGCAGTGGCTCAACCGCCGCGGCATGCTCAGCGACAACCGCCGCCATGGACTGATACGCCTCAACAACGCCATCAAGTCGGCCATCAGCCATCAGCAGAATGTGTTCGAGGGCATGAACATACGCTACTTCGGACCCTTCGACGGCCACGACGTGAAGGAGATAGTGCGCCTGCTGCGCCAACTGAAAGACATGAAGGGCCCCAAGCTGCTCCACCTGCACACCATCAAGGGCAAGGGCTATGAGCCCGCCGAGAAAGCCGCCACCGTGTGGCATGCCCCCGGCAAGTTCAACGTGGAGACCGGCGAGCGCATACACAGCGAGGAGACGGGTATTCCGCCCAAATACCAGGACGTGTTCGGCCACACCCTCCTTGAGCTAGCCCGCCAGAATAGCCGCATCGTAGGCGTCACCCCCGCCATGCCCACCGGCTGCTCCATGAACATCATGATGGAGGCCCTGCCCGCACGCACCTTCGATGTGGGCATCGCCGAAGGCCACGCCGTGACCTTCTCGGCCGGCATGGCCTCCGACGGTCTGCAGCCCTTCTGCAACATCTACAGTGCCTTCTCGCAACGGGCCTACGACAATATCATACACGACGCCGCCCTGCTACGGCTGCCCGTGGTAATCTGTCTGGACCGCGCCGGACTGGTGGGCGAGGACGGCCCCACCCACCACGGCGCCTTCGACATGGCCTTCCTGCGCCCCATTCCCCACCTCACCATCGCATCGCCCATGAACGAGCACGAGCTGCGCCGGCTCATGTATACGGCGCAGTTGCCCGACAAGGGCACCTTCGTGATACGCTACCCGCGCGGCCGCGGCGAACTGGTCGACTGGCAATGTCCGCTCGAAGAGATTGAGGTGGGCACCGGCCGCCGACTCGCCGACGGCACCGATGTGGCCGTGCTCAGCATAGGACCCATCGGCAACCATGTGACCCGCGTCATCGACCGCCTGCGCGAAGAGGGCACCCCCCTAAGTGTGGCCCACTACGACATGCGCTTCGTAAAACCCCTCGACGAGCGGCTACTCGAAGAGGTGGCCGCCCGCTTCGGCCGCATCATCACCCTCGAGGACGGCTGCCGCGCCGGCGGTTTCGGCAGTGCCGTGACCGAGTGGATGGCCGACCACGGCCACCATCCCGCCATCGTGCGTCTGGGACTGCCCGACGAGTTTGTGGAGCACGGCTCCGTGGCTGAGCTGCAGACCATCGCCGGCATCGACCCCGAATCTATCTACCAAGCCATCATACGGTCATGAAAATCATCATTGTAGGCGCCTACGCCATCGGTACCCATCTGGCCAAGTTGCTGTCGCGCAACAACCACGACACCGTGCTCATCGACTCCGACGAGGAACGGCTCTCGAGCATCAACAACGACTACGACCTTATGACGATACAGGCCTCGGCGTCAAGACTGCGCACCCTGAAAGACGCCGGCGTGAACGGCGCCGACCTCTTCATCGCCGTCACCCCCGATGAGAACCTCAATATGAACGCCTGCATGCTGGCCAAGGCCCTGGGCGCCAAGCGCACCGTGGCCAAGGTGGACAACTTCGAGTATACCGACCCCAAACTGCGCAGCGTGTTCAACAATGTGGGCATCACCTCGCTCATCAACCCCGAGAACCTGGCTGCCTACGATATCGCCAACGGTCTGAAAATGTCGTGGGTGCGCCAGCGCTGGGAGGTGCACGACGGTGCCCTCATCATGCTCGGCATCAAGCTGCGCGATACCTGTCAGGTGCTCAACCAGCCCCTCAAGGACCTGTGCAAGCCCGAGTCGCCCTATCACATCGTAGCTATCAAGCACGGCAACGAGACCATCATACCGCGCGGCGACGATGTGCTCTCGCTCAACGACATCGCCTACTTCATGACCACACGCAACTACATACCCTTCATCCGCAAGATTGTGGGCAAGGAGCACTATGTAGACGTGAAAAACGTGATGATTATGGGCGGCGGAGCCACGGCTGCACGCGCCACCACACTGATGCCCGAATACATGAAAATCAAGATATTCGAGAGCAACGAGGCCCGCTGCGAGCAACTCAACGAGATTATCGACACCGACCGCGCCATGGTGATACACGGCGACGGCCGCGACATAGGACTGCTCCTGGAGGAGGGCATCAAGAACACCCAGGCCTTCGTGGCCCTGACGGGCAACGCCGAGACCAACATCCTGGCCTGCCTCACCGCCAAACGCATGGGTGTGCGCAAGACGGTGGCCATGGTGGAGAATTTCGACTACGCCAGCATGGCCGAGAGTCTCGATATCGGCACCATCATCCGCCGACGTGAACAACATCCACTTCCTCATGTCGGCCAACGCCGATGTGGCCGAGTTCACCGCCATGCCCAACTCGAAGGTGACGCGCAAGCGGGTGTTTGAACTGGGGCTGCCCAAGGGCACCACGATAGGCGGTCTGGTGCGCAACGGCGAGGGCCAGCTGGTGAGCGGCGGCACGCAGATACAGGCCGGCGACTCGGTGGTGGTGTTCTGCCACGACATCAACATGTCGAAAATAGAGAAATTCTTCAAATAACGGCACCGGCAAGCGATGATCAACTTCAAGATTATATACAAAATCATCGGCACGCTGCTCTTCATCGAGGCGGCCATGATGCTGTGGTGTCTTGGCCTCTCCATCTACCTGCACGAGAAAGACATGCTGGCCTTTCTTATCTCCATCGCAGTGACCGTGCTGGGCGGCGTGGGATTCCGACGCCTGGGCCGCGGCGACGGAGGCCCAGGAAATGACCTATACCTGGTACGCCCAGGACAAGGACGGCAACCCCGTCACGTTCAACAAGACCGGCAAGGTCATCTATCTTTCCGCCTCTGAAATCGACAGCATTCTTACGCTTCAGTGCGACGTCTCCAACTGAGGAGGTGCATTATGGCGCTTCTTACAGTCTGCCAGTTCTTATTCTTGCCCTTGTCGTTTCCGTTTGCGGATGTGCCTTTGGGGGCAGTAAAAAGATAGGGAAAAACGCCGCGCTTCAAGCTGCTCTGGAGGATGCCGGATTATCATCCGATGAAGTGACCGACATCGACATTGAGCTGGAAAAAACGCTTTCTTCCGCCTGGTATGAGGTCGATTTCGAATCCGGCAGAGCCGAATATGAATACAGGATCAATGCTTATACCGGAGAGATTTTATCGGCAACCACAGATTAGTAGTGCGGCAACCGATTTCGAACATTATTATCAAAATCGGTTCCCGCACTGTTTGTTTTTCCCTTATATTTCGGGCTTTTTTCGCCTTGCCCGTTTTACGGTGCAAAAGCAAAACTGTTAAAAACTGAAGAGTATAAAATTGACCGGTCACCTTATATCGACCGGTCATTATCATTTTTTGCCGCCATATTGTTTTCTTCACTCTTTTCGGCTGGATTCTATCCCTGCTCCATGGTATAATACTGCCGTCCGGAATCTTTTTCTCGGCTTGAACCAGAATATCCTTTGATTGGACAATATCGAGACGTAAAATGCCCTCCAAAAAGGAGACAGAAGCAAATGAAAGTCTATCTGAATGACCCGATCGCACCATCGGCTGTCGAACGGCTGAAGCGATACGTGGAGCTTGTGGACAACTTTGACCATCCGGAGGAACTGGATGCCATCATCGTCCGCCAGCAGTACTGTCATGGTGATGTGATCAGAAAAGCAACACGCTGCAAGCTCATTCAGCAGCACGGTGTGGGTCTTGACCGGATCGACGTGGAGGCGGCGAAAGAGGCGGGGATCTCCGTGAAAAACACGCCGGGCAGCAACGCCCGTTCCGTGGCGGAATTTGCCGTTGCCATGATGCTGGATCTGTCCCGCAAGGTCAATTACATCGATAAGAAAACCCATGCTGGTCAGCTGCCCAGATTCGGGATGTCCGAGACAGTCGGCATCGAGATGAGCGGGAAAAAGCTCGGGCTGATTGGAAGCGGGCATATTGCGCACGAGGTCGCACAGATCGCAAGAGACGGCTTTCGCATGGAAGTGTTCTGCTATAATCCGCACCGTACACCCGAGGAGATAAGCGTGCTTGGGTTTCAGCCCGTCACAGACCTAAAAGAGCTGTTCCAATCCTGTGACTACGTGAGCCTGCACTGCTTTCTGACGGATGATACATGGCATATGATCGATACGGAAGTCCTTCAGCATGCCAATACCAGGCTGATCCTAGTCAACACAGCACGTGGGGGTCTGGTCGACGAGAGCGCGCTGTATGAGGCGCTGACGGAGGGGCGGATTTCCGCGGCAGGACTGGACGTCTTCGAGGAACAGCCGCCGTCCGTGGATAACCCACTGTTCGGATTGGATAACTTCCTCGCGGGCATGCACGTTGCGGGAAGCACGTACGAAGCGATGGAACGCACGGGACATGCAGTGGTCGATTCCGTTTTTGCTGCGCTTGGAATTAAGGAGTAGCTGAAGAAAGGAAGATTTTTCATGGCTGATCTCTTTGATTATTTGGACTGGCGCGGAGATCTGAGTTTTATGAACAGCCCTGCCAATGAAGCGGATTACTACCTCATCTCCAAAATCGGGTGTCCGGATCTGACAGGCATAGTTCCTGAGGATGAACAGGAAGCAGATCTGGTTGAGGTCGTTGAAGCTTATCGTGCACATGTCGGAAACGACAGTGTCTCTCTTGGAATCGCGACATCTCCGTTAGTTCTCGATAGTTTTTATCGGCTGCCATCAGTTCCTCGCTTTCGTTCTCTGATGCTTTCTGGCTACAGAAGGGTTGATAATATTGACAATGCGGAACAGTTTTCGGCACTGACGGTCCAGATTCCTGACGGCACTCGATTTATTACATTCCGTGGTACTGATGACAATATCTTTGCCTGGAAAGAAAACTTCCGCATGTCCATCATCGATACGATCCCAGCGCAGGAAGACGCCCTGCGTTATCTTCGCTGGGCAATGGATGCTTATGATGGCAGCTTTATCGTGTGTGGGCACTCCAAAGGTGGGAATCTTGCCGTTTATGCTTCTTCGATGCTCCCGCAGGATCTCCAGGATCGGATCATCAGCGTTTACAGTTTTGACGGACCCGGTTTTCGGGAAGACTTTTTAAATCAGGAAGGATATCGCAGGCTTTTACCGAAACTTCATTCTCTGATCCCGCAGAACTCTATTGTCGGTTTGTTGCTCTCAACGGGCAAAGATCCTGAAATAGTCACAAGTACTTGCTTTGGCGCCAGAGCACATGATGGCTTTACATGGGAAGTACTCGGCACTGGCTTTGTGCGCTCGGAAGAACTGAGTTCAAGCAGTGCAATGTTTAAAAAAGCCATGAACGAGACGCTTGCAGGAATGAGTCTGGAGGAGCGGGAGACCTTCATCGAGGACTTCTTTCAGATCATGACATCTACCGGAGCTTTTACTCTTACAGATTTGACAGAGATCAAACTTCGCCACGCTTTGGAGATCGCTCAATCTCTAAGACAGGACAAAGAAGTGCAAAAGTTCGCGCTCACTTTGATCTCTAACTATTTTGCCGATTTTCGCAGCAAAAGAAAACGATGATGAATTCATGCATATGCATTACATTGATGTCCATACAAAGGAGTTCAGATAATGACGGCAGAAAGCCTTATCAATCTCATATTGCTGTTTTTCGCATACGCTTTTCTCGGTTGGTGTATTGAAGTCACTCTGAAGTATTTCCAGTTCCATCGGTTCATCAACCGCGGTTTCCTTACAGGACCGTGGTTGCCGATTTATGGCTCAGGTGCGGCCCTGATCACAATCGCGGTCAAAGGGCTTTCACCATTGGAATCCTCTGTCGGTACAACATTCATGGTTTCGTTTATTTTATGCGGCGTCGTTGAGTATATGACGAGCTTTGTTCTTGAGAAACGATTCCATGCCCGCTGGTGGGATTACAGTCAAAAGCCCATGAATCTGCACGGCCGTGTATGGATAGGGAATTTGATCCTCTTTGGCCTGGGCGGAGTCTTGATCGTAGAAATGATCAATCCTCTGCTGCTGCGTCTTTCTGGACACTTGAGCTTCATTCTGCGGGAGACCTTGGCTATTATTTTGTCTAGCATCTTTACGGCGGACTATGTGATGTCCCACTTCGTTCTGAAGCTGGTTAAGACCGGCGTCGAGAACAGCGAGGCGGACGACACAGAGGCGATTAACAAAGAGATTCGTCTGTTACTGAACGATCGCTCCTTCTTCCATCGCCGTTTTGCGGAAGCTTATCCGGAGGTCCTTTACCGGACAGAACGTATTGCCGCACGTGTGGAAGCAATCAAAGCTGAGACCGAGCGGCTTCGCCTGGAGGCCGAGCTACGCGTAGCCGAAGTAAAGCACGAGGTCGAAGTGAATCTTGAACCCACCGCTATGGTCAAAAACACAATCATCGAAAAGCAGGAGGCGCTGATCGATCTGCTGTACCAGGAGGACACCGCAAGCGACGAAATGAAAGCACTTAAGCACGAAGTAGAAGAGAAACAAGCTGTGCTGCAAAAGCGCAGAGACCTTCTGCCAAAGCTATAATTGTGCGAAAAGAATACGAGTTAACAAAATATGTAATGATTGTTCACACACTTTTAGCACTCTCCTCTTGACAGTGCTAAAAGCGGTGCTATAATGATAATCGAACAAAGGAACAG
>CADCEQ010000097.1 GCA_902800435.1 uncultured Prevotellaceae bacterium | reverse complement strand
CGGCACCTTGTCTATAAAATCATCCCTCGACTACCTGCACCAGAGCGCCAACGCCTCCCCTACGGGGGGAGGTCGGGAGGGGGCTAATCAGTTCATGTCGCTGCCCGTGGCCGTCACCCTCTCGCAGCCGCTCTTCAGCGTGAACCACCTGAAGTGGAACCGCCGCATCGAACCGCTCCGCTACCGTGAGGCGCAGGCGCGATTCCTCACCGAGACGGAGGAGGTGGCCATGCAGGCCATCAGCCTCTACTTCTCGTTGCTGCTGGCCGGCGAACAGGTGAACATCGCCCGCCAGAACCTACAGACAGCCGAGAAACTGTATGAGGTAGCACAAGCCAAGCGCCGCATGGGCACCATCAGCGAGAACGATGTGCTGCAACTGCGCCTCGACGTGCTCACCGCCCGCAGTGCCCTGACCAATAGCGAGAGTACCCGCCAGGCCCGTCAGTTCGCCCTCCGCTCGTTCCTCGATATAGATGTACCCATCGTAGTCATGGAGCCAAAGACCCACCCCCTGCAGACCCAGCAGACCCTGCAGACCCACCCCCAGCCCCTCCCTGTGAGGGAGGGGAGTAGTTACTTTCAGGGGGAGAATTCAGCGGATAGTCTATCTACTCCCCTCCCTCACAGGGAGGGGCTGGGGGTGGGTCTGCTCTATTCCGACGTCCTCGCCCACGCCCTCGAGAACAACGCCCTCGCCACCACCATGCGCCGCCGCCAGATGGAGGCCGACTATGCCGTGGCCTCAGCTCGCGCCAACCGCCAGAGCATCAACCTCTACGCCCAGCTCGGCTACACCGGCACGGGCGAGAACATGAACAGCGCCTACCGCCATCTGCTCAGCAACGAGGTGGTGCAGGTGGGCATCACCATCCCCCTGCTCGACTGGGGCAAGCGCAAGGGGCAGAGGAAGATGGCCGAGTCGAACCGCGACATCATCCAGGGCCAATTGCGCCAGCAGTCGCAGGACTTCCGCCAGAACATTTTTATACTGACCGAGCAGTTCAACAACCAGGCAGAGCAGCTGCGCATCGCCTGCGAGGCCGACACCATCGCCCGCCGCCGCTACCACACCAACGTCGAGACGTTCAAGATAGGCAGCATCTCTACCCTTGAACTCTCTGACGCGCAGAAGGCCAAGGACCAGGCCCGCATCGGCCGCATCCAGCAGCTCTTCAACTACTGGTACTATTACTATCAGCTCCGCAGCATCGCCCTCTGGGACTTCGAGCGCGACTGCGAACTGATAGAGACCCTCCCCCCGCCCCTCCCTGAAAGTGAGGGGAGTAATTACCTTACAAGAATAAAAGAAAACAGTATTGCTATAGAATAATGAACAAGAAAACATCCAATCACGAACTATCTACTCCCCTCCCTCACAGGGAGGGGCAGGGGGAGGGTCTACTGGGTGGATCTGCCATGGACAGGCAGATTCCTGTCAGTGAACAACGCCGGCGCAAACTCCGGCGCACCGCCGTGGCCGTTGCCATCGCGGTAGCGGTACTCGGCGCAGGTGCCTGGCTCGGCACTCAGATGATGCCAACCTTGGACCGCAAGGCACTCATCATCTCCGAGGTGGACCGCGGCACCATCGACGTCAGCGTCTCGGCCACGGGGCGCATCGTGCCCGCCTTCGAGGAAATCATTGTGTCGCCCATCAGCTCGAAGATTCTCGAGGTCTATGCCCATAGCGGTGACAGCGTGGACGTAGGCACGCCGCTGCTGCGCCTCGACTTACAATCCGCTGAGACCGACTACTCCAAGGCCCTCGACGAGCGCGAGATACGCCGTCAGCAGACCGCCCAGCTAAAGGCGAACGTCGAAACCCAACTCTCCGACCGCAGGATGCAGATTGAGGTGAAGGAGATGGAACTCTCGCAACTCGAAGCCCAACTGCGCAACGAACTCTACTTAGACAGCCTCGGCTCCGGCACCCGCGACCGCGTGCGCCAGGCCGAGACGACATTAAGAACCGCCCAGATGCAACTCTCGCAACTGCGCCAGCAGTACCAGAACGAGCAGCGCGTGCGTCAGGCCGACCTCCGTATGCAGCAGCTCCAGAACGGCATCTTCGAGAAGGGACTCGACGAGAAGCGCCGCACGCTCGACGATGCCAAGATCCGCTCGCCGCGCCGTGCCACGCTCACCTATATCAACAGCGAGGTGGGCAGCACCATCGGTGCAGGACAGAAGATTGCCGTGGTCAGCGACCTGAGCCATTTCAAGGCCGAGTGTGAAATCTCCGACAGCCACAGCGAGCGCGTCCGTGTGGGCGGTGCCGTCATCCTCCGTATCGGTAAGGAGCGGCTTAAGGGTACCATCAACACCGTCACGCCCCTAAGCCAGAGCGGCGCCATCACCTTCACCGTCGTGCCCGACGATATGTCGCACCCCCGCCTCCGCTCCGGCCTCAGAACGGAAGTCTTCGTCATCACCAGCATCAAGGACGACGTGCTCCGCATCCGCAACGGCTCCTTCTACAGCGGCCCTGGCGACTACACCCTCTTCGTCCTCGACGGCGACCTCCTCCATCCCCGCCAAGTCCGCCTCGGCGAGTGCAACTACGACTACATCGAGGTCATCAGCGGCCTGGAATCCGGCGAGCAGGTGGTGGTCAGCGACATGACGAAGTACAAAGGCAAGGAGAAACTGAAGGTGGATTAGGATGACATATATGCAAGGATTAGAGAAACGCGAGCCAATTATGTGCCCCAAAACACATGAAATTCTTAAAATAGTTTTAGACTTTCACTCTTGGCGCACAGTTTATAGCCTTTTTCACCTAATAATACATAAAAGGTGAGGGCAAAACGAACAATATTTCACAAATAATCGTTCCCCTTGTGTAAGTTTTCTGATTGTCGTGCGACTAATGGGGTAAAGAGTCAAACGATAACAATAAATTCAAAATGAACAAAAGCGAATTAGAACAAAGGTTTCTTAGCTTGGTGGACAGCTACAAGCAGGTGATATATAAAGTCTGCTTCATGTATGCCACCGACAACGAGACCATCAGCGACCTCTATCAAGAGGTGGTGCTGAATCTCTGGACGGCCTTTCCGCGATTCCGAAACGAGAGCAAACCATCGACATGGGTGTATCGCATCAGCATGAACACCTGTATCTCACGTAAGGGAACAACTGCAAGAACTCTATCAGCTCATAAGCCAGCTCGGCGAATTGGAACGCGCGCTGATTCTGCTGTGGCTTGACGATAAGAGCTATGAAGAAATAGCGGAAATCCTCAGTATCTCCGTCTCGAACGTGGGAGTGCGCATCAACCGCGTCAAGGCGAAACTAAGGGAAATGTCCAATCATTAAAACTCATTAAATCAGAAAACAATTATGGAACTACAAGATTTGAAACAAAAGTGGAATATGCTCGACGAGCGACTCTCGAAGAGCGAGGTGTATAACAAGCGTGCTTTGGAAGAAATCGTCAAAGGCAAGAATAAGACTACCTACGAGAAGCTTTACAAAAGTGGGTTGTTCAACTTCTTCTGCACACTATTTATCGCAGCCGTCATCGTACCGTTGCTTCATATCAAAGGAATCGTCCACGACACATCGTCTCGCTTCAATGTCATGAAGACACCTGCCGAGCAACTCTGCAATCTGGTCAACTACAAGCGTTGTTATTTCTATGAGTCTGTGATTGGCGTACCTCTGGCCGTCTTTGGCATCTGTGCCACGGTTTTCTATGAACATACTGCTTCGCCACTCGGACTATTCTTTATCAGTCTCGGCGTACTCGCAGGAGCATCATGTGCCTACTTCGGATGGAAGAAACATAAGAATACAATGGTGGAGATAGAGCATAACCTCGCAGAGCTAAAGAACTTCGAATAAACAAAGAAACAATATGAAGAAACTGATTTTATTTTCATTGATTTGTCTCGCATCTATTGCCACCAGAGCGCAAGAAAGTGGGATAAAAGGTACATGGACGGGAAAACTGAATGTATTTGGGAATGAACTTACGCTTGTGTTCCATTTTGACGGAGAGGACTGTACGCTGGACTCTCCTGATCAGGGCATAAAGGGGGTTCCGGCCAAATTGGAACGCACAGAAACTGGCATCAAGGTTGCTGTTCCCTCTATCAATGCCATCTATGAGGGCGTTAACATGGGCGATTCTGCCATGGGAACGTTCAAGCAACATGGGCAGTCGTTCCCGCTGACCCTGAAGCCCGGCTCCATGAAGCGCAATCGACCGCAGACCCCAGCACCGCCCTATCCTTACCAGACGCAGGAGGTGAGTTTCAACAATGGCGATGCCGTATTGAAGGGCACTCTTGTCATGCCCGAAAACGCTTCCAGCCAGACCCCTGTGCTGCTGATGGTTACGGGTAGCGGTCTGCAAAACAGGGACGAGGAATTCTTTGAGCACAAGCCTTTTGCTGTCATCGCCGACGCATTGGCACGGCAGGGGATTGCCACGCTGCGCTATGACGATCGCGGCTTTGGCGAATCGACGGGCGACCTTGTGAACGTCACCACGGAAGACTTCAAGAACGACGCGCTGGCAGGGGTGGAACTCCTGCGCAAGCAGTTCAAACATGTAGGCATCCTTGGGCATAGCGAAGGCGGCACCATCGGTCTGATGCTGGCAGCAGAAGTCAAGGTGGACTTCGTGATAAGTCTGGCAGGGATGGTCGTATCGGGTGAAAAGACGCTGTTGGAGCAAAACCGTTGGACGCTCCAGCAGTCAGAATATTCGCAAGGCGTGATAGACCGCTATTGCACGGCACTCGAAAGCCTGTTCGACGAAATGAAAGCCGGGAGGAATCCTGAGCTGGCCAGCCATGGCCTGCCCGCTGAATTGGAGAAGAACCTCCAGCTGGCGCAAGCACAGAGCAGCACGCCCTATATGCGACATTTCCTTGCGTTGGACCTGTCTGACCGTCTGGGCAAAATAACCTGCCCCGTGCTGGCATTGAACGGAACGAAAGACCGCCAGGTGAACGGCGAAGAGAACCTGAATGCTCTTAGGAACGGGCTTGCAGGTCAAAAGGAAATCCACGCCATAGAGGGTGTTAACCACCTGTTCCAGCACTGCAACACAGGCAATCCGTCAGAGTATAAGGACATTGAAGAAACCTTTGCGCCAGAAGTCCTTGAAATCATCGTCACTTGGATGAAGAAGCGGTAAGACTTCAAACGATGAATAAAACGTAACGAACAATGAAAAAGGAAACCATCATCACCATTCTGCTCGCCATCGTCGCAATGACGGGGCAGGGGCAAGTGAAGTGTCACGTCATTGGCACGGTGGCCGAAAGGACAACGCCCATTGAACTGAGGATATACCGCGACGGCGAAGACCCGAAGAACAGTACGTTACGACCCGTGTTGAAGAACGGACGCTTTGAGTGCGACGTGGAGGACGCACAGATAGAGCGATGGCACATCGTGGACTTCGGCGAGGTCGTGGAGGACAGCGCGACCGTGACCATCCGGCTCGACGGAGACAAATTCGACATCCAATCCACTGGCAAGGAGTATCAGGCGTGGCACGCTATGGAGCAAGCCGCCGAAGCAAACTGTTCCTCATCGACCGAAACGGCACCATCATTGCCGTGCCCAACAGCTTTGACGAACTGAAAGCGAAACTCGAATCACTACTCGATTATTTCAAGGTTCCGCATAATAAGGGAAAATAATGGTTATCTATGTTAGCCGAATATATGATTTAGATGAAAAGCAAAATGAATATGATGCACGCTCGACCTATGGTCGCTTGCAAGGCAAGAACCATCATCACCATCCTGCTTGCCCTCGTCGCAATGGCGGGAACATCAGATGCGTTTAATTTCCGCATCAACTACAAAGATGTCGCCGTCGCGGTCAACGAGGACATTGCGGGGAATCAAGTCCCAGACGATAAAGGTACCGTTGGAATAGCGACCAACAGCATTCTCATGGTTGAAGCCAAGGGCTGCCATATACGTGTCGATGGAT
>CADCEQ010000096.1 GCA_902800435.1 uncultured Prevotellaceae bacterium | reverse complement strand
GCAGGCACGCGGCTATAAGGTCACTATTCAGAAATTCGACCCCTACATCAACATCGACCCCGGCACCCTGAACCCCTACGAGCACGGCGAGTGCTACGTCACGGATGACGGTTTTGAGACCGACCTCGACCTCGGTCACTACGAGCGCTTCACGGGTATCCACACCACACGCAACAACAGCATCACCACCGGCCGCATCTACAAGACGGTCATCGACCGCGAACGTCGCGGTGACTATCTGGGCAAGACCATTCAGGTGGTGCCGCATATCACCGACGAGATTAAGCGTCGTATGCTGCGCGAGGACGAGAAGGACGAGCAGCTCGACTTCGTCATCACCGAGGTGGGTGGCACCATCGGCGACATTGAGAGCGCTCCCTTTATGGAGGCCATCCGCCAGCTGCGCTGGCAGCTGGGTCGCAACGCCGTATGCGTACACCTTACCTATGTGCCTTATTTGAAGGCTGCCGACGAACTGAAGACCAAGCCCACTCAGCACAGCGTCAAGGAACTGCAGGGGATGGGCATCCAGCCAGACATTCTGGTGCTCCGCACCGAACGCCACCTCGACGACCACTTGCGCTTGAAGGTCGCCTCCTTCTGCAACGTTGACCTCGAATGTGTGGTGCAGAGCGAGGATATGCCCAGCATCTATGAGGTGCCCGTGAATATGCAGCGCCAAGGTCTCGATGCCGCCATCCTGCGCAAGATAGGCATCCCCGTAGGCGAGACTCCCGAGATGAAATCCTGGCACGAGTTCCTCGACAAGCAGCACAATGCAAAGCGCGAGTTAAACATCGGCTTGGTGGGCAAATATGACCTGCAGGACGCCTACAAAAGCATCCGCGAAAGCCTGAACCTCGCAGGTATCTATAACGATGTGAAGACCAAAATCCACTTCGTCAACAGCGAAGAAATCACGTCCCAGAACATAGCCGAAAAACTTGATGGACTGGCGGGCGTCGTCATCTGCCCAGGCTTCGGCACACGCGGTATCGAGGGCAAGATTATCGCCGCCGAATACACTCGCACCCACGACATTCCCACCTTCGGCATCTGTCTGGGTATGCAGATGATGGTCATCGAGTTCGCCCGCAACGTGCTGGGCTATAAGGACGCCAACAGCCGTGAAATGGACGAGAAGACTCCCCACAATGTCATCGACATTATGGAGGAGCAGAAGAGCATCACCCAGATGGGCGGCACTATGCGCTTGGGCGCCTACGACTGCGAGCTGAAGGAGGGCAGCCGTGTCTATGAGGCCTACGGCAAGGAGAAGCTCATCAAGGAGCGCCACCGTCACCGCTATGAGTTCAACAACGTCTATAAGGACCAATACGAATCGAACGGTATGAGATGCGTGGGCATCAACCCCGCCGCCAACCTGGTGGAGATTGTCGAGATACCCGAGAAACGCTGGTATATAGGCACTCAGTTCCACCCCGAATACAGCTCGTCGGTGCTGAATCCGCACCCCCTGTTTATGTCGTTCGTCAAAGCCTGCCTCTGATATGGAACAGCTGAAACACGAATGCGGCGTGGCGATGATTCGCCTGCTGAAGCCGCTGGATTATTACGCCCACAAGTATGGCTCGTGGGCCTACGGATTCAACAAGCTCTACCTGATGATGGAGAAACAGCACAACCGCGGTCAGGAGGGCGCCGGCATTGCCTCGGTGAGTCTGACTGGCGAACCTGGCACGGAGTATATGTTTCGCGAGAAGGCAGAGGGAAAGGATGCCATCACCGAGATATTCTCGAGGGTGACGAAAGAGATGGCGGGCGAACTCCTGATGGGCCACCTGCGCTATTCCACCACCGGCAAAAGCGGCCTGCAATACGTGCACCCATTCCTGCGGCGCAACAACTGGAGGGCCAAAAACCTGTGCCTCTGCGGCAACTTCAATATGACCAACATCGACGAGGTCTTCCAACTCCTCACCGCCCAGGGCCAGTCGCCGCGTATCTATGGAGACTCATACCTCACCCTCGAGCTTATGGGTCACCGCCTCGACCGCGAGGTCGAGCGGCTCTTCGTGGAAGCCAAGAAGATGGGACTCGAGGGGATCGACATCACACGCCATATCGACGACCACGTGGAGATTGCCAACGTCCTTCGCACCACGATGAGCCACTACGACGGAGGCTATGTGATGTGCGGCCTCACAGGCAGCGGCGAGATGTTCTCCGTGCGCGACCCCTGGGGCATCCGGCCGGCCTTCTATTGCCGTAACGACGAACTGGTAGCCGTGGCCAGCGAACGTCCCGTGCTCCAGACCACCTTCAACCTCCAGTGCGAGGACATCCACGAGTTGAAGCCCGGCGAGGCGCTTATCGTGCGCCGCAACGGCGAGAGCCGTCTAGAGCAGATACTGCCCGCCAAGAAGCTCAGCGCTTGCTCTTTCGAACGCATCTATTTCAGTCGCGGCTCCGACCGCGACATATACCAGGAGCGCAAACGGTTGGGCGAACAGCTGACGCCGGCCATCCTTAAATCCGTCGACGGCGACCTAAAGAACACCGTCTTCTCCTACATCCCCAACACCGCCGAGGTAGCCTACTACGGCTTGACTGACGGCTTCCGCAAACTGCACGATGAGATACGCACCGAGAAGGTGGTTTGGAAAGACATCAAGATGCGCACCTTCATCGCCGACAACTCCGAACGCAACGACCTGGCCGCGCATGTCTACGACATCAGCTACGGTTCGCTGAGACCCTACGAGGACAATCTCGTCATCATCGACGACAGCATCGTTCGCGGCACCACGCTCCGCGAGAGTATCTTCAAGATCCTCGACCGCCTTCACCCCAAGAAAATCGTGATGGTGAGCAGCTCGCCCCAGATACGCTACCCCGACTACTATGGCATCGATATGCCCCGTCTCGAGGAGTTCTGCGCTTTCCGCGCCACAATGGCATTGATTAAGGAACGTGGGATGCAGCAGCTGGCCGCTGACACATATCAGGCTTGCCTCGACGAGTTGCAGAACCCAAGAGAGGAGATGCAGAACCACGTGCGCTCTCTCTACGAACCTTTCACCGTCGAGGAAATCAACCGGAAAATCGTGGAGATGCTCCGACCTGAAGGTATGCAGGCACCCGTTGAACTCGTCTTCCAGAGTATCGAGGGACTGCACAAGGCTTGCCCCAACCATCCTGGAGACTGGTACTTCACCGGCCATTACCCCACCCCGGGCGGCACACGCCTCGTCAACCAGGCATTTGTAAACTATATCGACAAAAAAGGTCTCCTCGCTTAACCACTCGTTAAGGCTGATGTCCATTCTACAACAAATCCAAGAGGGTGTCCCAAAAGGCACCCTCTTTTTTTTATAGAGACAGGGCAGTTATTCCACTGTCACCGGGATTGTGAGGCGGCGGCAAGAGTCTGTCAGA
>CADCEQ010000095.1 GCA_902800435.1 uncultured Prevotellaceae bacterium | reverse complement strand
GGTGCTGGGACTGGCCTTCTGTATCGAGCGCATCATCTACCTGACGCTCTCGGAGATCAAGGCCCACAAACTGATGGAGGATATCGAGGGGCGCCTGAAGGCTGACGATGTGGAGGGCGCCAAGACGCTCTGCCGCAACACGCGAGGCCCCGTGGCCAGTGTGTGCTATCAGGGACTGCTCCATATCCACCAGCCCATGGACGCCATCGAGCGCAGCATCGCCAACTATGGTGGTCTGCAGGCAGCCAACCTTGAGAAGGGCTGCTCGTGGATCAAGCTCTTCATCGCCATGGCTCCCTCGCTCGGATTCCTGGGCACTGTCATCGGTATGGTGATGGCCTTCGACCAGATACAGCAGGCAGGCGACATCGGACCTACGATTGTGGCTCAGGGCATGAAGGTGGCCCTGATTACCACCATCTTCGGTATCGTCGTGGCCCTCATCCTGCAGCTCTTCTACAGTTATATCCTTTCGAAGATCGAGCGTCTGACGTCGCAGATGGAAGAGTCGGCCATCACCCTGCTCGACATGATCACAGCTTATAAGTTAAACCATAAGCTGTAAACCGTAAACTGTAAACTGTAAACAGTAAACAAAAAATATGAATACTATCGTAACGCCCTTTTTTGCCGACTTGATGCTCTGGCTAATGTACATCATGGTGGGAGCAGCCCTTCGGGCTGCGCAACCGTCGTAAGGGCGACGATATTATCAATGGTGTCCCAGCAGGGCGCATCGGCTGGTGCGTGGCTGTGGGCTTCGTGCTCCTCCTGCTCGTCACCTTCCTTCTGGGCTCGTCCGATCCCGTTGTCACCAATGGTGAGCGGTTTGCCGACGTCTTCTGGCTCAAGGCCACCGATATGTTTATCTATACCTCAATCCTCCTGATTATCGGATGTTTCGTAAGCGCGATCATAGGCAGATTCCGGAGCTGAACACGACGTCGACAGCCGACATCTCGTTCATGTTGCTCATCTTCTTCCTCGTCACCTCGTCGATGGATACGGAGAAGGGACTCCTGCGCCAGATGGCACCCCCGCCCCTGGAGCAAGAGCAACCGATGGATATCCAGAAGGATCTTGTGATGCGTGTCACCATCGATGCCGACAATCAGATCCATTGCGACGATGCCGTTGTCACCCCCCAGCAACTTTCCGAGCGGGTGGTGTCGCTGGCTTCCGTCAATCGCGAGCAGCACGTCATTTCCATCGAGGCCGATCCTGCCTCCACCTACGAGACCTATTTCCGTATGCAGGATGCCATCGTGGGTGCCTATCACGCCCTGCGCCAGCAGTACGCCCTCAAGCACTACGGTCACGACTATGCCCATTGCAACAGCGAGGAGCGCGCAGCCGTCAACGAGTATTACCCCCAGCGCATCAGTGAGTCACTTGTCGAGGAAGGAGGTCGCCCATGAAACCCATGAAGAGCATGTTCCACTCCACGGCTCGCGATAAAGGCGTGCCCTCACTGAACATGGCGTCGATGCCCGACCTCATTTTCACCGTGCTCTTCTTCTTCATGATTGTCACCCACATGCGCTCCGACGAGGTGAAGGTGCGCCTGCAGGTGCCCCAGGCCAAGGAGGTGCAGAAGTTGGCCAATCGTCCCTCCGTCGTCAATGTCTATGTAGGTCAGCTCGACGGCAAGTGGCAGGTACAGGTCAATGGCTCCATCGTGCGACCAGAGGATCTCAGTGCCCGCATCAGCCAGATCCGCCAGTCGATGGCTCCCGAGAATGCCGAGCACCTTACCGTCAGCTTCCGTGCCGATCGCAAAGCCCCTATGCGCATCATCAGTCAGGTGAAGCGCGCCCTCCAGCGCTCTTACGCCCTCCGCATCAATTACTCAGCCACAGAGCTTAAGGAATAAACCGCATTTCCCCCCCGATATGACAACCGCCGCGTGGATCACCCTGGCTACAGCCCTGTTGACGCTCTTTCTGCTCGTCAGGACCCGCATCAAGATGGATGCCGTGTTCATCATGTGCATGGCCATTCTACTGTTTACGGGCGTGCTCAGCGAAGAGCAGACGTTCCGTGGCTTCGTCTCTCGCGGTGCCCTTGTCATCGTGTTTCTGGGCTTCGTTGTCGCAGCCATGGCGAATACGGGTGCCCTGCATTGGCTCTCCCGCCAGTTGCTGGGCAAGTATGTCAGCATGCCCCGCTCGTTGCTGCGCGTTACCTCCCTGACGGCTCTGCTCAGCGGCTTCATCCCCAATGTCGCCCTGGGTAACATCATGTACGGCTCCGTCAACGAGTGGACCCATAAGAACCATATCGCCTCGTCGCGCCTGCTGCTGCCCGTGGCCTATGCCGTCAGCTTCGGCAGTGCCATGACGGTCATCGGCAACTCCAGCAACCTGATCTGGTCGGAGATGTACACCTCGATCACGGGCTACGACATGCCCTTCTTCGCCCCGCTGGCCGCCTGTCTGGCCTGTATGGTGGCAGGCCTTGTGGCCATCCAGCTTTTCCGTGATCGCCTGACTGATCATCTCAATTCCGAGGAGTTGGCCGATACCTTCCGCGACTACTGCGTAGAGCTCATTGTGCCCAGCGACTCCCCGCTGTGGGGCAAGACGCTCTCCGAGGCAGGCATCTTCGCTGGCGAGGACTTCTACCTGGTGAAGATACAAGCCTTCGACAATGAGGTGAAAGAGGAAGATCATATCCATCCCGATATCCAGGTGATGGGCGGCGACCGTCTCGTCTTCGCAGGCAAGCTCGACGCCATCCGCCGCATCCAGCAAAAGTGGAAGCTGGTGGTCGAGAACGACCTTAATTCCAAGTCCAGCGTCCTCAAGAAGCTCACCACGCATTACCAGGTGGCAGCCATCGCGCCCAAGAGCTATCTGATAGGCTGTCGACTCTCCGAGACCCAGTTCGAGCAGCGTTACAGCGTCACGGGCATCGCCATCTGCCGCAACGGTGTCTTTCTCGGCGAGAGCATCCGTGAGGTCGAGCTCCAGGAGGGCGATATGATGGTGCTCCATGGCGCCAAGCTCCCCTGGCATCGCCTGACTAACGTCGTCATCTCTCAGACCTCGTCCGATGTCTACAGCTACGATTGGCACACCATCGCCAGCAGCCTCATTCTCCTGGCCATCATCCTCACTTCCGTCTTCAACCTGATGCCCCTCATGCGAGCCGCCTTCTTGGGCGCCATCGTCACCAGCCTGATGGGTAACTTCCAGAATAAGAACAGGTGGAGCGGCATCAACTGGACGCTCGTCACCGTCATCGCGGGGTCGCAGGCTTTGGGCGAGGCAGTCCACACCTCCGGACTGTCCGATGTCGCCTCTGAGCTTATCCTTACCCTGTGCGGATCGTCGCCAGTCACCGCCATCATCTTCATCACCGCCATCTCCATCGTGCTCACCCAGGTGCTCTACGACAACACCGCAGTGGTGCTCATGCTACCCATTGCCCTCGATATGGCCGTCGATCTGGGCTGCAATCCGCTGCCCTTCGCCGTGGCTGTCATGCTGGCCGTTGCCTCCAATTTCTGCACCCCGTTCTCCACAGGCCACATCACCAATGTCATGGTGCGCGGCCAGTACTCCCGCAGCGAGCTCTGGCGCTACGGCTGGCCCTTTGCCCTCATCATGTTTGTCGTCATCGTCCTCTCCGTCACCCTGTTCTATCCCTTCCACTGAGTGAGCGAGGACTCATTGTCCTCTTGACAATGAGGCGATGTTTTATACGCCTGCGGCCTTATGTCCGATACAATGAACCTACCCTGATACCCAAAGACGAGGATCTCCTGCGCGATAACGGGTCATACCCCTCGGGGCATTCTATACGAGGCTGGGCAATGAAGAGTTCCTGGCCGACATCGCTGCTGCCCGTGCCGAATATGCGAAATTGGCAGCGGGGGGCACAAGGATAAATACCCCGAAGTCTGTTAACACAACCCGTTCCGCTGCCATCTACAACATGGCTGGCGAGCAGTTAAACGATAATCCGAACACGGGTGTGTACATCCAGAACGGCAAGAAATACATCAAGAAAGCCGAATAGAGGTCAAAGGAAAAATCAAAATGTCAAATGCAACTTGGGGCCTGGCCTAGGTTGTTAAGTTCACATATAATTTTCATGCTATATTTTTACTACTTTCATTCTCTTAATGGAGGGGTTTGGCAACA
>CADCEQ010000094.1 GCA_902800435.1 uncultured Prevotellaceae bacterium | reverse complement strand
TTGTTTCGCCGTGGCTCCGATGGCCAGGGTGACGAATTGAATCTGTGGTGTTAGAACTGTTGTTGCCATATCTTCTTGCGTTTAATCGCTGCAAAGATACGACTATTTCCCCAAATATCCAAGGATATCCGAGATTATTATCCGTTTGTGTCAGTAAGTCAAAGAACGCGCGAGGCGGGTTATACCTTATCTATTATACAGTATGAACTCGGCGGGGCCGGGGAAGCGGGGGCTTGCCCGCCGCCCCGCCCGGCTGAGAGAGATGATTATTTCTTCACGAGGCGGACAGGTATTCTGTTGTCAGCTTCGTACCAGTTTTCTGTAACGTATGTGCCATCGGGCTTGAACCATATACTGATACCGTCACGCGTGCCATTCATCTGCGTGTCGTTATACCATATGTAGCCCCATCTGTGATTCCACCCCTCAAAGCAGAGTTCGTATCCTGTCACGCCACGATTGAACAAAGCTAGGGCGGGGTAACTGAAGCCGTTGGCTACAAGTTTGTCGAACATCGGCTTGTAGTCGTCATTCCATGAGGCGACCTGCCAGCCCGAAGGCCAGTTCGACCCGTCGGCGGCAACACCGGGATAATAGCATACGTTCGTCACCTGCACATCATCGCCATCCATCGACACTGTATATGTTTTCGACACATGAGAGCCAACATAGTGCTTGTAGGTCTCACGTGTCCACACCTTATTGAATATCTTCACCAGTGGGTATTTGCCTTGCCTGTCGGCATCAATCGAAGGGTCGAAGCGCAGTCCCTCCAGATACTTGTCCACTGCCTTTTCGGCCTTCTTGGCCGTAGTTCCCTCCGGCAGTTTGGCCATCACGGATGCACCGCGCAGGTAGAGGTGGGTTGCCTTGCCGAAGTCGAGGTCCTCGTATTCCTCCACGGCTACGTCGGTATTATTGTTGTTCCAAGAGACGCGGGCGGGCTTATGGCCTTTATCGTCGCCGAGGAAGAAGCCCATGCTGTAGCGCGGCTGGTTGCTAATGACGGGATAGATGACGGTGACGCGCTCGTTGCGGTTGATGATGGGGATGTACTCGTTGCAGACCTGACCGACCCACTGTCCGCCGAGGTAGATGTCCTTGATAAGTGTCTCGTTGTACTTGGCTCCCTCGAACGACGGCACATCGAACTCAGTGACGGTGCCGCACTTGTAGGTGGAGAAATCCTGAGCCATATTGCCTTTGGTCATGTAATCATAGATTTCCTGGTAGCGGACTTCACCGCCGGGCAGACTGCGGTTTACGAGATCATAGAGAGGAATGAGCGAGTGGTCGCTGAAGTTGATGAGCGTCATGTTGGTAGAGTCGACGGACTCCTTCCATGCCAGGAAATTCTCTCTCTTGAAATATTCTTTGTCCGTAAGTTTCGTAGCCAGTTTCGAATTGCCGCCAAGAACGTCCACTTTTGCTGAGACTTTCTTCTCGTTTTTCTCATACGACTGCTTGTACTCCTCGTCTACGGAGGCGTCGGCCTTGCATACACCGTCGTAACTGGCCTTTGCGAAAGCCTTCACGTCGTATGCACCAGTTATTTCGGTGATGTTCACCTCTATGGAACGGCGCAAACGTCCGCCCAGACCAGCCTCCACGACGAGGTGGGTTCCGTAGTCCCTAATGAGTTTCATTAAGCCCTCTCTGCCCTTAGTGTAGGGAGATTGAGAGCCTGACTTGGTCTCTACGGACAGTCCGTTGATGGCACTATAGGCATCGTCAGTCATGTAATTCATGATGAGCGACTCTATGCCTGTGGTAATCGAAGCACGGCACGTCTGCATGTCGAAGTAGGTGGAGGCATACTCGTAGGTATTCTTCTCCGAGGTATCCATGTTGAACGATGCGCTGGCCTCGCCCTTGAATGCTCCGTAACTGCCCTCTACGCTGGCCTTGACGGTGAGTTTGTTGCTGACCTCGCTGATGGTGCTGCCGGTGACGGTGTAGTCGCTTGACTCAATCTGCGATACGCTTTTGGCTATCAGTCCGGAGTCAATCAGCTCTTTGGTCCTGAAAATCTGTCCCCTCACGGAGCGGGGGCTTGCCCACTCGCCCTTGCAGTCGTAGCCGAAGCCCACGGCGTAGATTTGGTTGCTGGTATCGAGATGGTCGGCGGCATTGCCACCGTAGTCGCCCAGGTATTTCTGCTCCACGGTGATGGTCTTGTTCTCCGACTCGTGGCCGGGGAAGGTGATGTCGAGAGCACCCAGCTTGCGGTCCTCGAAGGTGTTGTTCTCCACGCGCACGGTGACGGTGGCGTTGCCCGTGCCGCTGCCGTTCTTCACGTGCAGGAATCGGTTCTGGCTCTTCACGGCCCACTGCCCCTCGGTCTTGATGTCGAAGGTGAACTCATGGGCACCGGCCTCTAAGAGCAGGTAGCCCTCCTGGGTGGTGGGGACGGTGGCGGGTACGCTGACGTCGGCCACATATTTGGCATCGTCGCTGCTGCTGCAGGCCGCGAGGGTTACTACTGCGATGGCCAGGGCCATCAGACTTCTGAATGTTCTTTTCATTGTTGTTTAGTTTTGATTGTGAAACATTAAGTTACTTATATACATTATTTATTATATCGTTTATTATCGCATCGTCCGTTTCCGGGCGCGGCTCCTTGTCGGTCGGCTCCTTGTCGGTCGGCTCTCTATCAGTCGCCTCCGGCTGCTGGCACAAACGGATTCCGCCGGGACTGCGCTGCGGCAGTCTCGGCGGATAAAAATTCTCGGTGGGTGGGGATGGGATGTATCTCTATGAGGAGCAACCCTTATATGTTGAGTCTCATGTCAGTCCCTCACAATCCAATTCTCCAGTTTTATGCCCTTGAAATTCTCAAAATGCTTGGTGTTGTCCGTCACACATACAAAATCATAGGCAATAGATGTACAGCCTATCAGCAAGTCGAAATTGTCTTCGCAAGGCGTACCTGCAAGTCTGAGTCTGATTTTCTCCTTTGCTGCTAAGTCGATGGCATCTGCCATAGGCAATATCTTGATTGCATTGAGAAATCTGTTCAGTTGAGCCGACTTGTCGATGCCGTCTCGTTGAAGCAACAGTTCTACGCCGAATTTCAGTTCCAGTTCGGTAACCTCCGAGATATAGCAGTTATCCCATCCTACTCTGTCTATGTATCTGTCGACGTTGAATCTTCCGCGCAGGTAAAAGGCGCAGATGTTCGTGTCGAGAACGTAGCCGTCTGCCTTCATATCTCAACGATTTCCTGATTGAACTTACGCTCTGCCCGGAGCGCTTCTACAAATTCATCGTCGCTCATGCCGTCGTCTCCCCAGATGCCATAGAACTCGCTGGCAGAGATTTTCTTCCGATTGCCAGAGTCTTTCAGCGACTGAGTCAACATCGTTATGAGATCTAACTTGGAGTCATCGTCCAGATACTTCAGACTACTCCACCTGCTTTCCAGTCTCGACCTTAACATTGTTGATGTCATAATTCTCGCTGTTTGGTTTCTACGGCTGCAAAGTTACGATTATTTCGCCGAATATCCAAGGATATCCGAGATTTTTATCCGTTTGTGTTGTGTCAGTAAGTCAAAGAACGCGCGAGGCGAGTGGAGAGCCAAGCTTGCTTGAGCTATCCCGAGCCGAAGCCGTTTTTCGGGCGAAGCCCAAAGAGCGACGTGCCAGAGCGAGCAAAGAGCGCGCGAGGCGGGTTATACCCTATTTATTATATAGTATGAACTCTGCGGGGCCGGTGGTGAAGAGGTTGCCGTAGTTGGCAGCATTCACTATCTTGGCGTGCGAGCCGAGGGTGTGCTGGGCGCAGTAGAGGAAGATGTCGCGGAAACTGCTCTGCGGATTGTCCGTCAGGCAGTTGACGAGGTTCAGCGAGAAGCGGTCGCACATCCAGATGCGGGCATCGTTGTTCCAGTGGTCAGCCCACGACTGCTCGGCGGCACTGGCCCCCGACATGGCAATCACGCCGGGGATGCCCTCGACGGCACGGATGACGCACTCGCCGTAGCAGGGCTCGGCGGCGATGCAGAGCTTGCGGAACTTCATCTGGCTGGCCGTCTGGCGGAGCAACTCGGCGGTGAAGCCCTGGCCGGCGCGGGTGTCGCGCCAGACAAACTCGTCGGCGCCGCCCTGCGACTGGCTGCGGCCGTGGCCGCTCCAGTAGAAGAGCACGTTGTGGCCCTCGCCCTGTGGGAGGACGACGGGCAGGCGCGACGAGGCGCGGCCCATGAGGATGTCGGCGATGTCGCGGGCGGAGAGGTCGCCGCTGTCGTAGTCTACTACGGCTTTCGGCAGTTGGTCGGTGCCGCCGAGGAGGTCGGGGCCGCCAGGGGCGTTGCGCACGGTGCCGGGCTGGGGGTTGCG
>CADCEQ010000093.1 GCA_902800435.1 uncultured Prevotellaceae bacterium | reverse complement strand
CCTGCTGCCCCTTCCACGCCTCCGGCACGGTGAACGTCGTACGATAGTCTCCCGTCAGCGAGTCGGGGTAGTCATACTTAGGCTCGCAGAAACCATAAGCCTCCCAGCAGCCGGGCACAGGAATGTCGCCTTCCTTCCCGTTCACCTTCAGCTGCCACGTGCCGTTCAGCGATTTCATCATCGTCTGGTCGGTAACGGGCCAGACGCCCTTGAAGGCATCCTGTGTCTGCGCCCATCCGTTGAGGGCCAGGAGCGTCAGCAAAAGCAAACTCACTATACGGCTCATAGTTTCTTGTATCTGAGGTCAATCTTGGTGTACTGGTGATCCTTGTTCCAATGTTCGAAGAGACCGAGCGACTGCTGCAGCGGCTTGCCCTGCTGCTCATAGCTCCACACCGTCTGCTGATCCTGCGTCACCTCGGCCACGCCATACTGGTGGGCCACGAGGATATGACCGTCGCTCATGAGCACCGCGTCGCTGATTTCGCCGCGCCTCAGCTTGTCGTCGTAACTCCAGCTTACCTGTCCGTCCTTCACGATGAACATGCGCCGCTGCTTGCTCTGTCCGGCATAGAAGAAATTATGCCTCGAAAGTGCCGTGTCAGCCTGTTGGGCAGTCACATTCGCTGTCATGACCATAATCAGGCCAAGCATTGCTACTATTCTTTTCATTTTTTGATTTGTTTTAATTTGGGTGCAAAGTTAACTATTTTAATTCTTAATTCAGCAAAAGTAGTCAGAAAAACGCAAAACGAACCGACGGAAATCCGTCAAACATGCTACAGATTTCCGTCGTGAACAATTATTGTATCCTTTTCGCCGCCCCGTGACGATTTTCCGGACGAAGGAGCGGGGATAATCAGCAAGCTCCTTTTGTGAACTTATTTTGGCGTTTTGTGCCAACTGCTATATTATTGCCTTCCTTTTCACCCTAAAAAAGGCAAAGAATATTTGGCAGTTTCGGAAATAGTTAGTATATTTGCCGACGGAAACAGAACATGAAGAATATGGCAAACGTAATGACTGTGCCCACAGAGGGGCAGCTGATAGTAAGCGTAGAGGATGTGTCGATGCTGAAAGACCTGAAGAAGGCCATTGGCATGATGCGTGGCGTTACGAAAATCACCATCCCACGCCGCAAAAGACTGTCCTCATACGAACGTTCGCTTCGTGACCTCGACGAGGGGCGCGTGTACGAAGCCAAGGATGTTGACGATTTGTTTAAACAATGCCTCGGCTGATATGTATACCATCAAGTTCACCGGCGTGTTCAAGCGCCAAATGAAACTCTGCGAACGTAGGGGCTATGATATGGAACTGCTGCGTGAAGCCATTCGTATACTCTCTACGGAAGGCAAGCTCCCCGAGAAATACCTTCCTCACGTGTTGCATGGTGATAGGAACGGCCAATGGGAGTGCCACATCCAGCCCAACTGGCTACTCGTCTGGGAACAACACGATCAGGAACTGATACTCGTTATGCTGAACACTGGCACACACTCCGACCTGTTCGGTAAGAAGTATAGAAAGTAACACAGAAGTTACTTTTGTGTACCTTTTGTGCAAAAAAACACCCCCTGGGATTCTTGGCGAGCCCCGGGGATTGCTGTTACTTGTAGTACCCGATGCGGACGAAGCGGCGGGGTGGGGCGAAGGGGCTCCATGAGACGTGAAGCCAGGTGGAGGCGGTGAGGAGCTGGTCGGTGTGCTCGCACGACTTGAGGAACGCGACAAGACGCTGCAGCTGGGCAGGGTCCTGGGGACGGATGTCGGCGGCCTGGCCGATGAGGTGCTGTGAGTTGCTGACGCCGCCGACGAGGCTGTTGACCCGGCTGTTGCGGTAGCCGGAGTTGATGAAGATGGGGCCTACCTCGAGGCGGGCGGGCTCCAGGAGCATGAGGCAGCCGTAGGTCATGTTGGCCACGGCCTGCATGGTGGGGATGTTGTCGGGGTACTTGTTCGGGTTGCAGAACTCGCCCAGCGAAAAGTGTTTACTGAGATGAGTGTTTTTCATTGATTTTCCTTGTTATTAGTTTCACATAGTAGTCGAGTCCGAAGATGCTGGCGGCGAGCAGGAAGGCCTGGGCCACGTAGACCAGTAGTCCGCCGGCCACGTCGTCGATGTGGACGACCTGGTAGGCGACGAGGGCTATGCTGCTCACGATGAGCAGCACGGCACAGGCATACTGTGAGATTTTGAAGCGTGTGTTTTCCATCGTATTTTTCCTTTTGTATACTCTACAAAGGTACGAAAAAAAGGTGAGACGGCCAAATTATTTCTGGGAAAATATTTGGTTTGTCGGGAATTTCTTCTTAACTTTGCAGGCTATTCCGTTTTTTTTAATGGGGGGTAATTTTGTAACAAATGTCGATGTAAACATAAAAACTACTGAATCTAATGAAGGAGAATGTGAACATAGAGGAACTGAGAGATGCGGCTCGCGAGGCTGGCCGCCAGTTGCAGGACGTGCTTGAGAGGAAGATTGACGAGGTTGAGGAGGTGAAAAGACTGTTGCGCGTGCTGGAGTCAACACAGGGTCTGCTCGACGAGATTGACCGGCTGAATTCTGACAACGAGGCTCTGCGGCAAGATGTTGACGAACTGAACCGGCAGCTTCTGGATAAGGACACGCAGCTGAAGGAACTTGGCAAGCTGTCGGCTGGCGTGGCCAAGAAGTCGTCGGCCGACGATGTGGCGAAGGCTATTCGCATCTACCTGAACACGTCGAAGCGTAAGACGCAGAGCAAGCGTGAGGCCGCTAAGATTGTGCTGCTGGAACTCATCACGGCCGCAAAGCTGGAGATGGCTGAGGACATCATGGAAATGCTGAGCCACTTCGACGATGAAGAGCTGACGGACCAGCCTCAGTCGCCAGGCACCGTAAACGAGAACGTTGCCGAGCTGCTGACTGCCGAGGCACAGGAGCTGTGGCAGCGGCTGCGCGATGCCGGGTTCATCGTGGCCGACGGCTACGCGCTGGCCGAGGGTGTTTCGGCCAACCAGGCTGCCTACATTGCCGACCGCATGGCCGAGAAGTTGCATATCAAGAAGAAGTGGAAGCTGTTTCAGCTGCTGTGGGGCATTCCCAATCTGGGTCAGCTGGCGGGTACGTGGCAGCAGACGGGCAAGCTGCCGCCTCGCAGCAGCGAGATTGACAAGCTGATGAGATAGGCTGTAAATCAACGAGTTAGGTCTTATATAAGTCTTATAGTAGGTCTTATATAAGACCTTTTTTTTGTGCCTTTTGCCTACCTTTGCACCACCAAACAACGGGGAAAATGGTCAAGCGTCGGACCGTAGGCCAGTCTCACTTCCCGGGTTGGGCGGTAGGGGCGCCTCGTGTGAGACCGGGGCTTTTTCCCGGAAAGAATTAAATAATATGTATAAGAACACAGACCTTGGTTGCGACCTGAAGACCATCCTTCGCTGCGACCACATGATGAAAACCGGTAAGGAGTATCCCGGCGTGCTGCGCCGCGACTCTGACGCCGTCGTCGACGAGTTCCTCAGCCGCGACGCTCACTTCACGTTCATCGAATCGACTGCTCTGTCAACGGCTGAACGGCGAAATGTCCGACTCTACGAAGGCCGGCACATCACATGCACCAAACGCCTAAATGGTACGGCACGCCTGAAC
>CADCEQ010000092.1 GCA_902800435.1 uncultured Prevotellaceae bacterium | reverse complement strand
TCTTCGGCATGTACAAGAAGCTGACTTCCGAGTTCCACGGAGCAACCCTCACGGGTAAGGGACTGGAGTGGGGTGGTAGCATCCTGCGTCCCGAGGCAACAGGCTTCGGTGCCCTGTATTTCGTGCACCAGCTGATGCAAACCCACGGCTTGGACATCAAGGGCAAGACCGTAGCGCTCTCCGGCTTCGGAAACGTCGCCTGGGGTGCCGCGAAGAAAGCCACCGAGTTGGGCGCCAAGGTCATTACCATTAGCGGTCCCGACGGCTACATCTACGACCCTACCGGCCTTGACGACGAGAAGATTGACTACCTGCTGGAGCTTCGTGCTTCGGGCAACGACATCTGCCAGCCCTATGCCGACGAGTTCCCCGGTTCGCAGTTCTTTGCCGACCGGAAGCCGTGGGAGCAGAAGGCCGACATCTATCTGCCGTGTGCCACGCAGAACGAGCTCAATGGCGACGACGCCGACAAGATTTTGGCTCATAAGCCGTTGTGCGTTGCCGAGGTGTCGAACATGGGTTGTACAGCCGATGCCGTCAATAAGTTCATCGCTGCCGGACAGCTGTTTGCTCCGGGCAAGGCCGTCAATGCCGGTGGTGTGGCCACCAGTGGCCTGGAGATGACGCAGAACTCCATGCGCATCTCCTGGACGGAGGCAGAGGTTGACCAGAAGCTGCACCAGATTATGTCGGGCATCCACGCCCAGTGCGTGAAGTACGGCAAGGAAGGCAACTACATCAACTACGTGAAGGGCGCCAATGTCGCCGGATTCATGAAAGTCGCCAAGGCCATGCTGGCACAGGGCATTGTGTGATAGATGAAAGATGAAAAATGAAAGATTAAAGATTAAGATTTAAGGATTTTAAGATTAAAGATTTAAAGATTAAGATTTAATATTTAAGAAATAAGCATTGATGATGAGGCATCTGACAATAAACCTTTCCAGGCGGTTAGCGGTGGTATTTCTCTTGCTAATCTGTTGTCAGATGCCCATTGTCCATTGTCCTTTGTCCGTTGTCTATAGCCAAAGCCCTCAACAGGGTAAGGCCTCTTATTATGCCAGGTCTTTCAGTGGGCGTCGCACGGCCAGCGGCGAGCGATTGCATCCGGACAGTCTGACGTGTGCCCACCGCAGCTATCCCTTCGGCACGAAGCTCAAGGTGCTCAATCCGGTCAACGGCCGTAGTGTCGTGGTCCGTGTCACCGACCGCGGTCCGTTTGTCCGTGGTCGCATCATCGACCTCTCGTGGCGCGCCGCCAAGGAGTTGGACATCATCGCCAAGGGGGTGGCTGTGGTCGTTGTGCAAAAGGCCAACGAGATTGTTGTGCCCTACGAGCCAACGGACGAGATCGACATTCCCGACCTGGAGTTAGAGACCAACGACGGTCCGCCCGCACTCTCTCCCTATTGGCGGGACATAAAGGAAGACAATTCCAAGAATGTTGCGGAGTAACTTACTGGCAAATTGCTACATAGAGTTTGCAAAGTGTGTTGTTTTTGATTAAATAACACATATTTTTGCGTTTCGTGCCGTGCAATTCACAAATTATTTTGTAACTTTGCAGTCAAATCAGAAAAAGTATCAATTAAAAATAGAAATCAGTATGGCATTTTTAACGAATGAGAAATTAACCATCGTCGGTGCTGCCGGTATGATTGGTTCTAACATGGCTCAGACAGCCTTGATGATGGGTCTGACAAGCGAGATTTGTCTCTACGACGTCTTTTCCCCCGAGGGCGTAGCAGAAGAGATGCGCCAGAGTGGTTTCGACAACGTCAACATCGTTGCCACCACCGACGCTGAAGTGGCTTTCAAGAACGCTAAGTACATCATTTCTTCTGGCGGTGCACCCCGTAAGGCTGGTATGACCCGCGAGGACTTGCTGGCCGGCAACTGTAAGATTGCGGAAGAGCTCGGTCAGAATATCAAGAAGTTCTGCCCCGACGTAAAGCACGTCGTCATCATCTTCAACCCCGCCGACCTCACCGGCTTGGTTACGCTGCTCTATAGCGGTCTGAAGCCCGGCCAGGTTACCACGCTGGCAGGTTTGGACACCACACGTCTGCAGTCTGCACTGGCCAAGAAGTTCGGCGTGATGCAGAGCGAAATCAAGGGCTGTGCAACCTACGGCGGCCACGGCGAGCAGATGGCTGTATTCGGTAGCCACGTCACCATTGGCGACCGTAAGCTCACCGACATCATCGGTACTGCCGAGTTCCCCGCCGAGGAGTGGGAAGAGATGAAGACTGCCGTAACGAAGGGTGGTGCCAAGATCATCGAGCTCCGCGGACGTTCTTCGTTCCAGAGCCCCTCGTACCTCAGTGTCGAGATGATTCGTGCCGCTATGGGTGGTGAGCCGTTCCGCTTCCCCGTGGGTACTTATGTCAAGACCGACAAGTACGATCACATCATGATGGCCATGAAGACAACGATGACGGCCGAGGGTGCCAAGTTCGAGGTTCCTCAGGGTACTGCCGAGGAGAATGCGAAGCTCGACCAGAGCTACGAGCACCTCTGCAAGATGCGCGACGAGCTGGTAACGCTGAATATCGTACCTCCCGTTGCTGAGTGGAGCAAGATTAATCCGAACCTGTAAGAACAACCTCCCCCAAGGGGAGATTAGGAGAGGTTTATAATAAAAATCGGGGCGTTCGCTGAAAGTTTTTGCGAGCGTCCCGATTTCGTTGTACCTTTGCATCAGAAATCAGAAATGAATTGATTTCAGCAATAGGTTAGTAGTTTTTTCATAGTAATTGGATTGTTAGCTCGTCGGGATGACGGGCTTTTTCCTTTTCAATTCTCAATTTTCAATTTCCTTCTGGTAGCACAACCTTGCGTTCGGGGGTGACCTTTACTGTGGCATGGCCGTTTTTCAGTTCTGCTTCCACCGTGGTGTTGCCGCTGGCATGCAGCTTGAAGCGCACGTCCCACTCGCGGGGCCAGGCGGGGAAGAGGTATAGCGTGCCGTCGACTTCCTGCAGCAACATCTCCTGCAGGGCTATCATGCCCGAGCCGCCCCAGTTGTGGTCTGGTGCCCAGTCGTACCCGGGACCCCAGAAGGCGGGGAAGCGGTGCGGTCCGTCGCCCATCTTCAGTTGTATCAGTCGTGCCGCCTCGTTGGTCAGTCCCAGGCAGGCCGCCCAGATGACGTCCTGCTTCCATCCGATGTGCGAGCGGAACTTGACGGCCAGCGAGTCGTTCCAATACGTCTTGCGCGCCACCTCCAGGTCGGGGCGTCCCACGCCGTACATGCGCCACGGATACACGGGGTAGAGCTGCGTCGTTTCCACGTTCTGCACGCGTTCGTAGTGCCATGCGGGGGCTATCATTCCGTCTTTGATGGCGATGTCGGGCAGACGAGAGATAAGAGGTAAGAGATAAGAGGTAAGAGCGGTGTCCTGCTGCTCTTGCGCGTAACTCGTCAGTGCCTGTGCTACCGTACGCAGGGCGGCAATAGTCGACGTGGAGTTATAGGCACCCTTGAACGTTTCTCCGCCACTGCCTGGGTAGAGCACCAGCTTGCCGTTACCGTCCAGTCGCTTGACACCGCGCTGGTTGGCCAGATATTGGTAGTGCTCGTCGAAGAAGCGCAGGCACGACCGTATCATCGGCACATAGCGTGCGATGTCCATGCCGCAGTAGCGGTGTGCCTCCAGTGCCATCATGCAGAACTCCAGGCACGTGTCCCATTCGTACTCCAGCCATGCGTTGCGCTCCATGCCTGGGTCGAAGCCTGCCGGGCGCTTCGTGCCGTATTCAGGATAGCACGGCAGTCCGTAGTTTTCTATCTGTTCCGTCAGACAGGCCCCCTCGTGTCCCCAGTACAGTCGTGAGAGAACTCCAGCTGCGGCAGCAGCAGGTCGTAGTCGCCGTTCTTGAGCATGGGCCAATAGACCAGTCGCTGGTTCTGTGCCGTATGCACGCCGCCGCCCCAGTTGCGGAAGTCGGGCGAGAGCCGATACTCCTCGATACCGGCCTTGCCGTCGCGCGAGGCATAGACGTATTCCGGGTCGAAGGTAAACAGTCCGCCGTTGAACTTCGTCGGCCACGGCCCTCGGCTGTTGCAGGCCAGCATATAGCGGAAGAGGGTGTAGTTGCGAGCGAGGGCTGAGGGCTTACCTCTTCCATCTTCCTTCTTACTTCCCACCTCTATGTAGCTGCGCTGCCAGAAGTCGTGCCACCAGTCGCGTGTAAGTTTCAAGTCGCGCTTGGTCTGTATCTGCCGTTCGGTCTGATGAAGGGCATTTTTCCAATCGGCTAAAGAGCCTTGTATAGTAGCCAGCGTGATGCAGAAAGCGTGGCGCTGGGAGGCACGACGCGATTGATACGTCCAGCCCTCATAGTCGCTGCTGGCATAGTGGCCGTGCGTCTGACCCTTGAGCACAAACTGGTCGCCGTGTAAGCGACCGCCGAAGATGCGGTTTTTCAGAGGATTGTAAAGACGTTCTTTCACGCTCTCCATCTGCTGCTGGTGCACAGTGGCGTCGAAGATGGTCACAGCACCGTTCTGATGCAGGAAGGTGACGCCGTCCTCGCGAGCTATGATACTGTCGTGACGAGTCGCGAGATCCTTAGGAGCGGCAAACTTATAACTCGTCTGGAAACGCTCACGCTTGGAGAGCACAATGTCCTTGGTGCGCCACGACTCATAAGTCACCTCCACATCGGTCTTCTGTTTCTCTACCGACACTTCTACATGGACCACCGGCTTGTGGACGTCCACCCAGAGCACCACCCACGTCTGGCCGTCCGTCACCTGCCAGTAGCCGTCTTTCACCACCAGCTGC
>CADCEQ010000091.1 GCA_902800435.1 uncultured Prevotellaceae bacterium | reverse complement strand
CACACGAAAACCGATTTACTAAACCCCTGATGGCAATTTTTTTGTGCAAAATTACTAAAAAGCTACTTTGCTCATTTTGCTCACTTTACTCCCAACGCGCTATGTTAGTGATAGTTACACGATTCTCATAGCGGTCTTCTCGACAAAGGTACACAATCTTTCCCACACCACCAAAACAATAGCACAAATATCCGTCCGATCTGGAATCTGTGCGACAAAAAAAGAAATATCCGAACTGCCAAGCAATTCGGATATTTTCTTGCCTCTGGGTCAGAGGTGTGGGGATTAGTCTACCACGACGGGAGAGTACTTCGGAACGAGCATCTTCATGACGCTCCAGCCGATGAGGTAAGCCACGGCGCAGATGCAGAAGACGATCATGTAGCCGGCGGGCTTGCCCGAGAAGCCCATGAACTGGAAGGCGTCACCCTGCTCCTCGGCGAAGGTGAACAGCACACCAGAGCCCTTGTTGATGAGGAACGAGCCGATACCTCCGGCCATGGCGCCGATACCGGTGATGGTGGCTACGGCACTCTTGGGGAACATGTCGCCCGTGGTGGAGAAGATGTTGGCTGACCATGCCTGGTGACCGGCTCCGACGAGACCGATGATGATGGCGGGCCACCATGCGCTGTCAAAGTAGTCGCCAAGGGGCTGGGCAAAGAGTGCCAGCACGGGGAAGAAGGCGAAGATGAGCATGGCGCGCATACGGCCTGCATAGGGGTTCATGCCCTGCTTCTCGACGAAAATCTTGGGCAGGTAGCCACCGAACATGGAGAGGATGGTGACGATGGCGTAGAGGGTGAAAATGAGGGCGATACCCATGGGGTCGGAAGCCTTGTGGCCGAACTGATCCTGGAAGTAGGCGGGAGCCCAGAAGAGGAAGAACCACCACACACCGTCGGTCATGAACTTACCGAAGGCGAACGACCAGGTCTGCTTGTAGGTGAAGGCCTTGGCGAAGCTCATCTGCTTCTCTTCGGCTTCGCTCTTGACAGCCTCGGCCTCATCCTCGTCATCCTGGTTGACGTACAGCAGCTCGGCCTCGTTGACATGCTTGGACTCAGCGGGCTTGTCGTAGACGAAGAGCCAGATGCCGGCCCAGAAGAAGCCGAGGACACCGATGATGATGAACGCCATCTCCCAACCGAGGGCCTTGGCCAACAGGGGGATGGTGGCGGGAGCTGCGAGGGCTCCGACGGAAGCACCGGCATTGAAGATGGAGGTGGCGAAGGCGCGGTCCTTCTTGGGGAAGTACTCGGCGGTCACCTTGATGGCTGCGGGGAAGTTGCCGGCCTCACCGAGTCCGAGAATCATACGGCAGGCGAGGAAGAGCCACACGGAGATGCTGCTGACGGCCAGCAGGGTCTGCGACGTAACGTTGAACTTAGCCAGCGCGTCGGCAATGGCGGCCTGGTCGGTACCAGCGGCGGCCACGGCCTCGCCGATAGCCTTCAGCGTTTCAGTGTCGGCAACGCCGTCGACGAAATGTACGGCCACCCAGCCGCAACCGGCATGAAGCACGGCACCCAGCGACCAGACGACGATGGCGATGAGGTAACCCTTCTTGGTGCCCATCCAGTCAACGAACTTGCCTGCGAAGAGGCAGAAGATGGCATAGCAGATAGAGAACACACCGGTGATGGTTCCGTAGTCGCTGTCGGTCCAGTGGAACTCAGGCTGAATAAACTCCTTGAAGGTCAGGGACAACACCTGACGGTCCAGATAATTCACAGTAGTGGCGAAGAAGAGCATCGCACACATGACCCAACGCCAGTTGGTCATTTTAGTAGTTTGAACTGCACTCATTGTTTTTTGTATTTAGTAATGTTTTTAGATTCGTAGGATTCTTGCAAATCGTTGCAAAGGTACGAAATATAATTGATAATTGAGAATTGAAAATTGATAATTTTTACGTAAACGATTAAATTGCTACAAAATCAGTCTTGGAAATAGACCTTTTTCACGCGGTTGGCGATGCTGGTCAGTATCTCGTAGGGAATGGTGTCGAGGACGTCGCTGAGCATGGTGACAGGCAGGTGCTCGCCGAAGATTTCCACCGTGTCGCCCTCCTGGCAGTCGATGTCCGTCACGTCAATCATGGTGACATCCATGCAGATGTTGCCGACGTAGGGCGCTTTCTGGCCGTTCACCAGACAATAGGCAGCACCGCGTCCCAGGTGACGGTTCAGGCCGTCGGCGTAACCGATGGGGATGGCGGCAATGACGCTGTCGCGCTGCAGAACGCCCTTGCGACTATAGCCAACGGTTTCATTCTTAGGCACATGGCGCAGCTGGAGGATGGTGGTCTTCAGCGTCGACACACAGCTGAGCGTGTGGTTGGTCATGGGGTCGATGCCATAGAGGCCGAGTCCCAGACGGCACATGTCCAAATGGCGCTCGGGGAAGTGCTCGATGCCGGCGGAGTTGCAGATGTGGCGCAGAATCTTATGGGGGAAGGCGGCCTGCAACTGCTGGCTGGCGCGGTCGAAGACTTCGAACTGGTGAGCCGAGAAGGTGTCGAAGTCGTCGCTGTCGGAGCCGACGAAGTGGCTGAACACGGAGCGTGGCACGACGGCGTTCTGATGCTGCAGACGACTGATGAGCTCGTCCATGTCGTGCTCGGGGTTGAAGCCCAGGCGGTGCATGCCGGTGTCGAGCTTGATGTGAACGGGCCAGCCGGTAATGCCTTGCTTCTCAGCGGCACGGATGAGGGCGTCGAGCAGGCGGAAACTATACACCTCGGGCTCCAGGTCGTAGTCGAACATGGTCTTGAAGGCCGTCATCTCGGGATTCATAATCATGATATTCTGCGTGATGCCGTTGCGGCGCAGGGTTACACCCTCGTCGGCCACGGCCACGGCCAGATAGTCCACCTGGTGTTCCTGCAGCGTCTTGGCAACCTCGACGGCTCCGGCTCCGTAGGCATCGGCCTTGACCATGCATACCAGCTTGGTCTCGGGCTTCATGTAGGAGCGGTAGTGGTTGAGGTTCTCCACCACGGCACCGAGGTTCACCTCGAGGATGGTTTCGTGAACTTTCTGCTCCAACAGCTCGGTGATGCGGTCGAAACCGAAGACACGGGCACCCTTGATGAGTATCATCTCGTCGTGCAACTCGCGGAACTCGCGACTGGCGAGGAAGGCATCAGTAGAGGGGAAGAACGACTTGCGGGGCATGGAGAATACGCCGCGCTGGGCGCTGATTTCCGGTCCGATGCCGATGAGTTTGCCCACACCGCGCTCCATGCAGAGATTGTTAACCTCGCGGTAGAGGTCGTAACTGCTCATGCCGCTCTGGAAGATGTCGCTGAGGATGAGGGTGATGGGGGTTGGCTGTTGACTGTTGGCTGATGGGTGTTGGGCGTTGGCTGACGTGCGGCGAGCCATGAAGTCGAGGGCGATGCCGAGCGAATTGATGTCACTGTTGTACGAGTCATTGACCAGCAGACAGCCGTGCTGACCCTCCTTGACCTCCAGTCGCATGGCAACAGGTTCGAGGGACTTCATGCGCGCTGCGAGCTGCTCGGGCGTCAAGCCCAGATAGAGCGCTACGGCAGCACAGGCTAACGAGCATTGCAGGGAGGCCTCGTCGCCAAACGGCAACTGGAAACTCCCTCGCGTACCTTTATATATATAACGGACTGTGGTGAGAGGTGACAGATGGGAGGTGAGGTCATTGTCCTCAGAGGTGATGCGCTCAATATAAAACGGCGCAGAAATATTCTCACGGCTCCACCCTATCTTCTCGCCCTGATAGCCCGAACGACGAATGCAGCGCGACACCACATCGTCGTCGCTGTTGTAGACAATCACCTTGGCGCTGTGGAACAGCTGCAGCTTCTCCATGCACTTCTCCTCCAGCGAGCGGAAGTTCTCCTGGTGGGCGTCGCCAAGACAGGTCAGCACGCCAATAGTGGGCTGGATGATGCTGGCGAGCGACGACATCTCGTCGGGCTGACTGATACCAGCCTCGAAAAGGGCCACCTGTGTCTTTTCGTTGAGCAGCCATACGGAGAG
>CADCEQ010000090.1 GCA_902800435.1 uncultured Prevotellaceae bacterium | reverse complement strand
AGTTGCTCGACATGGAGCGGATCATCAGTGTGGGCAACATCTGCCTGTCGCTGTTCCTCGGCATGGCCATGATCTCGCTGAAGCTCTGGCAACTGCAGAGCCTGGCGCTGACGCTGATCGTCATCTTGGTATCCCAGGTACTCATGATGGCGCTGTTCGCCTACGTCGTGGCCTTCCCACTACTGGGGCGCGACTACGATGCGGCGGTGCTCTGTGCCGGCATCTGCGGCTTCGGCCTCGGTGCAACGCCCAACGCTATGGCCAACATGAGTGCCGTGTGCTATAAATACCGCTATTCCGTCAAGCCCTTCCTCATCGTGCCCATCATCGGAGCCATGTTCGCCGACCTCATCAACACCGGCTGCATCTCCATCTTCCTCGAATTGTTAAATTAGTGAAAAGAGAAAGATTGTTTTGCGAAAATCGGGATTTTTCACTAATTTTGCAGACATATTCCAGTTCTAACTGAGACACTGAACTCTAAGACGTAGCGAACAGCTAACTCTGAAAACGAATGGCACAGAAGGAATCGACGTGGGAACGGCTGAAGGCTTTTCTGAAGGATAACATCAGTCTGGTGAACATCATCGCCGCCGCTTTGCTGGTGGAGCTGGTGTCGGGCGTGATGTATTATTCGGCGCAGAACATCATCCACAGGACGGCAGAGAGACTGATAGAGCGTGAGATCAGCGCGATCTACCTCTGCATACGCAACAAGCTGGCCAAGGTGGAGGTGACGGTTGACAACATGTCATGGGTGGTGGCCGAGGGGCTGGACGAGCCCGAATGGATGTTCGACATAGCCAGGAGAATGGTGACATACAACCCCTCGTTTTGGGGTAGCGGCATCTTTTTTGTCGCCAACTACTATCCGGATAAGGGCGAGCATTATGAGCCCTATGCCGTGCGCAGGGGACAAGACTCGATAGTGACCATGCAGTTGGGTCGATACGACGACCATACGCAAAACGAGTATTACCGTGTTCCTGCCACCCAGGATAAAGCCCATTGGAGCGAACCGTATATGGACCTCGTGGGAGCCAAGAAGCTCATCACCACCTATAGCGTTCCCATACACGACGAAAAGGGTCGCTTTGCTGCTGTGGTGTATGCCGACATCTCCCTGGAGTGGCTCGACGAAGTCATGGAGGAGGGGAAACTCTACAAGAGCAACAAGCGTTTTCTCGTGACAGGCAAAGGCCATCTGCTGGCTGGCGAAGACAGTCCTTTGATGCGGACCATACGTGAGAAGGTGCTTACCGACCAGGACAAGAGCGGCAACTTCATCTTCGAAGACGAGGACGGCCATGAGCATCACGTGTACTACCACCCTGTGGGCGGCAATACGGACTGGATCCTGATCAGCGCATTGAACGACAAGGATGTGTTCATCCAGTTGGCCAGGATACGCAGGAACCTCCTGACGCTGGTGATAGCCGGTCTGGTCTTGCTGGGATTCATCGTGTGGCGCACCTCTCGCAACCTCAAGCGCCTGCGCCAGGCCAATGCAGAGAAGGACCGTATCGCCGGAGAGCTGCTCGTGGCCAGCGAGATACAGCAGAGCATGCTGCCCCACGACTTCCTGAAGCACGACGACATGCGTATCTATAGTTCGCTGGTGCCTGCACGCGAGGTGGGCGGCGACCTCTACGACTACTTCATCCGCGACGAGAAACTCTTCTTCTGCATTGGCGACGTGAGCGGCAAGGGTGTCCCGTCGGCGATGGTGATGAGCGTGATACACTCCATGTTCCGTGCCTTCTCGGCCCACGAGAACAGTCCGGCGCGCATCATGCAGGCCATCAACGAGGCATCGTGCCGAGGCAACGACTCCAACATGTTCGTCACGATGTTCATCGGCGTGCTCGACCTGCCGACGGGCCGTCTGCGCTACTGCGATGCCGGCCACGACGCGCCCTTTATAATGCTCAAATCTCAAACCTCAAACCTCAAACCTCAAATCTCAATGCTCGACGTCATACCCCACCTGCCCGTGGGCGTGTTCGACGACGTGGTCTACGGCGTGCAGGAAGTGCTGATGGAGCCCGACAGCACCATCTTCCTCTATACCGACGGACTGACGGAGGCCAAGAACCACCGTCACAAGCAGTTCGGCATCGGCCGCGTAGAGGAGGTACTCGCCGCCAACAGCCGTCTGATGCCCCAGCAGCTGCTGGAGACCATCACCGAGCAGGTGCACGAGTTTGTGGGCGATGCCGAGCAGAGCGACGACCTGACGATGCTCGCCATCCACTATACGCCGAAGCACTTCGAGAGCCGTCTCACGGAGACCCTACTCATCAAGAACGACGTGCGCGATGTGGCGAAGTTCAGCGCATTCATGAAGTCGGTGATGGAGAAACTCAACATAGAGAAGTCGCTGGCACGACAGCTGCGGCTGGCCGTCGAGGAGGCGGTGGTCAACGTGATCGACTACGCCTACCCCGCAGGACAGGAGGGCGACATCGAGATACGCATCATGACCGACGGCGGTACGCTGAAGACCCTCATCATCGACTCGGGCGTGGCCTTCGACCCCACGGCGAAGGAGAAGGCCGACACCTCGCTCTCGGCTGAGGACCGGCAGATAGGCGGACTGGGCATCCTCCTGGTGCGCGAACTGATGGACAGCATCAACTATGAACGCGAGAACGGAAAGAACATACTTACATTAATAAAGAACATCTAACAACAAAGATTATGAAAACGACATTTGAAGAGATTGGTGGCAAATACATCGCCACGTTGGAAGGAGAAATGGACACCGCTGCTGCCGTCGAGGCCGAAGCAGTATTGAAACCCCTCTATCAGAGCAACGGCAAGGACGTCGTCATCGACTGCACGAACCTCGAGTATATCGCCTCCAGCGGACTGCGCATCCTGCTGAGCATCCTCAAGGGAGCCAAGGCCAGTGGCAGCAAGGTGGTGCTGAAAGGGGTGAACGACGATATCAAGAACGTCTTCAAGCTGACCGGCTTCATCAGCATCTTCGAGTTCGAATAACCAGCCCGCAGAGCCTATGAGAGCGTATTGCGCAGCCCTGCTGCTGGCGGCGGCGGTCGGCTGTCGGGCACAGACAGACTCGGCTCAGGCGAACCGTTTGGCCGTAGGGCTGAACTTCATGACCCACGGGGAGACGTGCGGCGGCGGCCTGCCCAGATCGGGCGGCAACAAACCGGCCGAAGACCGTTCGCACTTCCTGATGGGGCGCCTGCGACTGAATGTCGACTACGAGCGGAAGGGCCTGCAGGTGCATGCCACCATCCAAAACAAGGCCCCAACGACTTCGCCACCGCCGCCAAGTCGCACGATGCCTTGCGCGCCGGCTATGAGGGCCACGGACATAAGGTGCATGCCATACTGGCCTACAACCAGAATTCAGACCAGGTCTATAGCAGCACCTACTACGACGGTGGCGCACAGCTCTACAAGACCATGCAGACCGTGTGGTATCACTACGACGTGCCGCGGCTGCCGCTGGGCGCCTCGCTGCTCTTCATGAACGTAGGTCTGCAGGCCGGGAAGAACGACTCCACGGCGTGGGACTACGACGACAACCCCGCGCGGACGGTCCACCAGCAGATGTTCGGCGCTTACGTGAGATTCCATCCCCAGTGGCTGACGCTCGAGGCCTCCTACTACCGGCAGTCGGGAAAGACGGTCGGCCCAGCCCCAAGTTCGAGTGCTCCGCCACCTACCACTATCTGGCCACCGCCGCCGACATCTACGAGCTCGACCGTCCGCTGGGCCACAGCGTCGAGCTGACGGCCAGATACAGGTTCTCCAGCGACGTCACCCTCACGGCCGGCTACACCCAGATGCACGGCACCGAGACGATGGCGCGCCTGAAGCAGGACGGCAGCAGCGGGCGTCAGGGATGCACGATTGAAGGAGAAACTCAGCGCGCTCAACCAGCAGCAGCTCGACAACTTTGCCGCCAACAACGACGTGGTGGTGTATAACATGAAACTGGGACATGAAGAAAACTGAGAACTAAAAAGACATAACTTAAACAGCTTAATGATGGAAGTA
>CADCEQ010000089.1 GCA_902800435.1 uncultured Prevotellaceae bacterium | reverse complement strand
TGGAACGAGTTGCCCGTCTGGTTCATCCTCACCTTCAGCGTCAGCCGTCCCTCCGGGCGCACCACGTAGTTCGTGTCGTAGGGCGTCTTGTAGTATCGTTGTGACAGCACACTGTCCACCCTCGCCCTGCGTTCTGCGCGGCTCTGCGTCTGAGCCGTCAGCGAGGTCGTGAACACAAGCAATGCTACTGCCAGCAAGAACATCCGTTTCCTTTTCATCGGTGCAAAGGTACGAAATTTGTTTCAGAATTGATTATCTCCCGGCATACTTTTTCCCGAGCAAAGCTCGCCCGCTCGAACTTGTTCGCTTGCCTCAGCAAGAACCCGTGGCCTTATTCCCGAGCGAAGCTCGCCTACCTGTTGCCTTTCGCATCAGGTGGAACTGGTAGCGATAGACGAGGCAGGCCATGCCGAGGTAGGCGGCGGCCTGAATCCAGAGGTAGCGGATTTCGGGCAGTATCTGGCTGACGGAGGCACCCATGGAGTTGGCACGGATGAAGGCACGCACGCCGAAGGTGCTGGGGAAGAGCCACGACACGCCCTGCCAATAGGAGGGGATGCTGGACTGCGGCCACGACACGCCCGTGAGGAAGAGCAGGGGCACGGAGACGAAGACCATGATGAGCATGACGTTCTCGCGGTAGCGCACCAGGCAGGAAACGGTCATGCCGAAGAAGATGCTGGCCAGCGTGTAGGGCAGCAGCAGCCAGAAGAGCGTCCAGCCACTGCCCAACTGCGGGAAGGAGAACATGGCGGGCACGGCCATCGAGAGGTAGGCGGCAGCCACGGCTCCCGTCATGGCGTAGCAGAGGGCCTTGCCCCAGACGATGCGGTAGGCGCCGCGGTAGTGCGGGTCATCGTCGGGGACGAGTTGGCCGTTGCGGTGACGCTCGCGGGCTGTTCCGGCGGCCATGCCAATGCCGAGGGCGAGGGCCTGTTGCAGCAGGATCATGAGCACGGCGGGCAGCACGCACGAGCCGTAGCCGCCCGAGGGATTATACATCGCCACGTCGGTGACGGCCAGCGGCTGAGCGGTGATGGCCGCCTCGCGCTTGGTGTAGATGGTGCTCCGCTTTATCTTCAGCCCTGCGCCGAGGCGTGCGGCCTCTACCATGGCGGTCTGATAGACGTTCTTGTAGGCCAGCATCAGGCTCATGTCGCAATAGACGCTGACGGTGGCCTGTTCGCCTCGGTTGATGCGCTCGGCGAAGTCGGAGGGGATGAGATAGATGCCCTTGACCAGTTGGCGGCTGACGAGCGAGCGGGCTTCGTCGAGGTCGTTGGCATGGTATTTCACCTCGACATCGGGCGTGGCGTCGCAGTCATTGACGAACTGGCGCGAGAGGGCCGAGTGCGACTGGTCGACCACCGCCACCGGCGTCTCGTGCAGCGTCTCGTTGTTGTATATCCACGAGTAGAGCAGCGGGTAGCCCAGCGGCACGACGACGAGGAACATCAGCACGCCCTCGTCCTTGAAGACCTTCACCATCTCGCTGCGCCAGATGTGGAGCACGTCGGTGAAGTGTTGCTTGATTCTTTCAATCATAAGGCTTATTTAGTGATGGGTTGCTATGATATAGCAACATACGGGACTATGGGATGTAGACATAATTCAGCATTGCGTTTTTTACTTTGCGGAGTACGAACCAGGGCAGCAGCGTGAAGGCTATGAGCGCTACGAGGTGGAACCAGACATCGATGACGGGGAAGCCGTTGAGCACCGTGGTCTGATAGAGCATCCACGAATGGCGCAGTGGGAAGAGCCACGACATGGCCTGCAGCGGCGTGTCCATGCCCGCCACGGGGAAGGCGGAGCCGCACATCGACAGGCCGAGCACCGACCAGAGCGACGAGATGCTCATCGACATGCGCAGCGAGGGCATCAGGCCGAAGGTGAAGATGCCGAAGCCGAGCGACCCCAGCACTTGCAGGAAGGTAAGCCGCACGATGTTCCACACGCCGCCGAAGTGGGGAAAGTGGAGCACGCGGAAGATGTAGTACTGATAGGCGAACATGACGAGCAGGAACACCAGGGCGTGAATCATATACTTGCCCACGATGGCCACGACGATGTTGCCGTCGGCACGGGCGAGCCATTCCTTGCCGGTGTCGAACTTCATCTCCATGCCCAACGAGTAAGATGCGAGCAGGGCCATGAAGAGCATCAGTATGCCCGGCACGAAGACGGTGGTCAGCGCGTAGTTGTACGACCCTTGCGGATTGGCTATCATGTGGGCATCGATGCTGACGGGTTGCAGCGCGGCCTTGATCTGTTCCTTCGAGGCTCCCTTGGCTGAGAGCGTGGCCTGCCCCACGGCAGCTGAGCCGAGCATGCCAATGGTCTTCAGGTCCTTGGAGGCCATTCCGCCGGCGGTCATGCACGTCATGGTGTAGTAGTACGATATTTCAGGCTGTCGTCCAGCCAGCAGTTTCGCCGCCGTGCCCTCGGGAATCAGGAGGTAGGCATAGACCTTGCCCTCCTGCATGGCCGAGCGGGCCTCGGTGACGTTGGCAAACCGATAGACCACGCGCGACGACTGCATGGCATCGAGGTTGCGGATGAGGCCGCGCGACGTGGCGCTGTTGTCCTGATCCACCACGCCGATGGGCAGATCCTGCGGGATGCCGTCACTGAGCATCGTGGTGAAGAACACCACCAGCAGCAGCGGGAACACCAGCATACAGAAGCCGTAGATGCGGTTCCGCCGCAGGATGTCGAGTTCGCGCAGGCCGAGGTCGAGTAATTGAGAGATGTACTTCATACTACTTCTTCATTATCACCGACATACCAGGGCGCACATCTGCTATCTTCTCCACTGGTCGGGCCTTCACCTCGAAAGTCTTCTGGTCGTACTGACCACTAGCCTTCGTAGCCTTCCACACGGCAAACGATCCCTTGTCCTTGATTGACGTGACCTTCATTCTGACCTCCTGGTCGAGGGCGGGGATGCTGACGGTGATTTCCTGTCCCACACGGACCGCCTTCAACTGGTCTTCACGGATGTTGAACGTAGCCCACTGGTCGTCCATCATGGCAATCGACATGATGGGTGTGCCCGTTCCGACAAGTTCGCCCACCTTCGGATAGACATCAGTCACCTCGCCGTCCATCTGAGCCACCTGCACGGTCTCGCGCACATAGCCCTCCACCTCCTGCACGGCACCACGGGCCTGGCCCACGGTGGCCGATGCGGCGCGGCGCTCCTCCTGTCGGGCACCGTTCACGGCCATGTCGTACTGGCTCTGCGCTGCCCTCACCTGTGCCTGAGCCGACTTGTACATCGCCTCGGCCTCGTCGCGCTTCTGGGCCGACACCACTTCCTCGTCGTACAGTTGCTGTACGCGGTTATATGATTTCTCGGCGAGTTCCAGCGCAGCCTTCGCCTGCTCTAAAAGTCCGGCAGCCGACTGAATCATCTCCCTGCGGGCACCGTTCTGCGCCATCTGCTCCATAGCCGAGGCAGCATCGACGGCACTCTGAGCCTGCGCCATCTTCGCCTCCACCTCCGGCGACTCGATGATGGCCAGCGTGTCGCCAGCCTTCACGTGGTCGCCCTCCTTCACACGGAGTTCCAGGATGCGCCCGGGCACCTTGCCCGACACACGGTATTCCTCCACCTCCATCTGTCCCTGTATCACTTCCGGGTCGCGGCCAAGGGCGAGGAAACCGATGAGGGCCACGATGACTACTACTGCTGAGAATCCTGCGATTGCCAGCAGGATATTGTTATGCTGTTCTTTTGCTTTGTCTGCCATACTTCTTAATTCTTACTTCTTACTCGGCATAGCCGATACTTCTAAATTCTTAATTCTACATTCTTAATTCGCGGTGAGCGTACCCAATGCCTTTTGTAACTCTACCAGACGGAGTCTGACGCCTATCTCGGCATCTATCTTTTTCGTCTGAGCCAGTTGCCAGGCGGTCTGAGCCTCCATGACGGTGGTGAAGGAGACGGTTCCCTCCTTGAAGCCGAGGTTTGCCATGCGCAGGTTCTCGTCGGCATTGGCCACGTTGGCCTGCGCCATTTCGAGTTTCTTGTAAGCCTCATTCACGCGGAAGCGGCTCTGCTTCACCTGCAGTTCAATCGTCTCGCGGGCTTCGGCCAGTTCCAGGTTGGCCATCGTTGTGGCTCCCTTTGAGGCGCGTACCTTATACTTTACGTCGCCCCAGTTCCATACGGGTTTCTCGAAGCCGTTGAACGTGTTGGGGTTTGTAACGGCATAGCCGCCCGTCAGCAGCACCTGTGGCAGATTGCCCGCCTTCAGCACGTTCGTCGTCTGTCGGCTCAAATCCACGGTGTTCTGTAGCAGTTTCAGTTCCGGGCGATTGTCATAATTCTGTGCATCAGGCACGCTCAGTGCCGTCGGCAGGCTCTCACTGTTTTCGTCGGCCAGCACGATCTCCTCATCCACAGGCAGTCCGCACAGTTGGCAGAGCAGCATCTTCGACAGTGCCAGACCGTCCTCGGCCTCCATCAGTGCAATCTCGGCCTCGTTCACCCTGACACCGACGCTCAGCCCGTCGCCTTTCGTGGCCACGCCCTTGTCTATCATCTTCTGCACGTCGCCCTTCAGTTTCCTCACCAGTCCGACGTAACTCTCGGCCAGCACTTTCTTGTGGTGCAGCGACACCACCTGCCAGTAGGCATGGTCGATGTTGAAGAGCGTGGTCTGCTGTTTCGCCTCAAGTGCGTTTGCTGCCATCTCCTCATTGATGTCGGCCATCTTGTTGGCCGCCACGAT
>CADCEQ010000088.1 GCA_902800435.1 uncultured Prevotellaceae bacterium | reverse complement strand
CTTGCGGAAAACGGTAATGACGCTTTCGCCAGGATTGATGGCGTAGCGGCCCGTGTGGATGCTCTCACCGTAGTCTGTATGGCGAGCCATGGTCTTCAGTGCGCTCATGCCGGCATTGGTGGCTATGGGGTCTATCTTGGCAAACACAGAGTCCAGTGTGTCGTCCTCGTCTATATAGACATATTGCGTCTCGCCCCCCTTCAGCAAAGAGCAGAACAGGAAGTAGGCCGTCAGCAACAAAATGACGCCCACACCTCCAAGGGCAATATACAAATAATTGCGTGAATTGAATCTTTTCATCACTATTAAACCATAATTTGCCTGCAAAGTTACGATTTAGCGAGAACAAAACAAAGAAAATCTTTCTTTTTTTGTCGAGCGTGAGTATCTTCACCGTCTTTTTGACGGTCAAAGTTACGATTTAGCGAGAACAAAACAAAGAAAACTTTGTTAAATAGAGTTTTTTTGCTACCTTTGCCCGTCAAATACTCACTCACCGATAAATATATAAAACAAATAAACTCATCTTAAGATTATGAAAAAGTACGTTATTAACATTTTGTGTGTGCTGGTACTGGCACTGACACTGGCTGATCTGGTCACCTCATTCTTAGCACCTGCAGAGGAAGTGAACAAAACTATTACACTCGACCTGCAAACCGCTTTGTTTCTGCTGGCTGTTCTGCTGGTGGCACTGGTATCTACTGTTATTACCTTTGTCGCCTTCGTCAAGTTCGTCTTGAACGTCAATCGCAGAGAGGTATTCACGCTGAAGAATGTCAAGTTGCTCCGCAAGTATGGCTTCTGCACCCTGCTGGTTGGCGTATGCTTAATCATCCTCGCATTCTTCTTAGACCTCAATGCCGCCGAGACTAGCGAAATGACAAGTGATTGTATTGAGATCTTTGGCGAGGGCTTCTTCGCCTTGCTGATGGGCGAGGTGTTCAACATCGGACTGAAGCAGCACGAAGGTCTGGAGGCTTAAGCCCGACCGGCTCAGAAAGTGCCGGCAGCCTTCGGCTATAGAACCCCCAAAAACAGCAGGCCCCATACCGGAGAGCCTGCTGACTTTTTTGTGCGTATACCAATGATGACTTGCCAACCACTCTTTCCAAGATACCTGGCAATTCAAAATCCCATGGCTTTGTTGACATCGGTCACTGATACAAGCTTTGACATGATTCTATAGACTATGTTTTATGTCTTCCAATAAATCCTCTGGGGCTTCGAGACCGATGCTGAGGCGGACTGTCGTGTCGGGAACAGACATCTCGGCGCATTGCTCGGGGGTGAAGAGACCGAATATGGTAGATGCAGGATGGATGGCCAGCGACTTGCGATCAAAGAGATTCGTGGCACGACGTATGACCTGCAGCTTGTCGATGAATGCCCAAGCGGCTTCCTTCGATTCGAGGTCTATGGTGAAGACAGCTCCGGGTAATGGGCCAAACTGTCGCTCAGACAATTCATGGAAGGGATTGTCCTCCAAGCCGGTATAGTTCACACGCTGGATTTCCGGCAGCGTCTGACATTGCTTGGCAAGCCACAGCGTGGTCTCCGCCTGGCGACGGAAACGGATGTCGAGCGTGTCCAGGCCTAGCGTTTCCATATAAGCCGCCTGCGGCGTCATCAACGAGCCGAGATTCGTCACCAGTTCCGTTTTTACACGGGCAGTAAACGCCAGTTTCTTTCCGACGCGACGGGTGCGGGCTTGCAGGACGGGCGACGGGTGTTGCGCCCAGTCATAGCGCCCATAGTCGATAAGCAGTCCGCCAAGACCTGTGCCGCCACCAGAAATATACTTCGTACTGCTGACCACCTCGATGTCCACACCAAACTCATTCGCATGGAACGTCGAGAACGGCACGATGGTCGTGTCAGCTATCAGGGGCACACCCTTTTTGTGGGCAATCTCTGACAGCTTCTTGATATCAGCAACAAACAGCTGCGGATTGGTGATGATCTCGAAGAACAGGGCTGCGGTCTTACCATCAATCTGTGCCTCCACCTCCTCGGGTTTAGTGAAGTCCACGAACCGCGGTTCTACGCCGAAACTGCCCAGCGTGTCGCGAATCAGCGAGACGCTATTGCCAAACAGGTGCTTCGAGGCCACGATATTCAGACCTGCGGCACTCACCGCTGTCAGGGCATAATGGATAGCCGCCATGCCTGTGTTCAGTGCCGTCACGCTTTGGGCACCAGTTATCTGCCTGACTCGTTCTTCCAAATAAGTCACTGTGGGGTTGGCGATGCGGGCATATGACGGAGCCATCGAACGACCACAAAAGGCGTCGCTCATCGCCTTGGCATCAGGGAACTCGAATGCCGCCGTGTAATACACCGGCATCGAGAGCGCCCCGTATGCGTCAGGCTTCTGATACTTCGTCGTCAGTATTTTCGTTTCGTACTGCATATCTATTTTCTACTACGAATTATACGAATTAAACGAATTGCCATGCGGATGAAATAATTCGTAAAATTCGTGAAATTCGTAGTCTTTATTTATCGTCCTATGATTTTCTTAACTGCTATTACTAACTTGTCAACATCCTCGCGGGTATTATAGAGCGCGAAGGTGGGACGGACGCTCATCTCATAGCCGAGGGCTCGAAGGGCGGGCTGGGCGCAGTGGTGACCGGCACGCACCGCGATACCCTCCTTGTCTAATAACGTACCTGTTTCTGGAACGGGAATGCCGTCGAGCACGAAGCTCACGACGCTGACGCGGTTCTTGGGATTGCCGATGAGCGTAAGACCCGGAATCTGGGCCAGTTGCTCGCGGGCATACTCCGTCAGTTTGTGCTCATGCGCCTCGATGTTGCGGATGCCAAGATGACTCACGTAGTCGAGGGCTGCACCCAGTCCGATGGCGTCGGCGACGTTGGGCGTACCGGCCTCAAAGCGTGCAGGAGGAACATTGTACTCCGTGCGCTCGATGGTCACGTCCTTGATCATGTTGCCGCCACCCTGCCAGGGCTGCATCTTGTCGAGCAAATCCTTGCGACCATAGACCACACCGATGCCGTTGGGACCGTAGATCTTATGACCTGAGAAGACGAAGAAGTCGGCTCCCAGCTGCTGCACATCGACGGGTGTGTGAGCGATGGACTGAGCACCGTCAATCAGCACGGGGATGTTGTGCGAGTGGGCGATGTCAATGATACGCTTCACGTCGTTGATGGTGCCGAAGGTGTTGTTCACATGTCCCACACTGACAAACCGGGTGCGGGGCGTGATGATGCGCTCGAACTCAGAGAGTATCAGGTCGCCGTTCTTGTCCGTAGGGATAGCCTTCAGCGTAGCCCCCTTCTCGTGAGCCACCTGTTGCCAGGGCACGATGTTGGCATGGTGGTCGAGTTCCGAGACGATGACCTCGTCGCCAGGCGTCAGGTACTGCCGTCCGTAGGTCTGCGCCACGAGGTTGATACCCTCGGTGGTGCCTCGTACGAAGATGATTTCCTCGCTGCTGGTGGCATTGATGAACCGCTGCACCTTTTCGCGGGCCTCTTCGTAGGCATCTGTGGCACGGGCTGCTAACGTGTGGGCACCGCGGTGTATGTTCGAGTTGTAGGTCTTGTAATAGTGGCTGATCTTGTCGATGACCTGAATGGGCTTCTGCGTCGTGGCACCGTTGTCGAGCCATACGAGGTCGTGGCCGTTCACCTGCTGATGGAGCACAGGGAAATCCTTCTTGATCTCCTCTGAGTTCAGCGTATCGACCTCCTCGTAGTGCAGGCTCTGCAGTTTCTGCGTCTCTGGGATGCCGATGCCGCAGCCATTGTCTTTGGGCGTAACCTTCACCGGACCGCGCGTATCGTCGGCATCGCCAAAGTACGGCAGGTCGGCATAGCCGCTTTCGCCGCCCAGCAGTTGCTTGAAGCCCGTTTCCAGCTCCGTGAGGTTGAGAGCCTCGTCAGGGAATACACTCTGACGAGCCTCCATAGCCTCCTCTGGGCAGTATTTATGGGCGACTTCTCGAAGCAATGCAAAGCCTGGGTCTTCGATGCCGTAGCCGTTAATATGCTGGATATCTACCATTATTTCTCTACTTTATTTCGATGCTGATAGTCGTGATAGTAGCCTACCTCCACATTCTCCAACACTGCGATGGCATCGTCGGTGAGGGCGGCTAATGAGAAGTATTTCGTAAGCAGGTACGAAGCCACACCGAACTTATCGAGTCCCATCAGACGAGCTGAAAGCGACGGTGCAATCTCGCCGGGTATACCGCTCTGGTGTAATCCGATGACACCCTGGTTGTGCTCGCCAGTTCTCACGAGGATAATCTGCGTGGTACCTACGCCGCGGCCTGTCAGATACTGGCCTTCCACCTCTACCTTATCCGATGGAATCAGGGGTA
>CADCEQ010000087.1 GCA_902800435.1 uncultured Prevotellaceae bacterium | reverse complement strand
AGCGAGGTAGAGGTGCCCAGCTGTACGCCATCGCTGTCGTACCAGCCCAAGAACTGATAGTCTGTGGCGGCTGTAGCGCGCAGGCTCACCGTCTCGCCCTCCTTGGCCGTCTTGCCGCTGGTGCGGTTGAAGGTACCGCCTCCTGCCGGCTCGGCCACGAGGTAGAGCTTATAGGTCGCTTCTATCGGTTGCGGCTCTGCGGGGTTGGCAGGGTCGAAGGGCTTGTCTTCGGGGTTCTGATACTCGAACACGGCCACTAGGCTCACGTCCTCGGCGGGCATTTTGAAACTCAGCGAGGTAGAGGTGCTGGCGAGCTGTGTGCCGTTCTGCAGCCAGTGCTTGAAGACGTAGTTCGTGCGGGCCGTGGCGCGAGCCGTCACCGAGGCATTCTCGCTGTACTGTCCCCCGCCGCTCATCGTCGCCGCCTCTGCCGGTTGGGCCGTCACCGTAAGCCGGTACATGGCTTTTGGCTCTGGCGGGTTTGTCGGGTTGAAGTCATCGGTCTGTGCGAAGGCCGTCAGCGTCGCCAACAGGCCGATGACCATGTATAATAGTCTCTTCATACGTTGTCACAGATTACTTCTTGATGACTTTAACGGCCTTGTTGCCCTGTTTCACGATGTAGGCACCTCTGGGCTGACTGCCCTGCGGCAGCTGGCGTCCGTCGAGGGTGTAGGTGGTCGACTCCTTGCCGTCCTGTGCCTCAACCTTGTCGATAGCGGTGGCGTTGGGAGCGGTGAGCAGCACGAAACGGCCCTCGAAGGTGCCGGCAGTGGTGCTGAAGAGGTAGCCGCCAACCGACAGGTCGTGGGTCACGCCCTCCTGACGGTCGTAGAGCCATACGGGCTGGTCCATGTGCTCGGCACTGATGCAGAGCATACCGGCGGTGGCTGCCGTGTAGGCGAGGGCTACCTCACCCTCCGGGCGCTCGTTGATGGCATACTGGGCCTGGTCGCTGCCCACAGTCCAGAGCTGTGCCACAGGCAGCTCGCTCATGAACTTGGCTGCGTCGCAGTCCATCTCATAGTTTTGACCCTTGACGGGGTTGAACACCACGCGGGTCTGGTCGTTGGTAGTCTCGCCGTCGCCAATGGTTAGGTCCACGAAGCGGCGGTTGTCAGCGCCACGGGTGCGGGCTGCAGCCTGCTTGGCGGCCACGATGTCGGCCCACTGGTTACTGGTGTGGCAGCCGCTGGCGGGGAAGTTCATCTGTGTCGTGTTGCTTGGTTTCTGCACAAAGAAGCCCTGCATGGGCGACAGGTGATACTGGTCGTCGCCGGCGCGCACAGCCTGGTAGCTGCTACCCGTCCATACGGTGATGGGAGCGGTGTAGTCCGTCTCGTCGATGTCGAAGTAGCTGGTATGGGGGTTGCCCACGAAGTTCCATGAGGCGTTCTGCGCATTCTCGGCCACGTAGGTGGTCAGCGCATCCTGACGCAGGTTGGTGCTTAGGTCGAGGTCGGCCTGCTCCACCTTCATCTTCAGCGTGCCGTCGGTGTTGGCCTGGAAGATGTAGCCCTGGTTGGGCAGCAGGTAGGTGCCCGCGTAGTTCTTCCAGCCGCCGCTGCCGTTGGTGGCGCGCTCTTGGCCGTCGTAGTAGCGGAACACGTACTTGCCCGGGGCCTCCACGTTGCTCATCTTCACCCGGTGGGGCAGCGACAGGAAGTACCACTTGCCTTTCGTCACGGGCATCTCCAGATAGAGTGCCTTGGCGGTGACATTGCCGCTGGCGACGACGATACTGGCCTCGTTGCTCATGTGGATGTCGCCGAGGCTCACGGTCTTGTCGTTACTGACATTCACAATCATGCCAGAGGTGCCTTCGAGTTCCACCTCAGGCTGGCTGCCGAGGTTCGTCAGACTCTTCGGGGTAATTTCCAGGTCCTGGGTCAGGTAGAAGTAAGGATATTGGTATTCGCTGTCCTCTATGGGATCGGGGAAGAAGCTCCAGTTCTTGTTCAGGTAATATTTGCCCCAGGCCATCGAGGGGACGTGGAGGGTCGCCGTGGTATAGTTCGAGAAGGTGTTTTTATCTACCGTCGTCGGTTCCACGGTGTAGATGTAGTAGTTCTTCAGGTTTGAACAGTTGGCGAAAGCATAACTGCCGATGCTGCGGATGGCGGCGGGCAGGTGAAGCTCGGTGAGACCGGAGCCATAGAAAGCATGCTTGTCAATCGTTGCTAACTTAATAGGCAAAGAAATGGAAGTGAGGGATGAACATTTTCCAAAGGCTCCATTATCACTATAAGAACCTCCTTTAATTGACGTAAGTGTTGAAGGTAGGCTGATGATTTTCAAACTCGAACAGTTATAGAATGTTCCGTATGCAATAGTCGTTATACCCTCGGGAATATTAATCGAAGTCAGAGCGTTACAATTTTTAAATGCTTCACTACCGATGCTCTTCAGCGAACCGTTGTTCGGTAATTTAATCGAAGTCAGAGCGTCACAATCATAAAATGCAGAATATCCAATGGTCTGCAGCGTAGCTGGCAAAGATATTGAGGATAGTGAAATGCATTCGTAGAACGCAGAATTGCCGATGGACTTCAGTGCCCCGTCTGTTGGCAGTTTCACTTCCTTAAGATTGCTACATTTATAGAAAGCGTTGTTGTCTATCGCCTCCAGTTTTCTCTGAGCCTCGACGGTTTGGAGGCCCGTGCAATAGGCAAAGGCATTAGCACCTACGACGGTCACGTTGGTCGGCAACTTTACGCTCAGTAGGTTGCTCTGATTACAGAAAGCAGCTGCTGCTACTATGTTGTCGGAGGTATAGTAGTCTTCGTAGAACTTATAGCTGCTGGCCATGAAAGTGGCGTTGGTCAGGTCGAGATGGTGTAGGTTGAACATCTTGTTGCGCAACACCACAAGGTCGTAGCTGTTGATGCCTCCAGTGATGGTGAGCGACATCACGTCCTTCATGTTCTCGCTGCCAATTTTCCTCTCTAACCCAGACCACGTGGCCTCGGCTGAAGTATTCACGTTCCAGGTGTGCTTTGCACTCTGGCTGATGACGCGTACAGCAATATCCGACCATAATGTAGCCGAGTGATAGGCTTCGAGACTGGCTGCTGGCACCAGGACGGTTACGCCAGGGCCGAAAATATAATTAGTATTATCGGATAGTGTCGGCGGCGTGGTGGCATTGAGCTTGATCGTGCCGGCGACAAAATTGTCACGGAATGCTTCTGAACCAATAACCTTGATGCTGGCTGGCAGCGTCACATCGGAGCCGTTGGGAATCCTGAGACGACCTATAGCTTCTACCGTACAGGCTTCCCCGTCCTTATACACCGTCTTGGGGACATTGATGGTCTGGCCGTAGCCTTCAGCAGAATAGATTGCCCAAAGTTTCTGACTTTCTCCGTTAATGGTGTAGTTGTTCTGGGCGAAGTACCACTTCACGCCGTTGTCGTCTGTCCACTCGTATGCCCAGCTGGTGATGGCGAGGCAGAGGAAAAACAGGATAGATAAAATCTTCTTCATAAACTAATTGTTTTATTTGTTAATAATTTCTTCAGAATTAGGTTGTGCATGTTCATGCAACGGTGCAAAGATACAAATAATTCCCGAAACGCGCAAGCATTTCGGGAATTATTTGTGTAGAGAAGTTTGTTAGAGGGCTTCGAGCATCCGCTTGATGACTACGGAGCAACTGATTTCCCTGTTGGCGGCCTCAGGGATGACGAGACTGTTGGACGACTCGATGACATCGTCGGTGACAATCAGATTACGACGGACGGGTAGGCAGTGCATGAACTTGCCGTTGTTCGTCCACGACATGTGTTCGGTATCGACCGTCCAGGAACGATCCTCGCAGGTGATCTTGCCGTAGTCGGCGGGGTTGGTCACACCGGGATTACTCCAGTTCTTGGCATAGATGAAGTCGGCACCCTCGAAGGCTTTCTTCTGGTCGTACTCCACGACAGCGTTGCCGACGAACTTCGGATCAAGTTCGTAGCCCTTGGGATGGGTGATGACAAGGTCAACATCGGCGGCATTCATCCACTGGGCGAAGCTGTTGGGCACGGCCTGCGGCAAGGCACGGCAATGCGGGGCCCAGGTTAAGACGACCTTTGGTCGTTTAAGTGAAGAGTGAAAAGTGAAGAGTGAAGAATTTGCTTCCGCCTTTCCCTGTCCGGCAGGAAATTTTTCACTATTCACTCTTAACTCTTCACTTTCCATCCACGACTCGTGGATGGTAATAAGGTCTGCAAAGGCCTGCAGGGGATGGACGGTAGCTGTCTCCATGGCGAAGACAGGACGGCCAGAGTATTTGATGAACTGCTGGAGCACGGTCTCGGCATAGTCGTACTCACGGTCGGTGAGTCCTGCGAAGCTGCGCACGCCAATGAGGTCGCAGTAGCAGCCCATGACGGGGATGGCCTCGAGCAGATGCTCGCTCTTGTCACCGTCCATGATGACACCACGCTCGGTCTCCAACTTCCAGGCACCGGCATTCACATCGAGCTTGTAACGGTCGTTCTTGATCTCAAATGCTTCGGCCATGGCTTTGTCCAATGGGCCGATGTCTTCAACGTTGATAAAACTTCTCATATCTTAGTGTTTTAATAGTTTGCTACGATCTGATACACATGATGGTGAGGTCGTCATTGGCTTCAGCCCCATGGCGGTGACGTTCTACTTCTGCATTCAGGACTTCCACTACCTGACGGGCATTCTTGAATTCGGTATGGCGCAGGATGTCGAGCATACGGTCATTGCCCAACTGCTCCTGACGGTCGTTCTCGGCCTCGTTCAGTCCGTCGCTATAGATGAGGAGCGGACGCCCCTTGATGGATGTGATCTCCTCGCCGATGAACTGCAGCCTGGGCCAGAGGCCGATGGGGGCATTGGGCTTCATCTTGAGGAATGAACCTTTCTGTGCATCGCCACCAATGACGGGTGGGGTGTGGCCTGCGTTGCAGAAGTAGAGATGTCCTGTGGTCAGGTTCATCTCACCAATGAACATGGTGACGAACATGCAGTTGTCGTTCTTTTCCGTCAGTTCATCATTCATGCGGGTGGCAATGGCTGCTGGCAGCTGGTGCTGCTTGGCCAGTGCATGGAAGAGTCGGGAGGCCTGAGCCATGAACAGCGAGGCGGGTACTCCCTTGCCAGATACGTCGCCTACACAGAAGTATAGGTTGTCGTCTTCGAGCAGGAAGTCATAGAGGTCGCCACCCACTTCTCGGGCAGGAATCATGGAGGCATAGAGGTCGAGGCCTTCATGTTCCGGGAAGACATGGGGCACCATCGACATCTGGATCTCCCGTGCGATGCGCAATTCGCTCTCGATGCGCTCCTTGGCAGTCGTTGTCTCCTCCAACTGGTTATAGGCGGTCTTCAACTCTTTGTTGACGATTTGCAGTTTCTTCAACTGGCGCTGGCGGTGGTACAGGTAGAAGGCCATGAAGGCGATGGTCAGTAAGGCCAATACTGCTCCGGCATAGATCCTGAACTGTCGGGCATGCTCCTTGCTCTGCTGAGTTTCCAACTTCGACTGGTATTCGCTCAGCTTCAGCTGCTGAGC
>CADCEQ010000086.1 GCA_902800435.1 uncultured Prevotellaceae bacterium | reverse complement strand
CATCGAGTCGCCGAACATCGACTCTATCGAGGTGAACAAGGTTGGTAAGGTTCGTCGCGCTAAGCTTTACTATCTGCGCAAGCTCACTGGTAAGGCTGCCCGCATCAAGGAGAAGCGTCGCCCCGTCGCTGCCGAGTAATCGAAAGCATAAAAAGCTCACCTTCAGGTTGAGCTTTTTTTATTGTAGTTCTCATCGGCACTGACGTCGCCGTGGAGTGCGTCCTGAAACGAGTCCCAGTCCTGGAAACCGACCAGCAGCGACAGCCGGTCGAGTGTCTTGCGGTCGGGCTTGTGTAGCAGTTCCTTTTCCACGGCTCCCAACAGTTTCTTCAGTGCCAAGCGTTTCTTTTCCATAAATTCTGAATTTTGCTGCAAAATTACAAAATTATTTCGTACCTTTGCACACAAATCGACAAAAAACGCAAAAGCACAATGAAAGAATTAGCACTGAAGTACGGATGCAATCCGAACCAGAAGCCTTCGCGCATCTTTATGCAGGAGGGCGAGTTACCCATCGAAGTAATCAACGGCCGCCCGGGCTACATCAATTTCCTCGACGCCTTCAACGCCTGGCAGCTGGTCAAAGAGCTGAAGGAGGCTACTGGCCTGCCCGCCGCCGCGTCGTTCAAGCACGTCAGCCCTGCTGGTGCCGCCGTGGGACTGCCGCTGACCGACACGCTGAAGAAGATTTACTTCGTCGACGATATCGAGGGACTCGATGAGTCGCCCATTGCCTGTGCCTACGCCCGTGCCCGTGGTGCCGACCGTATGTCGTCGTATGGCGACTTCGTGGCCCTGAGCGACACCTGCGACAAGACGACGGCCCTGCTGCTGAAGCGCGAGGTCAGCGACGGCGTGATTGCCCCCAGCTATACCGACGAGGCCATCGAGATTCTGAAGGACAAGCGCAAGGGCACGTACAACGTCATCAAGATGGATCCGGCGTACCGTCCGGCTCCCGTGGAGACGAAGCAGTGCTTCGGCATCACCTTCGAGCAGGGCCGCAACGAAATCCGCCTGGATGATCCTGCACTCTTCGAGAACGTTCCTACGCAGAACAAGACCTTTACGCCGGAGGCTAAGCGCGACCTTATCATCGCCCTCATCACGCTGAAGTACACGCAGTCGAACTCCGTCTGCTACGTCAAGGACGGCCAGGCCATCGGCATCGGTGCCGGTCAGCAGAGCCGCATCCACTGTACACGCCTCGCCGGCAACAAGGCCGACATCTGGTGGCTGCGCCAGCACCCGAAGGTAATGGCCCTGCCCTTCAAGGAGGGTATCCGCCGGGCCGACCGTGACAACACCATCGACGTCTACATCTCAGAGGATGAGCACGACGACGTGCTGCGCGACGGTGCCTGGCAGCAGTTCTTCACCCGTCAGCCCGAGGTGCTGACCCTGGAGGAGAAGAAAGCCTGGATAGCCCAGAACACGAAGGTGGCCCTCGGTAGCGACGCCTTCTTCCCCTTCGGCGACAACATCGAGCGCGCCCACAAGAGCGGCGTGGAGTTCATTGCCCAGGCCGGCGGCTCGGTACGCGACGACCATGTCATCATGACCTGCGACAAGTACGGCATCGCCATGGCGTTTACCGGCGTCAGACTGTTCCACCATTAAAGACCTATTATGACAGGAGAAGAGGACTTCCAGAAAATCTTGGAGAACGGCATCTCGTTCGGCCGGGGCGGTGACCGCCACGACCCGAATGAGGGCAAGGTGAAGACTAAGGCCAAGAAAAAGCAGTACATCACTGGAGCGCACGGCTCGGGGTCGGCCCGTCAGAAGGCCAAGTATCGCGAACAGCGTGCGAACCGCAAGCATCGCTAATAGTGTGGGCAGGTTTTCCTGCCCACCTTTTTTATTTTATTCCACGCGCAACACCTGGTCGCAGTAGTCGACGACGGCTGGGCGGTGGGTGATGAAGATGACGGTCTTCTGCTTGTCCGACAGGATGTTCTGCAGCAGTTGCCGCTCCGTGTCGGGGTCGAGGGCCGACGTAGCCTCATCGAACAGCATGATGCTGCGGCCTCGGAGCAGGGCACGGGCGATGGCGATGCGCTGGGCCTGGCCCTCGCTGAGTCCGCCGCCAGCCTCGGTGCAGACGGTGTCGAGTCCCTGCGGAAGGTCGGCTACAAAGTCGCCGCAGACGAGGTGGAGGACGCGCCAGAGGTCATCGTCGGTGGCACCGGGGCGGGCAATGAGCAGGTTGTCGCGGATGGTGCCGCTGAGCAGGGTGTTGCCCTGAGGAACGTAGACGAAGTTGCAGCGGTGGAGGGGTGAGATTTCCTCAGCCTTATGCTGATCATAGATGTTGACCTGCCCGGACTTCGGCCGGATCAGGGCCAGGATCAGGCGGACGAGCGTTGTCTTGCCGGCACCCGTCTCGCCGAGGATGGCCGTACACGTGCCGGGACGGAAGTCGAACGACAGATGGTCGATGACGGGCACCGGGGAGTCCTCGTAGCCATAGCTGACGTCGTTGAACTTCACGCCGCAGGGCGCTGCCATCTCAACACCTTCGCCCTGCTGCTCCTGCGGGGCCTCCTCCAACTCCATCAGTCGCTCGGCAGAGGTGAAGACGCTCACGAAGGCGGGAGCCAGGCGAGTCAGGTCGCGGGCCGGTCCCTGGATGCGGTAGACCAGCTGCAGGAAGGCCGTCATCTGTCCGAAGGTGATGGTGCGAGCGCTCAGTCGGACGGCTCCCCAGAGGAAGGCGATGAGATAGCCCAACGAGAAACCGCCGTTGACGAAGAGGTTGCTGGCTATCGAGAACTTGGTGCGCTGGCGCACATGATAGCGCAGTTCCGACTGCGTGTCGCCGAGGCGGTCGACCATCTGGTCGCCGGCCTCCAGCGTTTTGATGAGCATGCGGTGCTGCACAGTCTCGGTCAGCAGACTCTGCACCTGACTGTCGCTGTTGCGCACGCGGCGGGTGTACTTCCGCATCTGAGCCACATAGATACGGCTGACGAGGATGAACAGCGGCAGGATGCCTACGGTGATGAGGGCCAGCCACACATCCATCTGGAACAGGTAGAAGAAGGCACCCAGGAAGAGGGCCATGGTTGAGAGCGTGTTGGGCAGCGTCTCGGTGATGAACGTCACCACCGTCTGCACGTCCTGTTCCAGGCGGTTGATGACGTCACCGCTGTGGTGGGTGTCCTTGCTCTGCCATTCGGCACGCAGAAGGCGGTCGAGCATCTGCTGCTGCATCAGGTTCTGAGCCTTGACGCCGAGGATGTTCTTAATCCATACCCGCGAGATGCCCAGTGTAAACTCAGCCAGGATAACGGTTCCCATCAGGGCAACGCCCCAGTAGATGGACCCGGGGACGACACCCGTAGCCATGTCGATGGTGCGCTGCATGGCCCACACCATCAGCAGACTGCACGCCACGCCCAGCATACCGATGGAGGCGTTGAACAACGCCTGCGTGCGGTTGCCGCGCAGCACGCGCCACAGCCACCTGACGATTTGCCGGATGGTGTACTTGCTTTCCGGGTTATGCAGTTTCTCTATCAGTTTCATCTTCACTTTTCACTCTTCACTCTTCACTTCACTCTTCACCCTTCACTCTTCACCCTTCACCTTTCACCCTTCACCTGACATCCGCTCCCCACATCATTTTCTCGCGCAGCGTCGTAAAGTACTGGTTGTTGCTGCGCTTCACCACTTGAATATTATAAGGGGCACGGCGCAGGGTGATACGTGTCTCCTCGCGGCACTTCTCCGAACGGCCGTCGATGGCCACTAAGAACGAGTGGCTGCGGCTCTCGACGTCGAGCGTGACGACCGCCGTGTCGGGAATGACGATGGGACGGATGTTCAGCGAGTGGGGAGCTACGGCCGTCATCAGCAGCACACCCGTGCCGGGCACGATGATGGGACCGCCGTTCGACAGCGAGTAGGCCGTAGAGCCGGTCGGCGTCGAGACTATCAGACCGTCAGCCTGATAGGTGGTCAGGTGCTTGCCGTCGATGCTGGCACGGATGCTGATCATCGAGGCCGTGTCGCGCTTCAGCACAGCCACGTCGTTCAGGGCGCAGTTCATCGAGCCCAACGGCTCGCCGTCGGCCTCCACCTGAATGACGGCGCGGCTCTCCACGATAAAGTCGTCGATGTAGAGAGCGTGCAGGCATGCCTCTATGTCGCTTGGGGCGATGTCGGCCAGAAAACCGAGCCGCCCCATGTTGACGCCAAGGATGGGGATGTTGCGGCTGCCCACGCGGTTGGCCGTCTTCAGGAACGTGCCGTCGCCACCCATTGAGATGGCGAAGTCGGCATCGAAGTCGCTATCGGTGAAAACCCTTGCCGCAGGAACGTTGATGCGCTGGTCGTTCTTGAGGAAATCATAATACTCCTGGTCGACGGCCAGTTCGGCTCCGTCCTCACTCAGACAGGACAGCACTTTTTGTATGGCCGCCGACTTCTTAGCCTGATAGATATTGCCGAATAGGGCGAACTTTAGCTTGCGTTGCGTCATTTTTTTGCCTTGAATGTTCGTGGTTTCAGAAATTATT
>CADCEQ010000085.1 GCA_902800435.1 uncultured Prevotellaceae bacterium | reverse complement strand
CGGTGCCATCGCATCGGTGTACTTGTTGAGTGTGAGCCATCTTGGGCAGTTCTCTATCTTGTAGGTATGGTTCTTCGCACTCCAGTTATAGAACGGCAGATCTATTGCCTGTCCATTGCCATACTTGATGGTGGTATCCATTCTGTTCACCAGCCACTCCAGACTGCTGTTGGTAACAAGATAACTTGCCGTCTTCGGCGAAGCCATCATGTTGCCGTTCCTGTCCTCTACGTCGCGCACCGTCACATATATGTTGCAGTGGTGCAGCTTGGCAGCCGGCTCGTCGAGTTCAACCATGATCTGGTTGCCCTTGCCGATGAAGCTGAAGTTCAGGTTCGTCACGTTCTCGTTAGGCACCACGGGAGCAGCCACTTCGGCGTCGATGCGGGTCATGACCTTCTCCGGGCTATCCTTGAACAGGTAGTCGCGGACCGGTGTGCCTGTAGGCTGGCCCGTCACGGGGTCTTGCTGGTATCTCACCTGGCCTTTGTCGTCCAGGTGCAGCTTCTTGCTGTATGCATAGGGCGTCATGACGATTTCGTTATCCGCATTGCGCTCCTGGTGGTCGAAGCTCAGATAGGTCAGCAGACCGGCCTCGTCGCCGTTCGGACCCTTCGTCGAGTAGGTCTTGATGAGCGTCTGCGGCAGAGCCTGTCCGAAGACAATCAGCTCGTCCACATTACCCTTCAGCGGCGTGTTGCCGTCGACGGTAGCGCCGATGCAGGGCTTTCCGCCGCTGATGCCGCCCAGGCTGTCGGCAGCGAAGGTCGTGCTCAGCTCCGTGTCCATGTAGATGTTGGCCACGTTGTGGGCGCGGTTCACCGTCATGGCATAGTGGTGCCACTGGTTGTCGCTCCAGTTGCCAGCCAGCTTAGTGGCAAAGCCATTCGAGCGGAACGTCAGCGAGTCGGCTTCGAATCCGATGTTAAAGCGGTTGCGGTCGTCGCTGATTTCCTTCAGGCCCTTGCCGTTGCTCAGCAGCGTACCGCGGCCCTCGGCGTCGGTCTTGAACCAGAACATCAGCGTGTAGTCCTGCTCGGCCGAGCGGTTGATGGCTTTGTCCGTCAGCTGCAGGCCGTTGTCCTCCTTGTTCAGGTGCAGCGACATGCCGTGCGGCATGGCCCAGTTGGCACCCACCAGCTTGGCGTTGGCCCCCTGGGTATGGTCGATGGCATAGTCGCCCGAGCCTTCGTTCATCGGGTAGTAGTCTACCAGGTCCTTCTCGTAGCCCGTCAGCCGGTGCAGGCCGTAGGAGCCCACGAGTCCGGCGTTCATGGTGCGATACCACAGGCGAGCCTCCATCATGCGGCCCTCGTAGTACTGGATGGCCGTACGGTCAGTCTCGTTGGTGCGGCCGAAGATGAGCGGGCCGGTACCGTTGTACAGGGTGTTCAGCTTGTAGCCCTTGCCGATGGTCTCACCGTTGCTGTAGAGCCACAGCGTGCTGTCCTTCTGGCTGATGCTGACAGCCACCTGGCGGAAGCTGCCCTCCTGGATGGGCGACTGCGACTCGAAGGTCTCCTCGTTGACCACGGCTCTCAGCTTCTGGTCCTTGGTCAGCCAGAGTTGCAGCTTCTGGCCGTTGGTGCCGTGCGAGAAGAGCGGCATGTCGCGGTTCGTAGCGGCGGGGTTCACCCTCATTTCGATGGTCAGATCCTTACCTGTAAAGTTACGCTTAGCCTCCGTCTCCACGCTGGCCTTGCCGGAGAACTGCAGACTCACATTCTCAGAGATGTCATTGTTGTTCACCTCGCCCCTTACCTCGAAGTGGCTGGAGGCGCTCAGGTTGTTGTAGTCGATGTCCTCAGAGAAGTTGAACACGATGTCGTCGTTCAGCAAGAGCAGTCCGCTCTTCGGTTCGGGTGTGCCGAACAGCTGCGGGCGACGCGTGTCCTTGATACCGCTGACAACCTTCGACGGCGTGGTGAGGAACGTTCCGCCGTTGCGGCAGAAGAGCACGGCCCGCAGGTCGTAGCTGCGCTCCATCTCCCAGCCGTCGCCGTAGAACTCGGTGACGATGTTGGCGTTGGGCTTCATCAGCTCGCACACACCGTTGGCCTTGGCCATCAGTGTTGAGTCGGCATAGTACGAGCAGATGTTGGTCCAGGTGTCGTCGCCGCGCTGCGACTCCTTATACTGGAACTCGATGTGGTCGAAGTTCAGCTGGTGGCGGTCGAAGCCTCCGATGGTGACCGGTATGTACCAGCCGCGCTCATCGTCCTTCTGGGCGTTGGTGTTCAGCACCCACTTGTCGACCGGTGCCGAGATGGTCACCGCTCCGGCCTCGCGCAGGAAGTGCACGTCGAACTTGGCCGTAGCCTTGGCGTGTTCGGGGTCGGTGGGCGACATCAGGCCGCTCGTAGTCGAAGCCCTGTCCGGCGCGCACCTCCAGCTCCAGCTGGGTGGTCACGCCCGGCACGAGCGTCACGCTCATGCCGCCGCTGGTCAGCGTCTGTCCGTTCACGCTCAGCTTGGCACCGTTGGGGTTAGCCTGGTCCACGGAGAACAGCGTGAAGACGCTCAGTCCGCCGGTGGCCTCGGGCTTCTCGCTCTCGTTGGCTATAAAGATGGTAAAGCGCGCCGGGTCGTTCACCGATACACCGCTCACGCTCTGCTTGTCGAGACTAATGGTCGGGTTGTCCACCTTCAGCGTGCGCTCGTCGAGGATGGAGCCGGCCTGGTAGAAGCGCGTCTTGCGCTCGTCCTCCCACGGGTTAGAGGTGACACCGCCGCGCGTGCGGAACACGAAGCTCGACGGGTCACTGTGCTGCGGCACGTTGCCCTCACGCCTCAGATAGTCCAAGGTCTCCTTGGTGACGTTCTGGAAGTTGTAGTTGCTATACACATCCTCCGGCAGCCACTTGCCGCCCTCGGTAGTGATGTCGGCCATCGGCACGCGATATACGTCCACGCTCAGACGGCTCGTCGGTGCAGCAGCGATGGTGAACGAGGCCGTACGGTTGTACTCGTTCGACAGGCTGCTGGTGCCGATGGTCTGCGACGTCAGCACGGGCGTCAGCGACCAGCGGAAGTACTTGCCGTCAAACTTGATGGACGACTCTTGATTCTTCACTCCACCACTCACCTTCGGGTCGAGCTTCTTAAACGACTCTATATAGCCGAAGAACGCAGCGCCGAGATAGTTGGTAATGGTCGAGGCTATCGCCGAGATGGTGCCGGTGCCCTTGCCGCCGAAGTAGTCGGGCTGCACACCGTAGGGGAAGTACATCGACGTGGCGTTCGAGTAGCTGCTGCTGAACGTCTCGCTGTAGTTCACACCCTGCGCACCGGCGATGTCGTAGCTGTTCACCAGCTCGGATGCGTTCAGCTTCTCGCGCTCGTTCTGCGTAATCATCTTCGACCACGCGTAGATGATTTCGCCCTTGTCCGACACCTCGTCGTTGAAGTCGCCCACCTTCTTGCCCGTGGGCAGCACGATGATGTAGTGCGTAGAGTCGTTGGGCGTCTCAACGGTCGTGTTATATTGCTTGTTGGGCAGCGCAAACTTCGGGTCGGTAGGCTCGCGCAGCGAGCGGTAGACCGGCTTGTGCGTCGAGTTGGCCAGTATCTGTGCATCGGTCTGGCTGCCGATGAACATGTGGTTCATGATTTCGCCAGCCAGGTTCGGGATGATCTGCTCCAGAATCTGCTTCTGCGAATAGATGAAGTTCGACTTCAGCTTCGGGCCGTAGCCGAGCGACACGTCGCGCACCAGGTGGAACTTCTTGCCGTCGGCATCCACACCGTCGGCAATGTGGACCAGCGTGCCGTACTTGGCATACTGTGCCACGTCGCCCTTCGTGTTCGCCTGGCCGATGCCCGCCTGGGCCAGCCGTGACTGATACACCGAGTCGGTGATGACACTGATGCTCGACAGCGGTTTCACCTGCACGTTCTGCACCTGGCCGATGTAGAGGTCGGCGTCGGCACCCACCATGCTGGGGTCGCCGCTGGTGCTGACAGCGTCGGAGAGCACCATCGTGTGCGACCAGGCCTTGCTGCCGTTATAGTTGAACACCAGCTCCGAGTATTCCACGTCGACCTTCTCCGAGCTATGCTCTATACCGTCGAAGTCGCCGTCAAAGTTACCAGACAATTCATATATGTCGCCAACTGCATCGCCGTCAAACCAGTCCAACTTGTCAGCCAACGAGAAGTTGAAATTCAAGCCGCCGGCCATCGTCAGGTTCATGGAGTAGCTGTTGTTGAGCGTAGCACCCTTGGCCAGTGTCGACGAGCTGTAGGCACCCGGCGGGTCGCGCAGGATGTCGAACAGCACGGGCTGGCCGTCGGTCATCAGCTCCTTGCCGCCGCTCAGGGGGAAGAGGTTGAGCACGTAGGCGTGCAGCGGCTCGGCCTCGAAGTGGACATTGTCCTGCATGGCGCTGAAGGTCACCGTCCGCAGGGCATTCTCCATGCCTATGGGCTGTGCCACGCGGTCGGCCTGCAGTGCGAAGGTGCCCTGTCCGAGGCTGTCCAGGCTCAGCGTGTCAACGGCCACGCCGTTCTTCAAGCCGTTGTGCATGGTGGCCTTGCCGCCGCCTACGGGCACGAAGTCAACCTTCTCTGCCGTATAGTCATTGTTATATACATAGCGCTCAGCCACCTGCACCTGTATGTAGTACTTGCGCTCCAGGCTGAACACGGGGTGGCCGAAGGTGTACTTGGCCGTCGTCGTGTCCTCAGGGTTCTTGTAGGCCAGCGGCACCTGCACGCGATCGCCCTTCAGGTTGGTGGCGTTGTAGAACTTGTCGCCGAAGTAGTTGAAGGTGTCGTAGCTCAGCTGCTTGTAGGTCAGCTCCACAGGGCTGCGATATATTCTGTTATATATGGCGTTATATGATGCCTTTGGCTCATGTATGGTTCTGTTGTCCACATCCCTGTAGCTGCCCACGTAGGTGGTATCCTTCACCGTCAGGCAGTCGGTCAGGTCGATGACCTCGTTGGCCTGTCCGTTCTGGTAGAGGGTGGGGTAGCCGGTGCAATACACCTGCTGCACCTTCCAGCGCACGGGCGGCAGCATGAGCATGTACTCGCCGGTAGCCGGGTCGGGCGTCACCTCGATACGCTTGCGCAGGGTCTTCACCTTGGTCTGGTGGTTACCTCCGCCTGTATGCAGATATACGGTGTCGCGCTGGGTGCGCTCCGGGTGCTGCACGTCCTGTACGAGCCACGACTTGGTGTCGCCCTCCAGGGCCAGCACCATCTGCAGGTTGTCGCCCAGGTTATTCTTCGACAGGTTGTTGCCCAGCGGCAGCAGGCCCTGGTCGTTGCCGCCCACCACGCGGCCCACGAGCTTCACCTTCGTGGCGTCGTGGAAACGGATGTTGGCCACGTCGGTGGTGAAGTTGTTGGTGTACTTTCCGTCGTTCAGGAATGTGTGGCCGTTCTTCACCACCTGGATGGTGTTGCGGCTGTTCTTCACGCGGAACGAGAAGTTACCCTCCTCGTCGGTCTCCACGAGCTTGCCCGAGGCGTTGTACAGCTTGTAGCCGTTGACGAGGAAGTTGACGCCCTTCACGGGGATGTTCGTGCCCTCGTAGTACACGTAGCCCGAGAAGCGGCGGCCGTTGACAGCCGTGAACTCGCTCACCATGACGTCGTTGGTCTCGCCGTTGAACGTCACGGAATACGACTGCACGTCGGCCTCCACCATGCTGCCGACGTACACATCGTAGGTGATGCTCGGCTGGCCCTGGTAGGGCAGTTCGTCGGCCACGTAGTGTCCGCTCTCGTCGGTGCGGACGCTGACTTTCACGCTGCCGCTCGAGATGGTTAGTTCCACGTCGGCAATGCCGGTGCCGTCGTTGAAGCGCACATAGCCCTCCAGTCGGCCGGTGTGCTTGCAGACGCCGTCCGCAGGCAGGGTCTCGCTGTGGTGATTACCCTCGCAGTCGGTCATCGCGCGTACCTTATATTGATAGTTCTTCAGCGGCGAGACGGTCTTGTCCTCGTAGGTCATCTGGTCCAGGTTGGTGGCTATCTCCACCCAGTCGTTGTCGCCCTGGCCGGCCTCGCGGCGGTACACGATGAAGTAGTCGACGGGGTTGCCGTCGGTGTTCCATGTCAGCACCACGCTGCTCTGGCGCGTCTCTGCTAACAGCTCCTTATCAATCTTGCCCGTGCCCGAGTGGTAGAACAGGTCTTTCAGGTTCGGGTCGTTGATAGTGCTGTAGCTCACGTCGGCAGTTGTCGTCATCGGGGGCACCATGGTGTCGCCTTCCTTCGTCCAGGTGGCAAGGTTATCCAGTGCGGCATCGCCCTTGCCATCGGTCGTCTCGGTCAGCGTCTTCGACTTAGGCACTGCCTTGCCGTCGACAACCTCCCAGTATTCCTGGCCAAGGGCCTCAACCTGCTGCTCTGCGGCAGTCAGATTTTTCTCTGTGGTCTGCATCACTGGTACGGCCTTGTTGTTGACAAGATGCCATGTACCGGCTTGCTTGCCGTTCATCAGACTGACCACTTCACTCTGGTCGGTCTTGTCGTGTTGATTTACATTACCCCAGCCGTGACGGGTAATGGTGTAACTGTTGCTATTGGTTCCCCAACTCGACCATGCTCCTTCATGCCTATTACAGTAAAACATCCAATGAGCTTTCGGCCAGCCGTTGTCGTAGACACGCTGTAAAGACCAGTTCCCATTTTCACTCCAGCCGATGATTTCACCAACATAAGAATTGTCCGCATTATTAGTGTTAACTCTGCCGTCAAAGAGGCAGTCGGTCATATTCACAGTTGCATTATCTGAATGGCCGAAGAAACCGCCGGCATGGGTGCTTGAGCAGTTCACCTCTACTGATACCCACACACGGTTAAGAGTTATGGTGGGCGTTCCGTAAACACCGCCTATAAGTCCGGCAGAGTGCATACCGCCATTGACTTTTCCCGTTACATGCAGGTCGGTGATAGTGACATCACTAACCTTGGGGAAAAGGGCTGCATAACTGTAACTGCCACTCTCGATATTGATATTGATGATGTGTCCGTTACCGTGTAAGGTGCCGCGCCAGGGCGCATCGTCGGAGCCAACAGATTTGCTGACGCTAATGTCGGCTTGCAGGATGGCATCCACATAGTAGCTGTTCTTTGCGTCTTTCACCAGCTGAACGAACTTGTCCCAGTCGCTGTCGCTGCGGATGATGATTTTCGATGGTGAATAGTGGGTGATAGCTTCACTGTTTGTTACCGTTACCTTAGCCGATGAATCGCCATCCTTGCGTAC
>CADCEQ010000084.1 GCA_902800435.1 uncultured Prevotellaceae bacterium | reverse complement strand
GGCATGGTCGATGTTGAAGAGCGTGGTCTGCTGTTTCGCCTCAAGTGCGTTTGCTGCCATCTCCTCATTGATGTCGGCCATCTTGTTGGCCGCCACGATGGCACCGCCCATAAACACGGGCTGCGTCACCGTGATGCCTCCTGCCCATATGTTGCGGGTGTCAATGTCGAGCGCATCAACAAGCCCCTGGCCAACGCCGTTCAGGGCGTTCGCCAGTCCGTCAATCTGCTGCCCACTCATACTGCTGATGACTTCAGGTGTCAGCCCCATCTGCCCCAGTGCCTGAATGGTCTGCGGCGGCAACTGCGAGAGTGTGCCAGCCATGTTTTGTTTCAGACCTGCACCGACCGCTGTACCCATCTGTGGTAAAGACGTCTTCTGTTCATCATTGAGCAGACTGATGGACTTGCTCACATGCTGATACGTGCCTACGGCGTTCACCTTTGGCAAATACTGCGTGCGTGCCGACTGCCGCAGGTTGGCGTTCACCTCCTGCTTCACCTTCGCCACGCCCATCTGTTTGTTGTTTCTCAGCGCCATCGCCCTGCAACTGTCCAGCGTCAGCACACGCTGTGCGCTGGCAGTCATTGGCAACAGCACTGAAAGCACGAGTCCGAAGGCCCGCGCTGTCATAGTCCGTTTCATTCTTTTTCTCATTTAATCACAATCTATATTTATATGATGTATCTATGTTTCAATCAGAACAGCCTGACGGCTAAACGAAGGTTCAGTACGGGCCAGACGGACAGTTTCGAGATAGTCCTGACAATGCCGCCGTCGTCGCCATCGAGATGTTCTTCCTCCAACTTCTGTCCCTGACATACAACGTCCGGCTTGCCCCAGAACTGCACACCGAGGTCGAAGTTGCAGGTGACGCGGCTCTTCGTGGGGACAGGACGTCCAAAGCCGATTCCGACATAGGGGCGGAACTTCGCGACAGTGACGCTGCCGTTGACATTACCGTTCTCGTCGGGTGTAAGGAAGTAGTCGCCAAGCGTGTATCCTGCCTTCTGGCTGTTGGGCACGACACGGTTGTAGGCTGTGACCGCTGCGAGCGCACCGTCTTCCTTGTTATACACCTCGGCCACTTTGTCGCTTCCCAGATAGGCACCCGCAGTAATGTGGAAACTGCTTTGATTTGAGGGGAAGAAGTCGAACAGCAAGTGACCGGAGGTCATGGCGAGTTTTCCCGTGACGGCTACTGTTTCGGGGAGAGCAGCCTGGGCGACCGCATTACGGTATTCTATGTTCAGGTCAGTGCTGTACTTGAAGGGGAATATGTCGGCACCGCCACGCACTGCCACGTATGGTGTGATGGGCAGGGCCAAGTCGGCCGTGATGCCAGTAGTTCCTACACCCACGGACAGACTGGCGTGGTTGAAGATGCCTAAATCATCCGTTTCTAATTCCTGCGCCTGAGCGCTCACTACTGTCATCATGGCGACAGCGGCCATTGCAAAAATCCTTTTGCCCCATGGGCAAAAATTCTCACGTTCGGCAGAATGAACAAGCTCTTTCTGCGCTCTCTTAATCGAATTTTTCATTATATACATTTTTATTATATTGTTTCATCCTCCTGAGACAGCAACCGCCGAGACCCTCGCAAGGGCCTCGGCGGCGGATAAAGTTCTTCGTGTGGTGGATGACTCAGGCTTTCTCGATAAGTCTGGTCTGCATGAACTCATCGAGTGTGACGAGGTTTAGCAGAGGGAAAGGTGTCTTGCGGAGCACATTGAAATGGCTCTAAATCTTCTATTTATCCGTCTGTCTCAGTATGTCAAAGAACGATTGCTTTCGTTGAAAAAAACGTGCGGGGCTTTTGTTTCAGACGGCTGCCGCCGCACGGGGGTCATATATTTATGAGAGAGTGTTTCGCCGTCAATGAGTGGTCGCCGAGGGGTCGGCGGGTATGCCGGGAGCCGGTTTCTTAGGGGAAAGCCCCTCTCCAGCGGCGGGATGGCCGCCCGGAGGGAGGGGCGATGAGAGGTCGGGGCTGCTGCTACTTGATCACCCTCTGGCAGATGATGACGGGGAAGCACATCTTGTAGGCTGGCATGTCGTATTTCGTGCCATTCGTAAACTGGTTCTTGGCATGAGCAATGGGGTCTGCGTTATCACCTTTGTTGCGAATAGTCTCCGGCCAGATATGGGTGTCCGTAATCGTTTCCTTATCGAGCAGGACGATGGACTGGTCGCGGAACCACGTCATGGCGGCAGAGCCCTCGGAGGGGCTTACGGCCAGAGCGTCGCACCTTAACTGAGACTCCAGGTCACCTAACGCGCCATAGACATTCCCCGTTCCGTCGAGTTTCTCTCTGTCGGCATCGGCGATGGCACCGAGGTAGAGGACATTCTTGTTGCACAGTGAGACGCTGTTAAACGAACCGTGATTATCCGTTTGGAATATGACGCCGACGAGACCCGTTGCCTTCGTGTTCAGGCCATAGACGCCGCCCTTGAGGAAGGATGCGCCGATGGTGCCGTCGGGCTTGTTGGTGGCGATGCCGGCGATGTTGTCAATCATCTTCTGATACTGCGAGGCGTAGGGCACGGTCCATCCCTGCGGTGCGAATCCGCCCCAGCGGTTCAGGCTGTTGGTGTAGTTGGAGACCATGTACCAGTCCACGTTCTGCGTTGCGTCGGCATATCTGCTGAATACCGAGAAGGCGTTCTGGTGGTCTTTGTTGTAGGGCACCTTGTCCGACATCTGCGACGTGCCGTTCTGGTAGGCGCGGGCGCGGTAGAGGTTGCGGGTGTAGATGAAGTCGTTGATCTTCACCAGCGGGTACTCTATCTGATCGCCGTTGTCGCTCATGATGAGGGTGTAGGGCTTTGAGGTAGTCCTCAGGTACTGGCTCTCGCTGAAGTTGTCGTCGGGGAAGATGGTGAAGTGGTTGCCTCGCAGATAGACCGTCTTGTAGCCACCCACCTCTGTATTGGTGATGGGTGTGAGCAGTGGCGTGGTGGGGTCTTCGTACTGTCCCCAACTGACGTAACTGGGATAGGATGCCTCGCCGCCGAGGTAGATGCCGAGGTTGTATCGGGGACGGCTATCGACGATGGGGTAGATGACGTTGACGCGCTTCGAGGGATTGAGTTGCGGAATGAACTCCGAGCAGACGCGTGCCACGTGCTTGCCGTCGCTGAGGTAGATGTCGCGGATGAGCGACTCGTCGGTGCCGGCCTTCTCCATGGTCTGCAGCAGTTCCTCGCCGATGATGGTGGGCGGGTTGACGATGGTGCTCTTGGGCTTGGTGCTGAGGATGTTGGGGTCGGCCATCAGTTTGGTCTCGTACCACAGTTTGAAGGCTGCACGGCGTTCGGGGTACAACTCTTCGCTGACGAGTTCCCAGAGGGGTACGAGGTCGTTGTCGTCGCGGAAGTCGACGAGTGCCAGGTGTTCGAGCCACTCTTCCATCTCGCTCTCAGTGTTGCCGTTCAGTTGGAGGCTGGCCTTCCACTCGTTGGCTGCGGCCTCGTAGGTGCCGCTGTAGTCGGGTATTTCCACCGTCATGTCGTCGTCGTAACTGTAGGATGCTTCGCTCTTGAGTCCCTGGCGAGCCTTCGACATCTTGTCGAGCACGTCCTGCATGGCGGCCTTGGTGCCGTCGCCCTGTCCACCGCCGCGCACGCTGGCGCTATAGTAGAAGGCGGTGTGGTTCTTCGCCTGTGTCTGTGCCATCTGGAACTTCGTCTTGGCGCTCATGTCGCTGACGAAGGGTCCGCTGTAGGTCACTTCGAGCGAGGACTTGGCGTTGAAGGCGGAGGTCATGTTGGTGGTGTTGCAGGTCACCTGCGTGTGGAGCCGTCCGCCGAGGATGCCGCCCACGACGAGGTGCGTGCCGTACTGATTGACCAGTTTGGAGAATCCCTCGTCGGTGGAGGGGTAGGCGACGTATGTGCTGCGCTTTCCCTGTACCGGAACGCCGTTGATGTCGTTCCAGGCACCGTCGGTGACGTACCAGTCAATAACTTCTGTCAGACTTTTGTTGAGCGAGGCTTGGCAGGTCTCCACGTTGATGTCCATCCATGCGAACTCGTAACTCTCGTTCTGCTTGTGGAGATTGTCGTAGGAGGCATCGACGGTGGCCGAGAAGCCCCATCCGCTGGCCTCGGCGTGCATCGAGGCGTTGAGTTTGCGGCCCAGTTCCTCTGCGCTGGCGCCGCTCTCCTCCACCTGTGTCTGCTTGATGGTGGAGTAGTCGTAGACGACGGCCTTGTCGGTGAACATTTCGTCGATGGCCAGGATGGGCAACTTGGTGGCCCGCTGGTCGCAGTAGCCAGCGTAGACGTTGTAGCCGTAGCCAATGGCACGGGCCTTGGCACCGGCCTCCTGTACGGCATCATAGTTCTCGCCGTTGGTGTCGGAGCCGCGCTTCTGGGTGATGGTCTGGGTGATGTTCTTCGACTCGTCGCGGGGGAAGGTTATCTTCAGCGTGGCCGTGCGGGTCTGCTGGGTGGGGTTGTCGAGCGAGACGACGCGGAGCGTGGCGGCAAGGTGGCGCATTTCGAGGGGACGAGCAATTACGGTGGCAAGCTCGTCGCTACCGTGGCGGGACAGACCGACCTGACCGGCGACACCGACTACACGGTGAGCCTGTGGGCGAAGACGAAGGCGACGCCCGTGGCGAACAACTATCCGACGATGATCTCCATCGGCAGTTCCCAGACCGACAGCCAGATCATCCAGTTCCGGTACAAGGACCAAAATTGCGCCAAGCTGCTGCTCGGGCACTGGAACGGCAATGGCGACTTCACCGATCTTCCAGCCCCCGCGAATTCGGCGGAGTGGCACCACTTCGTCATCATGCGCGAGGGTCAGCGCGTGGGCGTGTGGTGCGACGGCGTGCAGCTGTTCGACAAGACCGACATGAAGCTGGAGCTCAACCTGCCGGCGACCGTGCAGATCAACCTCGGCTGGCTCGCCCAGAGCGAGCGCTATTTCTGCGGCGACATCGACGACGTGACCGTCTATTCGCATTCC
>CADCEQ010000083.1:5234-9636 GCA_902800435.1 uncultured Prevotellaceae bacterium | reverse complement strand
AACTCTTTCTTCAAGTGCTCAGCGCCCGTTTTTGAGCGAAAGCGGATGCAAAGGTACGACTATTTCAGATACCATCCAAATTTTTCGGCAATTATTTTTGATTTTTTAAGAAAAAAGAAATCTCTCTTGATTCCCGTCAAGAGAGACTCTTTTATACCTTATTTATATAAGACGATTCCCTGCGATTTATTCCTTCGGAGCCTGTCCGATCAAGTCCATAAATTCGTCGAGTTTCGGCGTGATGATAATCTGGGTACGACGGTTACGCTGCTTACCCAACTCGGTGTCGTTACTCTGCAAGGGATTGTACTCACCACGACCACCAGCGGTAAGGCGTTTCGGGTCAACGCCATACTCATTCTGGAGAGCCTGGACGACGGACGAAGCACGCAGACAAGAAAGGTCCCAGTTGTTGCGGATATTCTCGCGCGAGATGGGCACGTCATCGGTGTTACCCTCGATTAGCACGTCGTAGTCCTTGTAATCCTTGATAATCTTGGCAATCTTGGACAGCGTCTCCGATGCACGGCTGTTGATCTCGTAAGAACCGCTCTTGTAGAGCATATTGTCGGCCAGCGAGATATAGACCACGCCCTTGAGCACCTGCACGTCGACCTCTTTAAGTTCCTCCTTGGAGAGCGAGCGGGTGAGATTATTCTGCAGAACAAGGTTCAGTGAGTCACTCTTGGACTTAACCTCCACAAGATGACGAATATATTGGTTCGACTCGTTGATCTGGTCCACCAACTTCTCGATGGAGATATTGTTCTGCGAAGCGTTGGTAAGACTCTTGTCGAGTGTCTTCTGCAGCTTGTCGTATGCCCTCTTAGACTCGGAAAGTGCTCTCTTCTGTGCAGCAAGCTGCTCCTCTAAACTGGTAATGCGAGCCGTCTTGGCTGCCAATTCCTCCTTCGTCGACTGCAGATTTGCCGTCAACGACTTGTTCTCGGTCTGGCAGTTGACCAAATCTTTTTTACTTGCGCAGCTAGTAAAAAGCATACCTGCCACGACAGTCATCATCAAAACATTCTTTTTCATATACCTATTTATTAAGTTAGACTTTTAGCGCAAAGCGCACATTTTCGGCTGCAAATTTAGTCACAGAACCACCAAAAGCGAAGAAATGTTTATTTCTTTATGTTTATTTAACCTCCACTAACGATGGACGAGGTCAGCATGTCAACGTTTTTTTGTACCTTTGCACACAAATTCAGAAACGATGAAAAAGATTTTCACCTTATTCACATTATTGCTTTGTCTGACGGCAGTCACAGTCCAGGCTCAGAAGCGCAAGCGAGCCGTAGCCACCACCAATTGGGCAGCCGTGCGCTCGGTTATCGTGTCAGAGATTTGTTACGACCTCACTTTTTACATCCCCTCAAGTTCTTCCGAGAAACTGACTGGCACTGCTATGATATCGTTCTCGCTGCCTGCCAAGTCGGAAATTGCTTTGGACTTTAGCGGGCAGTATACAGGGTCGTTCATCGTTAACGACAAGAAGCGGAAGCTACGCCAGGAGAACGGGCACCTCGTCATTCCACAGAAATACACACAACCCGGCCTGAACCGCGTGGTCGTCAATTTCGAAAGTACCGACGAAGCGTTGCAGCGAGGGAATGAATATCTTTACACACGCTTCAGCGACGGTAAGGCCAGCACGTGTTTTCCCTGCTTCGACCAGCCCGACCTGCATGCCAAGTTCATCACACACCTGAATCTGCCTGAGGGCTGGAAAGCGATGAGCAGTGAAAGCCGCCGTCCCATCAGTCTGAACCTGTATTCGTTTATTGCGGGACAGTTTGAGGAACAGGCTGTTGAGCAGTCAGGGCACACCGTCAGGGCCCTCTACCGGCAACGCGATATCGCAGACGCTAAGCAATTGCCGAAAATTTTGGAGGAGTCAGCTCGTTCGCTGAAGTGGATGGAAGGCTATACAGGTGTGGCATATCCCTTCAATGAGTGTGGTTTATTGTTGTTGACCGGTTCTGAGTCGCAAAGCATCAACATTCCAGGCATCATCCGGCTGACCGACAATCGTGTGTTTACTAACCCAAAAGCTACGCGTGAGGAGAAACTTAAGCAGACTGAGCTCATTGCCTATGAAGTTGCCCGTCTATGGTTTGGCAACATGGTTACGCCCCGTGAGCCTGGCGACGCTTGGGGATTAGACCAGTTGGCCGCTTTCATGGCTCACAAGATGACCTACCAGCGCCAGCGCGCAAGAGAAGAATACGAGATGGAATTTCTGACCACTACCCAAACCCGCGCCATGAGTAGCGAAGGCACAGATGCAGACCGCGGTGCAGTGATGATGCGCTATCTGGAAGACGTCGCCGGCGAGAAACTACAGACCACACTTCAGCAGTTCCTTTTAAAATACTACTACAAGCCAGCTTCGTGGAACAGTTTCATTCTCCTTCTGAACGAACAGGTACCGGGCGAGAATGTCAGCCAGTTCAGCGATGCCTGGGTGAAGCAAAAGGGACTGCCCACTATCTCCACTACCTATGAAGACGGGTATCTTGTGGTGACTCAGACGCCACCGACAGGCTCGAATGCCTTCTGGCGCCAACAGTTTGACGTGAGACTGATTTACGATTTTGAGAAGAGCCGAACCATACAGGTTAACATGGTTCAGCCTGTGACCCGTATCAAATTGAAAAGCCAACCCAGCACCATCATACCCAACTACAGCGGCCGCGGCTATGGCCACTTCACGTTGGACAATATTTATACGAGGCTTCTGCCTCTGCGCATTATGGTCACCCGTGACGAGTTGAACCGCTATGCCTTGCTGCTGACAGCTTTCGATAACTACAAGAAGGGACGCATTCCCGCCAGCTATTTTGGCGAGTTGTACCGTGATATGCTCAATGAGAAAGACCCGCGTGTCATGCGGTTGGTTGTTGATCACATGATGGAGATAGCACTCGACCGCGACATTCTCTCTGAGCGCCAGACGCTGGAACAGTGCATTATGGACCTGCTGCCGGAGAACAGGCGCCCTGAGTGCAGGCAGGCTATCATACGCAAGATGGCCACCAGTGCCAGCGCCCCTCAGATACTGAATCAGCTCTATGACATCTGGCAGGCGCAGAGCGACCCACTCTTCGACGAGCATGACTATATGGAAATGGCCTACCGGCTTGCCCTTACCCGACCCTTGGAGTGGCAGGACATCCTGAGCCGGGAACGTCAGCTGCTGAAGACCGACGAAGCACGCGAGGAGTTTGACTTTGTCAGTCGGGCTTGCAACCCTGACCAGAAAGCAAGACAAGAACTGGCCAGTTCCCTGAAAAAGTCACCGCATGAAGCCTGGTCCAAGCACGCCTTGCGACTGCTGAACGCGAAATAGACAGAAACGAAATAAACAACAAGAATATGATTCTATTTTTCAAAACACCACAAAAGAGCGTGATTGCCACTGAGACCAGTCAGCAGCTCACGCAAGACGAGATCAAAGAGCTCTGCTGGCTTTACGGCGAGGCTGGGCTGCTGGATGCAGAAAAGTTAGATGGCTTCTACGTCGGTCCGCGCCGCGAAATGGTAACCCCTTGGTCGACCAACGCCGTGGAGATTACCCAGAACATGGGTATCAGCGGCATCAAACGTATTGAGGAGTACTTCCCCGTAGCTAACGAGGATGCCGACCACGACCCGATGCTGCAGCGCATGTACAACGGGCTGGACCAGAACATCTTTACCATCAACATCAAGCCCGAGCCCATCAAGCACGTGGAGAATCTGGAGGAGTACAACGAGCAGGAGGGTCTGGCCCTATCACCCGAGGAAATAGAATACCTGCACGGTCTGGAGAAGCAGAACGGCCGGCCGCTGACCGACAGTGATAACTCCGAGCACTGCCGCCACAAGATTTTCGGCGGCACGTTCATCATCGACGGCAAAGAGATGGAGTCGAGCCTCTTTGCGATGATTAAAAAGACCACGCAGGAGAACCCCAACAAGATTCTGTCAGCCTACAAGGACAACGTGGCCTTTGCACAGGGGCCGGTGGTTGAGCAGTTTGCTCCGAAGGACCAGTCGACCAGCGACTGGTTCCAGGTAAAGGACATCGAGAGTGTTATCTCACTGAAGGCCGAGACGCACAACTTCCCCACGACGGTAGAGCCATTCAACGGCGCTGCCACGGGAACGGGCGGTGAGATCCGCGACCGCATGGGCGGTGGCACCGGCTCGTGGCCGATAGCCGGAACGGCTGTCTATATGACGGCCTATCCGCGACTGACCGATGACGACCAGGTGGCCCGTGACTGGGAGGACATCCTGCCCGTCCGCGAATGGCTGTACCAGACGCCGGAGCAGATTCTGATCAAGGCGTCGAACGGAGCATCGGACTTCGGTAACAAGTTCGGACAGCCGCTGATCTGCGGCTCGGTGCTGA
>CADCEQ010000083.1:0-5173 GCA_902800435.1 uncultured Prevotellaceae bacterium | reverse complement strand
TGTGCTTACGACAAGGTGATTATGCTGGCTGGCGGCGTGGGCTACGGCACGAAGCGCGACTGCCTGAAGAAAGAGCCGCAGAAGGGCAACAAGGTCGTCGTCGTCGGTGGCGACAACTACCGCATCGGCCTCGGAGGCGGTTCGGTGTCGAGCGTTGACACAGGCCGTTATTCCAACGGCATCGAACTGAACGCTGTGCAGCGCGCCAACCCCGAGATGCAGAAGCGTGCCTACAACCTGGTGCGCGCCCTCTGCGAGGAGGACGTGAACCCCGTTGTCAGCATCCACGACCACGGAAGCGCCGGCCACCTGAACTGCCTGTCGGAGCTGGTCGAGGAATGCGGCGGCGAGATTGACATGACGAAGCTGCCCATCGGCGACCAGACACTCTCGTCGAAGGAAATCATTGCCAACGAGAGCCAGGAGCGCATGGGCCTGCTCATCGACGAAAAGCACATCGAGCACGTGCGCCGCATCGCCGAGCGCGAGCGTGCCCCGCTCTACGTAGTCGGCGAGACCACGGGCGACGCCCACTTCTCGTTCCGTCAGGGCGACGGCGTGAAGCCCTTCGACCTCGACGTAGCCCAGATGTTCGGCCACTCGCCGAAGACCGTCATGCGCGACACAACCGTAGAGCGCCACTATGAAGACATCACCTATAGTCAAGACAAGACGAGCGAATACCTGGAGCGCGTGCTCCAGCTTGAGGCCGTGGCCTGCAAGGACTGGCTGACCAATAAGGTAGACCGTTCCGTGACGGGCAAAATTGCCCGCCAGCAGTGCCAGGGCGAGATACAGCTGCCACTCTCAGATTGCGGTGTCGTAGCTCTCGACTACCGCGGACAAAAGGGTATCGCCACCGCATTAGGACACGCCCCTCAGGCCGGACTGGCCTCGCCCGAGGCTGGCAGCGTGCTATCTGTAGCCGAAGCCCTGACCAACATTGTCTGGGCTCCGCTGAGCGAGGGTCTCGACAGTATCAGCCTCAGCGCCAACTGGATGTGGCCGTGCCGTTCGCAGGAGGGCGAGGATGCCCGTCTGTACAGTGCCGTGAAGGCTCTGTCGGACTTCTGCTGCGACCTGCATATCAACGTGCCAACGGGTAAGGACTCACTATCGCTCTCGCAGCAATACCCCACCGGCGAGAAGATTATCTCGCCGGGAACGGTCATCGTATCGGCAGGCGGCGAAGTCAGCGACATCAAGCAAGTTGTCAGCCCCGTACTGGTCAACAACAAGAACGCCTCCATCTATCATATTGACTTCTCGTTCGACGAGCAGCGCCTTGGCGGTTCTGCCTTTGCACAGTCGTTGGGCAAGGTGGGCGACGATGTGCCCACCGTGAAGAACGCCGAGTACTTTGCCGATGCCTTCAACGCCGTTCAGGAGCTCATCAAGAAAGGCTGGGTGATGGCAGGTCACGACATCTCCGCCGGTGGTCTCATCACGACGCTGTTAGAAATGTGCTTCGCCAACACCCGTGGCGGTATGCACATCAACCTGCACGACCTGTGCAAGAACGGCGACATCGTCAAGGCGCTGTTTGCCGAGAATCCCGGCGTGGTGATTGAGGTCAGCGACGAGCACAAGCAAGAGTTCAAGGACTTTATGGAGGATGCCGGCGTGGGCTTCGCCAAGATTGGCTACCCCGTGGAGGACAGCCGCAGCATCGTGGTGGTTTGTCCGAAGGACAGCAACACCGCCGCTGCACAGCCAACAGAGCTGACCTTCGACATTGACCGCCTGCGTGACGTTTGGTATAAGACCTCGTACCTGCTTGACCGCAAGCAGAGCTTCAACGGCAAGGCGAAAGAGCGCTTCGAGAACTACAAGCAGCAACCCATCGAGATGAAGTTCCCGAAGGGCTTCAGCGGCAAGTTAGCACAATACGGCATCAGTGCCGACCGCCGCGAGCCGACTGGCATCAAGGCTGCCATCATCCGCGAGAAGGGCACCAACGGCGAGCGCGAGATGGCTTACTCGATGTATCTGGCCGGCTTCGACGTGAAGGACGTGATGATGACCGACCTCATCAGCGGCCGCGAGACGTTGGAGGACATCAACCTCATCGTCTTCTGCGGCGGTTTCTCCAACAGCGACGTGCTCGGCTCTGCCAAGGGCTGGGCAGGCGCCTTCCTCTTCAACCCGAAGGCCAAGGAAGCCCTCGACGAGTTCTATGCCCGCAAGGACACGCTCTCGCTCGGCATCTGCAACGGCTGCCAGCTGATGGTGGAACTGGGCTTGACAGGTGCCAAGGGTGCCAAGATGCTGCACAACGACTCGCACAAGTTTGAGTCGGAGTTCATCGCGCTGCAGATTCCTCAGAACAACAGCGTCATGTTCGGCTCGCTCAGCGGCTCGAAACTCGGTCTGTGGGTGGCCCACGGCGAGGGGAAGTTCTCTCTGCCAGAAGCAGAGAGCGCATACAACGTCGTGGCGAAGTACAACTACCACGGCTATCCCGCCAACCCGAACGGCTCCGACTACGACGTGGCCGGCATCTGCTCTGATGACGGCCGCCACCTGTGCATGATGCCGCACTTAGAGCGCGCCATCTTCCCGTGGCAGAACGCATGGTATCCCGCCAACCGCCGTCAGGACGAGGTGACGCCATGGATTGAGGCATTCGTCAACGCACGTAAGTGGATTGAAAATGCTCTATGAACTGACCAAGACCTTCTTCAAGATTGGCATATTCACCCTCGGCGGTGGATATGCCATGATTCCGTTGATAGAGGAAGAGGTGGTGAACCGCCACCGCTGGGTCTCGAAGGAGGAACTTCTCGACTTGATAGCCATCGCGCAGAGCTGTCCTGGCGTCTTTGCCATCAACATTGCCATCTTCGTAGGCTACAAGTTACGGAAACTGCGCGGTGCTTTGGCCACGGCCTTCGGCACCGCCCTACCCTCGTTTCTCATCATCCTCGCCATCGCCATCTTCTTTGCCGCCTTCAAGGACAACCCCGTCATCGCCGCCATGTTCCGTGGCATACGCCCCGCCGTCGTTGCCCTCATCGCCGTGCCAACGTTCCGCATGGCGCAGTCGGCGAAGATTGGCTGGACCAACTTTTGGATACCCGTCGTCTCGGCCCTTCTCATCTGGCTACTCGGTGTTTCACCTATTTATATTATAATAGTAGCGGGCATCGGCGGCTACATCTACGGAATGGCAGCCCCCCCGTCGTCCCCCGAGGGGGACACAAATGTCCGCAAGTCAAACGTAGTAGCCCCCTTGGGGGCAGAAGGGGGGGCAGAGTCATGATATTCCTCGACCTTTTCATCACGTTCTTCAAGATAGGACTGTTCGGCTTCGGCGGCGGCTACGGCATGCTGTCGCTCATCCAGCACGAGACGGTGGAGCGCGCCCACTGGCTGTCGACGGCCGAGTTCACCGACATCGTCGCCATCTCGCAGATGACGCCCGGTCCCATCGGCATCAACTCAGCCACCTACTGCGGCTACACCGCCATCCACAATGCCGGCTACGGCCACCTGATGGCTGTGCTCGGCTCGGCCACGGCAACGCTTGCGCTGGTACTGCCGTCGTTCATCTTGATGATACTTATCAGCCGCCTGTTCATGAAATATATGCATACACGCCCCGTCCGCTCCATCTTCGCCGGACTGCGACCCGCCGTGGTAGGACTTCTGGCTGCCGCCACCCTGCTGCTCTGCAATGCCGAGAATTTCTCCACACCTATGGAGAACCCGTGGCAATTCTGGATAAGCGTCGCCCTCTTCGCCGCCACAGCCTTCGGCACGGGCTACCTGAAGATCAACCCTATCCGCATGATCTGCTTTGCCGCCTTCGCTGGTCTGCTGTTGACCTCATGTTCCACCGGCAAGGTAAAATACCGCATCGGCGTATCACAATGTTCGGCAGACATCTGGCGTGACAAGCAGAATGCAGAGCTGAGGATGGGTGCTTACTTCCAGGACAACGTGGAACTGAAGTTCGCAGCGGCTTACGACAGCGACGAGCGGCAGGTGCAGCAGATTGACAGCCTTGTCAACGAAGGCATCGACCTGCTCATCGTCGCCCCTAATCAGGTGCAGACCATCTCGCCCGCCATCGACCGGGCTTACGACAAGGGCATCCCCGTCATCGTCTTCGAGCGCAAGACCAGCTCACAGAAGTACACCGCCTTCATCAGCGCCGACAACTACGAGATGGGGCGCGTGATGGGAGAGTACATCATCTCACGGCTTCACGGACAGGGCACTGTCCTGGAAATTAAAGGCTTAGAAGGCTCATCGCCAGCTATCGAGCGCCACAACGGCTTCATGGAGGCCCTCAAGAAAGCTCCCGGCATCAAGGTGGCTGCCTCGCTGCAGGGTGACTGGACAGAGCCCACGGCATACGAGACCACGAAGCTGTGGCTTAACAATAATAAAGAGGTACGCGTAGACCTGGTGTTCGGTGCCAACGACCGCACGGCAATGGGGGCGAGGAAGGCGATAGCCGAGTCTCCCCTACTCTCCTTACCCACTCCTCTTTATTGCGGCATCGACGGTCTGCCTGGTGAGAACGGTGGCATTCAGCTGGTTCGCGACTCACTGCTCGACGCATCGTATATCTACCCCACGCATGGTGATCAGATTATCGACTTAGCCATCCGCATTCTCGACGGCAAACCATACGAGAAGGAAACGATGTTGATGTCGGCCCTCGTCACCCGCGACAATGCCAAGGTGCTGTTGATGCAGGGCGAGGAGTTGATGCGGCAGGCAGCCCAGTTGGACCTGTTGCACGAAAAGGCCGACAGCTATCTGCACAAACTTGACGCGCAGCGAGTAGCCAATTGGCTATCCATTGGCATCATCTTGCTGCTGGTGGTAGTGTTCGTGCTCTTCTACCTCTATCATCTGCGGAAAATCAGTATGCAGCGCCAACGCGTGGCAAATACGTTATGGAACATGGAAATAACTCCCGAAGCACATGTCACGTCCCCAGAGGCCGACACTACTGCCCCGGTCGAGGAATCCAACCAGGACACCGTCGCAGAAACACCTGCCGACGAACAACCTGACGAAGCACCGTCAGGGGCCGTAGGCGGGGCTTTTATCTCCCGCTTCCGCGAGGTTGTCGAGTCGCGTTTGGACAATAGCGACCTTTCGGTCGATGACCTGGCTGCCGACATGAACCTCAGCCGCGTACAGCTCTACCGCAAGG
>CADCEQ010000082.1 GCA_902800435.1 uncultured Prevotellaceae bacterium | reverse complement strand
TATAGACTTGCGCCTTGTCCTGCAAGCGAACCACCGCAAACTGGGGAACAATAATCACTCCCTTCTCAGCTAAAGGCATAACGATGGTACCCTGTATACCTGAATACAAATGACCGTCGGGGTTGGGGAACGACACCTTGCTGGTCAACGAACCCGTTTCAGAATTGACCACACCCGTCAGGCTAATGACGTGGCCCTTGTGTGGATACTCCGTTCCGTTTTTCATGATAAACGTTGCATCTGGCAGTTTGGCTATGTAATCATCCAACTCGTCTGCTTTCATACCACGTTGCACCATGTTCTCAACAATGGCTTCCGTCACTGAGAACTCAGCATACATCGTAGTATTGCCGCTCAGCATGGTCAGTTGTGTCATCGGAGACACCTGGTCACCAACACGCACGGGTATCTCACCGATAATACCAGCCACATTAGCCGTGATGGTGCAGAAACCGAGGTTCACCTTGGCACGGTTCACCGAGGCACGGGCCTGAGCCACTGAGGCCTGAGCCTGCTTGTACGAGTTCTCCGAGTTGTTCAGCATGTAGCTGCTTACTATCTTCTTGTCAAACAGGTTCTTGTTCGACTCATACTCCAACTTGGCCGAGTTTTCCTGAGCCAAAGCAGCCTGCAGGTTGGCCTCGGCAGCCTCCAGCTCCAGCTGGGCATTGCGCGAGTCGATAACGAAGAGCGTCTGCCCCTTCTTCACCTGCTGACCTTCCGTCACGCAGATCTTCATCAACTGGCCACTCACCTGTGGCGTTACCGTTACATCGTTCTGACCCTTCATTCTGGCACTGAATCTGTAAGGGAGTTCAATGTCTGATTTCTTTACTGTCATTGTCTCGAACGACGAGTCCGTCATCTGGGGCAGGTCTACACTGCATGAGGTTAAACCTACTACCACAGTAGCGGTAGCCACAGCCCATGTCATCATGTTTTTTTTGTTCATTTTGTTTAATTAATATTTGACTATTTTCATAAAGTACTATTTCACACAATTCTCACGTGCTGTGAGATTCTCAGTGAAGTTCTTGGCCATACAGCACCACTTTTCCACAACTTGTCGATTTCCAGGTTATCAGCACCTTCAGGTATTAGCATCCACAAGAAGGGAGCACACTGGATGAGGGCAACGATGTAGCCCAACACAATAGGTTGTTTTAGTGCTTTGAAAAGAAGCGTCATGACTCCTGCACAGACTAATATCAGCGCAAAATCGGCAATAAGTGGCTCCAAGTTTGACATTTATATTGTGTTATATATTATATTTGCTTTTGATTTTTTAATTTTTATAATAAATTTATAGACCTCTTCGCTGCTAACGTCGCTGCAAAATTAAGTAAATTTATCCAAATAGTCCTAATAAACAGGTTTAATTATGTAATTTTTTGCTGATTTTGCATCATTTTTGCTGATTTTGCTACTCATGCTACAAAAAGCAATGCCTATTTTTTGCAAAATTACAAACTTTTTCTGATGACACCAAGGATTTAGCAATCGTTAACAAAAGCATAATGTAGCCTGGTCGAGGAAGGGATAAAAGCGAGTCATATCATGAAGAAACTGAAATTCACTACCGTGCATAAAAACACGGGCGACTATTTCCGGGTGGTGGTCATCCCGTATGAACAGCAACAGTTTTATATCGAAAATGATCAGGATGATAAAAACTTTAATACATCACCCTCGCAAACTACTGATTATAAACAACTTGACATACCCTTCAAAACACCTGAAGTGATTGAGTGAGACTCATAAATACAAACTATTCTTAAGAACAACATTATTATCGATAATAATGTCACACATACGAAAAGTTGCGTATATAAGTATCACTCCATCACTAAAAATTGCGCAACTCGTTCTGTATAAACGACTTACATCGGGTCATTTAAACTCGCAAAATTTTAACCTCATTTTTAAAGAGAGTGTCACCGACTAACCTCCAGAAACCTGCCGACAAACTGGTAGTTTCTTACCGACAAACTGGTAGTTTCTTACCGACAAACTCCGGGATAAGGTCATTGTTCATTTCAACACCTCCTCATTCTTCATAAGTCCACTTCCCATTCATAAACATCATAGCAGATGCCTCGTCCGCCGAAGCCCTCTTTCTGGAATGCCAGCTGCTCGTTAAGTCCGCTGCCATCGGGGTTCTCTGTAGATCGTCCGAAGTCGAAATAGGGGTAATCGGCATAGTCGTGGCGGATGATACGGTCGTAGAGCAGATCGATGACGCCGAGTCGCTTGCCCTCAGGCGTGGCGGAGCTGTATTGCGCATGAACCACCTGATGGGTGACGTAGAGGACGATGCCGCCCATGACCGTGCCGTGCAGCACGGCCTGGTAGAGCACAATGTTCTGGGGAAAGCGCTCGTGGAGCAGCGTGATCTCGTCGAGCGTATGGACGGGTTTGACGCCGTACTTCGTCGCGAGGTTGTCGTTGAGTACCTGCCAGAAGGCTGCATAGTCATCGGAGCGCACGATGCTGACGCCAGCCTGGGCGGCACGGGCTACGCCACGACGGCGCACACGCTCCCAGCGGAGCGGAGCATGAAGCATGATGTTGGTAGCATAGTCACGGGCAACGAGCATAGCGTGGCACTCATGGTAGATGGCATAGAGATCCTCCTCAGCCGAGAGACGGTGGTAAATGGCGGGGATGGCTTTGTAGCTGACGCGGTGGATACCCTGCATGCGCAGGTAGTCATTCAACTGACGAAAAAGGGCCATAGCCTGCACGATGGTCAGCTGGGGACTCATGACGAGTCCGCCGTATGTCAGTCCGCGATGAGAGTACAGCGTGCCACCAGCCTCATGAGCTGGCAGCACGGCCAGCAGGCGCTGCTCGTAATAGAACAGGAGGGAATGGTCGTGGAAGCGGTCGGCATGGTAGTCCATGTAACGACGGTCGAAGAGAAAGGTGCCGTTCTTCGACTGGGCCACGAACTCATTCCACTCGTCAGCCAGATGGGGGATGTATCGCCTTATCTGGAACATGCTATGTGTTTCGTCATTCCAAACGCATCAATCCTCATTTCTTCATATATGGTTCTGTTCCCAGCACGGTCTTGGCCAGACGCTTCGCCTTGTCGCGGAGGGCATTGACATCGTCGCCAACCTCGCCATAGCAGAGCACGACACCCATGCGACGGCCCTTATGAGCCTCAGGCTTGCCGAAAATACGGATGCGGGTTCGGTCTTCCTTCAAGGCCTCATCCAGATTGTAGGGCAGCAACGAGCGGTCAACGGGCGTGTTGGCCTCGACCGGCGACAGGATAACAGCCGACGCACCAGCATGCTCCAGATGGATGGCAGGTATGGGCAAGCCCATGACGGCACGGAAGTGGAGTTCAAACTCGGAGAGGTTGGTGGTATGACCTAAGGTCACCATACCTGTGTCATGGGGACGGGGCGAGAGCTCGGAGAAGATGACCTCGCCCTGCTTGGTCAGGAAGAACTCGACACCCCAGATGCCTGCACCCGTCAGTGCCCGCGTCACCTGGTCGGCCATGTGCTGGGCCTGTTTCAAGGCCTCATCGGATATTTTGTAGGGTTGCCACGACTCACGATAGTCACCACCCTTCTGCACGTGTCCGATGGGCGGGCAGAACAGCGTGGGCCAACCATGCTGCTGGGTGACGGTAAGCAGTGTGAACTCAGAGTCGAAGTCGATAAACTCCTCGATGATGACTTCCTTCACGTCGCCACGGCCTTCCTCCATGGCCTCACGGAATGCCTGCTGAAGTTCATCGTCGTTGTGGACATAGCTTTGGCCATGACCTGACGAGGACATCAGGGGCTTCACGACACAGGGGAAGCCTATCTCGTCGGCAGCCTTCTTGAACTCGTCAAACGTCTTGGCATAGAAATACTTGGCAGTGCGCAGCCCCAGTTCCTTGGAGGCGAGGTCGCGGATGGCACGACGATTCATGGTGTAGTTGACGGCCCGTGCAGAGGGAACAACCTGGATGCCCTGCTCCTCAAACTTGAAGAGGCGCTCGGTGCGGATAGCCTCAATCTCGGGCACGATGATGTCGGGTTTATGCTTATTGACGACAGCCTCCAGGGCATCGCCATCGAGCATTGAGAACACTTCGCGCTCATCGGCCACCTGCATGGCGGGCGCATTATCATAACGGTCGCAAGCAATGACATACTGGCCGGCACGCATGGCGGCAATCACAAACTCCTTGCCCAGTTCTCCTGAGCCTAATAACAGTATTTTCTTCATATCTTATCGGTTTGCGTACATCTTCTCATAATACTTCTGATAATCGCCTGATGTGACATTGTCGAGCCACTCCTGATTGTCGAGATACCAGCGGACAGTCTTCTCAATACCCTCTTCGAACTGAAGTGAAGGCCCCCAGCCTAACTCGCGCTGCAACTTGGAGGAATCGATGGCATAACGTAGGTCGTGCCCGGCACGGTCGGTGACAAAGGTGATGAGATTCATATCCTCGCCCTCCTTGCGACCCAGCAGGCGATCAACAGTCTTAATCAACACTCTGATGATGTCGATGTTCTTCCACTCGTTGAAGCCGCCAATGTTGTAGGTGTCGGCAATCTTGCCTTCATGGAATATGAGATCAATGGCACGGGCATGATCCTCCACAAATAACCAGTCGCGCACATTCTCACCCTTGCCATAGACGGGCAAAGGCTTGCGATGACGGATGTTATTAATAAAAAGAGGTATCAGTTTCTCAGGGAACTGAAAGGGGCCGTAGTTGTTGGAACAGTTAGTAACAACGACGGGCATGCCGTATGTATCGTGGAAAGCACGTACAAAGTGATCACTCGATGCCTTCGAGGCACTATAGGGTGAGTGAGGATTGTACTTCGTGGTCTCAAGGAAGAACTTGTCACCATAGGCCAAATGATGCTCAGCACTCGATGCTGTGGTAGTGAATGGAGGTTCTATGCCTTCGGGATGCGTCAGTTCGAGTGCACCATACACCTCATCGGTAGAGATGTGATAGAAGCGCTTGCCCTCATATTTCTCCGGCAGGCTCTCCCAATAGAGTTTGGCTGCCTGCAACAAAGACAGTGTACCCATGACATTGGTCTGGGCGAAGGTGAAAGGATCCTTGATGGATCGGTCTACATGGCTCTCTGCGGCCAAATGGATGATGCCGTCCACCTTTTTGTCCTGCATCAGCTTGTAGAAGGCATCAAAGTCGCAGATGTCCATCTTCACAAACTCGTAGTTGGGTTTGCCCTCGATGTCTTTCAGATTGGCCAGGTTGCCAGCATACGTCAACTTGTCGAGGTTGATGATGTGATACTCAGGATACTTGTTCACAAACAGGCGCACCACGTGGCTTCCAATAAAGCCTGCGCCACCGGTAATGACAATCGTACGTTTCATATATCTATAATTTATTGTTTTTTCCTTCTATAATAATCGATAATCTCCCTGCCAATGAAAGTGCCCAATCCAAAAATGAGGGCAAAGC
>CADCEQ010000081.1 GCA_902800435.1 uncultured Prevotellaceae bacterium | reverse complement strand
GCGTATGGAGGCCTTGATTTCTAACTTTTCGGGGCAATTTGTTTCAGTTTTTATCTCAACTGGCTTATAATCTCGGAAATTTTATTTAAATTTGCAGCCGAAAACAATACTGACTATAAAAATAAGCATGAACTACAGACTAATCTACCTGGCCCTCGCCGTCGGGCTGACTTTATCGACGGCCAAGGCCCAGACTAACAACCTGAACAGCCGCGCCCTCTGGGCCAGTATCAACGACAAGAAGGACGCCTCACTCGGCGACTACCAGCAACACACGGGTAAGGTGCTCGTCACGTGGCGCATGCTGCCCGGCGACGATGCCACGACGGGCTTCGACCTCTACCGCGCCATCGGCACGGCCGCTGAGAAGAAGATAGCCACCAACATACGCAACCGCACGTGCTTCCAGGACGCCTCGGCCAGCAAGACCGCCGACAACCACTACCGCCTGACCTACTCGGGCAGCGACGAGACGCTGTCGACGTTCACGCTGACGAAGGCCCAGGTCAACGGCGGACTGCCCTACGTCAGCATCCCGCTGGCCGACACGAAGGACGTGTATGCCGACACCAGGAAGATTGTCTATACGGCCAACGACGTGAGCGTGGGCGACCTCGACGGCGACGGTGAGTTCGAGATTGTGGTGAAGCGCCTGCAGAGCGTGAAGGACGCCTCGGGCAACATCGTCAGCGACGGCTCCGGCGCCAGCTACTCGCAGCAGGACTGTCTCTGGGCGGTCATCTGGGATGCCTATAAGCTCGACGGCACGCTCCTTTGGCGCGTCAAGGGCGGCCCGGGCATCATCCTCGGCAACTCGTCCTCATTCGCCATTGCCGACTTCGACGGCGACGGCTGTGCCGAGATGGCCATCCGCACCTGCGAGGGCACCGTGTTCGGCGACGGCACGGAGATCCCTGACGTCAACGGCGACGGCAAGATTGACTACCGCACGTGGGGCAACCTCAATTCCAGCAGTCCCGGATGGGTCGACCACTACAGCTCGGCAGGGCCGGAGTTCATCAGCATCATCGACGGAAAGACGGGCCGCGAGCTGGCCCGCGACAACTTCATAGCCCGCGAGACCAGCAGTGCCTGGGGCGACGACTACTGGAAGCGCGCCTGCTCGTTCCGCGTCGGCGTGGGCTGCTTCGACGAGTCGGGGCTCCCCTCCGTGGTCATCGGGCGCGGCGTCTATGCCCTCTCCGTCATCGAGGCGTGGGACTGGCGCGACGGACAGCTCACCCGCCGCTGGCGCTTCGACACCAACGACAAGGGCACCGGCAAGGACGGCAAGAAGCACAGCACCTACGCCGCCCAGGGCAACCACTCGCTCAACGTGGCCGACCTCGACGGCGACGGGCTCGACGAGGTGATGTACGGCTCGATGGCGGTCGACGACGACGGCATCGGTCTGTGGAACACCCGCCTGGGCCACGGCGATGCTAACCACGTGGGCAAGTTCCTGCCCAGTCGTGAAGGCCTGCAGATGTTCCACTGCTTAGAGACGGGTAAGACGATGGTGGCGCTCCACGACGCCCGCGACGGCTCGGTCATCTGGAAGAAGGACGCTGCCAGCGACAACGACATGGGCCGCTGCCTCGTGGGCGACTTCTTCCCCGAATACCCCGGCTGCGAGTTCTTCTACTATCAGGGCAACTACATCAAGCAGGACGGCACCGAGACCACCATCAACACCAAGGGCCAGAAGGGCGGCTGCGGCATGGCCGTCTGGTTCGACGGCAACCTGTCGCGCCAGCTCATCGAGGACAACATCATCAACAGCCCGAAGTACGGCCGCACGTTCACCATGTACCGCTACTCAGAGACGTTCATCAACGGCACGAAGTCGAACCCCTCGTGGTATGGCGACATCCTCGGCGACTGGCGCGAGGAGGTCATCCTGCCCGACGCCACCCGGCTGCAGGACATCAAGATATTCAGCACCTGGTACCCCACGACGCACAAGTTCCCGTGGCTGATGACCGACCACTGCTACTGGATGTCGGCACTCAACGAGAACATCGGCTATAACCAGCCCACCAACACCGGCTACTACCTTGGCAGCGACGTGAAGCGCGATGCCGATGCTTGGGCCGAGGCCGAGCGGGTGCAGAACCGAGGTATTACGACTTCTGTCGGAACGAAGCCCAATTACACCATCCCCCAGTCCTCAGAAGTCTATGACCTGCAAGGTCGTCGTATTCAGACGCCGAAGCGCGGCCTGTATATTAAGAACGGACAAAAGGTATATATAAAATAAGGTATGAGACGGATTCTTTCATTCTGCATCATGGCACTCTCCGCTGTAGGCATTCAGGCCGTGGAGCGTCAGAAAATCAACTTCAATGCCGACTGGGAACTGCACATCGGCGACCTGAAAGCCTCCCCTTCGGGGGGAGGATGGGAGGGGGCTAAACGCGTCGCCCTCCCCTACGCCTTCAACGGCGACGAGGCGTTCCGCAAGGACATCGTCGACCTGACCGACACCGTCGTCTGGTACCGCAAAGTATTCAAAGCCTCCCCTTCGGGGGGAGGTCAGGAGGGGGCTAAATACTTCATTGAGTTCGAGGGCGCCCGTCAGGGAGCCGACGTCTACCTCAACGGCCATCACATGGGATTCTCCGACAATGGCGTCATGGCCTTCGGCTTCGACCTCACACCTTATATAATAAAAGGTGAGAACGTGCTGGCCGTGCGCTGCGACAACTCCTGGCAGTACCGCGACCGCACGCTCAACAGCCGCTACCAGTGGAACGACCGCAACTTCAACGCCAACTACGGCGGCCTGCCCAAGAACGTGTGGCTCCACATCACCGACAAGCTCTACCAGACGCTGCCCCTCTACTCGAACCTCGGCACAACGGGGACGTATGTCTATGCCACCGATATCGACGTCCAAAACCACAAGGCCGTCATCCATGCCGAGAGCCAGGTCAGGAACGACGACACCCGTGCCCACAGCTTCACCTATCACGTCCAGCTGATTGATGCCGACGGCCGCGAGGTGGCACGGTTCCAGAGCTCCCCCGTCACCATGCAGCCGGGCGAGAGGCGCACCGTCAGCGCCCGCCAGCAGGTCGGCGGCCTCCACTTCTGGTCGTGGGGCTACGGCTACCTCTATACCGTCAAGACCTCGTTGAAAGCCTCCCCTTCGGGGGGAGGTCTGGAGGGGGCTGACCTCGTCATCACCCGCACCGGCTTCCGCAAGACGCGCTTCGGCGAGGGCAAGATATGGCTAAACGACCGCTGCATGATGGTCCACGGCTACGCCCAGCGCACCAGCAACGAGTGGCCGGGCGTGGGACTCTCCGTGCCCGCCTGGCTCAGCGACTACAGCAACGGCCTCATGGTCGAGTCGGGCGGCAATATGGTGCGCTGGATGCACGTCACGCCGTGGAAGCAGGACGTCGAGTCGTGCGACCGTGTCGGACTGCCCCAGGCCATGCCCGCCGGCGATGCCGAGAAGGACGTTGAGGGTGCCCGCTGGCAGCAGCGCACCGCCCTGATGCGCGATGCCATCATCTACAACCGCAACAACCCCTCCATCCTCTTCTATGAGTGCGGCAACGAGAGCATCAGCCGCGAGCACATGCTCGAGATGAAGGCCATTCGCGACGCATACGACCCCCACGGCGGCCGCGCCATCGGCAGTCGCGAGATGCTCGACATCGACGAGGCTGAGTACGGCGGCGAGATGCTCTATATCAACAAGTCACGGAAGCACCCCATGTGGGCCATGGAGTACTGCCGCGACGAGGGCCTGCGCAAGTACTGGGACGAGTGGAGCTACCCCTACCACCGCGAGGGCGACGGTCCGCTCTATCGCGGCAATCCTGCTCGCGAGTACAACCACAACATGGATCAGTTTGCCGTCGAGATGGTGCGCCGCTGGTACGACTACTGGCGCGAGCGTCCCGGCACCGGCACCCGCGTCTCGTCGGGCGGCGTGAAGATCGTGTTCAGCGACACCAACACCCACCATCGCGGCGAGTCGAACTACCGCACCAGCGGCGTCACCGATGCCATGCGCATTCCCAAGGATGCCTTCTTTGCCCATCAGGTCATGTGGAACGGCTGGGTGGAGCCTGAGACGCCGCAGACGTATATCATCGGCCATTGGAACTACCCGCCGTCGACCGTCAAGCCCGTCTATGTTATTTCTACTGCCGATTCCGTCGAGCTCTTCCTTAACGGCCGCTCGCTGGGTCGTGGCCGTCAGAGCTATCGCTACCTCTTCACCTTCGACGACGTCCACTACGAGCCGGGCGTGCTCGAAGCCGTAGGTTCCGACGGCAGCCGCTACAAGCTGGAGACCGCCGGCGAACCTCACGAGCTGAAGCTGACCGCCATCAGTAACCCCGAGGGCACGAAGGCCGACGGCGCCGACATGGTGCTCGTCGAGGTAGAGGTCGTCGACAAGCAGGGACGCCGCTGTCCGCTCGACAACCGCATGGTTCACTTCAGTCTCTGGGGCGAGGGCCGCTGGATAGGCGGCATAGCTGCCCGCAACAACCACGACCTGCAGCGCCCCGACGACAACCGTCCGGCAGGACTGCTCGACGCTGCTGCCACGAAGAACGTCTCCGACAACTACGTCGGCGCCATGTCGCTGCCCGTGGAGTGCGGCGTGGGCCGCGTGCTCGTCCGCACCACGCCGACCCCCGGCACCATAAGCCTCTCAGCCTATGCCGACGGCGTCAAGCCTGCGTATATGGAAGTGAAGAGTGAGGAAGTGAAAAGTGAAAAGTTAATGCCGCAGCTCACCCTGAAGGGCCGCCTGCAGCGCGGCGAGACGCCCGCCGGCAGTTCCTACCGTGACAGTCGGCGAGGCGTCAACATAGTCTCGGCCACTGCCGGCTACGACCCCGCCAGCGCCAACCGCAGCTACGACGACAACGAACTGTCAGAATGGAAGAACGACGGCCGCCTCTCCACAGCCTGGATCACCTATCGGCTAGCAGAGAAAACCGTCGTCGACGACATCTGCATGAAGCTCACCGGCTGGCGCCTGCGCAGCTACCCGCTCGAGATCTTCGCCGGCCGGCAGCTCATCTGGAGCGGCGAGACCGAGCGCAGCCTCGGCTACATACACATCACCCCCACCCGACGCGTCAAGACCGACGAGATCAGCATCCGCCTGCGTGGTGCCGGCAAGGACAAGGACGCCTTCGGCGGCATCGTCGAGGTGGCAGAGCCCGCAGCCGGCGAGCTCGACCTCTTCAAGGCCAAGGACGGGGGCAACACCAAGAGCGAGCTCCGCATCGTCGAGGTCGAATTCCTGAAGGCCCTGTAGCCCCGCGGCGGCAGGCCGCCCGTCGTCACAGTTCACCGCGTTCGCCAGGCGCCGCCTCGTCATAAAGAGGTGGCGCATGGTTGCTGCGAGACAGGGGGGGGAGAAACTTACAAACTTACAACTTACATTTTTGTTCTTCCAAGTCAGAAGGGGAAAAATTTAAATTATATATATTA
>CADCEQ010000080.1 GCA_902800435.1 uncultured Prevotellaceae bacterium | reverse complement strand
ATTAAATTAACATCTCTGCGTCTCTGCGTTCTAAATATAACCATTTCTTTGTGTCTTCGTGTCTTTGTGTTCCATTAAAGGGTGCAGATTCTATTCCTCCTCGTCCCAGTCATCCAAGAACAGCGCCTTGGCGTTTTCCGTAGCCGTCCTTGGTCGTGCTGTTGATCTCCATCGAGGCCACCACCCTGCCCGTGCAGCTCTCCGCTATGTTAGTGCTGCCCGTCACGGCAATGAGATACGGCTACAAAAAAAAGGACACCGCTGAGCGCATCTTGGTGTAGATGGTTTGGCGGACAAATCTCGGGATAGGCTGTTCAGAACTCAACCTCCACGTCGAAGATGCTGTAGAATGTCTTTCCGAGTATTTTGTCGAAATACTCAGACTTCACGAACACATTGTGCGAACTGTACACATCCTTGAGCTTAAAGAAACTCATGATATGAGTGACGAAATACGACTGGCGGAGCATCGGCTTGTTGAGCCACTCGTTCTTCAGTTCGATGGTGTACTGTGGGTTGTGGTTCTTCGTCGATATGAGAATAGCGTAGAACAGGCCGTCCTCGTCATCCTGTAGTCGGCAAGGAGAAACCACCAATGCAGGGTGAGCCTTGAACTCACCTCCAGGGAGCAGGAAGGGCACTTCCACAATCTCGCCCGGTCTTACCTTGCTCACAGCCATTTCTCCAGTCCGTTAGCGATTCTACCACAATTGGCGTCGACGATGTCAGACGGGTCGGTCTCTTCGGCAGCCATAATAGGTGTCGGTTCGCCCTGCATCTCGCGCTCCATCTGCTCGTCGGTCATGGCACTCATGCGACGGGCTTTGGCAGGTTTCTTTTGCGTGATAACCACCTCATCGCCACTCATCGAAGCGCTGATCAGCGTCAGCAGTGTCAGTTTCGCTTTGTTGCTGGCACCCTTGATCATCTCCCAATAGTTGCTGGTTTCTCGATCTAAAGCAATTGCAGTCATAATCTCATCACTTAATAAGTTTACGGCTGCAAAGATACACATTTCCCCTGAGAATTCCAAAAGAATCCCCGAGATATTTATCCGTTTTGTGTCAGTATGTCAAAGAACGCGAGTTCTCGTTCTAGACTGCTTGAGCGAACTCAGCAGTCCTCTCATTTAATCACGACCTTCCAGGAACTGACGAAAGAAGAGCTCAAGAACGACCACGGTATCTTCGGCTGAGGGATTACTGTCCCCGCCCTACCCTACCCTACTATCCCCCTACTCTTTATACACATCTCTGTCATGCTCCCCATGCTTCCCCAAGGCCGAAAAATTTGCAAAGAATGGGATTATATTTTGGAGAATTAAAATATTATTGCTACATTTGCACATGTTAAAAAAACACCTTTTCGGGTGTTGGGAATGATTCCAGAATCGAAAAACGCCTAGAATGGTTTTGTAATCGAATGGTTGAAAAATGTTCCGGCGTTATCAATTCTTGCTGCGAGAACCACGCTGAGCGCACCGCAGCGTATCGTTTAATCAACAATAGCAGACTCGTCATGGAGGATATTGTCAGTTCGTTGTCAAGTGCCTGTTCGAGGGGTTGCGAAGACCTCTCGCACGTGCTCTGCCTGCAGGACACGACGGAAATCGTGTTCAGCCATGAGGGCCGGCTGTCGCTTGACGACAAGGACTTCGGCTACGGCACGAGCGAGAAGGAGAAGTACTGCATCTTCGGCCACCCCGGCCTGGTGGTGGACGCGGCGAGCCGCATGCCCGTCGGCTATGGCCATATAAAGATATGGAGCCGCGACAGGTCGGAGAATCGCCAGAAGAAGCAGCGGCGCGGCAAGGTGAAGCTGGAGGAGAAGGAGTCGTACCGCTGGGTGGAGACAGCCGAGAAGACTGTTGCCTCGCTGCCTTCCAGTGTGCATGTGACGATGGTTGGCGACCGTGAGAACGACGTGTACTCCGTGATGTGCAAGACACTGGCCTGCGGCTGCGACTTCCTCATACGCTCGGTGCACGACCGCCCTGTGGACTGCGACGTGGAGGGCGGCAGCATGGGCATCAAGGCGTACATGCAGAGCCGGCCCGTCGCCCATACCTACGACCTGGAGCTGCAGGGCCACAAGGGCAGGAAGGCGCGCACGGCGAAGATGCTGCTGCGCTTCGCCAGGGTCACCATCCGCAAGAACGACAAGTGCCTCGACGACGTGCCGGAGAGCCTGACGTGCTACTGCGTCTACGCCGTAGAGGACGCCTCGACCGTGCCCGAGGGCGAGGAGCCGGTGGAGTGGCGCCTGCTCACCTCGCATGTGGTGGAGACCGTTGACGATGCCGTGCAGTGCGTGGAGTGGTACAAGTGCCGCTGGTTCATCGAGGAGCTCTTCAGGGTCTGCAAGAGCGAGGGCTTCCGCATAGAGTCGGTGCAGTTGGAAAGCGGCGCGGCCATCAAGAAGCTGATAGTGCTGACGATGTGGGCGGCCCTGCGGTGCGTGACGCTCAAGCGCGCCTACGACGAGCAGGACGAGGCCGTGCCCGCCAGCCGCATGTTCGACGAAGAGGAGGAACGACAGCTCGACCTGGAGATGGAACTGCTGCGCAAGAAGTCGCCAAAAGCCATCGGCGGGCGCAACCCGTTCCGCGAGCACTCGCTGCCGTGGGCAGCCTGGATCATCGCCCGCCTCGGAGGCTGGAGCGGTTACCTGTCAGCCCACGGGCGACCGGGCTACATCACCATGAAGGAGGGACTTGAAAGGTTCAGCCAGCGCCTCGAAATCATAGCCTTCGCCAGGGCCAGAGATGTGTATAAAGAGTAGTTGAAGGGAGGGGAGCTGCTGCGCATACAGACGGCGGTAGCCACTCCCCTCCCTTCAAGGGGAGGGGTGCCCGCAGGGCGGGGTGGGGCTGTATTATGAATTGCTTGTCTGAAGGGAGGCGAATTCGCTGGGCGACAATCCGGTAGCCTCCTTGAACTTCCTTGTGAAATAGCTGCGGTCGCTGAATCCACAGTGCTGGGCCACAGCCTCGTTGTTCCATTCCGGATGGTCGAGGAGCACCTGCTTGGCCGCGTTGATGCGCAGGCCGGTCATCCAGTCGGCGTATTTCAGCTGCTGGTTCCTGAGCCAGGCAGTAAGCAGGTAGCGCGGCACGTTGATCTCATCGGCCACCTGAGGCAGCTTGAGGCCGCTCTTCATATAGCTGCCCCGACTCACCCATAGCTGTACGGCCCGCTCCACACGCTGGAGGTTCTCTGGGTCGAGCGACAAGGCTGCCTGGTTCTCGCTGTCGTCCGTCTTATACTGGTCTGCCATCAGCCCGGCCTCCACATCTTTTTCCTCATCGTAGCCTTCTTCTTCTGCCTCAACGATGCTGGCGGGAACGGTGCTTACCACGTAACTGCAGAAGCCGTCGACCAGGAAGAACACGCCGCCTAAGATGAGCAGGCTTAAATAGGCCAGCCATATACTCTGTATGAATACGATGAGAGGTATGAAGAGTCCCACCAAGGGCAGGAAGAAGATGCTGAGCCTCATCCATCGCAGCACGCTGTTCATGTCGCTGTCGTAATAGTTGCTCAGGGCGTTGAGCATGGCATGTAGGTTTACCAGATGGCTGAAAGAGAAGTAAAACTGTGAGATGGCAAAGCAGATGGAGGCTGTTCTCACTGCCATCCACATCTTGTGTGTGCCGCTCAGCAGCGGCTGTCCGTCGGAGAAGGCGGCATAGGCCATGAGCCCCAGGGCCAACAGCCACGTGAACAGTCCGATGTAGATGTCTCTCTGCCTGAGCCGTCGCTGCAGACTGAAGATGGCCAGCGAAAACAGTACCGTGGCGGGGATGAGCAGGGCGAGGTTGAGCATCACGGCCTGCGTCACACCTATCTGCCGCAGCCTGAAGACATACTGCAGCAGGAACTGGAGTCCGACGATCGTCGTGGCGCTGATCATCAGCAGCCAGGAACGCCTGATGACTTTGTTGGCCGTTACCTTCACGGGCAACAGCAGCAGCTTCAGGGTGAGCAGCGTCATCAGCACGACGGCTGTAAATTGCATTTCTCTCATTTCGACTGCAAATTTACGACTTTTCCTGCTTTTTTCCTTCATTTAGTGTGTAAATTTTGTAAAATTACACACCTGATTGTCGGATTTTCCACATCATTGACGTAAATTACACACTTTATTTGGCTTTCTTTTCTTAATTTTGCAGTCGAAAACGGTTAATCAAACCATAAACCAACCATTATTAATTAAATAAAACGGTTAATCAAACCGTAAACCAACCATTATTAATATAAGTAAGATGAAAAAATTGTTGTTTGCTCTTGTCAGCTTGTTAGCCATTACAAGCTGTTCCAAGACAGATCTCTATGATCCGGACAACCAGATGTTCCAAGACGCTGCCAAGACGAATGCCGAGAAAGTGCTCGGATTCCAGCCAGCCCCCACTCAAGATTGGTGCACCACCGTCAGCGGTCAGGTGAGGATTACCGCCGACGCTTCGGTCAAGCGTGTACAGTTGTTGGTCAATGTCATTGATATCGACGACGAGACGCTTCCCTCCTATGTCACCCGCAACGCCATGAGAGTGCTCAATCAGGCTGAGACCAACGGCCAGACCAGTCTCACGCTCTATTACGACGCTCCGAAGGACAACCTCGGACTCTACGTGGGCTTCGTCACCGCCGACAGCTACATCCTCCGCAAGGTGGAGAACGGTGCCGCCTCGATGGCCGAGAATGCCATGACCAGAGGCCAGAAGCTGACATCGGGCTACGAGCTGCCCAGTGAAGATCCGAGTCACTTCAAGATCGTAGGCTCAGAACAGTCGTGGGCCTCGCAGTCTCCACAGAACTTTTATCAGGACTCGCCGCTCTACTCCCTCAACGACTACTCGAAGCTGAATCTCGCTCCCGGCGCCGACTATTCGCCCGACTTCAAGGAATTCTTCCGCGAGTTCGTGCTCTCTTACCTGCCCAACGGCCGTGACTACGACAATTCGGGCATCGTGCTGAATTCCACCTCCACCAACGAAAACTGTTACGTCACCACCGACGGTAAACAACCCGTCATCCTGACGCCGATGTACAAGTGCGACAACCCGACGAGGTATGGCTTCGAGGTGTACTATTCCGACCTATACTATTATTATTATAAGGATTCTGAAGTGACAGGTGACTTCAAGGAGTTCGTCCACAACCTGCCTAAGTACAAGGCCATTCCCTTCAGTCAGGTGTTCGGTAAGGAAGAAGACAACCAGGTCGGCAAGCACGGTTCCTACCTGCTGCCCTATTTCGGTCCTCAAACCACGGCTCCCAAGGTCGGCACGTCTGCTGACAGCTACATCTTCCCCGCAGGTTATAAGATTGGTTTCATGATCAAGACCAATACCGATGCCGACGGCGGCAGAAAGCGCGGTGAGATATACGGCGACGGCCGGCTGAACGACGAGATCAACAATTGGGAGGGCGGTAACTTCAAGAGCACGGTCAAAGTAAGTAGTGATTTGAGTGAAAACGGCCCGCGCCTCTTCTGGCTTAGCTTCAACAGCAAGGTGTTCATGTCCTGGGAGTCGGGTACCGATGCCGACTTCAACGACATCATCATCGAGCTCGAGGGCGGCTACGTCATCCCCGATATCCCCGAGCCGAAGCTGAACGTATTCACCTACTGTTTTGAGGATACGAAGGTGGACAGCGACTACGACATGAACGACGTGGTGATCAAGGCCTACAGGACCAACGAGACCACTATCGTGTACCACCTCGTGGCCTGCGGAGCCTACGACAAGGTCTCCGTCTACGGTCTCAACTGCGGTGCCATCCAGGACGGTGCCGAGGTGCATAGCCTTTTTGGTGTTTCCAACCCCAAAACCTACATCAATACCGACGGCTCCAGTTATTCCGATGTCATCGCCACGAGGACGGTCGACAAGGACTTCAGCCTGCTTGATGCCGCGCAGCAACCTTATATCGTAGACCTCACCACCGGAGTGGAAGTCCGTCTGGCAACGGCAGGGCAGAACCCCTGGGCCATCCTGGTTCCCACCGATTTCAGATTCCCTTCCGAGCGCATTCCCGTCAGCACGGCCTATCCGCTGTTCAACAACTGGGGTTCGGGCTTGGTACTCTCCACGTTGTGGTACAATTCGCCTGACAAGTCGAAAGTGAGATAACCTACATACATGTTTAGGCTGACGAAACCCAAAATCTGGTCATACCTTACTGTGAGAAACCTGCCATCTTTCTGCTGAATTCTTTCGAGAATTCTGGAGTTTAGATAGACTAAAGTTGGACTTTACCCTAACTAAAGTCCGACTTTAGTCTATATTTATGTCCGATTTTGGAGATTTTTGTTTAAACAAGAACTGTGTGAGATAGACCATAAATCTTCATGAATCTTACACCAATCTTCTCATTTCGAGCCATTTTGTCGCATGCGACAATCATTTATGTCCGATTTTTTGGAGATTTTTGTTTAAACAAGAACTGTGTGAGATAGACCATAAATCTTCATGAATCTTACACCAATCTTCTCATTCTGAGCCATTTTGTCGCTGGCGACAACCATTTATGTCCGATTTTTGGAGATTTTTGTTTAAACAAGTATTTCTGTGTGACAATACACTCATCTGCTCACAGCGTGCCCTGTGACGACCCCGCCACGCCCATTCGGGTGTCATTGGTGTCAGGTGTCAAAAGTGTCATTAAGCATTTTCAAACACTGAAAAGAGAATAATCTATATAATAATATATATATTATTATATAGATTAAGTAAATTCGCTAGTTCCAAATTCCTTAATGACACTCATGACACCTATAAATTGGCAGAAGGCTGATTGATACAAAACAGTTGAATCAGAATCAGGCA
>CADCEQ010000079.1 GCA_902800435.1 uncultured Prevotellaceae bacterium | reverse complement strand
CCACTCGGAGCCAAGCTTGCGCGTCTCAGCGGCGACAAGGTGCAACTGCTGAGCAAGGTGGAGATGACCAACCTGTCCAACAACAGCCGCATGACCTATACCCTGGTGAGCCCGCACGAGGCCAACATACGCGAGGGGAAAATCTCCGTCAAGTCGCCCATCGGACAGGCCCTGCTCAACAAGACAGCGGGCGAGGAAGTGGAAGTGCGTGTGCCCGCCGGCATCATGCGCCTCCGCATAGAAAGCATCCAACTGGGATAGTCCTCCCAATTAAAAACCGCATCATGAAGACACCCGTAAAGTTCAGAGAGGCGAGGGCAGGAAGGGGGTGGTGATGCGCGGCATACTCACAGGCGCCCCCTACCCCGACGAAGACTGGAGCGGAAAGGGCCGCAAGGTGTACTACATCAGGATGCGGCTGAGCCACATGATACACCCCGAGAAGGCCCCGCTGCTGCTCAGCACAGAGACGCTGGCTGAACAGATACCCGACTTCGACTGGGAGCAGGGCCACTCGGGCATGATGCTGACCGACCGCCAGGCCGACAAACTGGAGGAAGTGTGGCGCGACTATGCCGCCCAGGGCTTCGCTACTTGTACTTCTTGACGCGCTCGTCGCTGATGACACCGCTCCAGTTCATGCCGAAGGCGAAGTCGTAGTCGTGGCCGTCGGCATCGCGGTAGCAGCGCATGTCGCGCGGCACATCCTCGAGCTGCGCCTCCACCGCCGCCATATCGGCGGGCATCTGCATGGGCAGCAGGGCCGAGGGTTCATTGTGGCCGCTGATAAGGTCGAGCAGTGCCTGGTGCTGCACATTGAGGGAGAGGAGCACGGCATCGGCATAAGGCTCTATCTCAGCAAGCACCAAGGGACGGCCGGTCTCAACGACCACCACCACGGGTTTCTGCCCCATGGCACGCCTGGTGTCCTGCACCATCACCATGTCGTCGCGGTTGTAGGTCTTTATGGTCTTGCCGCGGAAACTGCGGTTGGTGGTCTTCTCCATGGGGTCGCCGCCGGCTATGCTCACCGCGCGGGCATCGGCCGCCGTATAGTCGTCATACTGCAGACTGAGAGGCATATAGCCGTTGCCGCCCCGCTTCACATCATCGTAGGTATAGCCCCAGCCGTTGCTGGGCTCCTGTATCAGGCAGAGGGCGCAGTCGGCCTCCTCTGGACGCTCCACCACCTCAAAGTATTTGCCCACCAGCGCCAGGTCGATAGGCGCCTCGGTCTTCTCTTCAGAAATGCCGCCCCACATACCCGGAATGGCCGGGAAGTGGCGTTTGGGCACATACACCTTCTTCTTCTCCTTCACGGGCAGTGCGCTGCCATGGTTCTTCAGCATGACAACCGACTTGAGCTGGGCCTCATAACCCTCTTTCATAAAGGCGGGCTTGCCCACTATGCGTTCCGTCTCGGCCGGGTCGAGATAAGGATTCTCAAACAGTCCCACCCGGAATATGTTGAGCAGCAGGCGTCGTGCCGACAACTCAAAGCGGTTGCGGGCGCTTTCCTCTCCCTGCTCTTGGCCCCACATGCGGTAAGCCTCCATCACAGGGCCTATCTCATTGTTGCCGCCGAACTGGTCTACCCCGGCCTGCAATATCTTGTAGTGGCGCTCGGCCTCGCTGAGGTGTTCCACGCCCCAGGGCTTTCCGCTTGGAGGGCGGCACCGGCATGGCATCGGCTGTGACTGCTCTATGATCCACCGGCTGTAGCTGCCGCCCACATTCTCGCCCGAGGGGTCCTGGTTCCACAGGATGCTATAGATGGGCATCACAGCCGATGCCATGCCGGTGCCGCCCTCCAAGCGGAAAGCCCCTTCTGTGAAGGAGCGTTTGTGCATCTCGCGGTTCTTGCCCGGATAGGTGGCATACTTGCCCGAGGCGAAGTGCGAGTCGCGCCCGCCCTCCTGGGCACCGTAGCCATACCAGTGTTTCACCATGGCGTTGACGCTCTTCGTGCCCCACCCCTTGGTCTCGGGTGTGGTCTGGAATCCGTCGCAGTAGGCGCGTGCCATGTCGGTGGAGAGCTGCGGGTCTTCGCCGAAGGTGCCGTTGAAACGGAACCAGCGCGGTTCGGTGGCGATATCCACCTGCGGTGACAGGGCCGTGGCGATGCCCAGGGCGCGGTACTCCTCGGAGGCTATCTCGCCGAATCGACGCACCAACTGCGGTGAGAAGGTGGCGGCCAGTCCGAGTGTGGTGGGCCACAGCGATATCTGTCCGCCCGCCCCGGCATTGAACTCGGCGGTAGCCTTCGCCTCATGCCGCGGGTCGGAACTGGTGTTGGCCGGTATGCCATGGTCGAGCGCCTCGACAAAGGCCTGCATGTTGTTGTTCCACACAGCGGCCGCAGCAGGGCTCTCCACGCCTGTCACCAGGACGGCACGAAGGTGGTCGTCGCGCAGGAAACGTTTCTGGTCATCAGAGAGGTCGGATGCCTTTGCACCGCTCTCCTCAAAGGTCTTGCCGCCGTAGGTAGAGGCACCGAAACCCATGCCCTCGGCCATAGGCACCGACTGGTGGCTGCTGTAGAGCATCAGTCCGGCAATCTCCTCGACAGTCAGTTTCGAAGCCAGGTCGGCGGCCCGTTCCTCCGGGGTGAGGCGCCAGTCTTCATAGGCATCGAGCGAGTCGTTGCGGTTCAGGTCCTTGAAGGCATAGCCGTCGACGGTGAGCAGATGCACGCCCGAGGTGGGCGAGTAGCCCAGCGAGGGTCCGCCCCGCTGACTCACGAGCATAAACGAGTCGACCTGCTGCTCCGACCATCTCTGGCCGTCGCAGGCGGTGATTGCGACGAGCGCCGCACAGGCGGCCGCCGCTGTGAAGAAGTTTTTCAGCATTTTCATAATCATAAGGATAAAACAGGCTTTATTGCCGACTACTTTATTGCCGCTCTCTTTCAGTCAACCCTTGCGGCAGAAAAGCCACAGAAGATGTAAATGCGTGCAAAATCCGGCAAGTGTGGCAAATATAGCAAAAAAATGGTGAAGACGCCTCTTTGTGCGGGGAAAAATATGTATTAATAATATTGCGGGGATTTGTCGACACCTTGTCCTCGATTAGAAACTATAGCAGTAAATAGAGCTAGGAAACATGGAATTTACCCTTTTGGGATAAGCAGCTTCTTTATTTTGGATTAGGGGTTTCTTTATCGGTTTGGCGTGATTGAGAACGGTAGGTATCTTTGCCTTGTGTTATAAAAAAAACGAAGATATGAAAGCACAGCAAAGAGGCGAGGAAGAAAACTATAGAAAAAGGCAGGAATCTGGTGAAAAGAGATACAAGGAATTACTTCACCACCTCTAATGATGCTACAGTAGTACACTCTACAATAACTGGTGACATGCCGTTAGCGGAAATTGAAGAAAAGAAACAGAACCCACATCTTGAGGAACGGGCTATTGTAGGAGCAAAGAAGTATAGGGTAATGAGTGAGAAGATTGCCGAGGATCATCCCATACTCAACACACTGGGATATGCCGCAGGGCTAGCTCCATTCATCCTGCCTGCAGCTGCGGCTACAGCAGCGGTTGCCCCAGTCCTGAGCGATGCCGTTGCTACCACTACGTCTGGGCGAGCCATCATCAGCGGATGCAACTGGATGGCGGATGCAACAAAAGCCGCCCGGCTGATTCCAACCAAAGTATTTGCAAGTTGTTTTATGTCAACAACTTGTGCTTTAAATGGTAGAAAAGTAATAACAAAGATTCTATAGAGATTTGAAAAGGTTAAAAATTAACATATTTAACTTTTGTAAATAACAAATAAAGCTACTAACCCACGTTAAGTCTATTTTTGTAAATATTCAGTTCACCACGCTGCCCCCCCCGCAATCGAAACGGGAAATTGCAGGTTTGTTATATAGGATTGGAGCACAGAATGGGACATGGAACATTGTCATAACAATTTAATACGCTTTATTCCGACATCTTAGAAAAAAGCGGCAACTTTGCGCCCAAAATAATTATCTGTATCATTCACAACTATAGAGCATTTATGAAAATACTTGTTGTAGATGACGAACTAGACATCTGCGAGATACTCCAATATAATCTTGAGACGGAGGGATACGAGGTGGCTGCCGTCAACTCTGCTGAGGAGGCACTAACGCTGGATCTGACGGAATACGCACTGATTCTTCTGGATGTGATGATGGAGAACATGTCGGGATTCCAAATGGCGCATAAGATGAAGGAGAATCCTGCCACGGCGCAGATTCCCATCATCTTCATCACGGCACTCGACGGGGAGAACCACATGGTGAAAGGACTCAATATCGGTGCTGACGATTATATTGTCAAACCCCTGAGCATGAAGACCGTAAAGGCAAGGGTCAATGCGGTGCTCAGGCGGGTATATCCGCATGGGATGCGAGACGGGATGTCCGAGACAGACACGGTATGTTATGAGGGTATTGTGCTTGATTTAAAGGCAAAGACAGTCAGCCTTGACCATCAGGATCTGCCGTGCACGAAGTTGGAGTTTGAGCTTCTGTCCTTCCTGCTTCAGCATCCGGGCACGGTGTATTCCCGCGAGGATTTGCTGAAATACTGCTGGCCGATGGACACGTGCGTGCTTGACCGCACGGTGGATGTCAACATTACGCGGCTGCGCAAGAAATTGGGACCCTACGGAAAACAGATTAAAACACGTGTAGGCTATGGTTACTGTTTCGAGAAGTAACGCTTTTCAGCGAAACCTGTTGCTGAGCATCGGTGGGGTATTCCTGATTTTCGCCATTTGCTTCTGCATCTATCAATATCAGCGTGAAAGGGAGTATAAGATAGACATACTCCACGCGCGTCTGCAGATGTATAACTACGACATCATGCAGGTGCTAGGCGAGGACGGCATCACCAGCAGGCAGCAGTTTCTGGGCTATGTGAGGCAACATCCTCTGAAGGGTCTCCGTGTCTCCGTCATCGACAGACAAGGACGGGTGCTCCTTGACAGCAACGAGCCTCATCCTGACTCATTAGACAATCATCTTGGGCGAACTGAAATTCAACAGGCACTGCGCGATGGCAATGGCTTCGACCTCAAGCGCACGTCGCAGTCCACCCACGAGACCTATTTCTACTCCGCCACACGCTTCAAGCGCGTCATCGTGCGCACCGCCGTGCCTTATTCTGCTGAGTTGACGCAATCGTTACGGGCAGACAACACCTATATCTATTTTTCCATAGCCTTGACCTTGCTCCTGGGAAGCGTGCTATATATCAGCACACGCCGCATCAGCCGACATATAGGCTATCTGCGCGAGTTTGCCATCAAGGCTGAGAATGGAGAGCCACTAGATCATGAGTTGGAACGGAATCTTCCCGATGACGAGTTGGGTGACATCAGCCATACTATCATCATGCTCTATTGGAAATTGCGACATGCCGAGGAGGAAAAGGCGCGATTGAAGCGACAACTCACCCAGAATGCTGCACACGAACTGAAGACGCCCGCCATGAGCATCCACGGCTATCTGGAGAGCATCCTCGACAATCCCAACATGCCCGAGGATAAGAAGAAGCATTTCCTAGAGCGCTGCTATGCCCAGAGCATGCGTATGAACAAACTGCTGCTTGACATGAGTGCGCTCACACGGCTCGACGAGATGGATGCTAATGACCTCCGCCATCGTGAGGAACAACAGCAGGTGGACGTGGTGCAGATTGTTCGCAGCATCCTCGACGACACAGCACTTGCGCTCCAGGAAAAAGGGATCACACCACGCTTGAAGATGCCCCCGCAAGTCATTATAGCCGCTGACGCCAGCCTTATCTATAGCATCTTCCGCAACCTCATAGACAATGTCATAGCCTACGCTACGGATGCATCTCTCGTTGAAATCACCTGTAAACCTGTAGCCCATGAAGATTACCGATTATATGAGTTCTCTGTGAGCGACAATGGTTCAGGGGTAGAGCCCCAACACTTGGAACATATTTTCGAACGCTTCTACCGAGTAGATAAGGGGCGTAGCCGAAAACTCGGCGGCACAGGTCTCGGCCTTGCCATCGTCAAGAATGCCGTAACCGTCCACGGCGGCACCGTAACGGCCTTCCCCACTCCCGGCGGTGGACTGACTGTCAGGTTCACCCTTCAGGAGTAATATGGATAAAGAAAAAGAAGAAAGTATGGAATCAAAATCACCAAAAGAAATACAAGTCGAAGAGAAAATAACCGAATTGGTTACAAAGATTGTGGACGGCCAGACATCTGGCGATGACTTACCTATGAGACTGTGGAATAGTCTTCGGAACAATCAGGAAATAGCCGCTATACAAGAGTATGCCAATATGGTGTCAATAGGACGTCTGGGGTTGAATGACCATGGGCCTGTTCATATGAAGACTGTATGCCGCAATGCCTTGAAGATGCTTAATATATTACATACTGCGGGAATGCAGACAAGTCTGGAAAAGGAAAACATCGGGACGTTTGCCGACAGTGTAGCGGCGGTGATGCTTGCCTCGCTTCTTCATGACAGCGGAATGACAATTGGAAGGAAAGGGCATGAACTGTATTCTGGCATCATATCCTATTCTATTATTGAAAAGGTATTGTCGCAACTCCTTCCAGAAGACTGTAATATCCTGAGGCGGACTATCATCCGTTCCATCGCAATAGAGGGCATCATCGGACACATGGCTACACATCCTATCCATTCCGTTGAGGCTGGTATCATTCTTATTGCAGACGGTTGTGATATGACAAAAGGTCGTGCCCGCATTCCTTTGGAAATACCGTCAAAACCGGCTGAAGGCGATATCCACAAGTATTCTGCAAACGCTATTGAAAAGGTTAAAATAGGGCAGGGGAATGAACGCCCCTTGAAGATTGAGATACACATGAGGGCAGAGGTAGGCTTCTTCCAAGTCGAAGAAGTCCTGATTCCCAAGATTCAGTCGAGTCCTGCCAAGAGCATGTTAGAGTTGTATGCAGGAGTTGAGGGAGAAGAAATGAAGCGGTATATGTAATGTTATAATGCAGTTTCACGGTTATTGCAATCTCATGACATTGTGAGGTTGCAATAATTCTTTATTACCCTTGCAATACGTCTGTAATATCCTGGCTGTACTTTTGCAGCGTCATTTGGAAAGGCAAACTAAAACTTCCTTATGACGAGTAATGAAAAAAAAGAAAAAATGTACATTGTTTGTATTATTCTGCCTATGTGTAGTGAAGATGGGTGCACAAGAGCTTACTTTAGAGGAGCGTCTTACTCAGATCGAACAAGGACTACGACGGCAAACGGAGAAACAAAAATTCATGCCACAGATACATGGCATACTCCGAGGTAAGTATGAGTATGAGCCGGATCTTAACGCCAGTCGTTTTGAGGTGCGCAATGCTCGATTATCGGTTGATGGCAATATGCTGTTAAAAAGCAGTTACAAACTCGAGGTGGATCTTTGTGATGAATCTGCCATCAAGATGAAGGATGCGTGGGTACGTGTGAATCCAATCAGCACCTTTCG
>CADCEQ010000078.1 GCA_902800435.1 uncultured Prevotellaceae bacterium | reverse complement strand
CAACGATGTCAGGAAGACTGTCAACTTTTCCAGTAAAACGACTGTCAACCACATCAGGAAATAAGCAAAAAACTGTCAACCGAAATCAGGAAAAGACAAGGAAATGTAACAGTGTAACAGTGTTACAATGTTACATTCCCAAAGTGTTACATATCAAAGATGTAAACATATTTCGTAATTTATGGATTGATAGGACATTTGCAGTATGCATCTGATTATCAATGCTTTATATTTTGCAATTTTAGGGCTAAGGAAACTCCGACTTTACAGGCATGAAACTCCGACTTTACAGCCACCTTTCTCCCTAAAAGGTGGCTGTTTTCTTCAAGAAAGCATACGTGATGTCTGATTGTAAAATAATTTCATTCCATCATTCACCTCGTTTTGACTGAATTTGTAACACCTTTGTAACAGTTTTGTAAAAATTTCACTCAATTTTGAATGTAACATTGTAACACTGTTACATTGTTACAAAACTGCCTAAAAGTGCCCTTTTTGCCATCTCGACATTGCAAAATACCTTGTGACAGCAATGCTTGCTCGGCCCCCTACCCCCACCTAAGTTTAGGGGGGTATGCCCCTAACTTAGGGAGTTTGGATTGGTTACCAGTCTGAAAGCGAGCATGGTAAGGTCATCGCTTTGCTCATGATCGCCAACATACTGATGGACAGCAGCGGTCATCGTCTCGATCAGCTCTTGGGGTGAGCCTTTGAAGGCTGTGACAGTCTCTGTGACGCGCTCCCGTCCAAACAGTTCGCGATTTGCATTCTCCGCCTCTGTCAGTCCGTCGGTATAGAAGAAGATGGTCGTTCCAAATGGCAGGTCGGTCTCCTGATTGGTGTACGGCATCTTTGGCATGACGCCAATGGGCAGGTTGGCGTCGCAGGCCAGCAGTTTATCTTGGACATAAGGTGCTTCATGACCAGCATTGCAATAGCTCAGATGGCCCGTCTGGAGGTCGAGCACACCCACGAACAGTGTGACGAACATGCAGTTGTCGTTGCCCTCGCAGATGTTCTCGTTCATCGTCTCGACGATATGGCTAGGCTCGGCGGTGTGGGCAGCGATATTGCGGAAGAGCGTACGGCTGACGGCCATGACCAGCGAGGCCGGTACGCCCTTGCCCGACACGTCGCCGATGCAGAAGAACAGTTTCTCGTCGCGGATGAAGAAGTCGTAGAGGTCGCCGCCGACGGCCTTGGCGGGCACCAGCGCAGCAGCGAGCTCGATGTCCTTGCGATGAGGGAAGGCAGGGAACGTCTTGGGCAGCATCGACATCTGGATGTTGTGGGCAATGTGCAATTCGCGCTCTATCGACGCCTTCGCTGTGGTCGACACCTTGAGATCTTCCATATACTGTTTCAGCGACTGCTGCATGATGCCGAAGGAGTCGCGCAACTGGGCCACCTCGTCGTTGTGGTTGAACGTGGGCAGCGATGCGTCGAAGTTACCCTTGGCCACCTCCTGAGTCGACTCTGAGAGGAAGCCCAACGGGCGGGTGGCACGGCGGATGCTCCTGCGTGTGAAGAAGAAGATGACCAGGCTGCCGACGGCCATGCAGAGGATGATGATGAGGGCCAGCAGCACACCCCACGCAAACACCAGGTCGCGATGCTGGAACACGACCAGCGTCCAGCCCGTAGCGCCCAACTGTTTGGAGTTAATGTAATAAGGTGTTCCCTTCAGGTCCTTCATGTCGAGTTCGCTGTCCACGCCCTTTTGCTCTCCCTTGAGCATACTGACGTCGATGGAGTCGGAGCCGGTGATCCTGTTTCCCTTGCTGTCGAGGATCTGTATGGAGAAATAGATCTCGTCGTCGGCAGCGAAGTTGCTCTGTGTGTCGACCATGAATTCCTTCCTCACGTTGCGCTTCGTCTCGTCGATGGCCGCTTGGAGCATGGCGCAATCCAGGTCGACGCCATAGACGCCGACCTTGCAGCCCTGACGGTCGAAGACGGGAATGACATAACTGCAGAACATGCCGCTCGAGACGGTGTCGTCGTAGTACAGGTCTGACAGGTAGCCGTCGTCGCCGCGCTCCAAGGAGAGTCCCTGCCGATACCACGCGCCACGGAAATAGTCGTGCTGCGGGGAGCCTATCTGCCGGCTCTCGACGTGGGTGCTGTCGGCGTGGTAGGCGTAGGCCTCGAACCATCGGCCCTGACCCTTGAAGTAGTCGGGCTCGAAGGCGACGAAGCAGCCTGCCAGGCGCTTGTTGACCGTGAGGATCTGCTCCAGTGCCTCGAAGACGTGCCCGGGGCTGTCCATATTGGCCTCCACCTCCTTGCGGTTGTTGAATGTGACGGTCTTCGCCAATTGGAGCATGGTCTCGACATTGCCGACGATGCCGTCGGTGACGTACTGTCCGCGCGTGCTGCCGCTGCCGAGGGAGAGCAGGAAGACGAACACGACGATGACGCCGACGATGAGCACGTTGAAGAACGACATGGTCAGGATGACGCGCCAGGTGATGCGGCGCGATAGCTTGCTCTTTTTCATAGGGTCTATTCTGTATTTGATACATTCTTGCGGGGCTGTCTCCCGACGAGGACGATGATGGAGCGGGGGCCGACGAGCACCTCGCGCTGGTTGTCGGTGGGCGGTTCGTCGCCGGGTTCGCAGATGTCGCGTGGCGGCTCCATCCCTGTATTGGCGAACACATGCCAGGCCATCGTCTCGGGCAGCTGGGGCAGCTGGAATCCATGCATCTCCCAGTGCATGTTCATGGCCACGTAGATGAAGTCGTCGGGACGGCTGTCGGCGGCGGCATATCGTCCGTTGAGCATGAAGGCCAGCGTGAGGCGGTGGTGCCCGCTGTCGGGCTGCCAGGCCTGCGTGCCGTGCCAGGAGAAGTCGGGGTAGCCCAGGTTGCGATAGTCCTGATGGCGGAGGTGCTCCTCGTAACGGAGTGCCTGATGGCGGCGGCGGAACCAGATCATCCGCTGGAAGAAGCGGAAGATGTCGGCGTTTCGCTGCAGGTCGTTCCAGTCGAGCCAGGCGATCTCGTTGTCCTGACAGTAGGCGTTGTTGTTGCCTTGCTGGGAGTTGCCCATCTCGTCGCCCGAGAGCACCATGGGGATGCCCTGGCTCACCATGAGCATCGTGACGGCGTTCTTCACCTGACGGTGGCGGAGGGCGACGATGGCGGGATCGGCGGTGGCACCCTCGCAACCGCAGTTCCAGCTGTTGTTGTGGTTCTCGCCGTCGCGGTTGTCCTCGCCGTTGGCCTCGTTATGCTTGCTGTTGTACGACACGAGATCCATCAGCGTGAAGCCGTCGTGGGCGGTCACGAAGTTCACGCTGGCCTTGATGCCCCTGCCCTGCGAGGCGTAGAGGTCGGGCGAGCCGATGATGCGCTCCTTGACGTCGGAGAGCACCTCGGGGTCGCTCTTGAGGAAACGGCGGGTGCTGTCGCGGAACTTGCCGTTCCACTCTGCCCACCGTCCCCAGGAGGGGAAGGAGCCCACCTGATAGAGTCCGCCGGCATCCCAGGCCTCGGCGATGAGCTTCGTCTTGCCGAGGATCGGGTCGTGGGCGAGCGACTCGAGCAGCGGGGGGTTGGACATGGGGTGGCCGTTCTGGTCGCGCCCCAGGATGGCGGCCAGGTCGAAGCGGAAGCCGTCGATGTGATAGTCGACCACCCAGTAGCGCAGGCTCTCGACGATCATCTCGCGCACGTTGGGGTTGTTGCAGTTCAGCGTGTTGCCGCAGCCGCTGAAGTTGTAGTAGCCGCCATCGGGGGTGAGCATGTAGTAGGTCTTGTTGTCGATGCCGCGATAGGAGATGCAGGGGCCCTGCTCGTTGCCCTCGGCGGTGTGGTTGAACACCACGTCGAGCATCACCTCGATGCCGTTCTTGTGCAACTGCTTCACCATGTTCTTCAGTTCGTCGACCTGCATGGCGAACCTGCCCGAGGCGGCGTAGGCGGCCTTGGGGGCGAAGAAGCCCACGTTGCTGTAGCCCCAGAGGTTGCAGAGCTGGCGCCCGTCGACAGGCGAGACACGGTGGTTCTCGAACTCGTCGAACTCGTGGATGGGCATCAGCTCGACGCAGTTGACACCGAGTTCCTTCAGGTAGGGGATCTTCTCGATGATGCCGGCAAAGGTACCGCGATGCCTGACGCCGGAGGCCGCGCCGCACGTGAAGTTGCGCACGTGCATCTCATAGACGACGAGGTCGTTGACGGGTGTCTCCAACGGCATGTCGTCCTCCCAGTCGAAGTCGTCGAACACCACTCGGGCCCGATACTGGTAGAGGCTGTCCCAACGGGGTTCCTTCCCCCACACGTCGCGCCCGACAATCAGCTTGGCGTAGGGGTCGAGGAGTATTCTCGACTTGTCGAAGCGATGGCCCTCCTCGGGCTGGAAGGGGCCGTCCATGCGGAAGCCGTACTCGATGTTCTCATAATCAAGGTCGAAGATGATCATCGAGAACACATTGCCCAGGCGGAACTCCCGGAAGAAGGGGATCTCGACGAACGGCTGCTCCTCGCGGTTGTGGAAGAGCACCAGCGTGCAGTCGGTGGCGTAGCGGGAATAGACGGAGAAGTTAACCATATTGCCGATGACCGTCGCACCGAACGGATAGGGTCGCCCCGGGCGCAGCTTCAGGCCCTGGTACTCGTGGGTGGGGAACAGATCGACTCTATGCATAATCGAAGAAATTGCTGAAACCTGTGACATCCATGATGTCCTTCACCTCATCGCTGATTCCCGAGAGACATATCCTCAGCCCTTTCGTGGCTGCCACCTTCTTGGAATAGAGCAGTACGCGCAGACCGGTACTGGAGACGTAGTGACAGGCTGTCATGTCGAGCACTACGCTGCTGTCGCTCTCGAGAATGGCGAGGATGTCGTTCTGTACTTGCTGGTAGTTGAAAGAGTCCAGCGATTCACCCAATTTGTAGGTTTCTGTATTCATGCTATCGACTTACGATGAGGGTTCATTCATGATGCAGATTCATCTGCGGAGCCACCGCCCAGTCCATGCAGTTGCGCACACGAAGGTCGGCGTAGGGCTCGGCGTTGAAGATGGTGGGACGGTTGGTCATCAGCTGCTCTGTGCCGTAGAGGAAAGAGAAGGGCCGCTGTAGTGACATCGTGAGATCGACGGCCTCGTGCAGCAGGTTCACGTCGTCGTGGCAGTCGAAGAGGAAGCGGTCGGTGTCGTGGTTGTCGAGGAACAGCACCAGCTTGAAGTCGTCAGGATACTTGGCGAAGTGGTCGTCGATCTTGCTGCGGAGGGTGTCGTTGCCTTTGATGCCTCGGCCGGCATGGATCTCTTCGAGGAGAATGTCGCGATAGGCGAAGTCGAGCACCCCGTCGAGCGTGCCCACGTAGTCGGCCTGCAGGTTGTCCTGGCTAAAGGGCTGTGCGCTGCCAGCACTCGGCGAAGACGTGGGCGTGGTGCCCTGCGCCAAGAACTCCTGCAACCGGGTGTCGGTCTTGAAGTAGAGCTGGCCGGCCAGTTGCGGCCCGATGCCGAACGCCCATACCTCGCCGAACACGACGATGTCGCCGTCGACGGCCTGCATGGCGTCGCGGAACTGCTGCAGGAACTGGTGCGGCTGTCCTAAGGCATGGTCGATGCGGAAGGCATCCACCCCCATGCGGGCGAGCCGCTCGGCCTTGTCGATCATGAAGCTGGCCACCTCGGGGTTCGTCAGGTTGAACTTCGGCAGGTCGCCGAAACCCAAGAACGAGACGAAGGCGTCGCTGTCGTCGCCCTCAGGATAGAAGAACCAGTCGCGGTGCTTGCCGCCGTTCTTGAGCAGCGACTCGGCGAAGATGGGCGCCTCGTACCAACAGTGGTTGGGCACGAAGTCGCAGATGATCTTCAGCCCCTTCTCGTGGGCTTGGTCAAGCAACTGCCGGTAGTCGTCCCACGTACCGAAGTGAGGATCCACATCCTCGAAGTTCAGGGTGTGATACCCGTGGTAGTTGGCCGACTTGAAGATGGGCGAGAGCATGATGGCCGTGAAGCCAAGCTCCCTGATGTAGTCAAGCTTCTCAATCACTCCTTGCAG
>CADCEQ010000077.1 GCA_902800435.1 uncultured Prevotellaceae bacterium | reverse complement strand
TCGGTGAACCGTGCCAAGGTGAACCTCGGCTTCTGCACCATCACGGCCAGCGTGTCGGGTATCATCGGCGAGATTCCCGTTCGCGTCGGCGACCAGGTGTCGCCCATGACCCAGCTGACCATGCTGAGCGGCAACACCACCATGTATGCAGAGTTCTCGGTGACGGAAGCCATTGTCGAGGCTATGGTAAAGCAGGGCATGAAGGCTTCGGATTTAGATAAATTTATCGCCAAGTTGCCAGAGGTAACGTTTATCATGAAGAACGGTACTGAGTATCCCCACAAGGGCCGCGTGGTGAGCCTGACGGGTGTGGTCAATGCCGAGACGGGCTCGCTAACCAGCGAGGTGTCGTTCCCCAACCCCGACGGACATCTGTACTCCGGCATTCAGGGTACCATCGTGATGCCCTTTGCCGAGAAGGGTGTGATTATCGTTCCGCAGTATGCCGTCGTTCGCCTGCAGGACAAGTCGCAGGTGTATAAGGTTCAGGCCGACAGCACGGCAACGGCCGTCGAAGTCACCACGGCCGACACCGGCAACGGTAAGGAGTTCATCATTACCAGCGGTCTGAAGCCGGGCGACAAGATTGTGACCACGGGTGCCAACAACGTGACGGAGGGACAGAAGGTGCTGTTCTCTGAGGCTGAAAAGGCTGAAGCCAAGAGTGAGTAAAACTAACTTAGGGGGCTTAGAAACAATATGAAGAACAATATATTCATTAACAAATACGTGATGGCGTGTGCCATCTCGATTGTGATTGCGCTGGTGGGCTACATCTCGATGAGCACACTGCCAGTTGAACAATACCCGGACATTGCTCCGCCTACGGTGAACATTTCCACGAGCTATACCGGTGCCGACGAGAACACCGTGATGAAGTCGGTCATCCAGCCCCTCGAGGAGGCCATCAACGGCGTGAACGACATGACCTACATGACCTCCAAGGCCTCGTCGAACGGTGAGGTGGAGATCAACGTCTATTTCAAGCAGGGTACCGACCCCGATATGGCAACGGTGAACGTGCAGAACCGCGTGACCCGTGCACAGGCCCTGCTGCCTGCCGACGTGAACAAGGTGGGCGTGAAGGTGGAAAAACGACAGAACAACATCCTGCGCATCTTCGCCGTGAAGAGTGCCGACGGCAAGTACGACGAGGACTTCGTGTCGAACTATATCGATATCAACATCAAGCCGAAGCTGATGCGTGTCACCGGTGTGGGTAACGTGCAGAGCCTGGGTAACACCTACGCCCTGCGCATCTGGTTGAAGCCCGATGTGATGGCACAGTACGGCCTGACGCCTAACGACGTCTTTGCAGCCATCGGCGGACAGAGCTTCGTGGCCGGTGTCGGTTCACTGGGCGAACAGTCGGAGAACTCCTACCAGTACTCCATGCAGTACAAGGGTACGCTGAAGACCATCGACGAGTTCAACAACATCGTGCTGCGTACCAGCGGTGGCGGCATTCTGCACCTGAACGACGTCGCTGAGGTGAAGATTGGTGCTATGAGCTACAACTTCACCTCCAACATCCAGGACAAGCCCGGTGCTATCTGCATGGTGTTCGCGGCTCCCGGTGCTAATGCCACTCAGGTAAATGCAAGCATCAATAAGGTTTTTGAGGAGATGAAGGCAACAATGCCCGCCGGACTGGAGTTCGTCACCCTGATGACCAGCGACGACTTCCTGTTCGCCGCCATCCACAATGTGGTGGAGACGCTGATCATCGCCATCATTCTGGTGGTACTCGTGGTGTTCTTCTTCCTGCAGAACCTGAAGGCCACCATCATTCCCTCTATTTCGATTATCGTGTCGCTGTTGGGAACTTTTGCCATCGTCTCGCTGGCAGGCTTCTCACTCAACATTCTGACGCTCTTCGCACTGGTGCTGGCCATCGGTACGGTGGTGGACGACGCCATCGTGGTGGTCGAGGCCGTTATGGCGAAGATGGAGAATGGCATCAGCGATGCCCGCGAAGCTACCCGCCAGGCCATGAGCGAGGTGTCGGTAGCCGTCGTCTCGTGTACGCTGGTATTCATGGCGGTGTTCATCCCCGTGACCTTCATGCCCGGTACCTCGGGAACGTTCTTCACCCAGTTCGGTATCACCATCGCCTCGTCCGTCGGTCTGTCGTGCATATCGGCCCTGACGCTGTGTCCGGCCCTCTGTGCCATCATGATGCGCGTCACCGAAGGCAAGCAGGAAGGCAAGGGCCTGACCTATTATACCAAGAAAGCCTACGATGTCAGCTATAACGCTATCTACAACAAATACAGCAAGAGCGTTCAGAAGTTCATCAAGCGCCCCGTGTTGGCTTGGAGCCTGTTGGCGCTGGCTGCCGTGCTGCTGGTGTTCTTCATGAAGAGCCTGCCTTCAGGTCTTGTGCCTCAGGAGGACCAGGGTGTGTTCCTGGTGGAGTTACAGGCTCCCGAGGGCTCTACCCTGAAGCAGACCCGTGAGATGGCCAAAGCCGTGGAGGCCAAGGTGAAGAAGATTCCCGAACTGGAGAGCTTCGCATTAGTCTGTGGCTATGGTATGATATCCGGTGCCGGTTCCAACTACGGTTCGATGGTGGTACGTCTGAAGAACTGGGACGACCGTCCTGGCATGAACCATCTGCTGACGCTCGTCATGTACCGTTTCTACTTTGACTGCCAAGATGTCAAGAACTTGCGCGTGATTCCGTTCGAGATGCCTCAGATTCCAGGTTATGGTACCAGTAACGACATCATGCTCATGGTAGAAGATCCCACTGACGGTAACTTGTCGGAGTTTGCCAAGAATACTGAGCACTTCCTGACCAAGTTGGCCGAGCGTCCCGAGATTGCCACTGCCATGTCAACATACTCTGAGCGCTTCCCGAAGTATCAGGTCGATGTCGATGCCGCACAGTGCGACCGTGCCGGTGTGTCTCCTGCAGACGTACTTAATACGCTGGGATCCTTCTGCGGCGGTGCTTACATTGGTAACTTCAACCAGTTCGGTAAGGTTTACCGCATCATGTCGGCTTCGTCTCCTGAATATCGTCTCGACCCGCAGTCGCTGCAGAACATCTTCGTGAAGGTGAAAAGTGGCAAGATGGCTCCTATCGCTGAGTTCGTCAGTCTGAAGCAGATTGTCGGTCCTTCCAACATCGAGCATTTCAACCTGTTCCAGAGCATCACCTGCATCGTGAAACCTGGTAGCGGCTACACCGAGGGCGATGCCCACCAGGCCATTGCCGAGGTGTTCGAGAAGGAGATGCCCAAGACCGCCACGTACGAGTACAGCGGTATGTCGCGTGAGGTAGAGGAGACTTCCGGCTCTAACGCCACAGCACTCATCTACGTCATCTGCGTCATCCTCATCTACCTCATCCTGGCCTCGCTGTACAACTCATGGTTCACACCGTTGGCCGTGCTGTTCAGCGTACCGTTCGGTCTGATGGGTGCCTTCGTATTCGCCTACCTGGGCTATACACAAGGTCTGCCGGGCATGGATAACAACATCTATCTGCAGACGGGTGTCATCATGCTGATTGGTCTGTTGGCGAAGACGGCCATCCTGATTACCGAGTTTGCCACCGACCGTCGCAAGCAGGGACTGAGCATTTCCGAGGCAGCCTTCGAGGCTTGTAAGGAGCGTCTGCGTCCTATCCTCATGACCGTGGCGACGATGATTATCGGTATGATTCCCCTCGTTATTGAGGGTGGCGCCGGTGCCAATGGTAACCGTGCTCTGGCGCTGGGTGTCATCGGTGGTATGAGCATTGGTACCGTTGCCCTGCTCTTCGTCGTTCCCGCCTTCTTCATCGTGTTCCAGAAGCTACACGAGAAATTCCAGGGAGAGATTAAAGTGAAGAGTGAAGAGTGAAGAATGTAATTATAAATTATGCATTATGAATTATGAATTATAAAAGTATCATAGTCGCTGCAGCCGTGAGTCTTATGCTCACGGGCTGCGGCATATATAATAAGTACGAGCAGAAAACAACGACGCCTGCCGATGCCTTCGGACAGGATGCTAACATCAAGGCTGCCAGCAGCGAGAGTACCATTGCCCAGATGTCCTGGCGCGAGTTCTTTACCGACCCGTTGCTTCAGCAGCTCATCGAGCAGGTGCTGGCTAACAACACCGATCTCAACTCAGCTCGTATTGCCGTTGAAAAGAGCCAGGCCTCGCTAACCGCTGCCAAGATGGCTTACCTGCCCTCTCTGGTCTTTGCGCCTCAGGGCACCCTCTCCAGTTTTGACAAGAGTGCAGCCACCAAGACCTACAACCTGCCGTTGCAGTTGTCGATGGACATTGACGTGTTCGGTTCCATCACCAACAAGAAGCGTGCCGCCAAGGCTGTGCTGTTGCAGGCTCAGATGAATGAGGAGGCCACGCGCTCCAACCTCATCTCCATTACTGCCCAGCAGTACCTCATGCTGCAGGTGCTTGACCGCCAGCTGGAAATCCTCCTGCAGACCGATAGCCTGTGGAACAAGTCGCTCGAGACCGAGCAGGCCCTTTGGGAGAACGGCAAGGCCTATAGCACCGCCGTCAACCAGATGGAGGCTTCTTACCTGAACGTCAAGACGCAGATTGTCGATACCCGCCGTAACATCCGTTCCGTCGAGAATGCTATCTGCAAGCTGTTGGGTGTCAGTCCGCAGCACATTGAGCGCCAGAAGTGGGGCAGCTCCATGCTCCATCATGCCGAGGCCCAGGGTGATGCCGACGAACGTATGTTCAATACCAAGTACCTGAAGATTGGCGTTCCCGCCCAGATGCTGGAGAACCGTCCTGACATCCGCATGGCCAACCACGCTATGGAGGAGGCTTTCTACAACACAGCAGCAGCCCGTTCCGCCTTCTATCCCAGCATTAACCTCAGTGGTTCAGCCGGATGGACCAACTCGGCAGGCGGTATGATTGTTGATCCCGGTAAGATGCTGCTCTCCGCCATTGGTTCGCTCACACAGCCTATCTTTGCCCGTGGCAAGCTGATTGCCAACAAGAAGATTGCCAAGCTCACCGAGGAAGACCTGCAGAAGAAATACGTCCAGTTAGTCATCAACGCTGGTAACGAGGTGAACGAGGCTATGGCAGACTGTATGGCAGCCCGCGAGAAGCACAGCTTCTTCAAGCGTCAGGTGCAGGTGCTCCACGAGGCCTACACCGGTACCCACGAGCTGATGGACAATGGTAAGGCCAGCTATATCGAGGTGCTGCGTGCCCAGGAGTCTCTGCTGGATGCCCAGCTTTCCTCTGCCATGAATATGTATAAAGGTGCCGAAGCCGTCATCGCATTGTATATAGCTCTTGGCGGCGGAACGAGGTGAAATGTAAAACCGTCAAAAATAAACAACTATGAAGCAAGCACTTATATTCGGCAACATCATTACGATGGATGAGAAGCGCCCCTTTGCCAAGGCTGCATTAGTAAAGAACGGCGTGTTTGCCTATATCGGTAGCGCAGAAGAAGCGAAAAAGCTCGCTGGTGCAGACGCTAAGGTGCTGGATTACGGTGAAAACTACGTCTATCCCGGATTCCTTGAGTCGCACAGTCACGGCCATCTGGCAGGCGACCGCTTTATCGGACAGGCCAGCCTGGGGCAGGTGGGTTTGACCGACTATGCCAAATACCGCGAAATCATTAAGGAGTTTATTGCCAAGAACCCGCAGCGCGAGTTCTATTTAGCATCAGGATGGGTGGAGAATGAAGAATACGTCACCAAGGCCTATCTGGACGACATCTGTACAGACAAGCCATTGTTCATGCATACCGGCGGTGGACATTCCATGTTGCTCAACACTAAGGCACTTGAGTGGGCCGGCATCGATGCAGCCTACGCTAAGAAATACGGCTATGAACAGGTACACGTTGACGAGAACGGCGAGCCAGACGGATATGTTTGTGAAGCTCCCGTATTCGAAATCGTACCAAAACTTCCCACTACATTGGAGGATGCCAAAAACTATCTGCTCGCTTGGCAGGATTTCGCTCTCAGCAGCGGCTTTACCGCTGTCGCTGATGCTGGTGCTGAGGTAGTCTATCACGATTCGCCCAAGGCCTACCATGAACTGGAGAAAGAAGGCAAACTGAAGATGCGTACCTATGCTTACATGTATGTCACCGATAATATTGCCGATCCGAAGGCAGAGATTGCCCGCATTGCCGCACAGCGTGCTGAACTGAGTGGTGAGTATTTCCATATCGTTGGTGCCAAAGCGTTCCTCGATGGTGTGACAGAGGCTCATACAGGTTGGCAAAACCAGGATTACCTCGACCAGCCTGGCTATCACGGTGTTGAGCGCTTCAACGACCACGATAAGATGGTTCAACTGATTGTCGAAGCCGACAAGGAGGGCATGTCTGTCCATGTACACTCCGAGGGTGGTGGTGCTACCCACTTCATGCTTGACTGTATTGAGGATGCCGAGAAGATTACTGGGGACCTTGACCAGCGCAATGTGCTGGCTCACCTGCACTTTGTCACCGATGAGGATATCCGCCGTATGGGAGCAACAGGCTCCATACCAGCTGTCCCCCCCCCTGTGGACTGCGAAGATTCCCGGAGGTCCTTACGAACAGGAAGTTTCCTACGTCGGCAAGGAACTAACAGATCAGGCCTATCCCATCAAGTCGTTCTACGATGCAGGCGCCAACGTGGTATTCCATTCCGACTATCCCGTCTCGCCGATGATGAATGTCAAATTCAGCATTTATACGGCAGAAACGCGCTCGGCTCCAAAGGACATG
>CADCEQ010000076.1 GCA_902800435.1 uncultured Prevotellaceae bacterium | reverse complement strand
GGTTTACCGGTTGTGCCGCCAGGTGCACCGCCGGGTATCCGCGTCTGGTCGGGATAAGCGCTGAAAGCATCTAAGCGCGAAGCCTGCCGCAAGATGAGGGCTCCATTGAGGGTCGTCGCAGACTACGACGTTGATAGGGTGCAGGTGTAAAGACGGCGACGTCAAAGCCGAGCACTACTAATTGCCCGAAAGCTTTCGCAGTGAAGCTGTACTTTCAGGTGTAATGCTGAGAAGAGAGTGTTCTGCTTGAGTCTTCGGTACTTCAGTTCTTGTGTTCAAGATGTCATGCTATACTAGTGGTGCTAGAGATACTAGTCCGACTAGATACGAAACATCAGGTGGTTATTGCAGCGGGGTCCCACCTCTTCCCACGGGGTCCCACCTCTTCCCATTCCGAACAGAGAAGTTAAGCCCGCCTGCGCCGATGGTACTGCAATGCAATGCGGGAGAGTAGGAGGCCGCCATCTTTACAGAGCGAAGCCCTGTTCCACAATTGTGGAGCGGGGTTTTTTCGTATGTCTTGTGTAGTAATCCGGAAAAGATATCAGCTGGCTCATGACGATGTTAAGCTGGGTGAACAACTATTTAAAGGATTTAACGGAAGCGCATAACTACAGAAAATAGTTGCTCGCTTCTGCTTTTTTAGTTATCTTTGCCGCCAGATACTGAATACGTCATTGATGTTAAACGAACTAACGGAAACGAAATGAAGAAACTAACGAATAAGGAACGGGAAGTGATGGAACTGTTTTGGCAGCACGGTCCCATGTTCGTCAGGGAACTGCTCGAACATTACGAGGACCCGCGTCCGCATTTCAACACATTGTCTACCATTGTCCGCCGTCTTGAGCGTGAAGGCTATATTGGCCATAAGCAATATGGCTCTACCTATCAATACTATGCCCTCATCTCAGAACAGGACTATGCAAAGAGAAACATTTTCCGTCTGGTTGACAACTACATCGAGGACTCCTATAAGGGACTGGTGTCAACCTTCCTGAAGGAAGAAAAGCTCTCTGTCAATGAACTGCGTGAACTGATTTCCCAAGTTGAAGCATACAAAGAATCCAAGAAATGATGACCTTGTTTCTCACCTACGAACTGAAAGTGGCTGTACTGATAGCCGTGTTCTATATCTTCTGGCGCCTGCTGGTTGCCAACGAGACATGGCATCGGCTCAACCGCATCGTGCTGTTGTCGACAGCCGTCGCTTCGTTTGTGTTGCCACTTTGTGTGATTACGATTCACCAAACCGTTTTGGTGGAAAGTGGAGGATGGATGGTTGAAGGAGATTACCCCGAAGCAGGTATTTCTCCTACCACCTTTATTCTTCCGTCTTCCTCCGATGTTCCCAGGACAGAACGGGCATTTAATTGGCAGCTACTGCTGACTCTTCTTTATATAATAGGTGTAATCGTGGTTCTGTCGAAGATGCTGTTGTCGCTATGGCGGCTGCACAGGATAGCTGCCGAGAGTGAGATTCACTCTTTGGCAGACGGGAGACGGATTGCTGTCAGCGAAAAAGCAAAGTCACCTTTCAGTTGGTGGAAAACAGTATTCCTGAATCATCAGGACTTTGAGGAAGGCACCACTGCCCTCCTGACACACGAACTAGGACATCTCCGGCTGCATCACTCTGCCGATGTGCTTCTGGTGGAACTGCTTACTGCCCTGCAATGGTTCAACCCCGCGATGTGGATGCTCCGCGCCGACCTGCGCACCATCCACGAGTACGAGGCTGACCAGCAGGTTCTCTCTCACGGATTCAATGACATTCAGTATCTACAACTCTTAATCCGTAAGGCTGCTGGTCAGAGCGGGTACTCTCTGGCCAACGGTATCTCGAACAGTACCCTCAAAAACAGAGTTACAATGATTATGAAGACAAAATCAAATCGCAACAGCATGTGGAAACTCCTTACCCTCGTTCCTATCATAGGCGTCACCCTCGCCCTCAATGCTGAGACAGTCACCGATGTGGTCTATAAGAACGACGAGCCTCAGAAACAGGTGTCTGTAAAGAAAGGTAAGAAAAATGCTACGGTCAAGACAGGTGGCAATCAGACTATCCAGGTGGTTGAGGCAACAGATCCAAAGACAATTGACAAGCTGGAAGTTTATAATGCCATGCAGGAAGTAACAGAACCGAATGTGGCTGTTCTGATTCTCAATACCAAACAGAAAGGAGAAGAACCGTTGCTCATTGTTGACGGCAAGATTGCCACAATAGACCAAGTGCGGGCTCTTCCCAGAGATTCTGTCGCCAGGGTGGCCATGATGAGAGAGAAGACAGCCATTAAATCTTACGGTGAGAAGGCCAAGAATGGCGCGCTTATCATTACCACCGTCAAGCATCAGGAAGAGATAGACAATGAACTGCTCAGCCAGCAGGATGTCTTCGATAAGGTGGATGAGGCGCCGCAATTCCCCGGTGGCTTTTCGGGACTGATGCTATATTTGAGCAACAATATCCGTTATCCGGAAGATGCAAAAGAGGCAGGCGCTCAAGGACGCGTCGTCGTGAGTTTCATTGTGGAGAAAGACGGTAGTATCAGCAACGCAAAAGTGACGAAACCGACCTATTCTTCTTTTGATGAAGAAGCCCTCCGTGTGGTCAGCGCCATGCCCAAATGGATGCCTGGCAAGCAAAATGGTGAAGCCGTCCGCGTGAAATATTCGCTACCAGTAACTTTCCGCCATGATAGCCAAGAAGCGCCAAAACCCGAGGGTACCGTCATGTCTATGCCTGTAGTGTCCCCTTCGGAGAGGGCTGAGATTGACGAGAACGGCAGAATCACCATCAACGGTAGGGAAGTGAAGAGACGCCTGTTTGACGGCTCGCATCCCGACGATAATAAAGTGGGTTTAGCCATTGCGAATATCATGCTCAACGATATTGAGCATTTCGATTACAAGATTGATGGGGAACCCGTTGCTGCAAAAGACCTGTTGGAAGTCAGGCAGAAGTCCTTTGCTCCCATCAAGAGCATAGAATATATCCCGAAGGATAGCGAGCATCCGAAGGACAGATTGCTTATCACAACAGAGAAAAAAGAATAGAGTGCTAAGAGACGGGTGTAAAAGCCATGGGCGAAGGGCTGAGTAGCTGGTAAAAGCGAGGCGCCTCCTCGTAATCGTGAGAAGGCGCCTCACAATCGTAAGGCGGCACTTGTTACCGTGTGGGCCTGACGAGTCGAACTTCTGAGTTTAGACCGCTGGGGACAGGCTCCCATTGGTCGTAGGTGGTCTTCTTGTAGTTGATGTCTACAACGTTGATCTCCTCCATCTTGCGCCATTGGACACCACGGCGGTCGAGGTCGGCAATGCGGTTGGCAGGGAGATTGGTCACCTCGATGCGCAGTTCGTTGTCGCCTTTCTTGAGTGTACCTTTTGTGTCGAGCACGAAGGGGACAGACCATGCGCAGCCGATGAACTGGCCGTTGATGTAGACGCGGGCCGACTCGCGGACGTCGCCAAGATCAATAAGCCAATCACCGTCGCCTAATTGTTTCTTCGATAGCTTGAAATGGGTGGTATAAACGCCAGTGCCCATCGTTACCTTGGTTTGGTCGTCAAGCGTTTCCCAGGTTTGCAGACGGTTCAGTGTATAGTTCTTGTCCACTCGTGGCGCTTCCTCGGTGAAGGAGAGCGTCCAGGGGCCGGGGACGGTGATGGGCTGAAGGGGTTGATGGGCTATTCGGGAATTGTTGGCAATTTTGGGGGTAGTGGACTCATTGTAGGTTTGCAGTATCAATGACTCACCGCTGCGGAGGGCGATATGGAGGCCGTCGTGGTCGAACTGGGCAGGGAATATGTCGCCATTGAGGGGATTGAACCAAACGGCATTCTTGAAGGGGACGGCTAACGGCTCGACGGTCACGATGTCGTTGGGCGTTAGGTTGGCGATGAAGTAGTGATAGCCTGTTTCGTTCTTGCGGCGGATGGCCTTCAGGCCGCACTCTGTCTTCATTGGCTCGGGCTTGGCGGCGGTACGCAGGGTGTTGGCGTCAATATCGTAGAAGATGTGGGCACCTTGAGCTTTCAGCTGGGCGATATGGGCTTTCATCGTCTCGGGCATCTGGCCGGAGCCGGGGATAATGAGGCCGCGGTAGCGGGTGCCTGCGGCAGTCTGCAGCATACCGTCTTTATAGCTGACGCCCATCAGCAGACGCTCGGAGATGTAGTCGCAGTCGAAGCCGGCGCGGTCGATGTCGAGGATGGTCTTGATGAACTCTGGAGCCAGACTGCCCATGCCATGTATGGTAAACTGCATCAGCAGTTTGCTGGGGTTCTTCTTCCACATATCGCGAATGGGGAGCAGTACGAGGAAGTCGTTGTCGGGCTGGCCCCACTGCAAGAACGACTGGCAGCGCTCGACGTACTGCATGAAGTAAGGAGCGTCGCGCCAGATGCTGTTGGTAGGCGACATGTCGATGGAGGCGTAGAACTTCCAGCCCGGCCACTCATCGTCCTTAGGGGAATAGCACGTTCCGTGGAAGAACATGTGGTTGACGCCGGCGCAGAACATCAGGTCGAGGTCGGGCTTCAGCTGCGACAGGCTGGTTCGGAAGTGCTCCGTCAGCCACGTAAACGTCTCGCTGCTGGTGTAGGGCTTTCCGCAGACGTGGGCTGCCGACGGCGCATACTTGAACATCGAGTAGTCGGAGTCGTTCTTGCGCGTCTTGCCAGGGTCGGTGCGCAGGCCCTTGATGCCGAAGTCAGAGAGTCCGAAGCCCTCAATCTCAGGGATGTCGACGGCGGCGTAGCAGTCGATGAGGTTGGCGGGAGAGCCGTGCGCTTGGTTGCGGGTGATGGCTCCGTGACTGTGTGCCCACGCCGTCCACTGCTCGGTGAAGTTCTCCAAGAGCAGGTCACCGAGGGTCTCGCGGTAGTCGGAGAGTTCTTTTTGACCTATATGGATATAGAGTGTCGACAAATCATTGTCGGCGCGTTCCTTGGCTCGGCTCTTCTCGTAATTAGCCCAACGCAAACCTGTGAGCAGATCAGGCAAATGCTCTTCGAGCTTATAGCCGCGTCGTTTCTCGAATTCCTCAAAAAGAGTGGGTGTCCACGTGGCGTCGGCCACTTCATACGAATCGTTGAAGAACGTGTGAGGGTAGGGGGTGTGGGTGCGTTCGAAGGCTTCCTCGATGTGGCGAAGATAATTCGCCACCGCACGGCGGTCGAAGTGGTCGATGACCAAGCCTTCACCGCCAGGTGCTGCGCGCTTTACCTTCATCACGCCGTAGCGGATATAGACGGCAATTACGCGCCACTCGTCCTGCTTCTTCGTGCCCTTGGGGGCCTTCCACGTCAGGCGGCCGTCGCTGACGAATGGGGTCACATCGATGGCACCTGTCGCCCCGTAGACCATCACTTTCGACAGACGGGAGTTCTTACGGTCTTTCTCCGCCACCAATAACGGCAGGTTTTCCACATTCATGCCTGTGAATGTTGTATCGACAAACAGAACCTTGCAGGCCGATTCTTCCAATGGCACCCACGGTCCGCCGAAGGGCCAGCCGGTGCCGGTGGCCATATCCAGTTCGATGCCGTTCTCGCGGCACTGCTCCTGCGTGTAGCGCAGCATCTCCATCCACTTGTCGGAGAGATAGGGGATGTTGTTCGCCTGGTTGCCCTGCACACCATAGAGCGGAGTAATCTCCACCGCGCCGATGCCGTGGTCGGCATACTGCTTGAGGTTCCACTGCAGGTTTTCTTTGTCTACGGCTGAGCCGAGCCACCACCAGCGGGCGCCGGGCTTGGCTTCTGGGGTGGGCGTTGGCCAGGTTTGGGCGGTTGCTTGTAGGGCGAATACGCCCAACATGAGGACCGATATTAGCTTTTTCATATTAGTTTCCGTCAGGTTTTACGATGTCTTTAATTGGTGAGGGAGCCCACTTGAAGGTCTGCCAGTCGTCGGGGTGGGCGGGGTTGAAGTCCTCCCAGTCGGGGCGCAGGTATTTGACGATGGGGAGTTGGAGCTGCTTCATGCCCATCACAACGCACTTGGCCACCTCGTAGGCGCCGTAGGGGTTGAAGTGGGTGTTGTCGGCCAGTTCACGGCCGTATAACTCCTTGGGGTAGTGGACGAGGGCGCGCTTGGAGTTTTCAAAGCCGAGGGTCTCGAAGAAGGTTTTCGTCATCTGGTTAAGGTCGATGACGGGCACCTTCTCGCGCTCGGCGACGCTCTTCATGGCTGCGGGGAATTCGCCGTGCGTGTTCTTGATGGTCTTGTTGTCGGTTTCAAAGGCACGGCGTTGCGTCGGCGTGCAGAACACGATGTCGGCTCCCTTCTGTCGCACTTGGTCGATGAAGATTTTCAGGTTATAGACATAGTGATACCACGCGCCGTCGCCAGGGCGCTTCTCCTTCTCGTCGTTATGACCGAACTCGGCAATGAGCAGGTCGCCGGGCTTCAGCGTGGTCAGAATCTTATCGAGTCGTCCGCCGGCAATAAATGTGCGGGCGGTCAGTCCGCTTTCGGCGTGGTTGGAGATGGCCACTTCGGGGCCGAACCAGCGGGTAATCATCTGTCCCCACGAAGCCCACGGCTCGCTGTTCTGGTCGACGACGGTGGAGTTGCCGCAGAGGTAGATGGTGGGCACCTTGTCGTCGCGCTCGATGTGGATGGACTGCACGGCGGGGGCATCACCGTTGAACTCCAATGTCAGCTTGTCGTCCCATGCCAGATAGTCCTTCTCGCGGTCCTTGATGCGGACGCGGTTCTTCTCATCTATCTGCGGTGAGCGCTTGTTGACGACGAACTCGTAGGTCTCGAACTTGCCTTTCTTCGTGGCCACATTGTGAACCATCAGACGACGCCCCTCGGCGCGGACGGTTGTCTCGGCGGCTTTCTTCTTGGAGCCGAGCACTACGCGGACGCGGTAGTTGCCGTCGTCGACCTTCACCGAGAAGTAGAAAGACCCCTTCGGCGTCTTCTTCGTCGGCGCGGGCATCAGGTCGTAGCCGTAGCCCGTCTCGGCATTGTAGACGGGCTGCGGCTTTGTCATATCGAAGTCGAAGGTCTGGCCAAAGGCCATTGCTGGCACAAGTGCCAGTGAGAGGATGATATTCCTGAACATTGTTTTGTTATTTGATATTGAC
>CADCEQ010000075.1 GCA_902800435.1 uncultured Prevotellaceae bacterium | reverse complement strand
TGCCATCCACTCATGTGTGGATATGGGCGCCAGCATCACAATGGCGAAAGGCGCAGCAGACGCAGGACAATGGCCTGCAATCGCTGTTATCGGTGACTCCACCTTTACTCATAGCGGTATGACCGGCCTGCTCGATGCCATCAACGAGAACGCAAACATCACCGTGATTATTAGCGACAACCTGACCACCGCTATGACGGGAGGACAGGATTCTGCCGGCACCAACAAGTTTGAGGCCATTTGCCGTGGCTTAGGCGTCAGCGACGAGCACTTGAAGGTCGTTGTTCCCCTGCCCAAGAACATGGATGAGATTAAGAAGACCATCAATGACGAGCTGAACTACCATGGTGTGAGTGTTATCATTCCCCGTCGAGAATGTATGCAGACTTTACAGCGTCACTTGAAGCAGAAGAAAGCATCTGCGGAGAAAAAATAAGAGAATATTTCTCAAATAAATTGTCAAATTGTAAATCGTCAAATAGTAAATAATGAAGACAGACATCATACTTTGCGGTGTGGGAGGACAAGGTATCCTCTCCATTGCCACCATTATCGGCGAGGCAGCTCTGAAGGAGAACCTATACATCAAGCAGGCCGAGGTTCATGGTATGTCACAGCGTGGTGGTGATGTGCAGTCGAACCTGCGCATTTCCAGCGACCCCATCCAAAGCGATTTGATACCGAAGGGAGGGGCTGATGTCATCATTTCGATGGAGCCCATGGAGGCACTTCGCTACCTGCCTTTCCTCGCTAAAGATGGTTGGGTTATCACGTCAAGTACTCCTTTTGTAAATATTCCAAATTATCCTGAGTTTGAGACAATTAAGAAAGACTTAGAAAGTCTTCCTCATGTCATTCTCGTCGATATTGAACAGAAGGCAAAGGATGCCGGCGTTCCCCGCTCGGCTAACGTCATCTTGCTGGGTGCTGCCCAGAAGGCGTTAGGCATCGAATACGTTAAGCTGGAGGATGCCATTCGTCGCGTTTTCGGTCGTAAGGGCGAGGCCATTGTCGAAGCCAATATCAAGGCGTTAGGGATAGGCGCAGCCTGTTCTAAGTGATGAGTGAATAGTGAAGAGTGAAGAATTTGCTACCGCAGAAATGGAAACACCTATTAAGAGAGAAATAATTGACAAATTGATAGCCGATTTAGGCATCAACGACTTTGCAAAAGCCACCATCCGCGAAGTGAAGCAAGTGGCTGCAAAGGCGGAAAAGGAGAGTGGGGTGGAGTTTATCAAGATGGAGATGGGTATTCCCGGTCTTCCTGCCGCCCAGGTGGGTGTTGATGCCCAGATTAAAGCTTTGCAGGCTGGCATCGCCCATTCCTATCCCGATATTCAGGGCGCTCCGCAGTTGAAGCAGGAAGCCTCGCGTTTTGTGAAGGCTTTCATTGGACTGGATGTCGCTCCCGAGTGTTGTGTTCCCGTAACCGGTTCCATGCAGGGAACGTTTGCTTCTTTCCTTACCTGTTCCCAGGCTGACAAGCGCAGAGATACCGTGCTGTTCATTGACCCGGGATTCCCCGTGCAGAAGATGCAGCTGCAGGTGATGGGTGTGAAGTATGAGACTTTTGATGTCTATGACTTCCGTGGCGAGAAGCTCGGTCCGAAGTTGGAGAGCTATCTGAAGAACGGCAATATCTGCGCTATCGTGTACTCTAATCCCAATAATCCCTCTTGGATTTGTCTGAACGAGCAGGAGTTGCAGGCTATTGGTCAGCTGGCCACCAAATACGACGCTATTGTGATGGAGGATCTGGCTTACTTCGCCATGGACTTCCGCCAGAATCTCAGCGTGCCGTTCCAGCCGCCTTATCAGCCTACGGTAGGTCGCTATACCGATAATTACATGTTGCTCATCAGCGGCTCGAAGGCTTTCAGCTATGCCGGCGAGCGCATCGGCGTGGTTTGTATTTCCGACAAGCTGTTCCACCGCCACTACGACGATTTGGCAGCGCGCTACGAGGGCTTGCCCTTCGGTCTGGTCTTCTCAACCCGCATGCTCTATGCCTTGAGTAGCGGTACCAGCCATAGTGCTCAGTTTGCACTGGCAGCTATGCTGAAGGCCGCTACCGATGGTGAATATGATTTCCGCAAGGAGGTCAGCGTTTATGGCGAGCGTGCCCATAAGCTAAAGGAGATTTTCTGCCGCCACGGATTCCATATTGTCTATGACAAGGATTTGGACGTGCCTGTTGCTGACGGCTTCTATTTTACCATCGGCTATAAGAAAATGACCAGCGGTGAGCTGGCCAAGGAGTTGATGTACTATGGTGTTTCAGCTATCTGTCTGATAACGACAGGTTCTCATCAGGAGGGCCTTCGTGTCTGCACTTCCTTCATCGAGGACCATCAATATGCCCAGCTGGAGGAGCGCATGCAACTGTTCGAGGCCAACAACCCTTGATTATTGCTGCTGCGGTTGTGATTGCTGCGGCTGTTCCTCCTCCTGGATATCGACGCGCTCGAACTTGAATTCGTCTTGACTGATATACTTGATGTCGAAGGCGGTAGAGACGGCGTGCTTCTTTTTATTCTTTTTCTTCTTCTTGGTGTTGCTCGAATACCTTTTCAGCAGCTTGTTGTATTTCTTCTCGGCCTTGGCTTTCTTGGTAGAGAAGATGACCATGCAGACGCGGTTGGGTTGTCCCTGCTCCGTCAGATAGTTCTTGAGCTGATACGAATAGTTTTCGCGTTCTTTCAGAAATTTCGTCTTCTTGTCTATCCAGGCGCCAGAAATGTCCTGAATGTCTGTAAAATACAGGGTGGAATCCTGAAAAGATGCCGAGAATCCGAACATATAGAGATGGGGTACTTGTATGTTCTTGGCTTCTGCGCCTGTTGCCAAAGCGACCAACAGCGCAACGGCCAGATACTTCAATGACTTCATTTGTGACATGTTTTGTTAATATTACTTTTTACCTTATTATTTCTCGCTTCTAACTCCCTCTCCTTGGGAGAGGTTGGGGTGAGTTTTTACCTCCTTACTCTCCCAGATAGGCTTTCAGGATTTCGTTCTTCGTGTAGCCGCGAAGCCGACGAATAGCCTTTTCCTTGATTTGTCGTACACGTTCGCGCGTCAGACCATATTTGTTGCCAATCTCTTCGAGTGTCATTTCCGGTTGTCCGATGCCGTAGAATGCTGTTACTACGCGGCGTTCCCGCTCTGTGAGAATCTTCAGCACGCTGTCAATCTCTGTCCGCAGCGATTCCACCACCAGCTGTCGGTCGGCCATCGGCGCATTGTCGTTGACCAGAATGTCCAGCAGCGAGTTGTCCTCGCCGTCGACGAAGGGGGCGTCCATCGATACGTGGCGGTTGCTGGCCAGCATGGCTTCGCCGACTTTATCCTGTGGCAGGTCGGTCTGTTCAGAAATCTCGTCCACCGACGGCCTGCGCTCGTTTTCCTGCTCAAACTTGCTGAGCATGCGGTTAATCTTGTTGACCGAGCCCACCTGGTTCAGCGGCAGTCGCACGATACGGCTCTGTTCGGCAATAGCCTGCAGGATGCTTTGACGAATCCACCAGACGGCATAGGATATAAATTTGAAGCCTCGTGTCTCGTCAAACTTCTCAGCCGCCTTGATGAGTCCCAGGTTACCCTCGTTAATGAGGTCGGGTAGGGACAATCCCTGATTCTGATACTGCTTGGCCACCGAAACGACAAAACGCAGGTTAGCCTTTGTCAGACGTTCCAGAGCCTTGCTGTCTCCTTTGCGAATACGTTGAGCCAATTCTACTTCCTCGTCAGAACTCAGCAGCTCTTCGCGTCCTATTTCTGACAAGTATTTCTCCAACGCCTCGCTTTCGCGATTGGTGATGGATTTTGTGATTTTCAGTTGTCTCATGCCGTATTAGTTTTGTAGTCAGCTTGCAAAAGTAAGCTATTTTTTCGGAATGACCAAAAAAATAGCTTACTTTTTTACTTTTAGCTCTTCGCTTTTCGATTTTAGCCCTTAGCTTTAGCTAATAGCCCATCGTCTATTCATTCTGCAGATACACCACGAATCCTCCGAGCTTGCCTGTGGGGAAGAGTCCGCGGATGACCAGCATCTGGTCCTTCGAGGCGCTGGCTTTCTTGACAGCCTCCTGCAGGTCGTCGAACGACTTCATGGCGTCGTCGTTGACACGCTGAATGATGAATCCCTTGGGAACACCGGCTTCCTTCATCTTGCCGCCGTTCACCTTCAGCACTTCCAGGCCGTAGCTGATTTCCAGCTGCTTCTTCTGGCTTTCCGTGACGGGTCGAACGTCGATGCCCAGCACGTCTACGTCAGCATTCTTCACCACCTTCGTGTTGCCCTGTTCGTTCTTCAGCGTCAGCGTGACGGACTTCTCCTTCTTGTTGCGCAGGAACTTCACGGTAATCTTGTCGCCCGGACGTTTCTGAGCGATGATGCCCTGCAGGTCGCCGAACTGCTTTACCTTCTGTCCGTCCACGTTGGTCAGCACGTCGCCCTTCTGGATACCAGCGTCGGCAGCGGCACCGTCCTCGACCACTTCGGCGACATAGATACCTTCCATGGTGCCCAGGTCAACCTCGTTGCCCTTCTCTTTCTCCATGTCCACGTAGGCGTTGACGTCGCTACCCTTGATGCCGATCATGGCGCGCTGGTAGGTACCGTATTTCTTGAAGTCCTCGACGGCCTTCTTGACGATGGTGGTCGGAATGGCGAATCCGTAGCCGATGTTTGAGCCTGTGGGTGAAGCCAGCATGGCGTTGATGCCAATCAGCTCGCCGCGGGTGTTAACCAGCGCACCGCCTGAGTTGCCCTGATTGATGGCAGCATCGGTCTGAATCATCGAGCTGACACCCTGTCCCATGGTGCGAGCCTTGGCGCTGACGATACCTGCGGTGACCGTGTTGTTCAGTCCTAAGGGGTTTCCTACGGCCAGCACCCATTCGCCCACCTTCACGTCGTCGCTGTTGGCAATAACGATGGCGGGCAGGTTCTTGGCGTCAATCTTGATGAGTGCCAGGTCGGTGGCCTTGTCTGCACCGATGATGCGTGCTGAGTATTCCTTCGAGTTCTCGTTCAGCGTTACCGTCAGCTCGTCGGCACCGTCTACCACATGGTTGTTGGTGACGATGTAGCCGTCGGCCGAGATGATGACACCACTTCCTGCTGCTGCGCGCTTCGGGGTCTGTACCTGACGCTTGCGGGTGCCGTTGTTACCCTGTCCGCGTCCGAAGAAACCACCGAAGGGGTCGCTGAAGAAGTCTTCAAAGGGGTCGCTGTACTCAACCGTCTGCACCTTCGAGTTGGTGACGGACTTGATGTATACTACTGCCGGCAGCGACTTTTCTGCTGCGTAGGTGAGGTCTACTGGTTGTCCTGCCGGAACAGCCGGAGCAGCCTGCGTCTTGTTGCAGCTGGCTGCCGAGAAGGCGATGAACATGAGGTACATCACCGGTACAAAGCTCTTTACAATCTTTTTCATATTTCTTTTCAACGTTTAATGTGTTAATACTATATTCTTACTCGCTGGTGGCAGGTGCGTCAAGCAGCCCGCTCGCCGATTTCGAGTGCAAATATAGGGTCATTTTTCGTTAATCTGACAATTTGTCGTATGTTTTTGTCGCAATTTAACACTTCGCGCTCGTTGCTTAACGGGCGTTAGAAATTAACGGTTCAATTCTTAAAATACTGACAAAATTAACGAATAGTGTTCTTTATAATTGCAAATATGCAACTTTCTGCTTCTAATTCAGTCTTTACGTTTGATGATGAAGTGGCCCAGGCGTTGTGTAACGCCCTTTTTGTTGACCGATTTCAGGATATACATGCCGTCGCGCAACAGGGCGATGCTAATCTGCGGCTTGTACAGACAGGTGAAGACCACGCGGCCCTGGAGGTCGCAAATCTGCAGCAGACGGGCATCGAGCGGCTGACGGGGCGTGTTGAGGTACAGTCCGTCGTTGGGCAGCAGCACGGCGGAGACGTAGTGTCCGGAGGCTGTAGCTCCCAGTTCGCGAGCCGGTGCACTCTCGTTGCCGTAGCGATCCAGCGCCGTCACGGCATAGTGCAGCTGTGCGGGTGCGTCAGCCTGCGCCGACAGGGTGGAAACATGTGCCGACTTGACGGGCATGGTGAGGCTGGTGTGCATATAGCGTGTCGCCACGAGGTTGGCGGGATTGCTGATGTCTACGGGTTCGTCGGCCGATGCATATATATTATATAAAAGGTATGGGCCGTCGCTATAGTCGCGCGCACCGCTCCACGTCAGCCGGTCGCCTTGTGGCGTGCGGACTACCTGCAGCGTGGAGGGACCGTCGGGTGCCACATTCCGTTCCCATATCATGGGGGGTGTCAGCGCCGGATGGCTGTCAAAATGTCGCATGTAGTCATAAATGCCTTTGACGTTGTTCAGCAGGAAGCGAGCGCGGAAGTGGCAATGTCCCACGCCGATGTGTCGGGTGACGTGCAGCTGGCGCTTTATCTCGCTCAGCGGCCAGTTGCGCTCTTGCGGATGCAGCATGTAGGTGCCCAGTCCGCTGACGATGGTGCGGCCGTAGCTGTTCTCCTGCCAGTCGATGGCAAAGGGGTAGAAGTTGTTCTCCTTGAAGTACATCATCGGGTAGAGCTGGTCCATCAGTCCTTGTCGCAACCATTCCTGTGCGTCCTGTGCTACTGTTCTGTGGGCGTTCCAACCGCGAGACGGATAGCGACTCAAGTCGTCATATTTTCCTATGGGCGAGCAACTTAGCTTTACCCACGGCTTGTAATACTTTACTCTGTCGTGAATGCTTCTGACGATGCGTGTGATGTTGTCGGGATTCTTGCGGCCCTTCCAGGTTTCGGGGTAGCGGATATAGTCCAGATGGATGCCGTCGATGTCGTAGCGGCGCGTANNNNGTCGATGTCGTAGCGGCGCGTCATTTCCTCGCAGATGTCCGTCAGGTAGTCGGCCGTGCGACTGTCCTCGGGGTTCAGGTAGCCCTCTTCGCCGATGTGTTTCACCAATGATGGATAGCGTTGCCTGAGCTGCTGGCAACCGTGGCTTTTCCATTTGCCGATGGGGATGGTGACCACCCAGGCGTGCAGCTCCATGCCGCGCTTGTGGCACTCGTCAATGGCAAACTGCAGGGCGTCGTAGCCCGGGTCGCGACCGGGTCGGCCGGAGAGATAGGGTGCCCAGGGTTCTATGTTGCTGGGATAGATGGTGTTGGCGCGAATGCGGGTATGCAGCAGAACGGTGTTGACGTTGATAGCCTTCAGCCGGTCCAGGATGTCGACAAGTTCCTGCTGCTGGGCGGTGGCGTCCTCGCCGTCAAGGATGCTGCCCGTGGGCCAGTCGAGATTGCCAAGAACGGTGAGCCATACGGCACGAACCTCGTGTTTGGGTTGTGAAAAGGCCGAAAGAGTGGCCAAAAGAAGGAGAAAAACTACTGTTCGTTTCATTTTGTGTGCAAAGGTACGAAAATATTTCAGTATTCTTCGTGCTTTATTCATATTTTTTTGCTACCTTTGCACGAAGATTTTAAATAAGTAAACAAAATGATCACTTTTACTTTGAGTCTTGTCGCCCTTTTGGTGGGCTATGTGCTTTACGGACGCTTTGTCGAGAAGGTGTTCGGCCCTGACGACCGCGAGACTCCTGCCGTTGCCCAGGCCGACGGTCTGGACTACATGGTACTTCCTAACTGGAAGGTCTTTATGATTCAATTTCTTAACATTGCCGGAACCGGTCCCATCTTCGGTGCCATCATGGGTGCCAAGTTCGGTCCTGTGTCATATCTGTGGATTGTGCTGGGATGCATCTTTGCCGGTGCTACCCACGACTATCTGAGCGGCATGCTCTCCATGCGCAACGGCGGCGCAGCCTTGCCTGTACTCATCGGGCGCTATCTGGGCGACGGTTCCAGAAGAATCATGGTGGTGTTCTCTATCGTGCTGCTCAGCATGGTGGGCACGGTATTTGTCTATTCGCCTGCAGAAATCCTGCACTCCATCGGTGGCGACACCATGATGTGGGTTGTTATCATCTTTTGCTACTACATCATCGCCACCATGCTGCCCATCGACAAGATTATCGGCAAGATTTATCCGCTCTTTGCCTTCTCGCTGCTCTTCATGGCCGTCGCGCTGATGGTGGTGCTGTATGTGAAGATGCCGCAGCTGCCGGAGTTGTGGACGAACTTCTATAACATGGGCGCCGAGGCCCAGCCCGAGAAGTGGACGGACAGCATTTTCCCCGCCTTGTTCATCACCATTGCCTGTGGCGCCATCAGCGGCTTCCACGGCACCCAGACCCCTCTGATGGCCCGTTGCCTGAAGAGCGAGCGCATGGCGCGCCCCGTCTTCTACGGTGCCATGATTACCGAGGGTGTCGTCGCCCTCATCTGGGCAACCGTCGCCATGTGGTTCTTCTACGACGGCAACACTCCCGGCTACGAGCAGATAGCAGGTGCCGACAAGGGCTTCTACACCTCGGCTCCTGCCGTGGTTCATCTGGTGTGCAGCGACTGGCTGGGCGTGTTTGGTTCCATCCTCGCTATGCTGGGTGTGGTGGCAGCTCCCATCACCAGCGGCGATACGGCGTTCCGCTCCTGTCGTCTGATTGTGGCCGAGTGGCTCAAGATTGACCAGCGCCCCATCGTGAAGCGTCTCTATGTCTGTGTACCTCTCTTTGCCGCATCTATCGCCATGCTCATGTGGCAGATGAATAACCCCGACGGCTTCAATACCATCTGGCAGTACTTCGGATGGTCCAACCAGACGCTGAGCGTCTTTACGCTGTGGGCGGTGACGGTCTACCTGGTGCGCCACAAGAAGCCGTTTGTCATCACGCTCATTCCGGCCTTGTTCATGACCAGCGTCTGCACCACGTTCCTCTTCGTTTCCAAGCAGGCCTTCGGATTGCCCGAGACGCTGTCCTATGCGCTGGGCGGCATCTGCCTGCTGGTGGCTGTGGTGTGGTTCTGCGTGTGGTATCGTAAAGAAAAAACATTAATAACTAATAATTAAGGTAATATGATGAAGAAAATTGCATTATTTGCTGTAGCCATGCTCATGACGGTGGCTGCAAACGCTCAGTTCGAGCAGGGTAAGGGTTATTTAGGTGCTTCCGTCTCTGGTTTCGACATCAGCAGCCAGGCCAAGAAGTTCCATCTGGGACTCAACGCCAAGGTGGGCTATCTGCTGTTCGAGGACATCATGCTGACGGCACAGGTAGGCTATGAGCATCTGAAGGGTGCCGACGACGGCTTCCAGCTGGGTGCCGGCGGTCGTTACTATATCGCCCAGAACGGACTCTTCCTCGGTGCCGACCTGAAGTATCGTCACGGCGGAACGTTTGCCGGCGAGGAGAGCTGCGCCAGCTTCAACGACTTCGTACCCGGCGTGCAGGTGGGCTATGCCTTCTTTATCAGCCGCACGGTGACCTTCGAACCCGAGCTGTACTTCGACATCTCGACCAAGAAGTTCGACTACTCCAGCTACGGTCTGCGCCTGGGCGTTGGCGTGTATCTCTTCCGCGACCAGACGAAGAATTAACGGAATAAATGAAAGAACCTTGTTTTAACTAAATCGAAATATTATGTTGACCGTAGATTACATGAGACCCAACTTCGACATCAACGTCGAGGAACTCGTCGACCGGCTCATCGACCTCTCGTTTGCAGAGGACATCGGCGACGGCGACCATACCACTTTGTGTTGCATTCCCGAGGACGCCATGGGCAAGAGTCGTCTGCTCATCAAGGAAGACGGCATCCTGGCTGGCGTCGAGGTTGCCAAGGAAGTGTTCCGCCGCTTCGACCCCGACATGCAGGTCGAGGTGCTCATGCAGGACGGCACGCGCGTCAAGAAGGGCGACATCGCCATGATTGTCACCGGTCGCGTGCGCTCCCTGCTGCAGACCGAGCGACTCATGCTCAACATCATGCAGCGCATGAGCGGCATTGCCACCATGACCGACCAGTATGTCCAGCGGCTGAAGGGCACCAAGACTCGCGTGCTCGACACCCGCAAGACTACCCCCGGCATGCGCATGCTCGAGAAGCAGGCCGTGAAGATTGGCGGAGGCTGCAACCACCGCATCGGACTGTTCGACATGATCCTGCTCAAGGACAACCACGTCGACTTCGCCGGAGGCATCGTCAACGCCATCGACCGCTGCCATAACTATCTGAAAGAGAAGAACCTCCAGCTGAAGATTGAGATTGAGGTCCGCTCCTTCGACGAACTGCAGCAGGTGCTCGACCACGGCGGCGTAGACCGCATCATGCTCGACAACTTCAGCGTGCCCGACACCAAGAAGGCCGTCGACATCATTGCCGGTCGCTACGAGACGGAATCCAGCGGAGGCATCACCTTCGACACCATCCGCGACTATGCCGAGCAGGGCGTCGACTACATCTCCGTAGGTGCCCTGACGCACTCAGTCAAGGGTCTTGATATGAGTTTTAAGGCATGCTGAAACAGGGATTCCTTGCATGCTGTCTTCTATTGCTGGCAGGCTGTGGTTCTGGTGAATCCGAGCCTGTCGGCAATTCTAATATTGACTATGTCTCTCCCGTCGACTACGACATCGTGCTGGCGGGCAACTTCGGCGAGCCGCGACCCTGGCACTTCCACGGCGGCATCGACGTCAAGACCGGCAACCAGGAGGGCAAGCACATCTTCTCCGTCGCCGACGGCTACGTCAGCCGGCTCACCGTCAACATGTACGGCTTCGGCAACGCCATCTACGTCAGCCATCCCGACGGCAACACCAGCGTCTACTGCCATCTGAAGCGCTTTGCCGACGCCTACGAGGCCCAGCTGCAACGCACCGGACCCAAGGACACGCTGTCGCTCTTCTTTCCCGCCGACAAGTTCCCCGTCCGCGCCGGCGACCTCATCGCCATTAGCGGCAATACAGGCAACTCCACAGGGCCCCACCTCCATCTCGAGATACACAACACCGACACCTGGGCCATGCGCGACCCCCTCGAGTTCCTCGGACACCTCGTTGCCGACAG
>CADCEQ010000074.1 GCA_902800435.1 uncultured Prevotellaceae bacterium | reverse complement strand
GACCTGAACAACACCTTCCGATTTAAGCACAGCTGGCAGTTGGAGGCCAATGCCAACATCCAGACCAAGGGTGATGTACTGAACTACCGTATTCTCTCGCCCTCATACAACATCCGTTTTGTGGTACAGAAGTGCTGGCTGAAGATCGATGCCCTGTGCCTGCGTGCCAGCATTAGCGATGTGTTCCAGCGTAGCGTACAGGATATGGCTCATGATTGTGGTTTCTTCTACACTGTGCAAAAAACACGAAGCCGTAGCCACCGTCTGGACATCTCTATCCGCTACACCTTCAACGCCCAGAAGAGCAAGTATAAAGGTACAGGTGCTGGACAGGCAGAGCGTCAGCGAATGTAGTAAATATGCTACTTATCACATAATTGTGCAGCGCTCGACCTATGGTCGCTTTGCTTGCAAAGAATATCCCAAATGTTTGGCGTTGATGTTTCCGTCGCATAAATCGACCTCAATGGCGGCGGCCCGACGGAGTTGCAGGTTCCAGTGCAGGTTCCGGCAGTTCTAGCTTGCTGATAATGAGGCTCAGTGCAGGAAGTGCAGGTTCTAACGGACTGCAAACTTGCAGCTGACGCGGCGGCCGGTGTCGTCGGTGGCGCGGGCAATGTAGAAGCCGGCAGGCAGATGGGCGACGCTGAGCGTGGCCTTGCCTGCGGAGAGGACTGTGGCGGACTGGCTGGCCAGACGGCCGTCGGTGGTGTAGATGTCGATCTGGGCGGTGGCGCTGTCGTCGCTCTTGACGATGAGCTGCTGCGAGCCGTAGCGCAGACGGAAGTCGCCGTCGGAGGCCAGCAGGGCGTCGACGCCGACGATGCCGCCGGGCTGCTGCTTCACCTCCTGCATGTAGCTGGTCAGGATGTTGGCGCGGGCGATGGTGGGCACGTTGGTGGTGTAGATGGTGGATGCGCCGTCGGGATAGCGCGCTACGGTCTGGTTGCCGTCGTGTGCACCGTAGTAGAAGTGGTCAACCCAGCTGCGGTCGGCAGCCACGAGAGCCAGCACGCCGCCCTCAGCACCGATCTTGAACGACGCATGGAGCCCCTGCGAGGTGGTCTCGAGCTTGTCGCACCAGACGAGGAGGTAGCCGTGGGGGGGTATTACGGTGTTGGGTGATGGGTGTTCGGTGTTGGTGGTTATCTGATACTTGTCGGGCTTGTTGAGGTCGTCGGTGAGGTACATGCCCTTGACGTCGATTTCCTCACTGGTGGTGTTGTAGAGCTCTATCCAGTCGTTCTTCTTCTGGTATTCGTTGATGAAGATGCTGTTGGCCCCGCTGACCTCGTTGATGCGTACGGGGGCGATGCCTGCCGACAGGCGCTCCTGAGCGTTGAGCTGGCGGTAGTTGGCGGTGAGGATGACGTTCTCGCCCTTGGGTAGCTGGATTTCAGGCTCGCGTGAGTAGGTGGCCGACATGTCGCTGCTGACGGTCATGGCCAGCTCGGCATCCCAGTAGAGGTCGGAGGAGTTGCCGCTGTTGTTGTGTAGCTCGACGGCAATGACGTTGTTGCCGCGATGGAAGAGCTTGGTGTCGAGACTCATCGTGGCCTCGTCGGGATTGTTGGGTGCATACGACTGGGCGTAGCTGTCGAAGCCGACGCTGCCCGAGGGCATGTTATAGCGCCCGGCCTCAATGCCGTTGACGTAGACGATGATGCCGTCGTCGACGGTGAAGTTAAGGGTGAAGAGGTCGGCCGTGGCGGGTGCCTGGTCGAGCCTGACGGTGGTGCGGAAGTAGGCCGTGGGGCGCTTGTTGTTGCTGTCGGAGCCGTAGTCGAGGGTTGTTGCCAGGCCGTCCTTGCCGTAGCCGAAGGGGGCTTTGCCTTTGCTCCAGTCGGCGGCGGGGAAGCTGGCGGCGGTCCAGTTCTTGCCGTCGAGCGAGCCCTGGTCGTAATAGTCCCACGAGCTGCCCTTGGGTACGGCGGGGCGGCTGCCGCCGGTGGTGAGCCATCCCTGGAATTCATAGCCGGCAGGGGCGACGGCCTTGAGCGTGGCGGGGGCGAAGAGGTTGCCCTGGAACCGGCCGGTGGGCACCTGTGTGCCGTTGATGAGCAGCTGGGCGCCGGGGGCGTTGCTGCTCAGGGTGACGTTCTGTGGGGTCTGGTCGTCGAGGCCCATCTTCCAGAAGCGGCGTAGTGCCGAAGTGGCGGTCCTGAGCCGCGACGACAGCGAGGAGCGTATGCTGGTGGCCGTGCTGGTGGCCGAGCCGCTGTTGAGGGCCATGGCGTTATTGGCACGGTTCAAGAGCATGTTGATGATAGACGTGGAGCGGCTGGCCTCGAACACGCTGCCGCCCATGATGCAGTAGGCATCGATGAACTTGCGGCGGAACTCGTCGTTCTGCATCATATTCCAGAAGAGGGTGACAATGCGTATCTGATCCCAGCGGCGGCCGAGCTCGGTGGGGTAGAGTTGGTCGAAGTAGTAGTACTCCTTGTTGATGAAGTTGTTGAACGGGTCGTTGGTGCCGAAGGTGCCGTCGAGGTCGTAGAGTATGAAACGGAAGCGGCCGCCGTCCCTGAGCCGGAAGGCCTTGACGTTGTTCTGGGGCCAGTCGGTATTGCCCAGGTAGAACTCGGTGGCCATGTAGTTGATGTAGTTGTCGATGTCGAGCAGGCGGCAAATCTCGCTGTAGGTCTCGCTGTTGGCTGCGTCGGGCGAGAGCACGTCGACGAGCTCCTCGAAGGCGTCGGGGGTGCCGCACTTCTGGACATAGCCCGAGTCGGGCGACATCTCGAACTGGTCGATTTCGTCGTCGTCCCATCCGTAGTTGGCATAGACGTAGTGCTTGTTGTTAGGCTCGCGCACGTTCATGACGCCGATGTAGCGGCCGTTGATGAACTCATGGACGGGCTGGTAGCTCTGGCAGTCGATGTTGAGGCCCGAGGTCTCGACGATGTACTGCAGGGCGGGGTCCTTGAAGCGGCACTGGGTGTCGTTGCCGCCGTTGCGCACCTGGAGGGTGCGGTTGCGGATGTAGGGCTTCTGCTCGAAGAAGGGGTATGGCAGGTTCTTGTCGCCGCCCATCTCCTTGGTGCCCTTCAGCTTGAAGGAGTGGGGCGTCCAGGCTCGGCTCCAGCCGCCGCACATCTCGAGGTCGACGTCCTGGTTGAGAACCATCTCGTTGTTCGGGTCGATATACGAGAAGTTGACGGGGCGCTCCCAGTCCATGTTCCAGTTGCAGGGCGTCGACTGGCCGTTGCCGGGACGCCCGTTGTGGCCTTTCTGCATGACGCCTATGGAGTCGTCGTAGAGGAAGCGGCGGTCGCTGACCACCGAGAGGACGGGCAGCATGTAGGGCTTGTTGCGATAGATATAGGAGCGGGTGGTGACGCGCGAGGGCAGCAGGCCGTCGGCGAAGAGGCGGAAGCGGTAGTTGACATTCTTATCGCTGATGGTGAACTGCCCTGACTGGCTGGTCTCGCCGTTGTCCATCGTGGGCAGCGAGCCGTCGGTGGTGAAGCGCAGGGTGCAGCCAGGGGGAATGCCGACGTTGATGGTCAGCACACCCTCGTAGAGCTGCGAGGGCTGGTCGACGACGGGCGCGCTGAGCTGTTGCTCGGCAAAGGCGCTGCGGCTGTTGCTGGCGCCGGGCGACGCCATGGCGGTGAGTCCCCAGCGGTCGCAGCCGTCGGTGGTACGTGCGTAGCTGACGCGCTCGATGCTCTTGGGGTAGGACTGACTGAGGAGGAGCCGGCCGGAGGTGTCGCTCAGGTAGATGGTGCCTCCGTCGACATCGAGCTTGAACGAGGCGTTCTTGGGCTCAATGCCGTTGCTGTCGAACCAGATGACGCGGAAGCCCCCGGCCTGCAGACTGCCCACCGACTCGGGTATGCGCCACTTCTTCAGGCTCGACTCGTCGTCGCTCAGGTAGAGGCCCGCCAGTGGGATGTTCTCGGAGGTGGGGTTGTAGAGCTCCATCCAACCGTCGAAGTTGAAGGCCGGACTGATGTATTCGTCGACGTTGGCTGCCATGATCTCGTTGATGACGAGCTGCTGGGGGCCCGACGTTGCGCGCTTCCGTGAGGCAGAAGCCGACGTGGCCGTTATCAGTGCAACCGTTGCTATAGCTAATGTCTTTAACTTCATAACTTACTGATAATAAAAAAAGCTCCAGATCAACTCTGAAGCTCTTTTCGTGTTCTGTAGTCGATAGGGGAATCGAACCCCTATGCCAAGATTGAGAATCTTGTATCCTAACCATTAGATGAATCGACCATCCAAGCAACCATAAAGAACCCCTGCGGAAGGAGGGGGATTCGAACCCCCGGTACGGGAACCCGTACGGCAGTTTAGCAAACTGCTGGTTTCAGCCACTCACCCATCCTTCCGGATTTCATTAGCTGCAAACCGTGGGGTTATCTCCTTGATTGCGGGTGCAAAGGTACGAAGTTTTTTTGATTCCTCCAAATGTTTTTGCAACTTTTTTCTCCCGACTCGCAAAATTTTTGCAGAAAGGCCGCTCCACCTTATTTAATATATAAGGGGAAGCAGAGCTTCCGGGGGAGTTCAAGGAGTTCAGGGAGTTCATGGAGTTCAGGACAATACTTGACGCCTTTGTCTCTTCGCGTTCTGGGGAATTCGGAGTTGACAGACATACGTCTTGAACTCCTTGGACTCCCTGAACTCCCTGTCTCCTCAATAAAATTACTTCTCCGGAATCTGCTTGAGGATGGCGAGCAGGTGGTCCCAGACCATCTGGACGGTCGGAATGTGCAGACGCTCGTCGGGCGTGTGGACGAAGCGCAGGGTGGGGCCGAAGCTCACCATGTCGAGGTTGGGATAGCGCTCAGAGAACAGACCGCACTCCAGTCCGGCGTGGATGCCGCGGACGACGGGCTGTTTGCCGAACAGCTGCTTGTAGGTGGCGACGACAATCTCAGTGAGCTTGGAGTCGGCACGCATCTTCCAGGCGGGATAGCCGTCGCTACTGACGGCCTTCGCACCGGCCAGCTCGAACGTGGCCTGGATGGTGGCACACATGTTGTCGAGGTTCGACATGACGTTGGAGCGCTGGCTCGACAGGATGTCGATGGTCGTCTCGGTGGTGTGGATGCTGGCAATGTTGCTCGACGTCTCGACCATGCCGCCGAGGGCCTCGTCCTGGCAGATGGCGTAGATGCCGTTGTCGACGGCCTGAATGGCCCACACGAAGTTGCGGGCTACCTGCGGTTCGATAACCGTCTGTGCCTCAGCGCTCTCCATGAGCCACTGCATCTGGGTGTCGGTGACGTGGAATTCGTCCTCGACCTCGGCACTGAACACGTTCCAGTCGGCGCGCACGTTCTCCTTCACGTCGTTGGGAACGGCGATGATGAACTCACCGTCGCGGGGGATGGCGTTGTGGAGCTTTCCCGAGTGGAACTGGGCCAGGCGCACGTTGTCGTAGCGGCGCATGGTCTGGAAGAGGAAGCGGCCCAGCACCTTGATGGCATTGGCGCGCTTCTTGTTGATGTCGTCGCCGGAGTGTCCGCCGATGAGACCCTTCAGCTGGCCGCGCAGGAAGAACGATCCGGCGGGAGCCTCCTCGCGCTGGAAGGTGAACTGTGCCTGGGTGTTGCGGCCGCCGGCACACGAGACGAAGATTTCGCCCTCGTCCTCGGAGTCGAGGTTGATGAGGTAGTCGCCCGTCATGAAGCCGGCCTTCATGCCCTCGGCACCCGACAGTCCGGTCTCCTCGTCGCGGGTGAAGACGCACTCGATGGGGCCGTGCTCAATGTCGCTGCTGTCGAGGATGGCCAGCTCGATGGCGCAGCCGATGCCGTCGTCGGCACCGAGGGTGGTGCCCTCAGCCGTCAGCCATTCGCCGTCGATATAGGTCTTGATGGGGTCGCGGTCGAAGTCGAACTCCACGTCGACGAGCTTGTCGCACACCATGTCCATGTGGCTCTGCAGGATGACCGTCTTCAGGTGCTCGTAGCCCTTGGTGGCGGGCTTGCGTATGATGACGTTGCCCGTCTCGTCGACCTTGGTCTCCAGTCCGCGGCTCTCGCCCCAGTTCTTTAAGTACTCAATCATTTTCTCCTCGCGCTTCGAAGGGCGGGGAATCTCGTTGATCTTCGCAAACTGCTCGAAGACAACGGCAGGTTTCAGTTCGTTTTTTTTCATCTTAGCTTCAGGTTATATAAATAAATGTTGTTGTTGCTAACAGAACTTGATGTCGGCAATGACCTGACTGCCGACGTGGTCATTGAGGCGGCCGACGAACTCCTGGCGCCGCATGGCGAGGTCGGCCCTGAGTGCGGGGACGCTCAGATGGACATAGAGCGTCTGGTTGAGGATGTAGGCGTTCAGCGTGTACTGGCTGACGGCGGGGCCTGCCACCTCGGGCCATGCCTCGACGAGCCGCTTCTGTAGGAGTGGCATTTCCAACCCTTGCTGCCGCAGGTTGCGGAGTATCAGGTCCTTGATTTCTTTGACGTCTCTGCGAAACAATGCTGTAGTTATTTACGATTTTCTATTTTCTATTTACTATTGACTTCTCCGTCGTCGACGTGGAAGATTTTGTAGTCGTTCGTCGAGGCCGACAGAATCTTGTCGAGGTGCTCGCGGTTGGTGTCGGTGATGAATATCTGGCCGAAATCATCGCCGGAGACCAGACTGACAATCTGTTCGACGCGCCGGGCGTCCAGCTTGTCGAAGATGTCGTCGAGCAGAAGCAGGGGAGCCGTCTGCTTGGAACGCCTGATAAGCTCGAACTGAGCCAGCTTCAGGGCAATGACGAACGTCTTCTGCTGGCCCTGCGACCCCTCACGCTTCATAGGGTGGCCGTCGAGCATGATTTCCAGGTCGTCGCGGTGGACACCGTGCAGGGAATAGCCAATGGCACGGTCTTTCCAGCGGTCGCGCTGAATGACCTCGAGCAGCGGGCCGCGCTGGCAGTGGCTCACGTAGCGGAGCGACACCTGCTCACGGCCGCCCGAGATGCGCTGGTAGTACTGCTGGAACAGCGGCGCCAGTGCCTCGGCGAAGTCGTTTCGGCGGCGGTAGATCTCCTCGCCCGCAGCAGCCATCTGCTCTTCGAAGATGCTCATCATCTCGGCATCGGGCTCCTCGTCCTGTTTCAGCAGGGTGTTGCGCTGCTGCAGGGCTTTGTTGTAGCGGTTGAGGAAGTCCATGTAGAGGCGGTCGAGCTGGGCGATGACCACGTCCATCAGGCGGCGCCGCTCCTCGCTGCCTCCTTCTATTAAATAGGTGTCGGCAGGCGATATGAGCACGATGGGAATCAGTCCGATGTGCTCCGACAGCTTGCGGTACTCCTTCTTGTCGCGCTTGAA
>CADCEQ010000073.1 GCA_902800435.1 uncultured Prevotellaceae bacterium | reverse complement strand
TTCTATAGAATACCATCATAGTCTCTGATGGCTTGGCGCCATTCATCGGGAAACGGTATGGACTGCTTTTGCTCCAGGTCATACAGTACCAATATCGACAGGCATCGGCTCTTTACTTCCTGCGTGTCAATGTCAAAGATTTCCTGTTCCAGACGGAAACTCTTGTTGCCTAGGTGTACTGTACGAGTGCGAACGGCAATCCTGTCCTCACCTTTTATCTGGGCAAAAAACTCCACCTCGATTTTCACCACGAAAATAGCATACTGATTCCAGTCAAAGCCTTTACACACGGTAGAGACATAGTCAGTCTTACCAGAGTCATAGAACTGAAAATATATGGTATTGTTCACGTGTCCGAACTTGTCAACGTCGTTGAAACGTATCTGAAGCGGCACCACATTGCGAAACTCATTAATTCTTTCTTCTGTCATCATCATCCTAAATCACAATTGCTGAAATCGGCTGCAAAATTACAAAAAAAACGGCAAAACTTCTAAATTCTGCCGTTTCTTATTTTTGACAAACGTTTTCTGTCCGCTCCTGCGGATAAACAGAAGCAGACAGAACAAGAAGGAAATCATGATTCTTCATTGAAGAACGAGCCTAGGGTGATCAGTTACTTTGTTGCCATAATTGTTTTTGATTTTAAATGTTGATATTTTGTTTTATTCGGAGAATTTGCGTAACTTTGCAACCATGAACCAAACATGTTAGGATGATGACAACAACAGCACAGAGAATCAAAGAGACGCCGCTGGCACCGTATGTGGGACTGCTGGACGGGATGACCCGCGAGCAGAAGCAGATTGTGGTGACGTACATCACGGAGTCGATGGAAGAGCCTGTAGTGGAGGCCAAGAGCAATGCGGAGATTATCCGCGAGAAGTTCAAGCGGCTGAAGATTTCGCCGGAGATTGCAAGGCTACGCGGTTGCATGAAATTGACTGAGAGCGAGAAGGAGGATGAACGTACGCAATATATTCTCGGACTATGAAGAAAGTATTTCTCGACACGAACATATTGCTTGACTATGGTCTCGAACGCGCCAAGGCTGACTTTGCGGGTGCCATTCTGGAAATGGGCCGGCAAGGCATCATAGAGATTTATGCTTCTTATCTCTCGTATGCCAACATGGGGTATATCCTGCGTGACCATCCCACGGCTGAACGCTATGAACTGATTCGCATGATGCGACAGCCCGTCGAGGTGCTGCCCTGCGATGCCGAACAGTTGGATGCCGGCCTGGGCTTCGAGGTGAAGGATTTCGAGGACATGATGCAGTACCAGTGTGCCAAGGCTGCGGGCTGCGACGTCATCGTGACGAACAACAAGAAGGACTTCCAGCAGTTTTGCGAGTTGCCGTTCCTCACGTCCGAGGAGTTCCTGCTGCAGATAGATTTTTAAAACATAACCCGTGACCACAGACACAGACATCCCCTGCACCGGCTGAGGTGCAGGGGATGTCTGTGTCTGTCTGTGCCGTGGTCGGCGGGGGGCTTACCAGATGCTTTTCTTCTCGTTGATGAAGTCGTCTTCGTTGTCGTCGTAGACGTTGAGCAACTTCTGGTTGTCGTAGGGACTGCCGCAGAGCAGCTGCTGCCTCTGCTGAATGGGGACGACCTTCGTCGTGGGTTTCATATAAGTTCTCTTCATAATTGTTATCTCCTTTTGTTTTTATTTGATGATTACCTTGAATTTCGTTCGAGCTCGATAAAGCGGTGGGGTCGCTTCGCTCAAAATTAACAGAAAATTAATTCAAAAAATTATAAGAGCTTGTGCCGGGGCGGAGCCTTTGATAATTTTCTTATTCAATTTTTTTATAATTTTGAGGCCGTGAGGCCGACCGGGTGGGTCGCTGCGCTCAAAATTAACAGAAAATTAATTCAAAAAATTATAAGAACTTGTGCCGGGGCGTAGCCTTTTGATAATTTTCTTATTCAAGAATGTTCCATTAAGACACATTCTTTTTATAATTTTGAGCGGAGCGACCCTTTAGCGGCCTTCTCACTTAATCACGACCTTTTTGCCATTGTCACGACCTTTTTGCCATTGTTGATGTAGATGCCGGGGGCGGTGGGCTTGGCCTGCAGGCGGCGACCGTCGAGGGTGAACCAGTGGTCAGCGGCCTGGGGCTTGGGAGCGGCGTCGGGGGTGAGGCTCTCGATGCCCGAAGCTTCGTCGAAGACCATCGTCAGGCTGCGGGCCGGGGCCTGGCTGTTGTCGACGAGGATGAATGCCTTATGGGCGGCCATCTCCGAGCCCGTGTAGCGGTGGAAGCCGAAGTGCTTCTCGTCGCCGACGGTGGTCATGCCGAGGACGTAGAAGGTGCCGGTGCCGAGGGCCGAGGTCGGGGTGTCGTCATCCACGCCGCTCAGGTCGTTAGGGTCGTTGTAGGCCGGGAGGGTGGTGGCGGTCATGCTCACCACGCTGTTGTCGGCCACGATGATGACGGCCGTGCCGGCGGGAATCTCCTTGCCCAGTTTTTTCAGCGTCAGTTTGTCGCCGCCGTATGTGGCGGTGTAGGCGCAGGCGTGCTCGTCGTCGTCGATGGTGAAGCCCAGGAAGCCGTTGTAGTAGGTGGTCCAGTAGTTGCCGTCGGGAGCCTGACGGGCGGTGAGGGCGATGCCAGGAGAGAGGCGCAAGGTCTTGCCGTTGAGGTCGGCGTAGTCAATGATCGTGCCGCTGTAATAATTGCCGTCCTCGTCGTAGAGCCTCTGGCCAGCGATGTTCAGTGAGCCTTCTTCGGAGAAAACGAAGTAGCTGCTGGCATAAATGAAGTCGGAGGCGGTGGTGCAGCCGAGGGTGATGTTGCCACTTTCGGTGTGGATGCCTTCGTTGTCGCTGGTGGCAGTGACCCTGCCGCCGCTGATGGTGATGGTGCCACTATCGGTAAAGATGCCGGTGTTGCCGCCGGTGGCGTTGAGGGTGCCAGTGCCTTCGGTCTGGCCGTAGATGGTCAGGGAGCCGTTGACAGCGATGCCATTGACATTGCTCGTGACGTTCATGGTGCAGCCGTCGGCGAGGATGAGGTGGACGTTGCCGTTGAGGTTGAGCGCGTGGTCGAAGGCTACGGTGGGCAGTCCTACGAAGTACCATGTCTCTTTGCCTTTGCTTCCGAGGCTGGTCTCCGTGCCGTCGAGGGCGATGGCCTGTGCGGTCTGTGTGTTGCCGTCGGCATCGACGTAGGTGACAGGGACAGCCGCATGGGTAGAGCGGAGGGCGGGGCTGACGGTCACGTCCTCAGCGGGCATGGTGAGCGTCGAGCCGATGAGGGTGCCGGCGCTGGCGGTGTAGCCGTACTTGTAGCCTTCGGGAACGTCGCCGGTGGCGGTGTTGCTGAGTGTGAGTCTGACTGCGTCGCCGCTGCCGGCATAGTATGTTGTGCCGTACTTGATGCCTTGGTTGCCCTCGTAGGCAGTGATGCCGCTGACGGTGTACTCGGTGGCTGTGCCGCTGAGTGCCAGCGTCACGCCGTCGCCCGCCGTCACGCTATGGAGAGCCTTGCCCTGGGCGTCGCCCAGTGTGCGTGTGTAGTAGCTGTTGGTGATGGTGAGGGTGACCGTATTAGTGTTGCGATGGCGGCGGGGGCGTAGAGGCAGTTGGTGAAGGTGACCTCGGTGTCGGTGGTGCCGCTGACTCCGTTGGCCCAGCCTACGAATCCGCCGCAGTGGCTGATGCCGTTGGTGGTGAGCAGCTTGCCGTCGAACACGCAGCCCTTGAAGCTGAGGTGCTTTTGCTTGCCACCGAAATAGGCGATGAAGCCGCCGTGGGTGCCGTCGTTGTTAGTGTTCTCCACGCTGCTGACGATGGTGACGCTGCTGCGGCAGTTCTGTATGGTGACGTCACCATATTGTTCACCAGCGAGGCCGCCGGCGAACTTGGCCGAGGTGTAGATGTGGCCCGCCACGTGCAGGTTCTTGATAGTGCAGCCGTCCTCGAGGTTGCGGAAGGGCGCGGCGTACTGCTCGCCGAAGGGGGCGTCAGCCGTGCCGTAGCCTACGGTCAGCGTGTGGCCGTCGCCGTCGAAGGTGCCGGTGAAGTCGTGGTAAGCCGTGCCCGCCATGCGGGTGACGGGGTCGTCAGCCGTGCCGATGTCCGTGCCGAGCTGGACGGTCTTGCCGTCGAAGAAGCCCTTGTCGTTGTCGGCCAGCAGGCTGCAGAAGGCGTCCCAGCCCGTGGCGGTGTGGATGGTGTAGGTGTCGCCCGACAGCGAGAAGTGGTCGTTGTCCGGGTGGCTAACGATGTAGGCGAGGGCTATGTCGCTGTTCTCGAAGTAGTGGGCCTTGCCGCGTAGTTGTAGTTCCCTGTGATGTTGACGCTTAGGGTGCTGAAAGGCCTTTCAGTCCAGCCGTTGAAGCTGACGTTGTTGCCGATGATGAGCGTGCCGTAGCCCCCGATGGCGCAGTCGTAGTTGGTGGTGATGTTCACATTGCTGAGGGTGACCGTGCCGTAGTTGTCGATGGCTGGCACGTTAGCATTGCTACTGATGATGTTCACATGGCTGAGGGTGACCGTGCCGTTGTTGTAGATGGCTGGCCCGTCAGCATAGCCACTGATGATGTTGCCGACACTGCCGTCCTGCCCCCCTCCGTTGATGGTGAGGGAGCCATCAGGGCCGACATTAAAATGAAGTTCGTCACCGCTGATGGTGTGGCCGTTCAGGTTGATGGTGAGGGCGCGGCCGAGAGATAAATAACCAACGCCGGTGATGTTATTAGTCACGTTGATTTCGGAGACACCTCCGGTGCCGAACGCATTTGCTAAGTCATCAGCATTGCTGACGTCCACGGTCATCTGCGCCCCCGCCGTCTGCGCGGTGAGCAGGGCGAGGAGCAGCACGGTGGCTGCCCTCGCGGTGTGTTGGATTCTGTGAATGATGTTGTTCATACTGTTATTTGTTTAATGTTAATATTCGATTTGTTCCGGAGAATTATTTGCCACGCAGGGCCTGCACCAAGAGCACAAGGCACCATATCGACATCGCGGCAAAGACTGCGAAGAAGATGATGGTGAGCCACAGGGGGGTCTCGGTGATGAAACGGGTCAGTTCGTTCATAAGCTATTTTGTTTGTGATTGATTTTGGTTGCAAAGATACATCTTTTATATTATATAAGGTGTGACAATTATTCGGTAGGTGTGACAATTATAAGGTTTTTAGGGCATTCAAGTGTGACAATTTTCAAAATTATCACACCTTTTGGCGTGTTTTTCACAGAAAAAGAGTACCTTTGCAGCGGTTATGATTACACTCCAGATGATGCAGTTCACGGCAGTGGTGCTGATGCTGCTGCTCACGGTGAAGCTGCTTTTCCTGCGCGAACGGCGCATCAAGAGCCGTCATGCACGTCAGGCTCGCAGGCTGATGACCACAGCCACGGCGCTGCTGTCCCTGCACTTCGCCATACAGCTGAATACGGGACTGAGGCTGATGGGCATCACACAGTCGGTGATGCTCAATCTGGCCATGCTCATCCCTGCATCCCACCTCTTCGCCCGTGCCATACTGCTGTTGCAGCGGCGCGGCAAACTGAGTCTGGCCGACCGATGGACTGGACCGGCGGTGTGGACGGTGACGATGGCGATGCTGGCCGTGGCGGCACTGACCGACGGCCAGCCGCTGCTGAGCGACACGCTGGAGCTGCGACTGGCCGAGAGAGCCGGAGCCGTGCTCTACATGCTGATGCAGGGCTACTACACGTGGCGCCACTCGGTGAGCCTTGTGGCCATGCACCGTGCGCTGCACGACTACTACGACCGCGACACCGACGGCATGCTGCGCTGGATGCAGTATAGCATTGTCGGCCTGATGCTGCTGGCACTGATGGTGCCCGTGGCCATCTTCAGCTCCGGCCCGGGAATGCTCGCCGTCGCCTTCGCCGTCTATTTCCTAATGTTCTATCTGGTGGACAGTTTCTGCTTCTACCTCACCAGTCCAGCCCCTGAGCGTATGCAGGCCGCTGAGCAGAACGCCGCCGAGGTAGAGGAAGAATTGAAAAGTTTGAATAATGAAAAGTTGACAGACGCTGGCACTGCCTACGCTGCCGTACTGTCGCCCGAGGTGATGAGCGAGGTGGAGCAGGCCGTGGAGGCATGGAAAGCCCGTGGAGGCTACTGCCAGACAGGACTGCTGCAGCCCATAGCCGCACAAGCCATCGGCATCAGCCGCTACCGCCTGACCACCTGGCTGCACCAAAGCGGATTGAAATACACCGAGTGGATAGCCCAGCTGCGCGTCGAAGAGGCCAAGCGCCTCATTGCCGCCCATCCCGACTGGTCGAACGATGCCGTCGCCCAGCGCTGCGGCTTCACCGACCGAACAGTCCTGCAGCGCACCTTCAAAAGAATCGAGGGCATCACGCCCCAGAAGTATCTGGAGAACCTGGCCTCCAACTAATCCACACACACAGCCCTAGGCATTTCAGTTGCGAGTAGATGATGGACTCCAGTTCTAAGTAATGACCGATTGGGGCTTAATAGAAGTGGATTTCAACCGAACAGAGAGAGCTGGTGATAGGAAGTGCGAAGAGTCAGCAGCGAAGCGATGCCCCTGGCTGGTGTTTGCATCAGTTCCTTGGGCTCTATCTTGCGCAGTCCGCCACCGTAGAATCGTCCATTACGCAAAAGCGTCTCTGTCGGGATGGTGTTTAATTCTTGCCATACTTCGGTGAGCACGGCCTCATCTTTCATGCAGCGGGCATATTGTGGCTTAGGATATAGCAGGAGGTAGACGTTTGTAGTGATGGCCTTTGAATCGTTGAGAATGAAGCGAAACAGGCGGTTACTGGTTTCCGACCGTCCCATGTATGGGACAACAATGGCAGCTGGCTCGCGCTCTTCGCACGAATACCACGGCGTGCGTCGGCTGCATATGTAGCCATTCTGTACGCCTCGCTCATAGCCTTTGCAAACATATTCCCAAACCTTTGGGTAGCGTTCTTTCAAAACACTCTCTGGCAGGTTGCATGTAAATAGGAATTGCTGGCGCTCCACAGCGGGAAGACCGTTGTAGCTGTTGATGCGGTCGCCCTTGATGTAGCGGGGGCTGGGCAGAATGGGACGCAGGAATTCCTGTGGTATCTCATACTGAGCAATTGTATCCTTGTCGAGGATAAAGAAGTCATTGTCGCCTGTGGCTATGCCTCTCTTGACGGTGAAGAAGTTGCCAAGCGTGGCTTGGGGTTCGCTTGTGTGAGTGTCGTCGGTGAAGAGGTTCGTCCATTTGTCTTTGGTCTTCAGCTGCGACACGTCAATATTCCTAACCGATTCTGGCTTTTTAATGGTCCCTCCGATTGAGAATGTTACCTCGTGAGATGTCGAAGGCCTACTGTTGCGGAAAACGACAATGCATGAACTGACAAGGGCGTCGGCAAATTGGAGGTCATCAGCTTTGAATCGGTGAATATGGAGCAACTGTACGTTCTGCATGAGATAGCGTTTGACTGCTTCACCGTAGTTGACATCCATAAACTCGCTTGGCACAAGCCAACAGGAAAGACCGCCGTCTTTGAGCCATGCGGATGAGAGCATCATGAAATAACAGTAGAGACCAGCAAGACCCGAGATTGTGATGCCCGTCTGGCGCTGGACTTTGTTTTGAAGTTTGACCTTCGTTTTATTGTCAATATGGTGGTGACGCACGTAAGGCGGATTGGCTACCAGCATATCGAATTGCTCGTCAGGCTTCTGGGCGAGAAAGTCACTGCATCGCATTTCCAGCTTTGTCCCTTGCCAAAACTCGCTGGCAGGCTTGAAGTAGTGCGGGTCTATCTCGAAGCCTAGGACACGTTCACCGCCTGCAAAAGCATCGGTGAAGGCGGAGTAAAATACCCCCATGCCGATGGATGGTTCGATGAACGAAATTTCGTCGGTGCCTATGAGGCTGCGCATGTACTGCATGATGTCGAGCGCAAGCGGATAGGGCGTTGAGTACTGCCCCATTACATTACGGTCTTTCTGCGTCTTTTGCGCATCCAGAGCGTCTTGCATCTGCTTTCTTCTGATTTCCTTTTCGTTCATATCTTAAATGCCTGCTTTTTGAAAGTCCTCAACCCGATGTTCCCAAACCCAGTCGATACCCTCAGCGGCTTCGTAGCCGAGATAGCCGCTGTCGAAATAACCGCACAGGAAGAGAATGAACTCCACCTTCTTGCCATAATTGTTACGCAACTGCTCAATCTTTGTGGTCTCCTCCTTGCGTCTCTTGTTGGTATTGGTAAAGTCGCCTGCCGACTTGCATTCTATCAGTACTGGCAATTCATCGGGGGTGGCATCCTTTCGTTTAATAACCACATCGATAGGCATATTGACAAACTTGTTGTCATTTCTTTTTGCAGGCACGTTGAGATGAAAGGAATACGTTCCGGCCTCCATCGTCATGACGTTGTCAATATCCTTTGATTCGACAAATGTATATCCTTTGTCATTGAGATAATCGCTGATGCTTTTCAGTTGGCGACGTTCCTGCTCATTGCGGATGATTGGGTCTGACAGCGAACCGCATACTCGGTCGCCAATCACGTGCGTAGCCAGCAGTCTGTCCATCTCATGCGGATATGATTTGCGCTCCAACCACGGCATGATGTCAGCATCAAGGAGACGATAGATAATGTCGATGATACGGCTCAGAGATTCGTCAATTTCCTTTTGTTTCATCTTTGGAGGGAATCGTCCTTCTTCCATTTTTCCCATCAGATTGCTCGAGACGTTAGCAAGTCCGATAATCCTATCACGTGCCAGTGGCGGTGTGGTGGCCATGCGGAGAATCGTGATAACCTCTGGGGATGTCTTTAGCATATCAATAGACAGGCTGTTGAAGCATTCCGTCTTCTGAAAAGCAAGCTCTACCTTATTAATGGCATCTTGCCTGGCATTGATATAGGTAGTGGGAGCAAAGTTCAGAAACCAGTCGTTGTAGAACACAACTGATTTCTGCACGTCATTCTTCCATCGCTCAATATTCCTCTTGTTGATAACGTATTTCTTCATTGCCGTAATCTTTTTAATCCTTATTGGTTGCAAAGATACGAAATATTCCACAGATTATCCCTGTTACCCTCGAAAAATTAACAAATCGTTACCAAAAGGGCGGGAAGCCGTGCCGACATTGCGTTTGCCACCAATCTGACCTAGAGCAAAAGAAATCAGCGATCCGTCGCCCTCGTGGTGGGTGCCTATGTCGTAGGTCAGTTTCTCGGGGAACTCGCGCTGCAGGAAGATGCAGTAGTTTAGTACCTTTGCAGGTGATAATAAAAATCCCCCTCTCTCGCCTTCTGCGGCGAATGGGGGGAAAACCTGGCTAAGATTAAGGTTGGACTATTGTCCGACCTTCTCTCGCCATGACATAAGGAATACATTCCTTCTGTTCAGGGCTTAAAGAGAAGGCTGCAGCGTAAAACCGAGAACCAGGTAGGCTTTCTGTGAACAGGGGTTGGCGGTCACCTGTCCGAAGATAGGGATGCTGAAGGAGTCAGTCACCCGGATATCCTTGGTCGCACGCAGTGACAGGTTGGTGACAGCGAACCCGCTGGTACCATATAATGTGGTGGCATAAGGAACGGCACCGGCCGTAGCAGTCCAGTCGACGCTAACAAGGCTGAATGGGACAACTGCTTCGAAATAACTGCTGTAGGCACGTTTGCCGTTCTTGTTCAATCCATCGTTGCCGGCGAAATTGGTGTACCATTGCAAGGCCACGGGACCGAAGTCGTAGCCTACGTTGGCTTCAAAGACGTGGTTAGTGCCGTGGGCATCGTACTTGAAGTAGCGGCTGTCTGGATCGAGGCCCTTGCTGAACCAGTAGTCGGTCACACCGAAGTTGAATCCGCTGATGGAGTAGGCGAGTGTCAGGTCGAACTCCTTCACATCGTCTTTGTTGGACAGTCCGTAGCTGCCCCAGGCCGTCAGTGACAGGCCTTTGTAGTCTACGCCGAGGGTCGGCTGTACGGCTACATCGCCCAGCTTCTGGCCACGCCAGATATACTCGTTGACGAAATCGCCCTTGATTGTTGTCTCAAACTCGTTTTTCTTATCATCCTGTGCAAGGGTGGTGCTGCTCAGCACCAGTCCCATTGCGAATAAAACAATCTTTCTCATACCTTTTTTATTTTATGCGATAGCATATTATTCACTTTTCACTTAGTTGTAGCAACTCTCACCATGTTCGTAGATGTCCAGTCCTTCTTCCTCGATGCGACCATCCACGCGCAGACCATGCAGGCGCTTGATGCCATAGAACAGGACGAAACCGCACACGGCAGCCCAGAGGTCGATGACCAAGATGCCGAAACACTCAGCACCGAAAAATCCCCAACCGTGTCCATAGAAGGCACCGTTCGTTGTGGAGAGTAGCCCTGTCATCAGTGTACCAAGGATGCCGCAGACGCCATGAACAGACGAAGCGCCCACAGGGTCGTCACTGTGCAAGCGACGGTCGATAAACTCGATGGCATAGACCAATACCATACCACAAATGAGTCCGATGACGACGGCACCGAGTGGCGACACGAGGTCACAGCCAGCGGTGATGCCCACCAGGCCTGCCAGTACACCGTTGAGTGTCAGCGAGAGCGACGGTTTGCCGTACTTCATCCACGTGATGAACATGGTGGCCGTTCCACCTGCCACGGCAGCAAGGTTGGTGGTCAAGAATACGTGGCTGATGGCTATGCGGTTCACCTCGCCCGAGGCTGCCAGCTGTGAGCCAGGGTTGAATCCGAACCAGCCGAGCCAGAGGATGAACACACCCAGTGAGGCCAGCGTCAGGTTGTGGCCAGGAATGGCGCGGCTCTTGCCCTCGCTGCTGTATTTCCCGATGCGGGGACCGAGTGCCATTGCACCAATCAGAGCCAGTACGCCGCCCACGCTATGCACGATGGCAGAACCAGCAAAATCGTGGAACACGTCGCCGAATGTCGACATCATAAATCCGTCGGTAGCATCGTTGCACAGCCAGCCTCCGCCCCATGTCCAGTGCCCCTCGATGGGGTAGATGAACAGCGAGATGCATGCTGAATAGATGAGATACATCGAGAACTTGGTGCGCTCGGCCATGGCACCGCTGACGATGGTGGCGCTGGTGGCGCAGAAGACAGTCTCGAAAATCAGGAAACCCTCCACGGGCAGGTCACCCTTGTAGAAAGAGAGGTCGCCCCAGTTGGGCATGCCGATAAAACCCGCACCCTCGCTGCCGAACATAAATCCGAAGCCAAGGAAGAAGAACAACAGCGAGCCGAACATGAAGTCGACGAAGTTCTTCATGAGGATGTTAGCCGTGTTCTTGCCACGCGTAAAACCTGCCTCGCACAGTGCAAAGCCCGGCTGCATCCAGAAAACCAGCATGGCTGCCAATAGCATCCATACAGTATCGAGTGATAATCCTATTTCGTTCATAATCATTTTTGTGTTAGTTGTGTTATCCCTTGCTATTTCTTGTCTCTCAGTACGGTGTCGCCGTTTTCGCCTGTTCGGATGGACCACGTATCAATCATGTCACTGACGAAGATGCGCCCGTCGCCAATCTCACCTGTATGGGCTACCTTCAATATGACTTTTACCGTCGGCTCCACCAGCGGGTCGCGACAGACGATGGTCAGTGCAACGCGCTCGATAACATCCGTCGAGTATTGCACGCCACGGTAGATGCGCTCCTGTCGGCTCTGGCCGATGCCGTGTACGTTGTGGTACTCAAACCAGTCGATGTCCGAAGACAGGAGTGCCTCCTTGACTTCTTCGAACTTGGTCTTGCGGATAATTGCTTCAATCCTTTTCATACTTTTTACCTTTTTTATTAATACTTACGTGTCATCTTGCAAGATTTTGATTGCAAAGGTATGGCGATTCTTGGAAATAAGCTGCATAAAACCACAACTTTGCATCCATTAATTTTGCTTGAATGACAAAGTGTAAGCCAAAAGGCATTTCTGCGGATTGTTCTGTTTTCATTTTGTCGCTAATAATACGTGTTTATTGACAAAATGTTAGTTGTGTACGTTTTCAAAGTAAAATAATGTCAATAAATGTATAGTTTTTGTAACTTTTTGAGCTATCTTTGCACCCGAAATCGAGATAAACGTAAGATAAAGTAAGGAATAATATGACAAAGAGAAAACTAGACGGGCTTTATCAGCCACATTACGAGCACGACGCTTGTGGCGTAGGCATGGTGGTGAACATACATGGCGGAAAGAGCCACGAACTGGTAGACCAGGCGCTTCATGTACTGGAGAACATGGAACATAATCGCCATACCTTTGCAATCAAAATCTTGCAAGATGACACGTAAGTATTAATAAAAAAGGTAAAAAGTATGAAAAGGAGCAGCAGGCGATTCTGAGCGTCATGATAGAGGAAATAGAGCGCGAGGGTCTGCAGCTGATGCACATGCGTACGGTGCCTACCTGCCAGGAGGTGCTGGGTGAGGCTGCACGACGGGTGGAACCTGCCATCAAGCAAATATTTGTGACGGGCGTGAGAGAGGAGGATGCCGACGGCCTGTCACGTATATTATATATAATAAGGAAGAAGATTGAGCGACGCATCACGCATCCTTACTTCTACATCTGCTCGTTGAGCAACACAAACATTATATACAAGGGAATGCTGACCAGCGGACAGCTGCGTCGGTATTTCCCTGACCTGTCGAACCCCTATCTGACGAGTGGTTTGGCACTGGTGCATTCAAGATTCTCAACCAACACATTTCCTCAATGGAGGCTGGCCCAACCCTTTCGCTTGTTAGCTCACAATGGTGAAATTAACACCATCCGTGGCAATCGCGGATGGATGAAGGCGAGGGAGAGCGTGCTCAGCAGCCGGGCTTTGGGCGATATTAAAGAGATATCGCCCATCGTGGAGGAAGGCATGAGCGACTCTGCATCGCTGGACAACGTGTTTGAGTTCCTGATGATGAGCGGACTCTCGTTGCCGCAGGCGATGGCAGTTCTTGTGCCAGAAAGCTTTAATGACAAGAACCCTATCAGCGAGGATTTGAAGGCATTTTATGAGTATCACTCGATACTGATGGAACCTTGGGACGGACCTGCTGCATTGCTGTTCAGTGATGGACGCTACGCAGGTGGAATGCTCGACCGTAACGGATTGCGCCCCAGTCGCTACACGATTACCCGGCAGGGTGTGATGGTGGTGGCCTCGGAGGTAGGCGTAATGGACTTCGAACCGGGCGACGTGGTGAGCAAGGGCCGACTGCAGCCAGGCAAGATTTTGCTCATTGACACGCAAGAAGGCAAGATATACTACGATGGTGAGATCAAGGAGAAACTGGCCAAGGCACATCCGTACCGAGAGTGGCTCTCAGAAAATCGTGTACAGTTAGAGAAACTGAAGAGTGGACGTAAGGTGGATAACTCGGTGAGCGATTTGCAGCGCAAACTGTTGCAGTTCGGATATGGTCAGGAAGATATCGACAAGACCATCATCCCTATGGCAACGGCTGGCCAGGAGCCGGTGGCGGCGATGGGTAACGACACGCCACTGGCAGTTATTAGCGACCGCCCGCAATTGCTGTTCAACTACTTCCGTCAGCAGTTTGCCCAGGTGACGAACCCTGCCATCGACCCCATCCGCGAGGAACTGGTGATGAGCCTCACGGAGTATATCGGTGCCGTGGGCACGAACATCCTGACGCCGGATGCATCAAACTGCAAGATGGTGCGACTGCCGCAGCCGGTGCTGACCAACACGCAGCTGGATATACTATGTAATATAAGGTATAAGGGATTCAAAACACAAAAGCTCCCCATCCTTTTTGCTATCGAAAAGGGTGAGGAGGGACTGCGTCAGGCTCTCGACACCCTCTGCAAACAGGCTGAGACGAGTGTGGACGAAGGGGTGAACTACATCATCCTTTCCGACCGAGACATTGACGCGCAACACGCTGCAATCCCCTCATTGCTGGCGGTGAGTGCGGTGCATCATTATCTGATTTCAGTTGGGAAGCGTGTGCAGACGGCGCTGATCGTAGAGAGCGGTGAGATTCGCGAAACGATGCATGCGGCGCTGCTGTTGGGCTACGGAGCCTCGGCGCTGTGTCCGTATATGACTTTTGCAATTCTGGACGACATGGTGAAGCGCGGAAAGATCCAGGAAGACTACGCGACGGCCGAAAGCCACTATATCAAGGCCGTGGACAAGGGACTGAAGAAGATTATGTCGAAGATGGGCATCTCGACCATCCGCAGTTACCGTGGTGCTAAGATTTTCGAGAGCATCGGACTGAACGAGGACTTGCTACGCAGGTACTTTGGTACAGAGGTGAGCACTATCGGAGGTATTGGTCTTAAGGAGATTTCTCGCGATGCTATTCGTTTGCATGAAGCTGCTAAAGAGCATACTATGCTGCAGAACCAAGGTCAGTTCTCATGGAGAAAAGATGGCATCAAGCATGCATGGAATCCAGAGACGATTGCAAAGTTGCAGCTGGCCACACGTCTGGGTTCGTACGAGAAGTTCAAGGACTGGGCGAGGTTGGTAGACGAGAAGGCGTCTCCTATCTTTATCCGTGACTTTTTGGGCTTCAAGAAGGTTGCCAACCCTACTCCTATTGACGAGGTGGAGAGCGTGGAGAGCATCGTGAAACACTTCGTGACCGGTGCCATGTCGTTTGGTGCTCTCAGCATCGAGGCCCACGAGGCCCTGGCACTGGCCATGAACAAACTCGGCACCCGTTCGAACACGGGTGAGGGTGGAGAGGATAACACCCGCTACCACACAGCGGTAGACGGCGTGAGTCTCAGTAGCAAGACGAAGCAGATAGCCTCAGGACGCTTCGGCGTGACGGCGGAGTATCTGGTGAACGCTGAGGAGATACAGATTAAGGTGGCGCAGGGTGCGAAGCCCGGCGAGGGCGGACAGTTGCCGGGATTCAAGGTGAACGACATCATTGCCAAGACACGCAATGCCATCCCAGGCATCAGTCTCATAAGTCCTCCGCCACATCACGACATCTATTCTATCGAAGACCTGGCACAACTCATCTTCGACCTGAAGAACATCAACCCGACGGCTGCTGTCAGCGTGAAACTGGTGGCAGAGAGCGGTGTGGGAACCATTGCCGCCGGTGTCGCCAAGGCCAAGGCCGACCTCATTGTGATTAGTGGCAGTGAGGGCGGCACGGGAGCATCGCCTGCCTCGTCGATGCGCTTCGCGGGCATTTCGCCGGAGATTGGCTTGGCTGAGACGCAGCAGACGCTGGTACGAAACGGGCTGAGGAATCAGGTTCGCCTGCAGACCGACGGGCAGCTGAAGACCGCCAAGGATGTCATCATCATGGCGATGCTGGGGGCCGATGAATTCTCGTTTGGCACGCTGCCGCTCATCGTGCTGGGCTGTGTGATGATGCGCAAATGCAACACAAACACCTGTCCGATGGGTGTGGCGACGCAGAACCCGGAGCTCAGGAAGCACTTCGAGGGCAGGGCGGAGTATGTTGTGAACTACTTCACGATGCTGGCGCAGCAGGTGAGGGAGTATCTGGCTGAGATAGGGGTACATAGTCTTAAGGAGATTATCGGGCGGACGGAGCTGATTGAGGTGATGATTCCCGACGGGAAAGCCGTTGGGAACATGGAACTCTCCTCCGAGAAGTGGGCGACCATCGACTTCGGTCGACTGCTGCATAAGCCTGAGACGGACAAGGCGCTCTATTGGGATCGTGGTGCTTACACGAAGGTGACAGGCGTGAAGGACGAGGAAATGATTCGTACCGCCAGGAAGGCCATCGATGACCAGGAGGAGGTGACGCTCGACTATGCCATCAAGAATACAGATCGTGCGGTAGGTACGATGCTCAGTGGTGTCATCGTCAAGAAGTATGGTGAGCAAGGGATGCCTGACGGTACCATCAAAATTAAATTCAAGGGTTCTGCCGGACAGTCGTTTGGCGCCTTTGCGGTGAAAGGCTTGGAGATGCGCTTGGAAGGTGAGACCAACGACTACTTCGGCAAGGGTCTCTCAGGCGGTCGCATCTCTATTTTTCCTCCTGCCCGTCGTAGTGAAGACTTCAAGGCCGAGGAAAACATCATCGCAGGCAACACAGGACTCTACGGTGCCACCTCGGGCGAGTTGTATGTCAACGGCAAGGTGGGCGAGCGCTTCGGTGTGCGCAATTCTGGCGCCACGGCGGTCATCGAGGGTGCCGGCGACCACTGTTGCGAATACATGACGGGTGGTCGTGTGGTTGTGCTCGGCAAGACTGGACGTAACTTCGCCGCCGGCATGAGTGGTGGCGTAGCATACGTCTACGACCCAGACCACACGTTCGACTACTTCTGCAACATGGAAATGGTGGAGCTCTCGCTGGTTGAGGATTCGGTTTCTCGCAAGGAGTTGCTCGAACTCATACGTCAGCACTACCTGCATACGGGCAGTGCCCTTGCGGGTCGCATGCTTGATGATTGGCATCGGTATATTGAGGACTTCATTCAAGTAGTGCCTATTGAGTACAAACGCGTGCTTGAAGAAGAGAAGATGGCACGCCTGCACGAGAAGATTGCCGATATCCAACGTGATTATTAAAACTTCAAACAGCAAAAGATTATGGGAAATCCAAAAGCATTTTTAGAGATACACCGCCAGGAGGCGGGCTACCGTCCGATTCACGATAGAATCCACGATTTTGGCGAGGTGGAGCAGACGCTCAACACACACCAGCGCCGCGAACAGGCGAGCCGCTGCATGGACTGCGGCGTACCGTTCTGCCATTGGGCCTGTCCGCTGGGCAATAAAGCCCCAGAGTGGAACGACGCCCTGTATAAGGGCGACTGGGAACTGGCCTTCCGTTTGCTAACGAGCACCAACCCCTTCCCTGAGTTCACCGGCCGCATCTGTCCCGCCCTCTGCGAGAAGGCCTGCGTATTGAACCGTTTTAACCACGAGCCCACGACCAACCGCGAGGACGAGTGCGCCATCATCGAGGCCGCTTTCCGCGAAGGCTACATCCAGCCGCGATTGCCCCATAGAAACGGTAAGTGCGTCGCCGTCATCGGAGCCGGTCCTGCCGGTCTCGCCTGTGCCGATGCCCTCAACCAGATGGGCTACACCGTCACCGTCATCGAGAAAGCCGAGGCTGCCGGCGGTTTGTTGCGATATGGTATCCCCAACTTCAAACTCAACAAAGCCATCATCGACCGCCGCATCCGGCTGATGGAGTCGGAAGGCATTACGTTCCGCTACGGCGAGGCTGTCGAGTATGCAGCGATATCGCAGTACACCGAACAGTATGCCGCCGTCGTCCTCGCCACCGGCACCCCCACCGCCCGCGACCTCAACATCCCAGGGCGCTCGCTCAAGGGCGTGCACTTCGCCCTTGAACTGCTCTCGCAGCAGAATCGCGTCCTCGCCGGCACCGACTATAGCAAGGACGACCGCATCACCGCCCAAGGCAAGGACGTTCTCGTCATCGGCGGCGGCGACACAGGCTCTGACTGCATCGGCACCGCCCATCGTCAAGGCTGCAACAGCGTCACACAAATCGAGATCATGCCCCGACCCGTCGAAGGTTCCGATGATCCGCAAAACCCCTGGCCCAACTGGCCGCGCACCCTCAAGACCACTTCGAGCCACGAGGAAGGATGCACCCGCCGCTGGAACATTAACACCCTCGAATTCCTCGGCGAGGACGGCCACCTCACCGGCGTCCGCATACAAGAAATAGACTGGCAGCCCAATCCAGACGGAGGTCGCCCCATCATGGTAGAGAAGGGGAAACCAGAAATTATCAAAGCAGAACTTTGTCTGCTCGCTATGGGATTCCTGAAGCCTGAGCACCCAGAGTACCCGTCGAACGTCTTCGTCTGCGGCGACTCCGCCAACGGTGCCAGCCTTGTCGTGCGTGCCTTGGCGAGTGGTCGCCAGACAGCACAGAAAGTTGCTGCCTTCATTAAATAGAAGAGGGTGTGTCAAAATAGGCACATCCTCATTTTTTTATCGCAAAGCCCCGACTTTCTCAAGCCAGGGCTTTGTTATGTCCAAGATTTTTTGTACCTT
>CADCEQ010000072.1 GCA_902800435.1 uncultured Prevotellaceae bacterium | reverse complement strand
CGGCCGAGGGGCCTGCCGCCGCCTTCCCCTATGCTTACGAGCTGCTGAGCCAGCTGGTCAACAAGCAGGTGAGCGACCAAGTAGCCGAAGGCATGCGCTATAAGCATCTGATGGCATGACAGATTACGTCATTATCGTAGCAGGCGGTAAGGGCCTGCGTATGGGCAGCGACATTCCGAAGCAGTTCCTGCCCGTCGGCGGGCGGCCGGTGCTGATGCGCACCATAGAGCGGTTCCGTGAGTATTCGGCCGACCTGCAGATTATTCTGGTGCTGCCCAAAGCCCAGCAGGACTACTGGCGGCAGTTATGCCAAGAGTATCATTTTCCGCTCCCTCAACAGGAAGGGGACAGGGGTGGCGCTTACCAGTTAGCCGACGGCGGCGAGACCCGTTTCCACTCCGTGCAGCATGGCCTCGCCCTGATTCCCGACGATGCTCAAGGCATCGTTGGCGTTCACGACGGCGTGCGCCCGTTCCCCTCAGTCGAGGTTATTGCCCGCTGCTACGAGACGGCCCGCACCCAGAAGGCCGTCGTCCCCGTTGTCCCCGTCGTCGAGACCCTGCGCCACGTCACCGAAGGCACCAAGCCCCGAGGTGACTATCGCTTGGTGCAGACTCCGCAGACCTTTGACATCCAGCTGCTGAAAGCCGCCAACCGCCAGCCTTACAACGACAATTTCACCGACGATGCCAGTGTGGTCGAAGCTTTTGGCTTCGACATCACTCTCGTCGACGGCAACCGCGAGAACATCAAGATTACCACCCCCTACGACCTGCGAATAGCCGAAGTACTGATATAAATGGACATTCTGCAGCAGGACATCATGTATTTGCCGGGCGTGGGCCCCAACCGCAAGAAGATACTCAACGAGGAGCTGGGTATCCATACCTATGGCGACCTGTTGGAATACTATCCCTACAAGCACGTGGACCGCTCGCGGGTATACACCGTCCATGAGTTGACGGGCGACATGCCATTCGTTCAGGTGGTGGGTACCATCCTGAGTTTCGAGACCTTCAAGATGAGTGCCCACAAGGAGCGTGTCGTCGGCCACTTCAGCGACGGCACAGGCATCATGGACTTGGTGTGGTTCGGTGCCGGCGGAAAGTATGCCAAACAGAACTACCGCATCGGCACGGAGTACCTGGTGTTTGGCAAGCCCACCATCTTCAACAACCGCATACAGGTGAGCCATCCCGACATTGACGAGGCCTCGAAGGTGGACACCTCTGCCATGGGGATGCAGCCCTACTACAACACGACGGAGAAGATGAAGAAGCGCGGACTCACCTCGCGCTCGGTAGAGCGGATAGTCAAGACGCTGCTCGAAAAGCTGACGTCACCCGTCGGCGAGACCATCCCCGACTTCATCACCGCACGACTGCACCTGATGGGCCGCGACGCGGCGCTGCGCACCATTCACTACCCCCAGAACGCCCGTGAGCTGGAGCGTGCCCGCGTCCGTCTGAAGTTCGAGGAGCTGTTCTTTGTGCAGCTTAATATATTAAGGTACGTTAGCGACCAGCGGCGCAAGTACCTGGGCTATGTGTTCAGCCATGTCGGCGAGGTGTTCAACGACTTCTACCACAACCACCTGCCCTTCCCGCTGACGGAGGCTCAGAAGCGCGTCATCCGCGAAATCCGCAAGGACATGGGCAGTGGCCGCCAGATGAACCGTCTGCTGCAGGGCGACGTCGGCTCAGGCAAGACGCTTGTCGCCCTGATGTCGATGCTCATCGCCATCGACAACGGTTACCAGGCCTGCATCATGGCCCCGACAGAGATACTGGCTGAGCAGCACCTGCAGACCATCCGCCAATTTCTCGGCGACATGCCCGTCCGCGTGGCCCTGCTGACAGGCATCGTCAAGGGCAAACGGCGGAAGGAGATACACGAAGGACTGCTCGACGGCACCATCCAGATTCTCGTGGGCACCCACGCCGTCATCGAGGACACGGTGCAGTTTGCCCGTCTCGGCTTCGTCGTTGTCGACGAGCAGCACCGCTTCGGCGTGGCCCAGCGCGCCAAACTCTGGACGAAAGTCTCCACAACCGAAGAAGGTGGGCGGAGGATTCCCCACGTCCTCGTCATGACTGCCACCCCCATTCCCCGCACACTGGCCATGACGCTCTATGGCGACCTCGACGTGAGCGTCATCGACGAGCTGCCGCCAGGCCGCAAGCCCGTGGTGACGCACCACTTCTTTGACTCGCGCATCACGTCGCTCTATAACGGCATCCGTCAGCAAATTAACCAGGGCCGACAGGTCTACTGTGTGTTCCCGCTTATCGAGGAGAGCGAGAAGAGCGACCTGAAGAATCTGGAGCAGGGCTACGAGATGCTCTGCCAGACCTTCCCCGAGTTCCGCCTGAGCAAAGTCCACGGTAAGATGAAACCCGCCGACAAGGAGGAGGAGATGCAGCGCTTCGTCAGTGGCGAGACACAGATACTTGTCGCCACGACCGTCATCGAGGTGGGCGTCAACGTGCCCAATGCCTCGGTCATGGTCATCTTCGATGCCCAGCGCTTCGGTCTGTCGCAGCTCCACCAGCTGCGCGGTCGGGTGGGACGCGGTGCCGACCAGTCGTTCTGCCTGCTGGTCACGCCTTATAAGCTCAGCGAGGAAACCCGCAAGCGCATCGACATCATGTGCGACACGAACGACGGCTTCCGCATTGCCGAGGCCGACCTGAAACTGCGCGGTCCCGGTGACCTCGAGGGCACCCAGCAGAGCGGCATGGCCTTCGACCTGAAGATAGCCGACATTGCCCGCGACGGTCAACTCGTCCAGATGGCCCGCGACGAAGCTCAGCTCATCATCGACGAAGATCCCACCTGCACGTCGGAGAAGTACCAGATTCTGTGGAACCGGCTGCGACAGCTGCGCAAGACCAACATCAACTGGGGCGTCATATCGTAAACGTTTAAGTGTTAAAAGACACCAAAACTTTGTTAAGGAATAAAAGCAACCCATTGGTTTTCGGGATTTTATTCGTACCTTTGCAACCGAGTTTTTACTTTTGTGGAAACTTAGCCGGATAATAACTCAAAAGTGACCGAAGAATAATGATTAAGACTTTAAAGAAGATTTTTGCAATAGCCATGGTGTCAATCGTTACCGTTCCCATGCAGGGACAGGACCTTTTAGCACGTCAGGCCCCCATTGACCGTAAGATGAAAGCCGTCGACTCTGTAGCACTGAGCCGACTGATTCAGTTCGAGCAGATGGCATCGCCCGCTGCCGACCTTTATCAGGACTGGGAGAACTACACCGCCCACCGCGAGACGGCACTGCCCGACACCTTCCGCATCGACCTGCGTGGCTTTGCAATGCCCACTGAGAGCCGTGTGCTTACCTCGAACTTCGGTGCCCGCTGGGGACGCCAGCACAAGGGACTCGACATCAAGGTCTACATCGGCGACACCATCCGCGCCGCTTTCTCAGGTAAGGTACGCGTCGTGCGCTATGAGGCCAACGGCTATGGCAACTTCGTCGTCATCCGCCATTTCAACGGACTGGAAACCATCTATGGCCACATGTCGAAGCATCTGGTGAAACCTGATCAGGAAGTACGTGCCGGCGAGCCCATCGGACTGGGTGGCAATACTGGCCGCTCCACCGGCTCACACCTGCACTTCGAGACCCGCCTCTGCGGCGTGGCCCTCAACCCGGCATTGATGTTCGATTTCCGCAATCAGGACGTGACGGGTGACTTCTACACCTTCCGTAAGAATACCTACTCGCGAGAGTCGGCTCAGGCAAACCGCCTGCGCGGCGTCAGCGGTTCTTCCGCTTCCAGCGCTGACGACCAGCTCTTTGCACAGAACACCAGTAAGAAATCGTCCAACAAGCGCAATACGGCTAGCACCCGCTTCCACAAGGTAAAGAAGGGCGAGACGCTCTACTCCATTGCCCGTAAGCGCAATACCACCGTGAACGCCATCTGCAAGCTGAACGGTATCGGCAAGAACATGAAACTGCGCGCCGGACAGATTTTGAAGTACAATTAAAATCCAAACATCGAAATATCGACCATATCCCTTTATGACGAGAAAAATCATTCTTTGTGCACTGCTCATATTGTTTGCTATCGGCGACATCGCTAACGGCAAGGTGAGGAAAAGCGCTAAGAAAAAAACACAGCATACCACCGTTGTTGCCAACCAACAGGAGCGCTACGACGAGATTGACAATTACGACTTCCTCTATGCAGGGGCCAACGACGACTTGAACCTCGACTATGATGTCGCCACCATCAACTGCCTGCTCGACGAAGCCGTGCGTCATATCGGCGCACGCTACCGCAGCGGCAGCAAGGGTCCCAACGCTTTTGACTGCTCTGGTTTCACCAGCTACGTCTACCGTCAGATGGGTTACGACAACATCGGTGCCTCGTCGCGCGACCAGTATGCCCGCAACATACCCGTCAGTCGCAGCGAGATGCAGCGTGGCGACCTCGTGTTCTTCACCAGTCCCAACTCCGGCCGTAATGTTGGCCACGTAGGTATCGTCGTCGACGTAGACCCCATCACACGCAGCTTTAACTTCATCCACGCCAGCAGCAGTTCAGGCGTGAAGATTACAAACTCTAACGATGGTTTCTATGCTCGCCGCTTTATTGGTGTGCGCCGCGTTATGTAGCACACCCGCTTCTGCCTCCAACCGTAACGATACCCTTTCCGTCGCCATGTGCGGCGATATCATGATGGGTACCACCTTCCCTTCCGTACAACTTCCTGCCAACGGCGGTGCCGACCTGTTCAAGGACGCCGGTCCTGTCTTCCAGCGTGCCGATTTAGCCGTTGGAAACCTTGAGGGTACCCTTTGCGACGGCGGTCAGAGCACCAAGGGCGAAGGTCCCAACGTCTACTCCTTCCGCACGCCCACTACCTACGTGCAATGGCTCAAGCAGGCCGGTTTCGACTTCTTGAGCATGGCCAACAACCATGCCAACGACTTCGGCCAGGAGGGCATACTGAGTACCGAGCGTATGCTCCAGCAGGAGGGAATCAAGTATGCCGGTATCGAGGGGCGCACTGAGACTGCCGTTATCGAACGTAAAGGACTCCGCATCGGCATTTGCGCTTTCGGCCATAACTCCTATACGCTGAAACATACCGACCTCAGCACTGTCGGCCGCATTCTAGCCGACCTGAAGGAGCGCTCCGACATCATCGTCGTCTCATTCCACGGTGGCGCCGAAGGCAGAACAAAGAGTCACCTACCCTACGGCACGGAGACCTTCCTCGGCGAGAACCGCGGCTCCCTCCGCGAACTGGCCCACTACTGCATTGACCACGGTGCCGACCTCGTCTACGGTCACGGCCCCCACGTCGTCAGAGCCGTCGAGGTTTACGACGGCCGCTTCATCGTCTACAGTCTCGGCAACTTCTGCACACCCTACGGCATGAGCCTCACCGGCATCTCCAGCTATGCCCCCGTCATCGAGGTGAAGATGGCGCGCGACGGCCGCTTCCTCAATGGCCAGATCCACTCCTTCATCCAGCAGAAGGGCATCGGTCCCCGCCACGACAAGGCTGGCAGCGTAGCCCGCGAGATGAAGCAGCTCAGTGAGGCCGACGTCCCGCAGAGTCAGGCTCGCATCGACAACACCGGGCGCATCACGCTGAAGTAAACACCCCACAAACACCCCATCACAATCATGGAATACATGTCAAAGGAAGGCTACGACAAACTCGTAGCTGAGTTACGGCAGTTGGAAACCGTCGAGCTGCCGCAGGTAAAAGACGCCATATCAGAGGCCCGTGACAAGGGCGACCTCAGCGAGAATTTCGAGTATCACGCCGCCAAGCGCGAACAGTCGCGCATATTAGGTCGCATACGCTTCAAGCAGCGCGTGCTGGCCAATGCCCGCGTCATCGACATGTCGAGACTTAGCTCCGACACCGTCCAGCTGCTCTGCAAGGTCGAAATGACCAACCTCGCCAATAACAGCCGCATGACCTACACCATTGCCAGTCCTCACGAAGCGAACCTTCGCGAAGGGAAAATCTCCGTCAACTCGCCCATCGCCAAGGCCCTGCTCGGCCATAAAGCCGGCGACACCATCGAGGTGCGCGTCCCTGCCGGTTCCCTGCGCCTGCGCATCGAGAGCATCCGGCTGTAGACGGCTCACCCAAGACAAGCCTGTTGCAAACAAGCGCCACCACCTGCATAACCGAGAAAAAAGCTTTTCCAGCAGAATCTTTTACTTCGGCACCTTTCATTTTTGAGTTTCCTGAATTGGAAATTGGATGGTGAAGCGAGTGAGATGGTCTTCTGGATCTGTTAGCAGATTGAACGTGCAGTGATGAGAAGTAAGAATGTCGCGAATGAGCAGAAGACCGAGGCCCTGGCCTTGGGGTTTGGTAGAGAAAAATGGAGTGAAGAGATTCTTTGCTATAGCTGGCGGGATGCCATGACCATTGTCGGTGATGACAAGAGACCCACTCCCATGCCCCTCTCTGTGAGGGAGGGCAGTAGAATGTTTTGTAACCTGTATGGTAACCGCTCCCTCCCTCGCAGGGAGGGCGGGTGGAGAGTCTGTTATACTCTCCACAGCATTCTTGACGATGTTGATGAGCACCTGCTGGAAAAGAACGGTGTCAAGATGAACGGGTACGGCTTCGTCGGTCAAATGGAAGTCAATATGGACGTGCGCCTGCGTACACAGGTTTTCGAGGAAGGGGCGACAGGCTTCCACCTCCTCGCTGAGATCGCAGAGTTGCAGTTGCGGTTGCGGAATCTTTACTACTTCGGCAAAGCGGGAGACAAAGGACGAGAGGGCGGTGAGCCTTTCGCTTGCACTGGCCTCATTTTCAATTCTCAATTTTCCATTTTCAATTAAACTGATGATGCCCGCCACGCTATTGTTCACCTCGTGGGCAATCATGCGGATGACACGTTCGTAGGCGGCTTTCTCAGCAAGGCGTATTTCTGAGGTCAGCGATTCTATGAGGAAGAACGGATGTTGGAAACCACGGTCAGGAAAACTGAGGTGGCTGATGCGGAAGAGTTGCGGACCGCCAGGAATGCGCACGGTGGTCGTCTCGTCAAGAGGCAGTGCGTGGATAGCTTCTTCGATGCTGGGCGACAACATCTCACGGGCTGCGGGATTCATAGAAGTGATGTTGCCATCTATGTTGCATTGGATGACACCCATCGGCGAGGCCTCGATAAGCAGGTTGAGAAAGGTATATTGCTCTTGGAGTCTGAGGTGCTCGCTGCGCAGACGGGCAAGCAGGTCGTTGAACGTGCGGACGATGATGTCGGTCTCGTGTTGTCCCGAAGGAGCGAGGCGCGTAGTCAAATCGAGTTCCCGCACCAGCTCCATACCGCCAATCAGTGTGTCGTACAGTCGGATGGTCTTGCGGTAGAAATACCAGAGGTAGAACACTATCAGGACTACAAAGCCCTCGGTGACGTAGAACAATGTGGGGTGACTGCGGAACGTAGCGAAGAGGGCTACGCCAGTCAACAGGACAATGCCTACTGCAAGGAGGAGGAAATAATGCTTCAGCTTCACTTTCTACCTTTTTACTTTTTTACCTTTTTACTTTTTTACCTTTTCTACAGTCCGTGCTTTTCTATTTTGCGGTACAGGGCACCACGGCTGATGCCTAATTCCTTAGCGACAAGAGAGAGGTTGCCGTTGTGCTTGGCAATGCAGGCTGCAATGGCGTTGCGCTCCATGGAAGAGAGAGACCCACCCCCAGCCCCTCCCTGTTGAGGGAGGGGAGTAGATAGTTTTTGAACTGATGAATAACTATTCTGGAAGTCAGTGGCAGTAAGCGACCACTCCCCTCTCCCCCCGGAGAGGGGCTGGGGGCGAGGCTTCATCAGCAGCGTTCTTTCCACCAGATTCTTCAGTTCTCGGATATTGCCTGGGAACGGAAGCGTCTGGAGATAACCGATGGCCTCTGTCGAGACGGTGAAAGGCAACGGGTAGGCGAGCGTAGCTCGGGAATCAGGCGGGAGGCCGTTTGCCTCACATGCCATCCGGAGGAAGTGATTAACCAATAGCGGTATGTCCTCACGGCGGTCACGCAGAGGCGGGAGATGGAGGTTGATGATATTGATGCGGTAGAACAGATCCTCGCGGAAGGTCTTTTCCTCAACCATCGCGCGAAGGTCGGCGTTGGTGGCGCAGACCACACGGACATCCGTTCGACGTGTCTGACTGTCACCCAACACCTCGTAGGTCTGGTCCTGCAGCACCCGCAACAGCTTCACTTGACTGGCCAGCGACAGTTCGCCAATCTCGTCAAGGAAGATGGTGCCGCCCTTGGCCATTTCAAAACGGCCTATACGGTCGGCCTTGGCATCAGTAAACGAGCCTTTCTTGTGACCGAACATCTCGCTCTCGAACAACGACGTGGAGATGCCGCCGAG
>CADCEQ010000071.1 GCA_902800435.1 uncultured Prevotellaceae bacterium | reverse complement strand
GAACTGTTCGGGTTGAACTTTGATTGACTACCCTAAAAGTCATCAAATTTGCTCTTCGCGGAGAGAGAGGGATTCGAACCCCCGGTACCTCTCGGTACGACGGTTTTCAAGACCGTTGTAATCGACCACTCTACCATCTCTCCAAGTGCTCGTTTGTTTCAAAAAGCGGGTGCAAAATTAGTTATAATTTTCGAAATCTGCAAATTTTCGGGTTACTTTTTGCGTTTTATGGTTAATATTCGTACCTTTGCACCATGATTTATCCGAATAATTACGAACATAAGATAGGTTTTGACGAAATTCGGCAGCTGCTGAAGGGCCGATGCCTGAGCACTTTGGGCAAGGAGAAGGTCGACGAGCTGGCGTTCACCGACGACTATGACGTCATCGGCGAGCAGCTGGAACAGGTTCGCGAGTTCCGGCGGCTCAGGCAGGAGGCCGACGACTTCCCGATGAGTTTCTTCTTCGACGTTCGCTCAGCCGTCTCGCGCATACGACTGGAGAATACACACCTTGAGGAGGAAGAGGTTTGGGACATGCGCCGCTCGCTGGAGACCATCAGCAACATCGTGAAGTATCTGCGGCGCGGAGTGGCGCTCGACGACGACGGTGCCCAGCCCACCTATCCGGCCCTCTACAGGCTGACGGAGGGTGTGGTGACGTTTCCCGCCATGATTCGCCGCATCGACTCCATACTCGACAAATACGGAAAAATCAAGGACTCAGCCTCGATGACGCTGGCCAGCATCCGCCACGAACTGTCGAAGATGGAGGGCAACATCTCGCGTACCTTATATACTATATTACACTCAGCCCAGAAGGACGGGCTCGTCGACAAGGATGCTGCCCCGACGCTGAGAGACGGCCGACTGGTGATTCCTGTTGCCCCGAACCTGAAGAAGAAGATTGGCGGCATCGTTCACGACGAGTCGGCAACGGGCAAGACCGTCTTCATTGAGCCGACAGAGGTGGTCGAGGCCAATAACCGCGTGCGCCAGTTAGAGGCCGAGGAGCGCCGCGAGATTATCCGCATCCTGACCGTGTTCAGCGACGAGGTGCGGCCCCACGTGCCCGAGATTCTTGAGTCGTACCAGTTTCTGGCTCAGATAGACCTGATTTACGCCAAGTCGGAGTTTGCCGATACGACGCACGCCTACGAGCCAACGGTCATAGAGAAGCCCCACATCGACTGGATAAGAGCCATTCATCCGCTGCTCGACCTTTCGCTTAACAAACAAGGGAAAAAGGTTGTGCCACTGGATATTATGCTGACAAGCGATATTAAACAGGCAAAGAGCGAAGGGCGGCTGCTGATCATCTCGGGCCCCAATGCGGGCGGCAAGTCGGTCTGCCTGAAGACCGTCGGACTGCTGCAGTATATGCTGCAATGCGGACTGCCGATACCTGTCGGCGACCGCTCCACCTGCGGCATCTTCAGCGACATCATGATTGACATCGGCGACGAGCAGAGCATCGAGAACGACCTGTCGACCTACAGTTCGCACCTGATGAACATGAAGCAGATGATGCGTCAGGCCAACGAGCACTCGCTGCTGCTCATCGACGAGTTCGGCGGCGGCACCGAGCCCACCATTGGCGGTGCTATGGCCGAGGCAATGCTGCGGCAGTTCTGGAAGAAACGCGCCTTCGGTGTCATCACCACCCACTACCAGAACCTGAAGCACTTTGCCGAAGACCATGAGGGCGTGGTCAACGGCGCAATGCTCTACGACCGCCACGAGATGCAGGCACTGTTCCAACTGTCGATAGGTCAGCCAGGTTCATCATTTGCTATAGAGATTGCACGTAAGTCTGGTATTCCTGAGGAAGTTATCAACGATGCATCCGAGATAGTTGGGCGCGACTACATACAAAGCGACAAGTACCTGCAGGACATTGTGCGCGACAAGCGCTACTGGGAAGGCAAGCGCCAGACCATCCACCAGCACGAGAAGTCGCTCGAGGGCCGCATAGCCCGCTACGAGAGCAGCATCGAGGAGATAGAGCGCGAGCGCAAGGAGATTCTCCGCCGAGCCAAGGAGCAGGCTGAGGAGCTGCTGAGCGAGAGCAACAAGAAGATTGAGAACGCCATTCGCGAGATACGCGAGACTCAGGCTGAGAAAGAGGCAGCCCGCCGGATACGCGAAGAGCTGAACACCTTCAAGCAAGAGATTGCCGACATCGACAGCAAGGCCAACGACGAAGCTATCGACCGCAAAATCAAGCAGATACAGGAGCGCAAGGAGCGGCGTGAGAAGCGCAGGCAGGAGAAGGCCGAGAAGTCGGCAGCCGCCAAACCCGTCAAGAGCGAGACGGCTGCCGCACCATCAGCCGCACTGGCCGTCGGCGACTACGTCCGCATCAAGGGACTGACCAGCGTGGGCACCATCGAGAGCCTCGACGGCAAGATGGCAACCATTATCTTTGGCGGCATGAAGACCAAGATGAGGGCCGAACGACTGGAGCGCGCTGAGGCTCCCAGGCAGCAGGAAAAGACCAAGGCCGAGGAGCGCAACGCCCAGATAGCAGGCTCGTATGCCAACGTGTCGAACGACACCCGTAACGTCATAGACAACCGCAAGCTGAACTTCCGCCAGGACCTCGACGTCAGGGGCATGAGGGGCGACGAGGCCATCAACGCCGTCACCTATTTCATCGACGACGCCATACTCGTCGGAATGTCGCGCGTACGCATTCTACACGGTACGGGAACGGGCATTCTGCGCCAGCTCATACGCCAGTATCTGGCCACTATTCCCAACGTGCGCAGCTACCGCGACGAGCACGTCCAGTTTGGCGGAGCAGGCATCACGGTAGTTGATTTAGATTAAGTGTGCGCACACAGTTTTTCTTAAAAATTCTAAATAAATTTGGATAAGTAGCTGAAACTTCGTAACTTTGCACCGAAATTCTAAAGGATAACGCAGTTTCTCGTGACGAGAAGGCTGCATGAAAGTATAGAGTTATGAAGAAAATTTTATTGATTGTAAGTATGAACTTGGCAGTCATTTTGCTTCAGGCAAAGAGTCCAAGTTTTAACTGGGATCCAGTGATGGATGCGATTATTCAAGTAGAAAGCGGTGGGAACCCGAACGCTGTGAGTGGGAACTCAGTAGGCGTTATGCAGATTACTCCGATTCTCGTGCAGGACTGCAACCAAATCCTCGAAAGAAAGAAGAGTAAGAAGCGCTACACTCTGTCAGACCGCTACAGCGCAAAGAAGTCTAAGGAGATGTTCCTGCTGATTCAGTCGTATTATAACCCAATGAACAATGTTGAGAAAGCCATCCGCCTATGGAACGGAGGAGTTAATTACAGTGTAAGAGCTACGAACAGGTATTTTCAGAAGGTTATGAACAAAATGAAGTAAAGATTCTATTTGCAAGCCTTACTCAGCTGGCAAGTCGTTCAGGCTTTGCCAGCTGATTTTCTTTTATGACGGGCACAAAAAAAAGAACGCTGAGCGTTCTTATCTGAGTTGCGGAGGCAGGACTCGAACATGCGACCTCCAGGTTATGAGCCTGGCGAGCTACCAACTGCTCCACTCCGCGATGTTTAACCGTCAAAAAAGGGGCGTCCCCTGATTTGCGGGTGCAAAGTTACGCATTTTTTCCGAACCTTGCAAATTTTTGCACGATTTTTTTGGTTATTTCAAATAAAAGGGGTAATTTTGCACACGATACAAGTAATGTGCAATAAATATGTCAGTATCCAAGACACGACAATTGCTGGTTGACGTAGCCCGCCAGCTTTTTGCCAAGCAGGGCTTAGAGAATACGACGATGAACGATATAGCAAACACATCGGGCAAGGGACGTCGTACGCTCTACACCTACTTCAAATCGAAGGAGGAAATCTACTATGCCGTCATCGAGAGTGAGCTTGAACGACTCAGCGACAAGCTCGACGAGGTGGCCGCCAAGCGGATTCGTCCGCAGGAGAAGGTCATCGAGCTCATCTACACCCATCTGAGCATGATTCGCGAGACTGTGGTGCGCAACGGCAACCTGCGTGCCGAGTTCTTCCGCAACATCTGGATGGTTGAGAAAGTGCGCAAGAACTTCGACGATGCCGAGATTGAGCTCTTCCGCAAGGTATATTCCGAAGGAAAGGCCGTCGGCGAGTTCGATATCGACAACATCGACCTTGTAGCCGACATCACCCACTATTGTATCAAAGGTCTCGAAGTGCCCTACATCTACGGCCGCATAGCCCACGGAATGACCGAGGAGGCCACAAGGCCCCAGGTAGCCAAGGTGGTCTACGGTGCGTTGGGTAAGCTGAACAAAAGGTAATCATTTTTTTATTTATTCAATAACATGGGATTATTAGAAGGAAAGACAGCGCTCATCACGGGTGCTGCACGCGGTATCGGTAAAGCTATCGCGCTGAAATTTGCCGAGGAAGGTGCCAACATCGCTTTCACCGACCTCGAAGTGAACGAAGAGACAGAAAAGGAAATTGCCGCCAAGGGCGTGAAGGCTAAGAGCTACGCCTCGAACGCTGCCGACTTTGCGCAGACCGAGGAAGTGGTGAAGGCCATCAAGGAGGAGTTCGGCTCCATCGACATTCTGGTCAACAACGCCGGTATCACCAAGGACGGCCTGATGCTCCGCATGACCGAGCAGCAGTGGGACGCCGTGATTGCCGTCAACCTGAAGTCGGCCTTCAACTTCATCCACGCCTGCGTGCCCGTCATGATGCGCCAGCGCGGCGGTTCGATAATCAATATGGCCTCAGTCGTAGGTGTTCACGGCAACGCCGGACAGGCTAACTACGCTGCCTCGAAGGCTGGCCTCATTGCGCTGGCCAAGAGCATCGGCCAGGAGATGGGCCCCAAGGGCATCCGCGCCAACGCCATAGCCCCCGGCTTCATCGAGACCGCTATGACCGCCCAGCTGTCTGAGGAGATTCGCGAGCAGTGGAAGCAGAAGATTCCCCTTCGTCGTGGCGGAACGGTCGACGACATCGCCTCGTGCGCCGTGTTCCTGGCAAGCGACATGTCGAGCTACATCAGCGGACAGGTCATTCAGGTCGATGGCGGCATGAACATGTAATATGCTGTTCAGGAAATACATACCTATTATTATACTTGGGCTGGTGCTGTTTTCGCATCAGCCCATGTCGGCTCAGGACCGTGTGGTCAGGCTCGACGACGGTTGGCGCTGCCAGTCGTCGGCCGTTACCGGCGGCATGTGGTATGAAGCCAGCGTACCGTCGACCGTCATGGGCGTGCTGACCAGCCAGTCTGACGAGTACCCCGACATTCTCGAGGGCATGAACTACAAGCGCGTTGACAGCTCGCGGTTCAGCGTTCCCTGGGTCTACGAGCGCGACTTCGACCTCGACGGGCTGAGCCCGCAGGAGCACGTGACGCTGCTTTTCGAAGGAATAGGCTACAGCGCCGACATCCGCCTGAACGGCGTCCTCGTGGCCTCGCGCGACACGGTGAGAGGCCCCTTCCGCACCTACGAGATTGACGTCACCCGACAGGCCCGCCAGCACAACACGCTGTCGGTTGAGGTGTTTGCGGCACAGCCCGGCGACCCGAACATCGGCTTCGTCGACTGGAACCCCCGCCCCGCCGACCAGAGCATGGGCATCTTGCGACCGGTCAGCGTGAAGCGGTCGGGAGCCGTTGTGCTGAGCCATCCCTATGTCAAGACGCTCCTGAACCTGAGCACCCTCGACGAAGCCTGGCTGACGGTCGAGACCGACGTCAGGAATCTCAGCTCACAGCCGTGCAGCGGGCACCTGACGGGCGAACTCGAGGGGAAGCGATTCTCCGTGCCCTACACGCTGAAGCCACGCGAGACGAAGACGCTGCGCATCGGCGCCGACGACGTACCCCTGCTCCACGTCAGGAATCCCCGGCTCTGGTGGTGCCACACGTTAGGCAAGCCCGAGCTTTACACCCTCCGCATAGAGACTGGCGACGGGCGCTCGGTGAGCGACGAGACGGCAGTCAGGTTCGGCATCCGCGAGGTCGGCAGCTTCATCACAACCGACGGCTACCGCGCCTTCACGCTCAACGGCAAGCGCATACAGCTGCTCGGGGCTGGCTGGACCGACGACATCTTCCTGCGCGATACGCCCGAGCGCAACGCCCGCCAGCTGGAGCTGGTGCGGCAGATGAACCTCAACACCGTGCGCCTCGAGGGCTTCTGGGGCAACTCGCAGTCGCTCTACGACCTGTGCGACGAGATGGGCATCCTGATTCTCGCCGGCTGGAGTTGCCAGTGGGAGTGGGAGGAGTACTTGGGCAAGCCCGTCGACCCTCACTTCGGGGGCATCACCTCGGCCGCCGACATCCGGCTCGTGTCCCGCCAGTTTGCCGACCAGCTGTGCTATCTGCGCCATCATCCGTCGATTGTGGCCTGGTTTACCGGCAGCGACCGCCTGCCCGTGCCCGAGCTGGAGCATGAGTACCTGCAGATACAGCGAACCGTCGACGACCGTCCGCAGATAGTCTCGGCCAAGCAGATGGAGAGCAACCTCACGGGCACGTCGGGCACCAAGATGGAAGGTCCCTACGAGTATGTGGCCCCTGCCTACTGGTATCACGCTGAGGCTCCCGGCGGTGCCTTCGGCTTCAACACCGAGACGTGTACGGGTGCCCAGCTGCCCGTCCGTGAGTCCATCGAGCAGATGATCGGGCGTAACTGCTGGCCTATCGACTCCGTGTGGGACTATCACTGCACGTCGTCGGCGTCGGCCTTCAACAACCTGAACGTGCTCACCCAGACCATAGCTGCACGCTACGGCGAGGCTGCGGGCTTCGACGACTATCTGCGCAAGGCCGCAATGGTGGGCTACGACGGCACGCGCGCCATGTTCGAAGCCTTCCGCTACAACGCGCCCAAGGCTACGGGACTCATACAATGGATGCTCAACAGCGCCCGACCCGCCCTCTACTGGCAGCTCTACGACTACTACCTGCGCCCCACCCCAGCCTTCTATGCCGTCAAGAAAGCCTGCGAGCCCCTGCAGCTGGTCTACAACTACGCCGACCGCTGCGTGCGGGCCGTGAACAGCCGGCTCGACTCTGTTGCCACGACAGTCCGCATGAAGGTCTACGGCATCAGCGGACGGCTCTTGGACGCACAGGAGAAGCAGCTGACCGTTCCTGCCAACGGCCACGCCGACGCCTTCCGGCTGAAACCGCTCAGCGAGCCCAACGGCTACCTGTTCCTCGAAGTGGGCGACACCCGGAACGTCTACGCACTCTCGGCCGACAGCGACACCTTCGACTGGAGCAACTCCACCTGGTACGACACGCCCCTACTCCATCAGGCTGACCACAAGGCCATTGGCGCCAGCCGCACCGACGGGTGCCGCATCAGCGAGACCCACATGACAGCCGACGGCAAGACGCGCGTCACCCTCACCGTGACCAACCCAACCGACCAGGTGGCCTACCTGCTCCACCTCTCGCTCCGCACGCCAAAGGGCAAGCTCATCGACGGCGTCACCTTCAGCGACAACTACATCAGCCTCGCCCCCCACAGCTCGTGCAATGTCACCTGCGAGTTCGTCGGCCAGCAGAAATTCAGGCCACAGATTGACGGTAACAAACTTCACAGATAAAATAGTTTAATGATGACAACAAGAAAGAGAATGGTAATGATGGCGGCCTTCGTTGGCTGTCTGGTAATGATGCTTGCCGGATGCACTGCCGACAACAAGTTGAAACTCGCTGCTGAAGCGGCCAATAAGAAGTGCCCCGTCAGCATGGGGGCCGTCGGCGATGTCGAGAGCATAACGTATGAAGACGGAGAGGTGGTTTACACATTAGCCATCAACGAACAGCTTTCCAACATGCAGGCCATGAAGGAGAATCCCGAAAACATGAAGCAGATGGTGCTGACAAACTTTGCCAACCCCGAGGGCAACCAGAAGACGATGCTTGACCTCATCATTGATGCAAATGCGTCGTTGCGGTTCGTCTACAAAGGCAAGGAAAGCGGAGAGACCATCGAAATGGCGCTGACGGCCGACGAAGTGAAAGCTGCTGCCGACAACACGACTCTGACGGCTGAAGACAAGTTGAATGCGGAGGTCAATGCCACCAATATGCAGCTGCCGATGAGTATTGACGATGCTACCGTCCTTGAGAAAATGGTCGTCGAAGGCAACAGCGTGGTCTATCTGTACAAAATCGACGAAAGCATCCTGAACATTGACGATATGAAGATTAACGCCGACGATGCAAAGCAAAACGTCAAGACCTCGTTGGTGAACGGCGGCCCTGCAGTCCACGCTTTCCTGAAGAAGGTGCTCGACACCAACAGAGACCTCAGATACCGTTACATCGGCAGTGAGAGCGGCAACTCCACCGAATTTATCTTCACTCCCGATGAACTGCAGGATATGTTGAAATAAGAGTAACTTGAAGAGCCGGTAGTTCACAATCCTTCCGGCTCTTCGTTTACTTGAGCGACCATAGGACATAGAAAGGACTTTTGTGTACGCCCATACAGCCTCAAAATTCCCCTCCTGAGTTAGGAGGGGCCAGGGGTGGTCTGAAGAAGCGAATTGTCCGTTGTTCAGACCCCTCCTAACCTCCCCTGACTCAGGGGAGGAATCCACCGCAGAAAAATTCCCCTCCTGAGTTAGGAGGGGCCAGGGGTGGTCTGAAGAAGCGCACCAACGAGGC
>CADCEQ010000070.1 GCA_902800435.1 uncultured Prevotellaceae bacterium | reverse complement strand
ATCGACTCGGCCAAGTGCATCGCCTATGGCGTTTGTTACGACGGGGATGTATGGGATTTCTATTTAGGAAAGGCTGAACCCACAGGAATGCTGCCCGTGGCTTCGGTGCTGACCATTCCTGCAGCAGGAAGTGAGATGAGCGAGGCGAGTGTGATTACCAATGAGGACGGTGATGTGAAACTCGGCTACTCGAACGATATGTCGCGTCCAAAGTTCGCCATCATGAATCCGCGCCGCACCTTTACCTTGCCTCCCTATCAGACGGCAGTCGGTGTGACCGATATGATGATGCACACCATGGAGCGTTACTTCACCAAGGATGATGATATGGATCTGACCACCGATCTGGCCGAGGCGGTACTGCGCCGCATGAAGACAGCCGTGTTCGAGGTACTGAAGAATCCCGAGGACTACCGTCACCGTGCCCAGATTATGTGGGGCGGCAGTGTGGCACACAACGGACTGACCGGCTGCGGCATCAGCGACGACTGGGCCACGCATCAGCTGGAGCACGAGCTGAGTGGTATGTTCGACGTGACACATGGTGCCGGTCTGGCGAGTAAACGTGATGGATGTGCCGAACGATTTCACCGATCCTGAGGGTACGGCCATCAAGGGCATTGAGGCCATGGAGTGTTTCTACCATGCCATCGGTATGCCTATCAACATCAAGGAACTCATTGGTCGTGACATCACCGATGATGAGATCCGGGAGATGACCCGCAAGTGCAGTCGTGACTATACCGCCACCTGCGGCTGTCTGAAGGTGCTCCATGCTCCCGACATGGAAGCGATCAACAAGATGGCGAGGGGCTAAAGACCTTTTCTCCACAGCGAATCAATCATTCATTATCATTAATAAAATCTATGAAAAGAAAACTATTGTCATTGTTCATGATGATGTGCCTTGGTGTAGTCAGCTGGGCACAGTCATCTGCAACTCAGCCATCCACCATTTTCAACAATGATGGCACAGTAACCTTCCAGTTCAAGAACGACAAAGCTAAGAGCGTTCAGGTAGATGTACAGTTTGCCGGCAGGCACGACATGAAGAAAGACGCCAAGACGGGCTTGTGGACCGTTACCTTGGGTCCTGCTGCCCCCGACATGTACCCCTATTGTTTCGTGGTTGACGGCGTGAGCGTGATGGATCCCCAGTGCGACCAGTACTTCCCCAACGAGGGCTTCAAGAACAGTCTGCTGGACATCCCCGCCAAGACGGGCTCTCTGGCACACGACATCAAGGACGTGCCCCACGGCTCAGTGAACTATATCCATTACTACTCCAAGAGCTTAGGTAGCACGAACCAGGCTATCGTCTATCTGCCGCCAGGTTATATGCGCAACCGTGACAAGCAGTACCCTGTGTTCTATCTGATCAGCGGTACCACCGATACCGAAGAAGTGTACTACAAGGTGGGAAGGATGAACTACATCCTCGATAACCTGCTGGCCGAAGGCAAGGCACAGGAGATGATCATTGTGCTGCCCTATGGCAACCCGTCGAAGCTGCTGAGCACAGTACCCGCCGAGGCTGGTGTTCCCCAGATGCGTTTTGGCGGTGATGTGTTCACCAAGGATGTCATCAACGATCTGATGCCGTATGTGGAGCAGCACTACCGTACCATCAACGATCGTGACCATCGTGCCATTGGTGGTTTCTCACGTGGTGGTAACCAGGGCTTGATGATTGGCTTGACCAATCTCGACAAGTTCTCTTACCTGTGCAGCTACAGCTCGTTCACGTCGACAACTCTTCCCGACGTCTACGACAAAGCTAACGATACCAACAAGAAAATCCACCTCTTCTGGCTCGGCGTGGGCACCGACGACTTCCTCTATGGCAACGCCCGCGACTACATGGAGTTCCTCGACCAGAAGGGCATCACCAGCGTGAAGGAGTTCACTACCGACAAGTTCGGACATACATGGATGAACGCCAAGTACTTCCTCGCCAAGACCCTGCCCCTGCTCTTCAACAAGAAGGCCGCCGAGGCAGCCATGAAGGAAGCCAAGCCCGCTCCGGCCAAGACCGGTCAGGAGCAGCAGTTCACGCCGGGCGTCATGGCCCGCCTGTTCCCGCGGCCCATCATCTCGCCGGAATATACTGAAGAAGGCATCACGTTCCGCTTCAAGGCCCCCGAGGCCAAGCTGGTAGAGCTCAGCTGCGAGATGCTGCCCATGAACATGGCCATGGTGCGCGACTCCGACGGCGTCTGGAGCGCCACGCTCCATGAGTATCTCTTCGAGACCTTCAAATACTGCTTCATCGTCGACGGCACGCCCGTGGCCGACCCCAGCAATATGTTCCTCTCGCCCGACCAGGGCTTCAAGTTCAGCGTGGCCGACAACCCCAAGTCGCCCTTCAACTTCGCTTCGCAGGGCGACATCGAGCACGGCCGCGTAGGCTATGACCTCGAGCGCAATGAGGCCTGGTACACCTCGCCCATGCCGCAGCAGGGCCGCGCCATGCCCGTCTTCATCCAGCTGGTGCCCGGCGAGGGCGACACGATGGAGAGCTGGTTCAAGGTGGGCGGTGCCGACGCTATTACCGACCAGCTGATTGCCGACGGCAAGGCCAAGCCCTGTATCATCACCACCAGCTCAATGGACTTCATGGGCGGCGGCGGTGGCGGCGGCATGCAGATGCCCGGCTTCAGCATCAATACGCTCAAGGCCGACGACTATCCCACGTGGACGCAGCGTCGCCGTGCGCTCGTGAAACTGCTGCTTGACATCAAGAAGCAGCCCGATCCGCAGTTCCCGGGCTTCGGCGGCGGTGGCTTCGGCGGCGGTCGTCCTGCCGGCGGCGGCGGTGGTCGTCGTGGCGGCGGTGGCGGCTTCGGCGGAGGCGGTGGCTTCGGCGGCGGTGGCGGCTTCGGTGGAGGTGGCGGCTTCGGCGGCGGATTCCCCGGCGGCGGTTTCTAAATTCCCCCTGATTACACATTTAAATTAACAACCAATATGAAAAGAACAGTACTGGTGGCCATGACCGCCATGTTGACCCTAACCAACACAAGTGCCCAGGAGAAATACCCCTGGCAAGACCCCAAGATGCCTACCGCAGACCGCGTAGAGAGCCTGCTCGGCATGCTGAAACCCGATGAGAAAGTCGGACTGATGATGAACAAGTCGGCATCCGTCGACCGCCTCGGCATCCCCAGCTACAACTGGTGGAGCGAGGCCTGCCACGGCGTGCGCCAGGGCGGCTACACTGTCTACCCGCAGCCCATCGGCATGGCCGCTGCCTTCAATGCGCAGCTGGTCTACGACGTCTTCTCGCAGGTGAGCGACGAGGCCCGTGCCAACTGGAACCGCTCCGACCATAACCAGTTCAACGTGCCGCAGGGCGTCACCTACTACCCCGGCAACCCTGAGCTGACGTTCTGGTGCCCGAACGTGAACATCTTCCGCGACCCGCGCTGGGGACGCGGTCAGGAGACCTGCGGCGAGGACCCCTACATGAACGCCGTGCTCGGCCTGCAGACCGTCCTCGGCATGCAGGGCAACGACCCGCACTACCTGAAGACCCACGCCTGTGCCAAGCACTACGCCGTTCACAGCGGTCCGGAGCCCCTGCGCCACTCGATGAACGTAGAGCCGACGAACCGCGACCTCTGGGAGACCTACCTGCCGGCGTTCAAGACGCTTGTTAAGAAAGGTAACGTGCGCGAGGTGATGTGCGCCTACCAGCGCTTCGAGGGCAAGCCCTGCTGCACCAGCGACCGCCTGCTCATCGACATCCTGCGCAACAAGTGGGGCTACGACGGACTTGTGGTCACCGACTGCGACGCCATCAACAACTTCTTCAACCGCGGTCAGCACGAGACGCACAAGGACCCGCTGTCGGCCTCGGTCGACGCCGTGCTCAACGGCACCGACCTGGAGTGCGGTAAGGTGTTCATGAACCTCGCCGACGGTCTGAAGCAGGGCCTCATCAAGGAGAGCGACCTCGACGGCCACCTGCGCCGCACGCTCACCGGCCGCTTCGAGCTGGGAATGTTCGACCCTGCCGAGATGCTGCCCTGGGCCAATATCCCCGCCTCGAACATCAGCAGCGAGGAGCACGACCAGCTGGCCACGCAGGCTGCCCGCGAGTCGATGGTGCTGCTTGAGAACAACAAGGGCGTACTGCCCCTCTCGAAGAGCATCCGTACGCTGGCCGTCCTCGGTCCTAACGCCGACGACGTGGAGCTGCTCAACGGTAACTACGGCGGTACGCCCACCGAGACCCACCAGCACTCGCTGCTCAGCGGCATCAAGGCAGCCCTGCCCAACACCAAGATCATCTACCAGAAGGCTTGCGAGCTGAACGACGAATACACCACCGTCCACCACCTGCAGGACTTCAACGACGGCAAGGGCGTGCTCGTAGAGTTCTGGAACGACAGGGAGACCAACTTCGAGAACCCCGTCAAGACCGGCTACTACAACGAGCTGAACTTCTCGACATTCGGTGCCTGGGGCTTCGCCGAGGGCATCAGCAACGACAACCTCGCCGTCCGCATCAGTGGTAAGTACACCGCTACGTTCACCGGCGAGATGAAGTACACGCTCTCGACCGACAACGGCTACGTGCTGAAGGTCAACGGCCAGGTAATCGAGGAGAACAAGGGCGGCGGTGGCCGCCGCGGCTTCGGCTTCGGCCGCCGTGGTCCTGAGTACAAGTCGTTCAACGTGGAGAAGGGGCAGACCTACGACGTCTGCATAGAGTACCGCCGCGGCAACGGCAACTTCGCCATGCTGCGCGGCGACATCTGCGAGCGCAAGCTGGCCGACTTCACCGACCTGGCCAACGAGATGAAGGTGGCCGACGCCATCATCATCATCGGCGGCATCTCGGCCCGCATGGAGGGCGAGGGCGGCGACAAGCAGACCATCGAGCTGCCGAAGGTGCAGCAGCTGCTGCTCCAGGCCATGCACAAGACTGGCAAGCCTGTTGTCTTCGTCAACTGCTCGGGCTCTGCTATTGCCTTCGGTTCGGTCGAAGGTCAGTACGACGCCCTGCTGCAGGCGTGGTATCCCGGTCAGGGCGGCGCCAAGGCGCTGGCCGAGGTGCTCTTCGGCGACTACAACCCCGGCGGCAAGCTGCCCGTGACGTTCTACCGCTCTAACGACGACCTGCCCGACTTCATGGACTACTCTATGAAGAACCGCACCTACCGCTACTTCACCGGTCAGCCGCAGTATGCCTTCGGCTACGGTCTGAGCTACACGACGTTCAACGTGGGCCAGGGCAAGCTGTCGGCCAAGTCGATGAAGAAGAAGAACGGCAAGGTGACTGTGACCGTCCCCGTGACGAATACCGGCAAGCGCGAGGGTACGGAGACCGTTCAGGTCTACGTGAAGCGCCTCGGCGACGAGGGTGCGCCCATCAAGGCCTTGAAGGGCTTCCAGAAGCTCAGCCTGAAGGCCGGTGAGACCAAGACGGCTACCATCGCCCTCGACGGCGAGGCCTTCGAGTACTACGACGAGGCCATCGACGAGCTGAGCGTCAAGCCCGGACAATACAAAATCCTCTACGGAACGTCGTCGCTCGACAAGGACCTGAAGAGCTTCGACTTTACAGTAAAATAAGTATTTAGGAAAAAGATGTTTTCAGCATTACTATCAGTAGTTTTGGCCATCAACGAGCTGATGGCCGCCAATGCGGGCGAAGCCATGAGTCCCGCCATCAATTTCGACAGCTGGATTGAGCTGTATAACCCCTCCGACCAGGCAGTCAGCCTGGCCGGAATGTATCTGAGTGACAACGCCGATAACCTGCAGCGCTGGCAGTTGCCGGCCGACATCGGCGAAGTACCCGCCAAGGGCTTCAAGGTCGTCTGGCTCGGCTCCGACGAGATTCGCGCCGACCAGGCTCCCTTCAAGCTCGACTGTGACGGCGGCACCATCATCCTGAGCGACGGCAGCGGCAACATCATTGCCAGCCAGACCTACCCCGAGGCCCTCAGCCACACCGCCTGGGCCCGCAAGACCGACGGCGGCGACGAATGGGGATGGACGGCAGACTGCACGCCCGGCGAGAGCAACGCCACGGCCCAGTTCGCTGAGAAGCGGCTCGCCCCTCCCGTCGTCAGCGAGGGCAGCAAGCTGTTCAACGGCTCGTTCAGCTTCAAGGTCGATATCCCCGAGGGTGCGCGGCTGATGTACACCAACGACGGCAGCATGCCCAAACCGCCGCTGCCCGACAGCGTCGAGGTGAACCCCTGGACGCAGTGGGTGAAGAACGGCGACTGCGAGGGCACCGACGCCTCCTGTCTCGCCAGCCGTAACGGCACCAGCGCCAGCATCGTCAAGCGCATTACCGACGGTGCCGGCGTCGAAGGCTCACGCGGCGTCAAGGTCCACTCTGTGGCCAATGCCGCCAACGACAAGACCACCCAGTTCTTCGTCTACACCCCCGACCACGTGTGGCAGACCGGCGAGCAGTTCCGCTTCCGCATGAAGGTGCGTGCCGACAAGGCTGCCAAGATTAAGGCCTTTGCCCATAGGAAGCCTGGCGAGGACATCGTGAAACAGGAGTGGAACTGGGGCGGCAACAACACCTCTACCCCCGTCAGCATGCTCGACGGCACGTACAACGTCACCACGGAATGGAAGGAAATCACTTGCGAAGGCACTATTTCCGCTGACCAGGCCGACGAGCAGTGGAGCTGGGGCGGCGGAGGCGGCTGGGGCGGCTGGGGCGGCAACCAGACCGTCACTTACTCGCTGCAGACCATCGCCTTTAACCTGAACATCGCCAAGGACAGCGACAACGACTTCTACTTCGACGACATCTCGTGGGAGTCGCTGCCGCTCGACTCCGAGGTTGAGCCTACCAAGGAGAGCAAGGACGGACTGTTCGACGTGGCCTCGACCACGAACTTCACGTTCCGTCTCTATCAGGACGGCTACCTGCCCAGCGTGCCCGTCACCCGCTCGTTCATCCAGACGTCGAACAAGTACACGCTGCCCGTCATCTCGATTGTCGGCGACAGAAAGTTCTTCACCGACCCGAAGATCGGCTTCGACTGCGACGGCGACGGCACCAACGGCAAGACCGGCAACGGCCAGGACTATCCCCGCAACTACAACATGGACTGGGACCGCCCCGCCAACTTCAGCCTCATAAGTCCTGACGGGGAGATGCTCTTCAATCAGGATGTCAACATCTGCGTATCGGGCGGCTGGACGCGCTCCCAGCGCTTCCGCTCGTTCAAGCTGAAGTCCAACAAGATCTTCGACGGACAGAACAAGCTCGACTACCCGTTCTTCCCGCAGAAGCCCTACATCCGCAGCAAGGTGCTGCTCGTCCGCAACGGCGGCAACGACATCTGGACCCACAACGCCCGCTTCATGGACCCCGCCCTTGAGACCATCATCCAGCGCTCGGGCATCGACCTCGACGTGCAGTCGTACGTGCCCGTTATAGAATATGTGAACGGCGAGCTGCGCGGCGTGCTGAACCTCCGCGAGCCTAACAACGACAAGTTTGCCTACGCCAACTGGGGCTACGACGACGAGGAGCTCGACGCCTTCGAGAACATGGTCATCAAGAACGGCGACTATGAGGCCATCAACCGCATCTTCGAGCTGGGCCGCAACTGCACCGACGACGCTGCCTACGAGGAGCTGAAGTCGCTGCTCGACATCGATGAGTTCACCAACTACATGGCCGTCACCATGTTCCTCGACAACGACGACTGGCCCAACAACAACATCAAGGCCTACCGCAGTCGGCTCGACGGCCGCTACCGCTTCGTGAGCTTCGACCTCGACTACGCCTTCGCCCTGCGCGATTTCAACAAGGACGGCGACGACCCGTTCAAGTACTTCCTGCGCTTCAAGGATGCCGACAGAGTCTACGACGAGGGCAACTTCAACCGCGAGATTGTGCGCCTGCTGCTCAACCTCCTGGGCCGCGACGACTACCGCCGCAAGTTCATCGACACGTTCTGCATCGTCGGTGGCAGCGTCTTCGAGCCGACGCGTGCCGTCAACATCGTCGACGAGCTGCTGGCCGTCGTACAGCCCATGTGCCAGCTCATGCGCCAGCAGGGCATCAACGATGGCTCCGAGCCTAACCGCGCCGCCAACACTATCAAGAATAAATTGAAGGGACGCTCGAAGAAGATGGCAGGCCACCTGAAGAGCTTCTCCTACGCCCAGCTAAGCACCACGGCCCAGGCCGTCACGCTGACCGCCGACGCCGAGGGCGCCACCCTCCTCATCAACGGTCTGGAAGTGCCCTACGCCGACTTCAACGGCCATCTCTTTGCTCCCGTCGAGCTCACGGCCAAGGCGCCTGCCGGCTATCGCTTCGCCGGCTGGAAGAAGGGCAGCGACACCTACTCTGCCAGCGAGACCGTCAGTCTGCCGACTGATGCCACCGTCAGCCTGACGGCAACGTTCACGCCGCTCACCGACGACGAGCTCAAGGCTCAGGCCATCACGCCCGTGCGCATCAACGAGGTGGGTGCCGACAACGGTATCTACGTCAACGAATACTTCAAGCGCAACGACTGGGTTGAGCTCTACAACACCACCGACGACCCTGTCGACGTAGAGGGCATGTACCTGACCGACAACCCCGAGAAGCCGACGAAGTACCAGATCAGCAAGGAGTCGACCAGCGCCAACACCGTCATCCCGCCTCACGGCTACCTCATCATCTGGTGCGACAAGCTCGATACCAAGGACCAGCTCCACGCCCCGTTCAAGCTGGCTGCCGAGGGCGACGAGCTCCAGCTGACGGCTGCCGACGAGTCGTGGACCGACCGCTTCGTCTATGCCGAGATGAAGGCCGACCAGACCGCCGGCCGCTATCCTGACGGCTATGGCGACGTCTACACCATGAACGTGCCCACCATCGCCCGCGCCAACATCATGTCGAGCTATGCCGTGCCCGTTGAGCAGCCCGTACCGACAGGCGTTCTCGACATCATGGCTCAGCAGCAGACGGTCGACTCCGACGTCGTCTACAACCTCAAGGGTCAGGTCGTGAAAGGCGCTCTGGCTCCCGGCGTCTACATCAAGAACGGCCGGAAGTTCATCAAGCGTTAAGCCCCGCTGGGCCTTACCATCCGCGAAAGACTGCTGCAAGAGAATTCTTTTGCAGCAGTTTTCTTTTGGCTTTCTGTTTTTTTTCGTATCTTTCCTCTATAAACTTGAACACAAATTGCCCCGCCGCGCTAATATTGGGGCTGTCGTCAATTTCTAAGCTACACGACAGTTTAGCACGTAG
>CADCEQ010000069.1 GCA_902800435.1 uncultured Prevotellaceae bacterium | reverse complement strand
GGTGAACTTGCGCAAGAACAAGAACACCGCCTCGAAGACCTACGGACAGTACTACCCTGAGGCTGAGCCTAAGGAGCCGCTGTCGCTGAAGGGATTCGCACGCCACCTGGCCGAGCATGGCAAGCTGGCAACGTATGAGATGCTGGTTCTGGTGCTTCAGAACGTGGTCTCGTGTATGAAGGAGCTGAGCGCGCAGGGACAGCCCGTGAAGCTCGACGGTCTGGGCACGTTCTACCCGTCGATTGAGGGCACGCCCGCTCCCGACGTGGCTACCGGTGCTGCCAACATCGACCTGCTGATCAAGGGTGTCCACCTCAGGTTCCGTCCCGAGGGTGCCGGTACGCCCGACGAGAAGCTGACGTCGCGTGCGCTGAAGGACCAGTGTGTGTTTGAGGCTTACCAGCTGGTGGAGTCGAAGACGAAGGAGGTCGACGGTAAGATGAAGACCTATCAGGAGCGCACGCCGCTGGCCACCTACGGCATCAGCCAGGCTGAGCCTGACGAGCCTTAATCAAGAGTGAGAGAAGCCCCGCATGGACAAAACCATACGGGGCTTTTGCTGTGTGTGTCACGCTCTATTAGTAGCTGCGGGCGATGATGACGCGAGCCTTCGAGGGCTTGCCGCTCACCATGTCGACGCCGGGCGTCTGCTCAACGCCGAAGGGCACGCAGCGGATGGTGGCCTGCGTCTCTTCCTTGATCTGAGCCTCGGTCTCGGCCGTGCCGTCCCAGTGGCAGAGGAAGAAGCCGCCGTCCTTGACGCGCTCCTTGAACTCCTCGTAGTTGTCGCACTCGAAGATGTGGGCGTCGCGATAGGCCTTGGCCTTCTCGAAGATGTTCTGCTGGATGTCGACGAGCAGCTGCTCCACGTAGTCGACGATACCCTCCAGGGGGCGCGTCTCCTTCTCTAACGTGTCGCGGCGCATCACCTCGATGGTGCCGTTCTCCAGGTCACGGGCACCGAGCACGAGGCGTACGGGAACGCCCTTCAGCTCGTAGTCGGCGAACTTGAAGCCGGGACGCTTGTTGTCGGCATCGTCGAACTTCACGCTGATGCCCTTCTGGCGCAGCTGCTCGATGATGGGCTTCACCTCCTTGTTGACCAGCTCCATCTGCTCGGGCTTGGTGGCGATGGGTATGATGACCACCTGGATGGGGGCGAGCTTCGGCGGCAGGACGAGTCCGTTGTCGTCGGAGTGGGTCATGATGAGGGCACCGATGAGTCGGGTGGAAACGCCCCACGACGTAGCCCAGACGTACTCGGGCTTGTTCTCCTTATTAAGATAGGTGACGTCGAAGGCCTTGGCGAAGTTCTGTCCGAGGAAGTGGCTCGTGCCGCTCTGCAGGGCCTTGCCGTCCTGCATCATGGCCTCGATGGTGTAGGTGTCGAGGGCACCGGCGAAGCGCTCGGTCTCCGACTTCACGCCCTGAACCACGGGGACGGCCATCCACTCTTCGGCGAACTTGGCATAGACCTTCAGCATGAGCTGGGCCTCGGCCTCAGCCTCCTCGCGGGTAGCGTGGGCGGTGTGGCCCTCCTGCCACAGGAACTCCGAGGTACGGAGGAAGGGGCGCGTGCGCATCTCCCAGCGCATGACGTTACACCACTGGTTGCACATCAGGGGCAGGTCGCGCCACGACTGAATCCAGTTCTTATACGTGTTCCAGATGATGGTCTCCGACGTGGGACGGATGATGAGCTCCTCTTCGAGCTTGGCCGAGGGGTCTACCTCGACGCCGCTCTTGTCGTCCTTGGCGCGCAGGCGGTAGTGGGTCACTACGGCGCACTCCTTGGCGAAGCCCTCTACGTGCTCGGCCTCGCGACTGAGGAACGACTTCGGGATGAGCAGGGGGAAGTAGGCGTTCTGGGCGCCCGTCTCCTTGAACATCTTATCTAACTGCTGCTGCATCTTTTCCCAGATGGCGTAGCCATAAGGCTTGATGACCATGCATCCACGTACTGCCGACTGCTCGGCTAAGTCGGCCTTCACAACAAGGTCGTTGAACCACTGGCTGTAATTATCAGCCCTTTTGGTCAAATCTTTTAATTCTTTTGCCATGATTAATCAGTATTTCGTCAAATTGAGTGCAAAATTACAAAAAAAAATCAATTAAAATGCATGAATTAAGAAATAATTGCTATCTTTGCACCGTAAATGGGACAATATTTGTCAAACATCAATTAATAACAAAAAAGAAAAAGAACTATGAAAAGTATGAAGACTGTAGTCATCGCTCTCTGCGCAGGCATGGTGATGGCAGGATGTAACAACTTGGCCAAGGGTACCGCTATCGGCGCTGTCGGTGGTGCTGCCTTAGGCGCTATTGTAGGTAAGATTGCTGGTAACACCGCTGTGGGTGCTGCCGTCGGTGGTGCTGTGGGTGCCGGTACTGGCGCACTCATCGGCAAGCACATGGATAAGGTGAAGGCTCAGGCCGCAGCCGTCGAGAATGCTCAGGTTGAGAGCTATACCGACGCTAACGGTCTGCAGGGTGTGAAGGTTACCTTCGACTCTGGTATCCTCTTCGGCACGGGCAGCTCTACGCTGCAGGCTGCTGCCAAGAACTCGCTGACCCAGTTTGCCAACAACGTGCTGAAGGTGAACACCGACTGCGACGTTGCCGTTCAGGGTTATACCGACAATGCCGGCTGGAAGAACTCTACCGCTGAGCAGAGCTATCAGAAGAACGTCAACCTGTCGCAGCAGCGCGCTCAGGCCGTGACCAACTACCTGCTGTCGCTCGGCGTTAGCAGCAACCAGATTCGCTCTACCACCGGTTTCGGTGAGGCTAATCCCGTTGCCGACAACTCTACCGCCGCTGGTAAGGCTCAGAACCGCCGCGTTGAGGTTATCCTCTATGCCAGCCAGGCTATGATTCAGGCTGCTGAGGCCGGAACGCTGCAGTAAGGATTGAAGAATTCAAGGATTCAAGAATTGAAAAATTGAAGAACTGAAGAATTGAAGTTCATTAAGAAACTGATACGTAGAATCGTGGTGGCTTTCTTGGCCTCCACGATTCTTTCTGTCGTAGCCCTGCGTTTCATTCCCGTATGGTTCACGCCGCTGATGTTCATCCGTTGTTATGAGCAGGCAAAGGAGGGTAGGGAGTTGCGCATGAGCCACCATTGGGTGTCGCTCGACGAGATGTCGGAGTCGATGCCCGTAGCCGTTATGGCCAGCGAGGATGTCAACTTCCTCAGCCATCACGGTTTCGACTTCAAGGCTATCGAGCATGCTGCCAAGCGCAACAGCCAGCATCCGGAGAAGCAGAAGTTAGGCGCCTCGACCATCTCGCAGCAGACGGCCAAGAACGTCTTCCTCTGGCCGGGTCGCTCGTGGGTGCGCAAGGGCTTTGAGGTCTATTTCACCGTATTGATTGAGTTGATCTGGCCCAAGGAGCGCATCCTCGAGGTTTACCTGAACTCCATCGAGACGGGAGAGGGCATTTATGGTGTCGAGGCCATCAGTCGCGAGAACTGGGGCCTGCGTGCCAGCCAGATTTCTCGTGAGCAGTGTGCCCTGATTGCCGCCACGCTCCCTAATCCCCGCAAGTTCTCGTCGAAGGATCCCAGCAAATACATGAAGAAGCGCCAGAAGCGCATCCTTCACGAAATGAAGTTCGTTAAATTCCCCTCCTGAGTCAGGAGGGGCTAGGGGAGGTCTGAAAACGGGTACATCGCTTTCCCCTCCTGAGTCAGGAGGGGTTAGGGGAGGTCTGAAGAAGCGATTTACCGATTGCGTGAGTATGTTCAGACCCCCTCTAACTCCCCTGACTCAGGGGGAGAATCAGTTGTGTTCGTCTGAAAATGGGAGTATCATTTTCCCCTCCTGAGTTAGGAGGGGTTAGGGGAGGTCTGAAGAAGCGTATGTCCGATTGCATGAGTGTGTTCAGACCCCCTCTAACTCCCCCTGACTCAGGGGGAGAATCAGTTGTGGTTGCCTGAAAATGGAAGTATCATTTTCCCCTCCTGAGTCAGGAGGGGTTAGGGGAGGTCTGAAGAAGCGTATGTCCGATTGCGTGAGTATGTTCAGACCCCCTCTAACTCCCCCTGACTCAGGGGGAGAATCAGTTTGGGGAAGCCTGATTGAGCGTATTCCGATGGAACTGCCTGATATCCTCAACAATAGCATCGACATTCTGATACACCACTTCATTTTTATACCTCAAAAGCGTGATGCGGTTCTCACGCAAAAACGCTGTTCGGATGTTGTCGTGCATTTCAGTATCGAAACGATTATGAATCTCTCCGTCCAGTTCGATGCCGAGTCTCAGTTCGGGACAATAAAAGTCTATGACATAAGGTCCTACGCCGAACTGCCTTCGGAACTTCAGCCCGTCTATCTGTTTGCCTTTCAGTTTCATCCAGAGTAATGCTTCCGGGGCTGTAGCATGATTTCGGAGCGTCTTTCTCAGTAGCGTTTGTTCTTGCTGGTTGTGGCGTTTGCTTATGTAGCTGGTGTTCAGACCCTTCCTGCCGTTTTCCCCTCCTGAGTCAGGAGGGGTTAGGGGTGGTCTGAAGAGGCGCTCTTCCGATTGCACGAGGTTGTTCAGACCCCCTCTAGCTCCCCCTAACTCAGGGGGAGAATCTGTATCGTTTTCCCCTCCTGAGTCAGGAGGGGTTAGGGGTGGTCTGAAGAAGCGATTTTCAGATTGCGTGGGTGTGTTCAGACCCCCTCTAGCTCCCCCTGACTCAGGGGGAGAATTGAACAAGTCTCCGATAAGCTCGGTGACGTACGGGCGCTGCCAGTCGAGTAGGTGGCGGCGTTCGTCGTCGTACAGAAGAATGTCGAGGTCGATGGGGACGATACCCAAGAGGCGCTTGGCCTGCGTGCGGCCGAAACTCAGTTCCATCTGCTTCAGACGCTCGTTCAGGGTTTCTTCGTCGAGCGTTGTCGTGCCCGTAGCCAGTTGGTTCAGGTAGGCATCGCGGCGTTTGGCATTGCCTACGGGCTCCGTCCAGTGTTCGCGCGAATATCTTAAATCCGAAAAAATCTCTTCCAGACATTGGCGTGCCCGGGAGAGATTCTTTGCTTGGAATCGGTTGGAAGCTAACGACAGAATGACTTTAGCCATTGTTCTTATTTGCTTGTTCAGACCCCCTCTGGCTCCCCCTAACTCAGGGGGAGAATCAGTTTCCCCTTCTAAGCTAGGAGGGGTTAGGGGAGGTCTGATTACCCTTTAACAGCGTTGATGCGGCTCTTCACCTTGTCGACATAGGCGTCGATGGTGGCAACGGCCACGATGTTCACCACGTCGCGGACGGAGGCACCAAAGTCGATGAAGTGGATGGCCTTGTTCAGTCCCATCTGAATCGGGCCGATAATCTCCACATCGGCATCGAGCATTTGCAGCATCTTGTAGCTCGAGCGGGCCGACGTCAGGTTGGGGAAGATGAGCGTGTTCACCTTCTTGCCCTTCAGTCGGGTGAAGGGATACTGCTCATCGCGCAACTCGTTGTCGAGGGCGCAGTCCAGCTGCATCTCACCGTCGATGGGCAGGTCGGGATAGAGCTCCTGCATTTGCTCTACGGCGCGCTTCACCTTGCGGGCTCCGGCGCTGGTCGAGCTGCCGAAGTTTGAGTGACTCATCATGCCGATGACGGGCTTCTCGTTGAAGAACCGTACTGCCGTCGATGCCAGCTTGGCAATGTCGACGAGCGTGTCGCTGTCGGGATTCTCGTTCACCAGCGTATCGGCAATATAGAACGTTCCCTTGGGCGAGTTGATGATGTGCATAGCCCCGAAGTGCTGGTACTCAGGACGAATACCGATGACCTCGTTGACAACCTTGATGGTGTTCGAATATTTCGTATAGAGACCGGTAATGAAGGCGTCGGCCTCGCCCGTCTCGACCATCATCATGCCGAAGTAGTTGCGCTCGAACATCTTGTCGTTGGCCTCCTGGTAGGTGTAGCCCTCGCGCTGCCGCTTCTCGGTCAGTATGCGGGCATAGCGTTCGCGGCGCTCCTGCTCGTTGGGGTGACGCAGGTTCACAATCTCGATGCCCTCAAGACTGAGGTCCAGGCTCTTCGCCATCTTCGTGATAAACTCGTCGTTGCCGAGCAGAATGGGCTGGCAGATACCTTCGGCCTTGGCCTGTACGGCAGCCTTCAGCATCGTCGGGTGGACGGCCTCAGCAAAGACCACGCGCTGCGGATGTGCGGCGGCAGTAGCATAGAGCTTCTGCGTCAGCTTCGTCTCCTGTCCGAGCAGCACCGAGAGCGAGTCCTTGTACTCGTCCCAGTTGTCAATCTGCTTGCGGGCCACACCGCTGTCGATGGCGGCCTTGGCCACGGCGGCGCTGACCTCCGAGATGAGTCGCGGGTCGACGGGCTTCGGAATGAAGTAGTCGCGGCCGAAGCGCAGGTTGTTCACCTTGTAGACGTCGTTCACCACATCGGGCACGGGCAGCTTCGCCAGGTCGGCAATAGCGTTGACGGCGGCCAGCTTCATCTCCTCGTTGATGGCCGTAGCGTGAACGTCGAGTGCCCCGCGGAAGATATAGGGGAATCCGATGACGTTGTTAATCTGGTTGGGATAGTCCGTGCGGCCTGTCGACATCAGCGTGTCGGGGCGTGCCTCCATAGCGTCCTCATACGATATTTCGGGCACGGGGTTGGCCAGCGCAAAGATGACGGGGTCCTTGGCCATCGTCTTCACCATCTCCTTCGTCAGCACGTTGCCCTTCGACAGTCCGACGAAGACGTCGGCACCGTTGACGGCCTCGGCCAGCGTCTTGATGTCTGTACGCTCGGTAGCGAAGAACCGCTTCTGCTCGTTCAGGTCGGTACGGCTGGTCGAGATGACGCCTTTCGAGTCGAGCATCACGATGTTCTCTTTCCGTGCGCCGATGGCCATATAGAGCTTGGTACACGAGATAGCGGCAGCGCCGGCACCGTTCACCACAATCCTCACCTTCGCAATGTCCTTGCCGATGACCTCCATCGCGTTCTTCAGTCCGGCAGCCGAGATGATGGCCGTGCCGTGCTGGTCGTCGTGCATCACGGGTATGTCGAGCGTCCGCTTCAGGCGCTCCTCAATATAGAAGCACTCGGGCGCCTTGATGTCCTCCAGATTGATGCCGCCGAAGGTCGGAGCAATGCGCTCCACAGCCTCGCAGAACTTCTCGGGGTCTTTCTCGTTCACCTCGATGTCAAAGACGTCGATGCCGCCGTAAATCTTGAACAGCAGACCCTTACCCTCCATCACGGGCTTGCCCGACATGGCGCCGATGTCGCCCAGACCAAGAACGGCCGTACCGTTCGATATCACGGCCACAAGGTTGCCCTTGTCCGTATAGCGGTAGGCTGCGTTGGGGTCATCCTGAATCTCAAGACAGGGGTAGGCCACGCCCGGCGAGTAAGCCAGGCTGAGGTCAGTCTGCGTACGGTAAGCCTTCGTGGGCTTCACTTCAATCTTTCCTGGGCGACCGTTCTCATGATATGCGAGAGCGGCCTCTTTCGTAATCTTTGCCATCGTTTTTTTACGTGTATTTGTGTATGTTTGTGTATTTGGCGTGCAAAATTACTAAAAAAATGGCAAAAAGCGTTGTGTTTTAAACAACTTTAATAGCTTTTTTCAGCGCAGGTAGATCTGCTGATAGCCCACGAGCCGCCAAGTCCTGTCGGCTACACCTTTATAATATACAAAGGCCTGGTACTTGTTCTCCGTCTCAAAGAACGAGCCCTCCTCGGGCACCACCGCCGTCTGTCCGTCAGCCCGTCGCAGCAAGTATTGGTACGAGTAGTAGCCCTGTTTCTGCAGTATCCGCGCGTTGTAGCTCCTGTCGCTCTCGTCGTAGCTCATCACGTAGTCGCCGTCCTGCTCCGTCGTCCAGTCGCCGTCCACGATGACGTCGCAGTCATACTGAGCTGCCGGCACCAGCTTATAGTTCACGTAGACGTAGTCGCACGTGCGGTCGTTCTCGATGTTGTCGCTGTTGCGGATGTAGAACGCACCGTTGGCGTCCTCGTCGTACACGTAGCTGCGGCGCGGCGCGTTGGCGAAGGGGTAGGCCTGATAGTGGTGGCCGTCCCACAGAATGCGGTCCAGTCCCATCGTCGTGTGGCTCACGTCGAGCACCTCAAACTTATGGTACTCGTTGCCCGCGTCGAAAATCAGGTTGCGGTTGTGCTCCCAGACCAGCTTTCCCGGCTGAATGTAGTTCGGCCTGACGTTCACCTTCTGCGTGTCCTCGCGCCCGTTCTGCATCACCACCGTCCACACCTGGGCAGACTCGTTCGTCACACTCAGACTGCCGTAGCTGACGCTCATCGCAACCTGCTGGTGACTCAGGTTGAAGTCGATGTCCGTATTCGTCGTCACGCTCAGCCCCACGTTCATCAGCGACTCGGCCACGCGGAACTCCGCACAGAGCACGTCCTCCTCGTCGCCTTCCTCCTCGTCGTACACGTGCAGCCGGTAGTTGCCGCTCATCTTCAGCCGGCAGCGCTCGTTGGGAATCTGCAGCCGGTAGTGCGTGTAGAGCACCGTCGTGTTCAGCGAGTTCTCGTAGTCCTCAATCGGGTTGCCGTTGAAGCCCTCCAGCCAGTCGCTCTCAAACACGTCCTCCGCCGTAGACCAGTCGGCCTCGCAGCGTTCCAGCCTATATATAAACCTGTGGTAGGTGTGCGACAGCTCGTCGAACGCCACGTTCAGCACGTCATCCGTACCCATCCGCATCACGGGTGGCGACAGCCAGTCCTGGTTCACCACCACCTGAAGCGTCTTAACCTGCGGGCTGTATATCGTGTTCTTGGCCGTCGCTCCCATGCAGCTCATTGCGAGCAGAAGTATATATAAAAATCTCATACCTTTTCTTTTTGTATGCAAAGTTACGAAAAAACGAGAGAAGAACTTTAGAAACAACGGTTTTTTCACTTTTTTTGTCAGAAGGAAAACATTTCACATAAATACTTGTCTGTTTGGGAATGATTTACTATCTTTCCTCTATAAACTTGAACACAAATTGCCCCGCCGCGCTAATATTGGGGCTGTCGTCAATTTCTAAGCTACACGACAGTTTAGCACGTAGACC
>CADCEQ010000068.1 GCA_902800435.1 uncultured Prevotellaceae bacterium | reverse complement strand
TCTTCATCGATCAGGTAGGTAAATGTCTTTTCGCGGGTGTCCAGGAGCAGCGCGGTCCGGGGAAGGTTTTTCCCTTCTATTCCGGCACTGCCGGGGTTTATGCCGAACCGCTGGCCGTTTGTGCCGTAACTGATGGGCCGGTTATGCCGGTCATATGTAAAGAACTGCCACATATTGACCATACTGGACTCGGAATATGTGAAATAGCCCGGGATATGGGTATGCCCGAACAGAAAATGCGGGGAGGTCAGGTTCAGTGCATTCCCGAACAGGCCCCGGGTAACGATGTTCAGGTCCTTCGGGAACAGGTAACATTCGCACGGCTGGGGCTGGTAGTCACTGTTTCCGTGACAGGCATAGGAGCAGCCGTGAAACAGGGTGAATTCGGGTGCTGCGGGATCGGGATAAATGATCACATCTTCCCGGCTCATCCGGTCCAGCAGTTCCGTGCCCCGGCCTACAAACGGGCAGACATCGGCATGGCATGGCTGGCGTACAAGGGAGCGGTCAGCGAGAAGTTCAGAGTGAAAAGTGTCTGGTTAGGACTGGACTGCCTGAATCTCTTCGGCATCTCGAACGTCAACAGCTACTACTGGGTGACGGATGTGACCAACCGCCAGTGGGCTGTGCCCAACTATTTGACGGGGCGACAAATCAATGGAAAAGTGACGGTAGAGTTTTGAACGGTGAAGGGTGAAGGGTGAAAGGTGAAAGGGGGAAAAGTTAAATAAATACAAGACTTTGCAACTTTTCACTTTTCACTACTCACTTCTCACTTCTTTTGTGTACCTTTGCACAAAATATGTATATATACTTAATTTTTAATCATTATGAAGATTTCACACATTGAGCATCTGGGCATTGCTGTCCAGAGCATTGAAGAGAGCCTGCCGTTCTTTACGGACGTGCTGGGACTGGAGTGTTATGCAACTGAAGTAGTGGAAGACCAGAAAGTGAAGACCGCTTTCCTGCGCTGCGGCGAGGTGAAGCTGGAGCTGCTGGAGCCGACATCGCCCGAGAGCACCATCCAGAAGTGGATTGACAAGGGCAACAAGGGCGTTCACCACGTAGCTTTCTGCATTGAGGACGGCGTCGCCAACGCACTGGCCGAGGTCAGCGAGAAGGGTGTGCGCCTCATCGACCAGGCTCCCCGCAAGGGCGCCGAGGGCCTGAACATCGCCTTCCTGCACCCGAAGTCAACCGCCGGAGTGCTGACGGAACTCTGCGAACACCCGGAATGAATCGAAATAACGAAGTATCGAAATAACGAAATAACGAAATAACGGAAATAACAAGATGTCAAAGCAATTAGAGAAAATCAAACAGCTGATTGAGAACCGCGAGAAGGCCAGGATGGGCGGCGGTGAGAAAGCCATACAGAAACAGCACGACAGGGGTAAGTACACTGCCCGCGAGCGCATCGACATGCTGCTCGACGAAGGGTCGTTCGAGGAGTATGACATGTTCAAGGAGCACCGTTGCCACAACTTCGGCATGGAGAAGAAGCAGTTCCCCGGCGACGGCGTGGTGGCAGGTTCAGGTACGATTGACGGACGTCTGGTCTTTGTATTCGCACAGGACTTCACCGTACATGCCGGTTCGCTGAGCGAGACCATGAGTCAGAAGATCTGCAAGGTGATGGACATGGCCTTGAAGATGGGCGCTCCCGTCATCGGCATCAACGACTCGGGTGGTGCACGTATTCAGGAGGGTATCAACGCCCTGGCCGGCTACGCTGAGATCTTCGAGCGTAACATCCTGGCTTCGGGTGTCATCCCGCAGATCAGCGGTATCTTCGGTCCCTGCGCCGGTGGTGCCGTCTACTCCCCTGCCCTCACCGACTTCACGCTGATGATGGAAGGCACGAGCTATATGTTCCTTACGGGTCCGAAGGTGGTGAAGACCGTCACGGGCGAGGACATCGACCAGGAGCACCTCGGCGGCGCATCGGTTCACTCGACAAAGTCGGGAGTCACCCACTTCACCGCCAAGACCGAGGAGGAAGGTCTGCAGATGATCAAGACGCTGCTCTCATATATTCCTTCTAATAATATGGAGGTGGCTCCGCGCCGCAAGTGCAGCGACCCCATCAACCGCTTGGAGGACGAGCTGAATGAGATTATCCCCGAGAACCCCAACGAGGCCTACGACATGTACAAGGTCATCCTGGCCGTCACCGACGACCACGAGTTCTTCGAGGTGCAGCCTAAGTTCGCCAAGAACATCATCGTCGGCTTCGCCCGCTTCAACGGTCAGAGCGTCGGCATCGTGGCCAACCAGCCTACCTGCTACGCTGGTGTGCTCGATGTGAACGCCTCACGCAAGGGTGCCCGCTTCGTCCGCTTCTGCGACGCCTTCAACATCCCCATCATCTCGTTTGTCGACGTGCCCGGCTTCCTGCCCGGTACTGGTCAGGAGTACAATGCCGTAATCCTGCACGGTGCCCAGCTGCTCTACGCCTATGGCGAGGCTACGGTGCCCAAGATCACGGTCACACTGCGTAAGTCGTATGGCGGCTCGCACATCGTGATGGGTTCGAAGCAGCTGCATACCGACCTGAACTACGCATGGCCCTCAGCTGAGATTGCCGTGATGGGTGCCTCAGGTGCTGCCGCCGTGCTCTATGCCAAGGAGGCCAAGGCCAAGAAGGAGGCCGGTGAGGACGTGAAGGCATTTATCGCTGAGAAGGAGGACGAGTACAACGAGCTGTTTGCCAACCCCTACCAGGCTGCCAAGTACGGCTATATCGACGATGTCATCGAGCCGCGCAACACGCGCTTCCGCATCTGCCGCGGACTGGCCCAGCTGGCTACCAAGCGCGACGCACTGCCCGCCAAGAAACACGGAAATATTCCAATGTGATTTACGATTGACGGATTTTCGATTTTCGATTTAAATGTATCGAGGATCGGAAATCCGCCAGAGTATTCAATTGAAAATCGAAAATCAGTAAATCGAAAATAATAATGATGAAAATCGAAAACGAAATAGGTGCTGCTATAGCGATGGCGCTCCATGAGCACCTTGGCAACAACGTCCACGACGTGGAGACTGGCATCATCACGATAGCTGATCATACGACGATGTGGAACCTTGCCTCGCTATCTATGACAGCCCGACCCTAAATCAATTGTGACATGAAGGAATATAAGTATACCATCAACGGCAACAAATATGAGGTTGCCATCGGAGAAATCGTCGACAACATCGCCACACTCACCGTCAATGGCGAGGAGTTCAAGGTGGAGATGGAGCGCGAGCCAGAACCTGAAAAAATGAAACCCGTGGTACGTCCTGCCGCTGGAGGCGATGCCCCCGCTGACAGAGGTGATGCTGCTGTGTCGGCAGCCGGTAAGGCTGGTGCCCTGAAGTCGCCACTGCCCGGCGTCATCACCGACATCCTCGTCGAGGTTGGTCAGGAGGTGCAGGCCGGCGACAACGTCATCGTGCTCGAAGCCATGAAGATGGCCAACAACCTGCAGGCCGAGAAGAGCGGTAAGGTGACCGCCATCTGCGTGAAGGTTGGCCAGAGCGTGATGGAGGACGAGGCACTCGTCGTCATTGAGTAACAGAAAAGTAGGAAGAAGCATTAAGACATGATTACAGTCACAAATCTGGCTATTCAGTTTGGCAAAAAGGTTCTCTACAAGGACGTGAACCTGAAGTTTACGAGTGGTAACATCTACGGCATTATCGGCGCCAACGGTGCCGGCAAGTCGACCCTGCTCAGGGCTATCAGCGGTGAACTGGAGCCTAACAAGGGGTCGGTGGACATACTGCCGGGCGAGCGTCTGTCGGTGCTGGAGCAGGACCACTTCAAATATGACGAGTTCACGGTCATGGACACGGTACTCATGGGACACCAGCCACTCTGGAAGAACATGAAGGAGCGCGAGGCGCTCTATGCCAAGCCTGAGATGACCGAGGAGGACGGTAACCGTGCCGCAGAACTGGAGATGGCCTTCGCCGAGATGAACGGCTGGGAGGCTGAGAGCGAGGCAGCACAGCTGCTGCAGAACCTCGGTGTGAAGGAAGAGCAGCACTACAAGCAGATGAGCGACATCTCGAACAACGAGAAGGTGCGCGTCATGCTGGCCAAGGCACTCTTCGGACATCCCGACAACCTGCTACTCGACGAGCCTACCAACGACCTCGACCTCGACACCGTGCAATGGCTGGAGGAGTATCTCAGCAACCTGGAGCAGTGCGTGCTCGTGGTCTCTCACGACCGTCACTTCCTCGATGCCGTATCGACGCAGACCGTTGATATTGACTTCGGCAAGGTGACGCTCTTCTCGGGTAACTACTCGTTCTGGTACGAGTCGTCGCAGCTTGCCCTGCGCCAGGCCCAGAACCAGAAGATGAAGGCCGAGGAGAAGCGCAAGCAGCTGGAGGAGTTTATCCGCCGCTTCTCGGCCAACGTGGCCAAGTCGAAGCAGACGACATCGCGCAAGAAGATGCTGGAGAAGCTGAACGTCGAGGAGATTACCCCGTCGACGCGCAAGTACCCGGGCATCATCTTCTCGATGGAGCGCGAACCGGGCACGCAGATTCTCGAAGTGGAGGGACTGAAGGCCGTCGATGCCGACGGTACGGTGCTCTTCGACAATGTGTCGTTCACCATCGAGAAGGGGCAGAAGACCGTCTTCCTGAGCCACAACCCGAAGGCGATGACGGCGCTGTTTGAGATTATCAACGGCAACCGCGAGGCACAGGCTGGCACGTTCAAATGGGGCGTGACCATCACGACGGCCTACCTGCCACTCGACAACACGGAGTTCTTCCAGTCGGAGATGAACCTCGTCGACTGGCTCTCGCAGTGGGGACCGGGCAACGAGGTGACGATGAAGTCGTTCCTCGGACGTATGCTGTTCAAGGAGGAGGATGTGCTGAAGCACGTCAACGTGCTTTCCGGCGGTGAGAAGATGCGCTGCATGATTGCACGTATGCAACTGAAGAACGCCAACTGCCTCATCCTTGACACGCCGACGAACCACCTCGACCTGGAGTCGATCCAGGCCTTCAACAACAACCTCATCCAGTTCAAGGGCAACATCCTCTTTGCCTCGCACGACCATGAGTTCATCAACACCGTGGCCGACCGCATCATCGAGCTGACGCCCCGTGGCACCATCGACAAGCTGATGACCTACGACGACTACATCTACGACGAGGCCATCAAGGAGAAGAAAGCCGAGCTGTACGCCTGAAACATGCTCTAAAAAGGAATCAGGCTTCATGGTTTCTGGAAAAAGAGACCATGAAGCTTTTTATTTGGCACGCTTTTTGCTATTCTACATGCAAAGTAACATATAATAAGGTTTATTATGAAAGAAAAAGATATCAACATCGAAGATGGAGAGAACCTGCAGGAAGAGCAGGACGTACAGGCCGGGACAGAAGAGGCTGCTGCCGATGAAGCAGCTGCCACCGAGGCTGCGGAAGAAAAAGACCCGTTAGAGGCTGCCGAGGAACAGATTGCCGAGCTGAAGGACAAGTACCTGCGCTCAGTAGCTGAGTTTGACAACTACCGCAAGCGTACGCTCAAAGAGCGTGCTGAGCTGATTCTGAACGGCGGCGAGAAGGTTCTGACTGCCATTTTGCCAGTTGTCGACGACATGGAGCGCGCCATTGAGAACGGTGCCAAGACCGACGAGCCTGCGGTGCTGCGCGAAGGCATGGAGCTGATCTACCACAAGCTGCTGAAGGTGCTTGAGAGTCAAGGCGTCAGCGTGATAGAGACCGAACAGGCCGACTTCGACACAGATGTCCATGAGGCCGTGGCCATGGTGCCGGGAATGGGCGACGACAAGAAAGGCAAGGTGATTGACTGCGTACAGAAGGGTTACAAACTGAATGACAAGGTGATACGCCACGCCAAAGTGGCAGTTGGACAATGAAAAGAGACTATTACGACGTGCTGGGCGTCAGCAAGACGGCCACCGAGGACGAGATTAAGAAAGCATATCGCAAGATAGCCATCAAATACCACCCCGACCGCAATCCGGGTGACAAAGAGGCAGAGGAGAAGTTCAAGGAGGCTGCAGAGGCCTACGACGTGCTCCACGACCCGCAGAAGCGTCAGCAGTATGACCAGTTTGGCTTTGAGGGCCTCTCGGGTGGAGGTTTCGGCGGCTTCGGCGGAGCCTCGATGAACATGGACGACATCTTCTCGATGTTCGGCGACATCTTCGGTGGTCATGGCTTCGGTGGCTTTGGCGGTGGTCCGCGACGTCCCCAGCAGCATCGTGGCAGCGACCTGAGACTGAAGCTGCGCCTGACGTTGGAAGAGATAAACCAAGGTGTCACCAAGAAGTTCAAGGTGCGCAAGGATATTCCCTGTGAGCATTGTCACGGCACGGGTGCCGAGACTGGTTCTGGCGTTGAGCAGTGTCCGACGTGTCATGGCTTGGGCGTCGTCACCCATACCAAGCAGAGCATCTTCGGTATGATGCAGACGCAGAGTGTCTGTCCGACGTGTGGTGGCGAAGGAACCGTCATCAAGAACAAGTGTAAGGAATGTGGTGGCGAGGGCATCGTCAAAGGCGAAGAGGTGGTCGAGATCAAGATTCCCGCCGGCGTAGCCGAAGGCATGGTGGTCAATGTTCCCGGCAAGGGAAATGCCGGACGCAAGAACGGCATCAATGGTGACATTCAGGTATTCATTGAAGAGGAGAAGAACAGTACGTTTGTCAGAGATGGTAACGACCTTATATACAATCTGTTGCTCGACTTCCCTACAGCAGCGCTTGGAGGCGATATAGAGATTCCCACCATCGAGGGCAGCAAGCTTCGCGTGAAGATCGACAACGGTACTCAGCCTGGCAAGACGCTCCGTCTGCGTGGCAAGGGACTACCCGCCGTACAAGGCTACGGCAGTGGCAGGGGCGACCTGGTGGTCAACATCAGCGTCTACGTGCCGAAGACCTTGAGTCGCAGTGAGAAGGAGGCCATCGAGCAGTTCAAGGAGAGCGATAACTTCAAGGGCGACAAGCAGACCAAGGAGACCATCTTCCAGCGGTTCAAGAACTATTTCAGTTAAGCCCCAATCGAGAATCGATAATCCGAAAATCATAAATTCCCCAGTGACGTATCAAGAGACGTGTGAGTGGCTGTTCTGTAAGACGGCTAACTTTGAACATCAGGGCCAGACGGGCTATAAAGCCAGTCTGGACAATATGCTGCGGCTGGACGACCACTACGGTCACCCGCACCGGGACTTCAAGTGCATCCACGTTACCGGCACCAACGGCAAGGGTTCGGTCTCACACACGCTGGCCGCTATTTTGCAGTCGGGTGGCTACAAAGTAGGTCTCTACACGTCGCCCCACGTACTGGACTTCAGCGAGCGCATCCGCATCAATGGCGCGCCCATCAATCAGGATTATGTGGTGCGGTTTGTCGAGGAAGGGCGCAAGCAGTTTGAGACCATCGGCTGCACATTCTTCGAGATAGCCACGGCGATGGCCTTCAAGTACTTCAGCGACGAGCAGATTGACATTGCCGTGGTTGAAGTGGGATTAGGCGGACGCCTCGACAGCACGAACATCATCACGCCCGTTCTCTCGGTTATCACCAACGTCAGCCTGGAGCATACACAGATTCTCGGGAAGACCGTCGAACAGATTGCCTTCGAGAAAGGCGGCATCATCAAGGACGGTGTGCCCGTGGTCATCGGCGAGACCTCGCCTGAGTCGCGCCACGTCTTTGAGTCGTTAGCACAGCAGCGCCATGCCCCTATCCGCTTTGCTGAGGACGAACAGGAGATGCTCTCTGCCACACTCATGGCCGACAGCAGTGTCATCAGCTATGAGACCGCCCACTGGGGGGCGTTCAATGGCGAGCTTTACGGCAACTATCAAATAAAGAACACGCGTACCATATTATGCGCTGCCGACGTGCTAGTCGGACTGGGCATCGTCAAGAGGCAGAAGAAAGTCGTCAAAGAGGCTTTCGCACACGTCAGTGAACTCACCGGTCTGATGGCCCGCTGGCAGACGGTCAGCACTTCGCCAACGGTCATCTGCGACATCGGCCATAACATTGCTGCGTGGGAAAACCTCGGCAAACAGTTGGCTGCCCTCAAGGGCGGAAAGCTGCACATCGTCTTCGGAATGGTCAGCGACAAAGACGTCAACGGCGTCTTGGCTCTTGCTCCCAAAAACGCCACCTACTACTTCACCCAGCCCTCGACACACCGGGCACTTCCCGTCGAGCGACTGCAGGAAGCCGCCAGCCAGTCAGGACTCTCGGGCGACTGCTATGAGACGGTGGAAGAAGCCTTCGCTGCGGCACAAAAAGCAGCCCGGAAAAGCGATTTTATCTTCGTCGGAGGCAGCAATTATGTGGTCGCTGACTTCCTGAAAAAGGGCGTTTAGGTGTTTTTAACACTCCCTTAAACGTTTTTTGCGTTCTTTCCTTTGTTTGTTTGGTTTATTTTTTGTTACTTTGTAGGCAAATACTTTTAAACTTAAAACAAACAGTTATGGCAAACACAGAAAATGCGACTCTTTGTGGTCTGAAAAGAGAAGATTTCCAGGCCACTATCAATGGTAAAAAAACTGATCTGTACATCCTGCGCAATCGCAAGGGTTACGAAGTAGCAATCACAAACTTTGGCGGCGCCATCTGCGCCATCATGGTGCCCGACAAGGACGGAAACGTGGGCAATGTCATTGAGGGACATGCCAACATCCAGCAGCTCATGAACGGCGAGGAGCCTTACCTCTCGACGCTGATCGGGCGCTGGGGCAACCGCATCTGCAAGGGCCAGTTCACGCTGAACGGCAAGGACTACCAGCTGGCTATCAACAACGGCCCCAACCACCTGCACGGCGGTCTGAAGGGCTTCAATGCCAAGGTATGGGATGCACGCCAGATGGGTCCCCGCTCGCTGGCCCTGCACCGCGTCTCAAGCTACGGCGAGGAAGGCTACACGGGCGAAGTCGACGTGACGGTGGAATTCACCTTCACCGACCTCAACGAACTGGTCATCGAGTATCTGGCCAGCACCAACAAGAAGACCATCATCAACCTGACGCACCACGCCTTCTTTGCACTGGCAGGAGCAGCTGATCCCACCCCCACCATCGACGACCTCGTCTGCGAGATCAATGCCGACT
>CADCEQ010000067.1 GCA_902800435.1 uncultured Prevotellaceae bacterium | reverse complement strand
ATCCAGCACAAACTCCAATAGCGAACCTGCTGCAATGACATGCAGCTCGGGCATGTCTTCCTTGAAGTATCTCAGAGACATAATGGCCTCTTGGCAATCCTGAATCTCGTCGATAAATAAGAGCGTCTGTCCGGGAATAATGGGCGTACCATGCATGGCAGCTATCTGAGGCACGATACGCTTCACGTCGAGGTCTTGCCGGAACAGGACCTTGTAGTCAGACTGCTTCTCCAAATTGATTTCGACGAAGTATTTGAATTGCTCACCCAAATGCCTGACGGCTGTAGATTTTCCTACCTGTCGGGCACCTCGAAGCAACACGGGTTTATGGGTTGGACGCGCAGCCCACTCACTAAGATACTGATCTATGATTCGTTCGTAATACATTTGCGGCAATTTTGCCGCAAAGATACGAAAAAGAAATAATCCAAACAAATAATTTGGCAAAAATCGAAAAAATCCAAGGAAATAATTCGACTGTAATCGAAAAAAACCAAGGAAATATCCTTGATTGAAGGGCTTTTCGTTTACCAGTTTGGCGGCAGCACGATGTTGTCGACGTCGTGAGCCTGCTTGAACAGCGGGGAAATCTCTGCGTCGGTGAATCCGGCGATGCCGCAGCCGATGCGGGTGACGAGGAACGTCAGGCGGGGATGCTCCTTGGCAAAGGCGATAAACTCGTCGACATAGGGACGGATGGTCTCAACGCCGCCCTGCATGGTCGGGATGGCATAGCTCTGCCCTTGCAGACCAACGCCCTGGCCCATGACGGCTCCAAACTTGCGGTAGGCGATGTAGGCCGCCCCACCGCCATGCATACCCTTCAGATTGCTGCCGAACACGAAAATCTCGTCCGGCGCCAGCGTCGTAATAAACTCCGGTGTAGTACGTCTCTTTTCCATAAATATTTTTTTGCCAACTGAAACACTGATGCGCCTGGGTGAAATAGGTTTGGGTTCCGCCATATCGAACATCGTCTCCTCGCGGGTGGTGAGAGTCCGCTCGTCCATCACCTCCGGCATGTCCAGGTCCATGTCGAAGTTCTTCTTGAAATAGGGCACGATGATTTGCTCCTTCAGCCTCTTGTACTTCTGCGAGATGGCCGACGGCGTCAGCCCCAACTGCGCCGCAATCTCCTTCGACTTGAATCCCTGCAACAGCAGCATGTTGATAATCAGCCGCTCCTGACGGTCGAGCGGGGCATGGTCGCACACGTCCTCCACCATCCGGTTGAACTGCAGCCGCAGGTCGCTCGTCACGTCGAACGACGTCAGATAGTCCTGGAACGTGATGCTGCCATACTCCTTCTTGTACCACTTCAGCGCATCGAGCACCACGTAGCGGAATCCGTTGATGAGCCACGTCTTCAGACTCACGTTCGCCGAGTGGTCCTCAAGTGGCTTCCATTCGTGCTCCATCAGGTAGAGCGCATATTGGTGGGCCAGCGACATGAAGTCGAGATTCTGCTTGCTGTCCAGCTCATAGCGCTTATTAAAGATGATGTAGCCCGTCAGGCACCACCCGTAGAAATACTCACGGATGATGCGGGCATCGCCCCGGCGGAAACCGCTCAGAATCTCGTTGTCAGACAGCCGCTGATAGTACATACGCTGATTTTTGGGGCGAAATTACGAAAAAAAACTCGTACTTGCTTAATTTTTCGCCGATTTTTTCTTTAAAGAGATAAAGACATGTCGAAAAACAGAAGTATTCACCATTAAAACATTTACGATTATGCAAACAAATGAAGTCAAGACAAAGCGCGTGTTCAACCTGATCATCGTCGATGAGAGCGGTTCGATGTCAATCATCCGCAGGCAGGCCTTCACGGGCATGAACGAGACGCTTCAGACCGTCCGCCAGATGCAGCAGAAGTTCCCCGACCAGGAACAGCGCGTCACACTCGTCACCTTCGATACGGGCCATACCACCTGGCACTACGACAACCAGCCGGCCTCGCACACCCGCGACCTCAGCTGGAAAGCCTACTGCCCCGGCGGCGGCACGCCCCTCTACGACGCCATGGGCGCGGCTATTTCCAAGGTGAACGCCCAGATTTCGGAGGGCGACAACGTGCTGGTGACGGTCATTACCGACGGCGAGGAGAACAGCAGCGTGGAATGGACGCTGAAGATGGTGCGCACGATGATTGAGAAGCTGAAGAAACAAGGCTGGACCTTCACCCTCATCGGCACCGACAACCTCGATGTTGAGGCCATGGCCGACTCCTTCGCCATCGACGAGCGCCTGGAGTTCCAACAGACCGAGTCCGGCACCCGCGAGATGTTTGCCCGTGAGCGCCGCAGCCGTGCACGCTTCAACTGCAGCATTGCCGCCGGCGTTCCCATGCCTACGGGGTCATTCTTCGATGAAGAAAACTAAGCGTCACACGACGTTCTGCGGACGATGGCTGAGGAATGCGCTGACGTTGTCGGCAGCCGTCTTGATGAGCCGTATGCGGGCTTCGACTGACGCCCACGCGATGTGGGGCGTGAAGTGGGCGTTCGGCAGTTTCATCAGCGGATGGTCGGCACGCGGCGGTTCCTCGGTCGCCACGTCGGCGCAGTAGGCAGCTATCCGTCCCGCGCTCAGCGCTTCGGCCAGGTCGTTGTCGTCGACGAGCGGTCCGCGGCCGGTGTTGATGAGTATGGCCGTCGGCTTCATCAGCTTGATGGTCTCGGCGTTGATGAGGTGGCGCGTGTCGCTGGTCAGGGGGCAGTGCAGGGTGACGACGTCGGCCGTCGCCAGCAGCTCGTTGAGGTCGGCCGCTTTCTCGATGGGGTGGGGCAGTGCCTCGGCCGGCTTGCTGGTCAGTGCCTTCACGTTCATGCCGAAGGCAGCGGCAATCTGTGCCACGCGGCTTCCGATATTTCCCAGTCCGACGATACCCATCGTCTTGCCAGCCAGCTCGTGGAGCGGCGAGTCCAGATAGCTGAAGTCGGCATTCGAGCTCCACCGGCCGTTGCGGTTCTGGTTGGCATAGTGCTCGGCGCGGTTGGTCAGCGCCAGCAGGTGGGCGAACACCATCTGGGCCACGCTGTCGGTGCTGTAGGCGGGCACGTTGGTCACGACGATGCCGCGTTCGTGGGCCGCCTCAATGTCGACCACGTTATAGCCCGTAGCCAGCACGCCGATATACTTCAGCTGCGGCAGCTGCTCCATTTCCCGTCGGCCGATGATTACTTTGTTCGTCAGCACGATGTCGGCTTCGGCGGCCCTTGCCACCGTCTCTTCGGGCTTTGTGCGGTCGTAGACCGTCAGGTCGCCCAATTGCTCCAGTTCCTTCCACGACAGGTCGCCGGGGTTCGAGGTGTAAGCGTCAAGTATAACAATTCTCATCTCTCTTATAGTTTTTAAGTATTAATGTACATTTCCTAAGTAGACGTGCCTGATACCCTCGTCGAGAGCCGTTTGGCGGGCTTGTCGGAGCGTGGCGAGGGGCGTCGGCTGGCGGTCGCTCATCCTGTAGCGGGGGAAGAAGCGGCTGAAGTGGAGCGGCGCGTCGGCCAGTCCGTTGTCAGCCAACCAGCGGCACATGCGGCGAATCATCTCCATGTCGTCGTTGATGCCGGGAATGACGAGGTTGGTGAGCTCAATCCAGATGCCGGCGCCGCGCATGGCAACGATGGTGTCGAGCACAGGTTGAAGCCGGCCGCCGCTGACCTTCCGGTAGATGTCGTCGCTGAACGACTTCAGGTCGACGTTGGCAGCGTCGATATAGGGCAGCAGCTCCTTCAGCGGCTCCTGGCAGACGTAGCCCGCCGTGACGAGGATGTTCCAGAGCCCCTTCTCGTGGGCCTTCTGCGCCGTGTCGGCCACATATTCTATATAGGTGAGCGGCTCGGTGTAGGTATAGGCAATGCCCGGACACTTGTGCTGCAGACACAGGCCGACGACGTCGTCGGGCGTCAGCGTGTAGTGCTCCACCTGGCTGGGCGCCGCCTGCGAGATGTCGTGGTTCTGACAGTTCAGGCAGCTGAAGTTGCAGCCCGTGCAGGCTATCGAGAGGCACGTCGAGCCGGGGTGGAAGTGGTAGAGCGGCTTCTTCTCAACCGGGTCGATGGCCAGCGCACAGGGCTTCGCATAGACCTCGCTCAGCAGCCTGCCGCCACGGTTGCGCCGACTGCGGCAGCGGCCCGTCTTGCCCTCGCCGATGCGGCAGTGGTGCGGACAGAGCCGGCACTCCACCGAGCCGTCCTCCCGTCGTTCGTAGTATCTGCACTCGTACGTTGTCTCCATCAGAAAACGATTGCTTCGTAGACATAGAGCTCGGCGTCGCGCCACCCGTCCCAGCCCAGTCCGGCCTTGTCCTGCGAGCAGTGACTGACAAACTCCTCCTTCGTCCAGTTCACCTCGTCGGCCACCTGGGGCAGGAACGTGCCGCTGCGATAGCCCTTGCGGATGTAGATGCCGTGGCGGTGCAGTTCAAACTCGTCGAGACTCTGAATGCGCCGCATGGGCGTGAGCACCGATATTTCGATGTCGACGTCGCCAAGCTCGTTGCGCTGCAGCTCGGGAAACCGCGGGTCGTCGAATGCAGCGGCACGTGCCATCTCGGCCACAATCCTGAACAGCTCATAGTCCTCGCCGAAGTGCCCTATGCAGCCCCGCAGCCGCCCGTGCTTGTGGAGCGAGACGAAGGCCCCGCACTTCTGCAGCAGCGCTGAGTCGTGGGCCAGCCGCGACGTGTCTACAGCCGCCGTCCGCTTCCCGTCAAGCGAGTCGCGAATGCTCTGCAGCGCAATCTGCTTCAGCTGCCGCTTCTCATCGCCGGTCAGCCAGAATCCCTGATGCCTCACCACGGCGAAGGCATGATAGCCCACCACGCGGTCGCGCCCGTGGTCGGCTGCGTCGCCCGAGTTCTGGTACATCAAGTGCTTCACCTCGCATTGGCGGTCGAGCATCAGCAGCAGCGTCAGAATCGGGAACTCGCCGCAGGCGCTCGTCTCCAGGTTGCGCTTCCGGCTGCGGGCGTTGGCCTCAAGCGCCGCAATGAACCGTTCGGCGTCGCCGCTCTCCACCGCCTTGCCCGTCCGCGCGTCAACCTCGCAGGCATCGTCGTACGACGGATAGTGCGAGAAGTCGCTGCTCACGATGAACAGGTTCCGGTCGTTGAAGTAAGGCTTCAGCACCTCCGCCATCCGCTTCAGCTTCGAATAGTCGTTCGTCGAGATGATGATGGGCACAATCGGGGGCACGTCGCCCAGCCGCCTCTGCAGGAAGGGCAGCTGCACCTCTAAGCAGTGCTCGCTCTCGTGGGCCTCGCTCCTGTAGCCGAACAGGCTGTCGGCCTCGGTCAGCTTCCGAGCCGTTGCCCGGTCCACCTTCACCTCGCCCAGTGGCGTGGCGTACGCGTCGTAGGCGCTGTTGACCGATGCCCCGTCGAGCCACACGTGGTGGCTTGGCCCCAGCAGGAAAATGCGCTCGTAGCGTCGCGTCGTGTCGAGAGCCATGTAGGCCGATGCCGCCACGTTGCCCGAGTAGTAGTAGCCCGCGTGCGGAACGATGAGAGCCGCCACCGCGTCGTTGCCGCCGGCAGCCCCCTCTTCGTGAAGCGCCAGCAGACTGTCCACCTCGTGGCTCAGCACGCGCGGCGAGCGCTCGTAGAATCGTCCTGCCTGCGTTGCCGGCCTCACCATTGTCGTGTCACTTCCTCCGCCGTTTCCGGCCGTCGTTCTGTCGTTCGAGTTCATCATCATAATCCCTGCTATTATTGCTGTTATTATCATCGTCCCCATTATCGTAATGCCCGTCCACTTCTTCATAAGCCGCCTCCCGAATAATTTATTGCAAATATAATAATTATGTTCGTAATAAAACTCACCCGTCCCCGTTTTTTTGGAATAATTTAACGGACGGGGCGAATAAATCGCTCATGCAAGCAAGAAAATTTCATCTATAGATATAAAAACGCCCTTCGTAAGCAAATTTTTTACTATCTTTGTACCCTGTAACAAACATCACAAACTTTATTAACTTAAAACATTCAGAATGATGAGACAAACATTACGAGACCGCAACCAGCACGTCATTGGTTACATCGATGTAGAATTCAGCGGGCGCCAGTGCCTGCGCGACAGCAACAACCACGTCCTCGGCTACTACGAGCCCGGCCGCAACCAGACCGTCGACTCCAACTACCACGTCATTGGTAACGGGAACCTCCTGACCACACTCCTCTGATATAAGACAAATCGCCGCTCTCCCCGATAAATGCTGGGGAAAGCGGCGATTCTGTGTTAGGTTCAGAGCGTCAGCGAGGTACTTTATCTCGCCTCGTGTTTAGCGTCGTCCTCGAACGGGGTGCCTTCTATCACGACCTTGCCCAGGACGATATTGAGCAGCTCGGTCAGGTCGTTCTCGTCGACACCGTATTTTCCGTCAACGTTGGCATTCTCGTCGAATCCTACGGACTTGTCGCAGAGAATGTTCACGAGAGCCGTCACGTCGCTGATGTCGACGTCGCCGTCTTTGTTCACGTCGCCCTTGCGCAGCTCGCCGTTCAGGTTCAGCATGTAGGCACGGACAATGGTCGGTGTCCAGGCGGTACCCATGCCGTCTTTCAGTTTGAAGTAGGCGCGACAGGAGTTGACGTTCATCTCTTTGTCGGGATAGTGCAGCTTGCCGTCGGCACCCAGATAGAGCGTCGTTCCGTAGTCAGCGTCGAGTCTGGTGGGCTCGAAGCAGCCCGTGAAGTCGACATAGTTACTGTTTGTAGCACGTGCCTCGGGATTGTCGGCAATGGTGACATATTCAAAGTAGGGGTCTTGGAGGTCGTTGTTGATGGGCTGGCCGGCATAGTCCAGCTCCTGGTTCCACTTGATGATGAAAGGCGTGCCGGCGGGGATGGTGGCCGCATCGGCAAAGTTGATAATCAGCGTGCCGCTTTGGCTGTCGAAACTGCTGCCTGCGAACACCTTCACGGCACTGGCATCCTTGAGGTCGGTACTTGGGGTGATGTCGAAGGGCAGGCAAAGCGTGTTCCACGAGCCGTCGCGATAGATCTTGCGCCCTTCGAGCGTAATGCGCTTCATGGAGTTGCCGCCCTCGTTGACGATGCTGGTCGTGTTCGCGCCGTTGGGGTCTCTGTCGCTGATGGTCAGTTCGTTGAAGAAATACTGGAAATCGTAGAATCGGTATTCGTAACCGTTCTTCTCCCAGTAGACGGTGCCGGTGGAGCATTTGCCATACGACTTGCCGTCGCGGGTCACATCTTCGACGCTGAGCTCCCTATCGTAATAGAGGGGATCATATTGCATGGTGGTGACGGTGCTGCCGTTGTGCTTGATGGTGACAGTATAGCTCTTTTTAGATTGCCACACCCACGAATCGGTGTAATCGTAGAGGAAGCGGGCGTAGAAGGTGGTCTCGTCTTTCATGCTTGTCAGCACGCTGATGGGCGTTTCTACAGGCATATAGTCCTCGTCCTTCTCTTTGTAGGCTCCCCAATCGCCCTCGGTTTCAGGATTCATCTCCCAACCCAGGAACTTGTAGCCCGGGGGCACGACGCTGCACTCGGGCAGGTAGAAATCGTTTAACGCGCCGATGACGAATGTCTGCATCGTCGTGTAGCCGCTGCCTGATGCCGTATCAGGCACCAAGAATGTAAGTCTTCTGTTGACGTTGTGCTCGTCATAGCCGCAGACGCACATGGCGTCGACGAAGGTGTGATCGTCGTTGCTGGTGTAGTCGCAGTAGCGGCAGTAGCGGGTGTGCTTATCCTGATCGATGATGCTGTAGGTCGAGGCCACGTCGGCGGCGTCATCGCCCTGAGGCGTGTGGGGGCAGGCTTCTATGCGGACGTAGCGGTGCCAGCGGCAGGCCTTCACCCGCTCGCTGGCGCTGGCGGTTCCTTCTATCTCGTTTTCGTTCTTTCCGGCGGTCACCATCAGCAATGAGCCGACAGTGAGTTCCCCAGAGTAGTACACATCGTTCTTGTCGTCAGCAAAGCCACCCGTACCGATGGCAGTAGCCTTGCTCGTCTCAGCGTCCTGTTCGGTCGAGGCGATGACCGTGCCGCCTGTGATGAAGACTTTTTTTCCGTAAGCTTCAGCTCCGCCGCCGATACCGCTTGCCCAGCCGCTGCCCTTAGCTACGACATAGCCTCCCGAGATATGGACTTCCGCTCCATCGGAATTGTGTCCACCGCCGATGCCCGCACCATTGGCACCGCCTTGGGCCGTCACCGTGCCGCCCGTGATGTTGACAACGCCTCCATGTGTTGGCGTCCAGTGCTCTGTGTTGCCGCTGCCAATGCCTGCCCCTTCTTCGCCACCGGTTGCCGTCACGGTGCCGCCATAGATATCAATCCACCCGCCATCAACGCCAGCACCGCCAGAGTTGGCAAACATGTGGGTGTATGAGCCGCCGCCGCCAATGCCTGGTGCGAGCTCGCCCCCCTGAGCCGTCACCGTGCCACCATAGATTCTCACGATTCCACCGATTCCCCAGTCGCCGCCTCCAATTCCAGCCGCACTGTCACCGCCCGTAGCCATGACCTTGCCGCCCATGATGGTAACGACGCCGGCTTTCGAGGAGGGGCAGACCTCTCCGTCGGAGCCACCGCCACCAATGCCTGCACCATACTGAGCACCAGTAGTCGTGATGTCGCCTCCGTGAATCCAGATGCTGCCGCAGTCACCGGTCTGAGAGCCGCCGATGCCCGCAGCATTCTTATAGCTGTTGGTCGCCGTGATGCGGCCCTGGCTGTCGCCGTCGCTCTGGCTGTAGATGTAGAGCGTGGCGTGGTTGTTCACCCTCTCCACCTTGATGCCGCCCGTGCAGGTAAGCGAGGCGCCGTCTTCAAGGATGAGGTGCGTCTGCCCGAAGACGTTCAGCGTCTTATACTCCACATTGCCCCTCACCACGTAGTAGTGGTCGTCCGAGTCGTCAGCGCTTCCCAGACCTATCCACTCGCCCTGATGGCTGCCTTCGATGACGGTGTAGTCGTCGCACTGGGTCAGCGTAGAGACAAGCTGCCCGTCGGTGAACGAGCGCACGATGTAGTTCACCGGAGCCTTCGGCGCCTTTTTGTTTCCGACTGTCGTTTGTGCCCTGGCCCCGTCTGTCACCGGAAGCGACAGCAGGAGCGCCAGTAGTAGAATGATTCTCTGTTTCATATTCGTTATCATTTCGTTTCCTGCCCGGGGGCACGAACCCCCCGCTCTGTAAGAGGGTGCAAAGGTACTGTTTTTTTCCGACGCAGCCAAATTCTTCCCACACTTTTTTTCTATAAGGAGAGGTTCTGAACTCCTTGCGCTCCTTATACATACCAACAAATCGCCGCTCTCTCCGATAAATACGGGGTGAAAGCGGCGATTCCATTGATGTTGGAACCTATGTCAGGTTCAGAGGGTCAGCGGGCCGAAGCCCATACACGAGGTCGTTCCCAGTGCCGTGAGGGCGGCGGTGGCGGCTGTGGCGGCTGCGATGAGGATGCGCAGCGCGACCTCCCAGAGCGAAGCGTTTTTCATCTTCATGTCTCAGTCCTCCTCACGGTTTAGGGCTCGGGCTCGGGATCGGTGCCGTGCTCCTCGTTCCACTCGTCGATGACCGACTGGGTCAGCGAGGTGAACTTGAAGCGGGCGTCCTTGTTCAGCTCGGAGCGGGTGAACTCTCCGGTCGACTGTGCCAGGAGCTTGACGTTCTTCACCTGACCGCCGTTCTCAACGAGGGCGGCCTTGAGCTTGCCGGGGTTGGCGGCAGGGCTCGACTCGACGGAGCACGAGAAGAGGGCCAGGTCGGGAATCTTGATGGTGATGCCGCTGAGGGTGAGCTCGCGGATACACTTCACCATGTCGGTGAGGATACCCTGGATGGTTCCCTTAGAGAAGGGGGTGTTATGTTCCGACATGTGCTGCGAGAGGTCGGAGAGTCCGTAGACCTGCTTTGCCTCCTTGCGCACGTAGTACTGGCCATAGGTCTTCGAGGCCGTGTTCATGTTCTTGTAAGCATTAAGTTCAATCATACGTTTTTCATGGTTTTAAAGGGT
>CADCEQ010000066.1 GCA_902800435.1 uncultured Prevotellaceae bacterium | reverse complement strand
TAATATATATAATTTAAATTTTTCCCCTTCTGACTTGGAAGAACAAAAATGTAAGTTGTAAGTTTGTAAGTTTCTCCCCCCCCTGTCTCGCAGCAACCAGGCGCCGCCTCGTCATGATGAGGCAGCGCCTGGTTGCTGCGAGGGGCTATAAGCGCATGCCGAAGAAAGCGCGGGCGCGCCACTTGTTCTGATTGACGATCACCGCATCGTCGTCAAAGACGGAATTGTTCATGACGAGGGTTACGCCGGCGAAATAGCGCGAGGAGAAGTTGCGGACGATGGCTGCACGCTCGTTGAAGAGCATGTTGAAGCGCATGTGCTGGGCACGCTTGAGCTCGCCGTTCACGGTAAACTTGTTGCGACTATAGACGACAAAGGTGGGCAGCCCCGAGAGGTGGAGCAGCCATCGCCTGCCGAGCACCCAGTTGTAGCCGTAACCGCCGCCGATGCCGAGATGGCCGACGCCGATATTGATGTCAGGGGCGTTCTGGCTCCTGGCTTTCAGTTCGTCGGTTGTCTTGATACTTCCTCCCTGATAGCTGATGCCCGCCAGCCATGAACCGGCCGAACGGCGCTGGATATAGCTCTGGTTGAAAACTGCGGGGAAAGAGAAGCGGCGATGGTTGAAACAATAGTAAGCCGCAATGTTGGCAACCTTCAGCGTCACATCGTCCGTCTCCAGCCGTGACAGTGTGCCGTCGCGAGTGACGTCGCCCGTCAGCGACTCTGAACGCTGGTAGCTGAAGTCGAGGCTGATGCGGCTGCTGTAGTAGTTAAGGTTGAATTCATAGTCCTTGTAAGTGCCGCTCATCTTGGCTGGATTGATGGCCACTGCGGCTGAAATGCCGCGATAGGAGGCACCGATACTCACGGTGGTCTTGTGGCTGGTGCTGAGGTCGGCCTTCGAGTCGATGCCGTTCACCGTTCCCTTAGCATGAAAGGTGTTGCCCGTCTGGTTCAGCCTGACTTTCAACGTCAGGCTCCCCTCAGGACGAACCACGTAATTGGTGTCGTAGGATATGCGGTAATAGCGGGCAGCAAGCGCACTGTCCATCCGCTCCCTGCGCTGCCGCTGACTGAGTTTCCGCACATCATTCCCGCTGCCAACGGAGACGCTGTCGTCCTGTCCGCTCGCAGTGCAGCATATCAGCAGGGCAACAGCCACCAGCAGCAGTCGGCAGAACGGCCGGTCTTTTCGAAGGAGCTTTTTCATGCGGCTTAGGTAATCGACATCCCCAGCCGAGAGGGACTGGGGATGTCGTTAATAGATTAAATTAGAAACTTTCCGACCTGCGGCCTACTCAGCCTTCTTGGCGGCGGCTGGCTTGCGCTTGGGCGCGGCCTTCTTGGCGGCGGGCTTCTTGGCGGCGGGTTTCTCCGTCGTCTCGTACTTTTCGAGCTTGGCCTTCAGACGGGTTATCTCCTTGTCCTTCATCTCAATCTCGTCGCCCTGGTTCTTGATGGTGGTGAGCAGTCCCTCGAGCTCGTCGTTGTCGATGTCGAGCGGATAGAGGGCGTTGACGCGGTTGATGAAGTCGCCCAGGATGTTCATGTAGTTGGTGAAGGCGTCGAACGGTCCACTGTAGATGCCGCGGTCGAGTCCGACGTTGGAGGGCTTGGTGGTCATGAAGCGGAAGTTGTTGGAGGCCTGCAGATAGTCCCAGTCCTGGTTGATGCGCGGGTCGTTGGCTATGCGCAGGCGGTCGGCCACGGAGTAGAGCTTCTGGAAGGCCTCGCGCTGCATGGCGTTGCCGAGCCAGCATGAGCAGTCGCGCTCCTCGTCAACCCACGACAGGGTGTCGGGCACGTCGACGGCACCTACCGAGGGCACCTTCATGCAGATTTCGGTCGGCGTGGCGAAGTCGATGCCCTTCTCCTTGGCGCAGGCAGGCAGTGCCTTGAGGAACTCGAGGATGTTGCTGGAGAGCGGCTGGGCGATGCCGAGGGCCGATAGCTCCATGAAGATGTTGATGATCTTCTCCTCTTCGGGGAAGCGGGCGATGCGGTCGATATAGGCGTCGGCGAACAGGGGATAGCCCTCCCACTCGGCATTGTTGAAGCGCAGCGAGATGTCGTCGCTCAGCTCGACGTCGCGCAGCAGCAGCTTCAGGTTGGGGGCGATGTTGCAGTTGTAGACGTAGTGGGGCGACTTCCAGCCGAGCACGTGCTTGGCCCGCTCGGTGAGCATGCCCTTGAAGCCCATGGCGGCAATCTGGGCACCGATGTCGTCGCTGTAGATGAGCGACGAGTTGCGGGCCACCTGCGGCTTCTGTCCGAAGAGCTCCTCGATCTTGGCGCACTGCTTCTTGACGTCGAGTGCGAAGGTCTCCTCGTTGGCCAGCGACGACAGTCCGTGGCTGTAGGGCTCGGCCAGGAACTCGACGCAGCCTGTCTGTGCCAGCTCCTGCAGCTTGGCTATGACCTGCGGGGCATGATACTCGAGCTGCTCGATACCAGTGCCCGAGAGGCTGAAGGCCACCTTGAAATACTTGCCGTGCTGCTGAATCATGTCGCCAATGGCGGTGAGTGCCGGCATGTAGGAGCGCTCGGCGATATCGGTGATGCTACGCTCGTTCTCGTAGTCATCGTAATAGTAATGGTCGGTACCGATGTCGAAGAAACGGTAGCGCTTCAGATGGATGATCTGATGTATCTCGAAATATAAACAAATTGTTTTCATCTCTTAAAAATTTACGATTTTCTGATTTTCGATTTTCTATTTATTACTGTTCCCAGCCGAGCGTGCGGCGATAGAGTGTGCGAATCCAGCGGCCTACCTTCTCCCAGGTTATCTGGTCGACCTCGCGCTTGCCCTCGTCCTTGAGGTACTGGAAGAGCGACTCGTTGTGGCAGATGCTGTAGATGGCGTCGGCCAGGGCGTGGATGTCCCAGTAGTCGACCTTGATGCAGTTCTCGAGAATCTCGGCGCAGCCTGACTGCTTGGAGATGATCGAGGGCGTGCCGCACTGCATGGCCTCAAGGGGCGAGATGCCGAAGGGCTCGCTGACCGACGGCATGACGTAGACGTCGCTGGCCTTGAGGCACTCGTAGACCTGCTTGCCGCGCATGAAGCCCGGGAAGTGGAAGCGGTCGGCAATGCCACGCTCGGCTGCCAGTTGGATCATGGCGTCCATCATGTCGCCGGAGCCTGCCATGCAGAAGCGGACGTTGCGCGTGCGGTGGAGCACCATCGTGGCAGCCTCGACGAAGTACTCGGGACCCTTCTGCATGGTGATGCGGCCGAGGAACGTGACGACCTTCTCCTTGCCGGTGTGGTCGGGACGCGGAATGTCCTGATACTCCTGGGGCAGGGGGTAGACGGCGTTGTGGACGGTGAAGCACTTGCGCGGGTCCTGATGATACTGGTTGATGACCGTCTGGCGTGTCAGCTCTGAGACGCACATGATGCAGTCGGCCCAGTCCATGCCGTTCTTCTCGATGGAGTAGACGGTGGGGTTCACCTTGCCGCGCGAGCGGTCGAAGTCGGTGGCGTGGACGTGGATGCACAGCGGCTTGCCGCTGACCTGCTTGGCGTGGATGCCGGCGGGGAAGGTCAGCCAGTCGTGGGCGTGAATAATGTCAAACTCCTCAGCGCGAGCCACTTGCCCGGCTATGATTGAGTAATTGTTTATCTCCTCATGCAGGTTGCCGGGATAGCCTCCGGCGAACTCCAGGGCACCGAGGTCGTTGACGTTCATGTAGTTGAAGTCGGCATAGATGTGCTCGCGGAGCTTGAAGTAGTAGTCGGGGTCCATGATGTTCCCTACCCTACCCTTCACATAGTCGTAGTCGACGTCGCGCCAGGCAATGGGCACGGCGTTCATGGCCACGATGCGGCAGGCGTGCTGGCTCTCGTCGCCGAAGGGGTGCGGCAGACAGAGCACGGTCTCGATGTCGCCCTGCGCCTTCAGGCCTTCTGAGATTCCATAGTTAGCGGTGGCCAGTCCACCGAACACGTGAGGAGGATACTCCCATCCAAACATTAATACTTTCATACAGCGTTCCTCCTATTTTACTTTTGATACGAATACTTCTCGAGGAGCTTCAGCGTGCGCAGGATCTCGGCCACGTTCATGGCAAAGGCCATGGCGCCGCGTCCGTGGAACGGCGGGTTGCCGTCGAACAGCTCGGAGATGGTACCGATAGCGTGATAGTCAATCTCGTCCTCATAGCCCACCATCTGCCGCTCGATGAACGACAGGCGCGAGCGCTTGTAGAGTTTCAGGCAGGCCTCCATGTAGAAGCCGCCGAGCCACGGCCACGCCGTTCCCTGATGGTAGGCATAGTCGCGCTGGGTCTGCGGTCCGACGTACATCGGGTTGTAGCCGCCGCTCTTCGGCGACAGCGAGCGCAGGCCCTTCGGTGTCAGCAGTTCGCGGGTACATATATCTACCACGCTCTTCATCTGCTGCTGCGAGAGCGGCGAGTAGTCGAGCGCCACGGCGAAAATCATGTTCGGGCGCACCGACCAGTCCATATTGGTGCCGTCGACGTAGTCGAGCAGGTAGCCGTAGTCGTTGACGAAGGTCTCGACGAACGACTGCTTCACCTTGGCAGCCAGTGCCTCCAGATGGTCGACAGCCGCCTGGTCGTTCTGCTCGGCAGCCATCGAGGCGCAGAACTTCAGGGCGTTGTACCACAGGGCGTTGAACTCGACGATATAGCCCGAGCGGGGCACGACGGGGCGCCCGTTGGCGGTGGAGTTCATCCACGTCACGGCCTTGTCGCGACCGTCGCTGTAGAGCAGGCCGTTCTCGTCGAGGCGCAGGTTGGGATGGCCGCCTTCCTCGATGTAATACACGATGTCCTTCAGCAGCTGGCCGTACTTCTTGAAGCCATCGTCGCGGCCGACGTCCTTGACGTACTGCTGGATGGCCCACACGGCCCACAGGGGCACGTCGGGCTGCTCAATCTCGTAGATCTTCACTGAGAGCGGCTTGCCGTCCATAAACTCGCGCAGCCCCCTCTCGGCGGTCTTCATGACCAGCTCGAAGTAGTCGCGCTCGCCGATGCTCAGCGTCAGGCCGGGCAGGGCGATGAACGTGTCGCGGGCACGGGCTTTGAACCACGGGTAGCCGGCCAGCAGGTAGCGGTCGTCGTTCTTCTGGCGATTATGGAACTGGTGGGCAGCACAGACCAGGATGTGATAGAAGTTGTCGCGCGATATGCGGTCGTCGACCTCCAGGTCGAACAGCTTCTTCAGCGTCGACGACTTGACTTGCGACGTCGAAGCGGCGAAGATGATGCTCTCGCCCTTCTTGATAGGCATCTCGAAGTAGCCGGGCACGTAGAGGTCCTCGTTCGAGGCGTAGCCGCGCTCCTGCTCCTTCGGGTACTCAATGCCGCGATACCAGTCGGGCATGAAGACGAATTCGTTCTTCTTCGAGAACTGCATGTAGAGGTCGGGATAGCCGGCATACATACAGGTCTTGATGCCGTTGTCGACCAGCGAATACTCACGGCTGGCGGTGGCGTTCTCGTGGGTGAACTGCCGCACGGAACGGAAGGCCAGGAAGGGGCGGAAACGCAACGTGGTGGCCGAATGGGCATCCACCAGCGTGTAGCGGATGAGCAGACGGTCCTCGTAATGCTGGAAAATCACTTCCTTCTTCAGGATGACACCGCCCACGCGATAGGTCGTCGTGGGAACTTTGCTGGCGTCAAACTCACGGATGTACTTGTGCCCGTTGGGGCTGAATGTGTTGCCCTGATACTTGTGGAGGCCTAAGTTGAATTCGGCTCCGTGCTGGACGACCGTACAGTCTAACGACGAGAGCAAGACGTGGTTCTCGTCGTCGAGCTCGGGTACGGGAACAACCAGCAGACCGTGGTACTTGCGCGTGTTGCAGTCTACGAGCGTAGACGAACTGTAGGCACCAGAACGGTTTGTACGGAGCAATTCACGATACAGGCTTTCCTGCAGGTTAGTCATCACGGCTTTTTCGAATCGTAAATAACTCATAGTTCCTATTTTAAGGTTTGATATTTGTTGTTTTAGATTTGTAGCCCCAAAGGTACGCATTTTTTGTCAAGCGACAAAGGAAATAAGGTTATTTAACACAAAGCAGGGAGTCTTCGTGTATGCTTTCGGCCATCAGACGGTAAATCTGGCGCGTACGCTCGTCGGGCAGCAGACTCACCTGGGCAGCCATCACGCCCAGGTCGTAGCGCACCATGGGGCCGGTCTGGGCCTCGCGTGGCGACATCTCGGTCACCTTGCGGGCGGTCTCCAGGATAAGGGGCAGGTAGAGGCCGAAGTCGATGTTTTCGGCCTCGAGCACGCGCTCGGCCAGCCGGTAGCAGTGGTTGGCAAGGTTGCACGCCAGGACGGCGGCGAGATGGAGCTTGCGCCGCTTCTCGGAGTCGGCTTCTACCACACGGTCTGAGATGCCGCTGGCGATGCGGCGGACGAGCGCCAGCGTCGGCTCGTCGGAGGCCTCGATGAAGCAGGGAATGGTGCGGAAGTCGACGGGGCGGTTCTTCGAGAACGTCTGCATGGGGTAAAGCACGCCGTGGCGCACGCCGTAGGGCCGGAAGACGCTCATGGGGACACTGCCTGCCGTATGAAGGAAAACGGCCTGCGGACGGGCCTTGCACAGGCGGACGGCCACGCCGCTGATGGCATCGTCGTTGACGGAGATGATGTAGAGGCCGGCATCGGTGAGCACCTCATCGACCTGCGCTGTGGACGGACAGCCCAGCCTGGCTGCCAGCTCTGCGGCGTGCTCCGCCGTCCGGCTGTACACCTGGGCAATGGTCATGCCGCTGGCCTTCAGTGCCAGCGACAGGTGGGTGGCGAGGTTGCCGGAGCCTATGATGACGGTCTTCATGGGGCGTCAGGTATTGGGTGTCAGGTGGCGGGCGACGGCGTCAAGTATCAGGTCGGCGGTCTCTTCCTTCGAGCAGAGCGGCAGCTCGCTGACGGCATCCTGAGTGATGAGCGTCACGCGGTTGGTGTCGACGCCGAAACCCGTACGGCTGTCGGCAATGGAGTTGGCACAGATCATGTCGGCCTTCTTCTTCGTCAGCTTGGCGCGCGAGTTCTCGATGAGGTTCTCGGTCTCCATCGAGAAGCCTACGAGCACCTGCTCTTTTGGCTTGTGGTCGCCTAAATACTGCAGGATGTCGGGCGTCCGGGTGAGCGGTATGGAGAGGTCGCCGTCGTGCTTCTTCACCTTCTGGTCGGAATAGGTGGAGGGCATGTAGTCGGCCACGGCGCTGCACATGATGATGATGTCGCTGTCGGCGCTGCGCCGGGTGACGGTGTCGAACATATCACGGGCACTCGTCACGGGGACCAGCCCGATGCCGGTAAAGGGCTTGATGCTGACCGGACCGCTGACGAGCGTCACCTCAGCCCCACGGAGCGCGGCCATCTTGGCAATGGCGTAGCCCATCTTGCCCGACGAGTGGTTGGTGATGAAGCGCACGGGGTCGATGGCCTCCTGCGTAGGACCGGCCGTGACCAGCAGCCGCCGCCCCTGCAGGTCCTTCGTGCGGGCTGTATGCAGCAGGATATGCTCAAGCAGCAGCTCCTCGGGCGGCATCTTGCCGCTGCCCGTGTCGCCACAGGCCAGACGCCCCACGACGGGCTGCACAATGTGGTAGCCGTAGCCCTGGAGCAGCTGGAGGTTGTGCTGCAGGATGGGGTTCTCCCACATGCCCGTATTCATGGCCGGAGCCAGCAGCTTCGGCGCCTTCGTGGCCAGCAGCGTGGTGGTCAGCATGTCGTCGCAGATGCCGGCGGCCAGCTTGCCGATGACGTTGGCCGTGCAGGGGGCCACCATGAAGAGGTCGCCCCGCTTGGCCAGCGAGACGTGCTTCACGTCGAACGAGAAGTTGCGGTCGAAGGTGTCGACAATGCACTTGTTCGAGGTCAGCGTCTCGAAGGTCATCGGGGTGATGAACTGCGTGGCATTGCGCGTCATGATGACGTGGACGTCGGCACTAAGCTTCACCAGCATCGAAGCAAGGTTGGCCGTCTTGTAGGCGGCAATGCTGCCCGTCACGCCGAGGACAATGGTTTTTCCTGTCAGCATAGGCTTGAAAGTTTTTTTTATTGTTCGCTGAGCAGTCCGTGATGCTCATAGCTGGCCTTGCGGATAATCTTGTTGTGCTCGTCGACGAAGAGGACGGCGGGCTTGAACGTCCGAGCCTCCTCGGGGGTCATGTCGGCGTAGGCCATGATGATGACCTTGTCGCCGGCACTGACGCAGCGGGCTGCGGCGCCGTTCAAGCAGATGATGCCGGAGTCTTCATCGCCGGTGATGACGTAGGTCTCGAAGCGGTTGCCGTTGTCGATGTCGGCAATGGCCACTTTCTCGTACTCCACGATACCGGCCTCACGCATCAGCCGGGCATCAATGGTGACGCTGCCCACGTAGTTGAGGTCAGACTGAGTCACCACGGCACGGTGAATCTTTGATTTCAGCAGCGTTATGTTCATCTTCTATACCTTATTATATATTAAACAGTCGCAAGCTCCGCTTGCTGGGAGTTCTCGCCTTGCTAGCGACCAAAGGTCGAGCGAACGGGAGTTAACGGGAGTTAACGAGCCTATGGCTCGAGTAGTTAGCGGACATTACTCTTGCGGAAGAACATTCGTCCGTTAACTCCACAGGCTGAAAGCCTGTTAACTCCCGATAACTCCTGATAACTCCACATATACGGAACTTGTTTTAAATATTAACGATGAAGTTATCAATCAGGCGCGTCTTGCCAATGTAGACGGCAATGGCAACGAGCACCTCGCCTTCAATCCTGGCCGTGCGCTGGATGTTCTCGAAGTCGACAACCTCAACATAGTCAATCCTGGCCAGCGGCTCCGACTTCAGACTCTCGGTGATGATGCCGATAACCGTCTGGGCATCTCTTTCACCTGCCTCGATGGCCTTCTGGCCCTTCTTCAGACTCTTCGAGAGGATGAGGGCAGCCTGGCGCTCCTCGGCGTTGAGGTAGGTGTTACGGCTCGACTTGGCCAGCCCGTCAGCCTCGCGGACAATGGGGCACGCCACAATCTCGAGCGGGAAGTTCAGGTCGCGCACGAAGCGGCGGATGGTGGCCAGCTGCTGGGCATCCTTCTGGCCGAAGTAGGCACGGTCGGGGCAGACGATATTAAAGAGCTTACCTACCACGGTGCAGACGCCGCGGAAGTGAACGGGGCGCACGGCACCGCAGAGCAGCTCCGTGGTCTCCGTCGTATCGATGAACGACGTGAAGTGGCCGGGGTACATCTCTGCCGGCTCGGGGTTGAAGATCAGGTCGCCACCGGCCTCCTCCACCTTCTGGATGTCGCGGTCGAGGTCGCGCGGATAAGCCTCCAGGTCTTCGTTAGGCCCGAACTGTATGGGGTTCACGAACACCGAGACCACCGTGCGGTCGTTCTGTTCGGCCGACTTGATGATAAGGCTCTGATGCCCCTCATGCAAATAACCCATGGTGGGAACCAGACCGACGGTCAGTCCCTCTTTTCTCCATGCTGAAACAATCTCGCTGACTTCTTTTACAGTCTTGACTACCTTCATTTCCTATATATTAAAATGGTAATTCTAT
>CADCEQ010000065.1 GCA_902800435.1 uncultured Prevotellaceae bacterium | reverse complement strand
AATTGCGGCATAGCCAAAGGGAAAATTCTTCTTAGTCGACGAGATAGTTTTTCATGGTGTAGCGGCAAAAACACGAACGAAGGAATAGGTTTTAAGGACGCGGAAAAATTTTAACAACCTTAAAATTTATAGTTTTATGGCACTTAGAGTAAAGGCAGCAGATGACAGCTCTCTCTTTTTGCAGGTGTATGGCTGTCTAACGTCCTTCGTCGTTCTCTTCGGCTTCCTCAACACCGCCAAAGGCATTGCTTTGCGTACCGACAAGGCTGTTTGCCAGGAAACAGCTTGGCGCGATGGCATAAAGCTGGATGGTTGGCTGCTGGTATGGCTTGTGCTGGTGCTCTGACCGATGGTCAGAGTGTGGCGTTGTAATCTCTGTCTTCATGTTGTCTTTGTGTTTGCTTAATATTTACTTGACCACAACCTTACGGCCGTTCACGATGTACAGGCCCTTGGCTGTGGGCTGCTGGCCGTTGGCTATGCGACGTCCCTGCAGGTCGTAGAACACGGAAGACGGTCGTTCAGACCCCCAACCCTCTGACTCAGGGGGCACAAGCGAGGGCAAAGCCGTCGCAGCATGATGGTCGTCCATGTTCGATACGATGGCGAGGGTGGGTGCCAGCGGATCAGAGGCAGGCTCGTCGCCAGCCATGAGCTGGAAGTAGCCGCGGAACGAGTTGAGCGTGAAGTCCTTGGTCTGGGACGGGTACTTGAGTATGTTGCCGGCTCCGACGTAGAGGGTCTGCCAGTTGCCCTTCTCCAGCACGACAGGGGAGAAGGTGGGCACGAACAGCACACTTCCGTCATCGCACTCGGTGGTGCTAAGAACGGCCTTGACGGAGACGTTCTCGAAAACGGGATCGCTGATGTCGAAGCTGTTCGGATTGGTATCGTAGCCGTCAGGCTTGTCCCACTTCACGATATAGGCTTTGCCGGCCTCGATGGCGGTGGCGTTCTGGAAGTAGAGGTAGAGAAGGTAGGATGGCTGAGGGCTGATGTTTGAAGGCTGATGGCTGAGGGCTGTTTGATAGCAGAAATGAGCGTTGCTGTAGGTCTCGCTTCTTTCGTTCGAGACGTTATACCAGCCAGTCACATCCATCTCCCAAATGGTGGCACCATAGAGCGGGTGTCCTTCGGTAGTCTTGGCAGCTGCCAGTTGCTCGACCGTCATGTTGAACGGCAGGCAGAGCGTGTTCCAGGCACCGTCCTTATAGAGTTTGCGCCCGTTGAACTTCGCACGGATGGGTCCACGGTTCAGGTAATAGCCGATGAGGGGCATGTTGTCCTTGTCATCATAGAACCCTTCATGATCTGCGGAGAAGTACACCCCATTGTATCGCAGTCCATCCGTGTATTTGTCTATCATGCCGTGCCGTATGGAGGGTGACTCCGTTGGCAAGTAGGCGCTGGCTTTGACCAGGGTTCCACCAAGTTGGTCTCCGCCCAGCAGTTTCGTATAGAAGGCATGGTCTCCGGTTTCCTTGGATATCGATGAATAGTTGCCGGTAATGACGAACGTCTCGCTTCCGGTGGTGTTTGTTACGTTGATTGCGCGTGGGTCGAAGAGGCTGTTGGTAATGGTGACGGCAGCAGTGGCAACACTGGAGACACCCTCTGCTTTTCCGACAAAGCCGCCGAAACAGGTGTTTTCCGTGCTGGTGATGGTGCCCTCAAATACGCAGCCTACGATACTTACTGATGTAGCTCCATAAGTATTTTCGTCTGTCTTCACAGCAGAGACAAGTCCGATAAAGCCTCCGTCATAAACCGCCGGCTGCGAGTTGTTTTTATTACTCACGATATTTGTCTTGACGACGCAGTTCAGGATGCGGAACGTTCCTTCTGCATGTCCTATGATGCCACCGGCATAACATCCGGAGCTTTGGAGGGTGCCGTCGACGGTGAGGTTCTCTATTTCTGCACTCTTCACATAACTGAACGGGGCGCAGTAGTCCGCATTCGTTTCATAGTTGAATGTCAGCTGATGGCCGTTGCCGTCGAACGAACTCTCGAAGGGATGAGCCGCCGTGCCTATCATGGTAGTGACGGCGATGTCAGCATCAAGCCTGAAGAATGTCACGCCGTCTTTGTTGATATTGGGATTACCTCCACTGATGGCTGTAGCCAGAGCATTCCAATGAGCCGTGGACTTGATGATGAAAGGATTGCTCGCGGTACCGCTGCCTTCAGGGCTTTCCCCATCGGATAATGATACGGTAATGGAGATGTCGGCATTGGCGACGGTTACTTCGTATTCTCCATCATTATAAGAATCTGTCAGCTGGTTGCCGTTGGCCGTCACATTAGTCACACTCTTGAAGAAGTCGTCAGGAACGACTCTGAACAGCACCTGTTGTCCGCTGGGGGCATAGCACTTTTCATTCAAAACGACACCAAGACTGGGCGTATCGAAGCTGATGGCGACACCTGAGGTGTTGCACGAAATGGTGTAGGCCAGGCTGGCACCGGACTTCCCGGTATCGAGCGTGGCATATACATCTGCATCTGCCGACTGCGTATAATAGTTGTTCGCGTAAGAAGCATGGTAGGTGCTTGACTGAACAGAATAGCCGACAATAGGACCGAGGCGGTCTCTTTTAATCTCTAAATAGGGGTCTTTCGTATCGTAGCCGAGACGGGCAGCATTCCCCTGATAGACGCAACTTTCCACTCTGCCGAAATTGTGGGCTACGATGCCGCCGACATAGTATCTCTCCTTGCCGTTATGATCCGAAAGGTCTGCATCACTGACACATCCTCTGACCGTTCCGAGGTTGCTGGCTACGATACCGGCGAACCTGACGGCTCCCTGATCGCCGGAGACAGGAGCGGTAGAGCGGACGATGACATCGCTCCCCACGGAGCAGTACTCTACCGTTCCCTGGTTGTAGGCTACCACCCCGCCGACGTTGTAACGGGCCTCGAAGGTGCTGTAGGCTACATGTACGTTACTGACCGTCCCCTTGGTGCCGTTCACGCCGAAGAGGCCGCAGAATACGTTGCCAGTATTGGGGAAAGAGCCCGAAGTGAAACAGGCACCGCTGACGGTGTATCCCTGGCCGTCGAAAGTGCCGGCGAACGCCCGTGCCTCTTTGTTTCCTATGGGCACCCAGTAGTGGGCACTCAGGTCGATGTCGGCTATCAGCCGGACGGTCTTGCCGGAAAACTGCTTACTCGAATTGTTCACCATAGAGGCGAACTGTGCCAATTGCTCTGCTGTGCTGATGTAGAACTCATTGCTCTCAGCATAGTTGCTGCCCCAGTCGGTATCGGCATTGCTGCTCCATAATCCGCTGGGTGTGCTATCGGCCTTTGCTGTCCCCGTAGCCACAAAGAGTGTAACGATGAGTAATAGAAAATGCTTTTTCATATTGTCGTAACTTGAATTATTTAATCACGACCTGACGGCCATTGGTGATATAGATGCCTTTGGCTGAGGGTCTTTGGCCGTCAGCTATGCGTCGTCCCTGCAGGTCGTAGTACCGGTTGGTACCGTCGGCATCGACGAGTCGCAGCACGGGCTCGACATTGGTTTCGTCGTCGTAAGGCGGCATGTCGCCCTCGCCGTAGTAGTTGTTCGACGGAAAGTCGGTGACGGGGAAGTCTTCGTCGCCCTGTTCCTGATACTTGTACTTGATGGTATAGGCATTGCGGGGCAGAACGCCGAGGGTTTCGATGAACGAGCGGAAGGCTTTGGTGGTGACACGCTGGTACTGGGTGCTCCGGTTGCTGACACGACGGAAGGTGCCGTCGCTCTGCATGACGTAGATGCCGCGGCTGGTACACTGGTCATTGTCCAGCTCCTTGAAAGTGCCGCACCACTGCACTTTGTCGACGATGTTGCCGCCGGCATCGAGCACGTTGATGTCGTAACGGGCAGGCTCTGCCGTTACATCGATGGGGCCTTCCCGGTAGTTGACTATCTGGTCCCTGTCTGCGGCAATGTTCAGCTCGCCCTCCTTCACCACCACCACGTAGGGTACACCAGACGATATGACGGGGAAGTCGTTGTTGAACACTACCTCCTTCTTGTCCCAGTCAACATGGCTGAGCTTGTAGAGGGCAAACTTGTTGAGGCGCGGGTCGTTAGGACCTGTTGCCAGTTCGGCAAAGAAAGGCAGGCAAATGGGGTAGGCCATGCTGGTCCACCCGCCCTGTCCGTTCTCAGTGGCCTTGAAGGTGCGGTCGTAGGAGGCCTTGTCGGTCGTGAAGTCGTAGGGCGGCTCGAAGTCCAAGCCCTCAATGACCAGCAGGTTGTTGCAGTGGGTGCCTATGACAACGTTGACCTCGCCGTTGACTGCCGTATGGCCATGATTGTCGGGCAGATAGATCATCGCAGAGCGGTTTACTCCATAGAAGGGGTTGGTACTACTGCTGCGGTTGACGGTCAGTCCGTTCATTCCGTCGTTTTCCAGGAAGTTCAGGCTCAGGATGTCGCCCTTGCTGTTGGCAAATGCCGCCGGTCCCATTTCCACTACAGGCACCTCCACCTGCCGTTCGTCGAACGTTGTGAAGTTCATGCTTTTGGGTATCGTAATCTTACCGCCCTTACCATGATAGCTGGAAATTTTGGCAGCGTACAGGCTGACGGCCGATACGCTGTGTACGTCATAGACGTAGTCGCCATCGGTTATGTTCTTGTCGTCCGAAGCCTCGAACACGATGTCGTAGTGGGTGTCGCGGGCCTGTTCCGGCGTCAGTCCTATGGTGTTAAATGTCAGATAGGTGCTGAATGCCGGCACCGTCTTGTTTTGGTCGAAGTGGAACCCCGCCTCCTGTTTACTGTCAGGCTTGTTCAGCGTACAGATGCTGCCTTGTGCGGAGTATTGCTGTCCGATGCTCATGCCGTCGCGTCCAGTGCCTTGCAGTCGGTTCTCGTATGTCGGCCACATCTCCAGTTCCTCCTCGTAGGGTGTGAGGTGGTAGACACCAGGCTTCATCGCTGTGATGAGCACTGGCGAGCGTGCAGGCACCAGACTGCCTTTGCCCAGCATGTGAGCCTTGCGTGTGTTCATGTTAGCTTCGCTGACGATACATGCCGTAGCACCGTCGGGCAACTGTGTGTCGAAGCCAATGAACATGCTGGCGAGATAGCGCTTTTGTCCCTCCACATTCACCACGAAGTCGGGGAGCACCGTCAGCGGGAAGTAGCGGTGCAGCTTGTCAGCATTCACAAAGTCCTCCCACGAGTCGTCGTAGAGGTATTCCTCGAAGAGTGTCTGGTCCCATGTGGCATCGTTGATGTAGACATCGGGCAGGCTTCCGTCCTCACTGACTATGCCACCTAGAGCCAGTTCTGCCACCGTGGAGTAGTCGCTGCTCTCTATGAACAGGCGCTTCATGCCGGGAATTTTATAGACGGCACCTTCGGCAATGCTCCTCAGGTCGCCGCTGATGGTCAGTTCCTCGCCTTGTCTGCCGTTGGGACAGGCCACCAGCTGGTCGTCTTTTGTGAAGAGCAGACCGCCGCGTGCGGTGAAAGTCTCGCTGAAGGGGTCGGCATAGATATTCTCCACCTGCGACCCATAGAATGCCCCGGGCTCTATGGTTTTCACCTTGGCGGGGATGGTTACCTCTTTCAGGCTTGAGCAGCCGTTGAAGGCCTCTTTGCCTAAGGTTTCCAAGGCGTAGGGCAGTCGGATGTCCTTCAGCATGTTGAGGTTCCTGAGTTGCAGCGAGAGCCGTTTCACGCTCTTGAAATAGCGGAACTCCGGGAAGCTCACCATCTTACGGGCAGTAGCGGTCTGGAAAGCCGTCTGTGTCTGTTCGGTGGTGACTGCCTTCAGTTCGCTCAGCGACAGGTTGCCGTCCTTGTTGGCATCGAAGGCATCGAGGCAGGCTTGTCGGGCATGGGCATCAGCTATGGTGATGCCCGGTTTTACGTTGGCCTGTGCGGTATGTACCGGAATGAAGTTGTATACATTGCCCATGTTTGAGTAGATAAACTCCAACGGACCAAGGATATCGGTGTACGACATCATCTTGCCCAACGGTTTCATGGCAGCTATGGGTGCAATAATACCCATATCGCCGTCGGCTTCCAGATATTTGGTACCGTCAAAGTTGTTGACTGAACTCCACTTGACATTACCAGGTTCGAACTGCAGCTGTGTGGTCATTCCTAAGAGGTAGTTGTTGGCCTGTCCCTGACTGTTGTTGTAGGTGTAGTCTTTGTCAGACCTCAGGGGGATGGCCAAGAGCTTACCAGCTTCCGTCTCGGCAAATTTCTTCAGCATGGGGAAGTAGCCTTGCGTCCATGTCCATGTGCTGCGCTGCGACAGTGCTGCCCCTATTTCTTCGAGCGTCTGGCCGTTGTTGGCTATCTCGTAGCCTTTCAGCCAGTAGCAGTCTTTGATGATGGCAATGTCCGTGGTGGCCACCTTGTTGCTGGAGTAGGGTACCGGCGTGACGTAGAGACAGTTGCGGACGGTACCCTTGTTGGCCGTCTTGTCGTAGGCCACAAAGGGGGTGAACTTGTCGAGCAGGTAATGATATTGGAATACGGCCGATACACAGTCTTCCACCAGACCGCCCTGAGCCACAACGCCGCAGATGCCGCCGCAGCGCTTGCCCGACGTGTTGGCACCTTGTACGATGCAGTTGCGGACGGTGCCCTCGACGCGACCAGCCAGGAATCCATAGAGATTGTCGTAGGAGGTGTAGTCGATGGCGGTGTAGGAGTCGCGCATACCCAGGTTCTCCACTGTTCCCGAGGGGGCAACGATGCTGAACAGCCCGTAGACGGCCGCCTTCTTGCTGTCCTGTGGTGCCCCTATGCCGAAACCGCGTACGAAGTATCCGTCGCCGTCGTAGTGAGCATGCCAGGTGCAGTCGGCATAGTCAGGCCTCAGGCTGCCCGGTTCAATGTTGTAGCTGAGATTGGTAGGGTTCAGCACGCCTTGGCTGAAGGTGATGTCGCCCACCTGACGGTAGTATTCGCCCTCCTTGTTATTCTTGATGGCCAATAGCAACTGGAAGGGTCCCTTCACCAAGTACGGGTCCTCAAACGAGCCGCTGCCACCGGCAAATGCCGTCGCCTCTTGACCTGGTGTCCATCCGTTGTCGATGGCGACGTTCAGCACGATCTGCCGCTGGCAGTCCATGACCTTCGGGCGGGTGGGTACGTCGGTCTTGGTCTTCACCTTGCCGTTCATGGTCAGCTTGCAGTTGCCGTTGCTATAGGCGAAGACGCTGTTGTCCTTCACCCTGATACATCCCGTAGAGGGAATAGTAGTAGAGGCCGTCAGTGACACTGACCGTCCCGCGTTAGTCTCTTCTGTCCACATCTCACTCTGCACCGTGGACGTGAGGTGCGAGACAAATTCGTAGCAGCAGTCGCCGCTATTCACGGAGATGGGCATGGAGGCAAGGGCCAGACCAGGCAGACTCACCGTATTGGCCTCGTTGCGCCCTTCAGCGGTAAAGAGCTGTCGAGCGAGGTCGTTCAGCCCGTCAGCCTTGTTGTCCCTGATCTCCTTGATGAAACTTTCCGGCTTCTTCCTGTCATAGAGGACGGGGTAGCGGCCCTTCTGCAGACGGAAGCCGTAGTCGGCACTCTCGTCTATGTTGAGGAAGGATACTGACGCCGTGTTGCCGTCAGTCAGCTGAGCCGTGGTGAGGGGTAGTATGGTAGTAGAGTTGTCGTTGCCGACGGTATTGCCAAGAAACTGATTCTTGTCGTAGTAGCAGAAGGTGACATTGCTCTTCACGTCTTCGCGTCCCTTGGCCACGATGGCACTGAGCGTGCCCTGCAGCTTGTTCGCGTTGTTCATGGCCGTGCCGAGAAAGAGACAGCGGGTAATATACTCTTGCTTGTCGGTGAACTTTGCCTCGCCGCAGATGCCGCCAGCGAAGGTGTTGGTGGTGTTGTAGCCCTCGCTGTCGATGAAGCCGCTGTTGATGCAGCAGTCCACCCATGCGTAATCATTCCGCATGAATCCGACGATGCCGCCCACCGTACATTCGCCGATAAGGCCTGCCATGTTCGCACAGCACCTGATGTTGCCGCCCCACATTTCACCGCAAATTCCTCCCAAATAGATGTCGGCAGGCGCCTGACTCCTGTTGACCTTCAGGATGCCCGTCGTGGTGCAGGCTTCGACTATTGCCGAGCCCATCGTAGACGCAACGACACCTCCCGTTGACATATAGTCGATGGTGTTACAGGTAGTCTCAGCGTCAACCTTGGCTGTACAGTCGAGAACGGCGGAGGGGATATTGCTATTTGCCCCACCACTTGTTACTAACGAACAGCAGCCGCCAATCAGGGTCACGTCAGTGCTACGGATGGTTATGTCGGCTGTGCAATGGAGCATACTACAGCCATAGATACGGGCGGCAATACCGGCTGCTCCGCTGTTGATGCTGCTCGACTCCTCACTTTTGACGTAGATGCTACCCTGTACAGATACTCCTTCAATGCCATGCCCTATCTTCAGCGTTCTGGAATCATCGTAGGACATATTTGACTGGCCGTTGTAAAACCTGCCACATACCAGACCCACGCTGACTTCCCGCTTTACAATGCTGATTTGTGAATCAACGATGTCGAAGAAACCCACATAGCTGTCCAGACAGCCAAACAATCCGAAATCGGCAATATTACCAATGGCGGTAGTCTGGATGTTAATATACATACCTGATATTTGATGGCGCTTCTCTTGGCTCCACCCTTCGTTGTTGATACCCGGAACGTCGAGACCGAGGAAGATGCCGTGGAACATGCGTGAATACGTACCGATAGGAATCCACTGCACACGTTGTCCGTTCGAGGTCCTGTTCAGGTTGATGTCGCTGCCCAAGACCAGGACCTTCCCCTGGAAACTCTCGGCACGGACGTTGCAGAGCCATGCCACCTGGGCCAGCTGTTCGGGGGTGTTGATGACGATGGGATTGAGGAATGATCCCTTGTCCGTGATGTCGAACGACTTGTCGCGATACTCGTACCATGTCGGGACGCCGTAATACTCAGCTGGTGCATCCGGGTCTTCTGCCTTACACGGCGTGCCTACACCAAGGAGCAGACAGGTAAAGAGGTATATGGGCAACAGATGTTTCACCGTTTCCTTTACCTTATTTATTATAATCAGTTTCATACGCATCTTTTTTTACTTTTGGAACTTAAACACCTCACTGTTAGCACTGAGCACGTAGATGCCGTTCTTGGAGAGCGGAATAAAGAGGGTAGAGCCTTCAGCCTTGCGAAGGGCTACACAAATGCCATTGGCGTTGAACACGCGAACTTCCTCGCCGGCCTGCAGACCGCTGAGGCGCACACCGCCTTCCTCGGACACCACTTTGACACGGTGGGTGTCATTGTTGTAGACTTCAGGAGCGTCGATGGCGGTGGGCTCTGACGACGGGTAGAGCATCACATAGGGGGTGTTGCGCGAACTGCGTACATTGGATACGCTTGAAGCCTCTGACGTCTCGTCGTCGATTGTGACATCGACGACCTTCGGCACGATGTAGCCTTCTATCGGCTGCGTGATGCCGCTGACGGTGATTTCGGCGTATGCCCTGCGAATGCCACCCTCCAGGTGGAAGTCCTTGGCGGTGACCATTGTCTGAGCGTCACCAGTGAGCGCTGCATTAACAGCAGGATGCGGGTAGACGCCCAACATCACGGCCGTCCCCGGCGTCAGGCCGCGTGACGAACGGTCGGTCAGTTCTACGATGAATGTATTGACACCGTCTTCACAGGTGCGGCTGATGACGTTACAGTCGATGTCGCTGATAGATACGTGTTGCGAGGGTAGTACCTTGGCCT
>CADCEQ010000064.1 GCA_902800435.1 uncultured Prevotellaceae bacterium | reverse complement strand
CAAACGAGGGAACTGGAGAGAGTTCGACTGTAAGATGTCGGCTGTACCCACTGCCCTTATCCCTGAGCAGATCAAGGCCGGCGTAGAGAAGACCTTCCCAGGAGCCGTTATCGTCAAGATTGATCGTGACCGTCGAGGCACATACGATGTGAAGTTGAACAACGGCATGGAATTGGAGTTCAATAGTTATTTCCAGGTAATCGATATTGACGATTAAGAACAAAAGCTTGAAGGTCACGTCAGCCGTTCTTCTCAGTCATGTATTTCCAGTAGCGGCGGGGCATATCGCTGAGCTGCTTGCGAGGATTCATACGTTCTTTAATACAGATGGCCTTAAAATATGTGCGCCAGAGATTCTGTAGCAGTTGGTCGTCACTACTAAGAACATCATCCTTAAGTTTGCCGTTCCCTAAGTCGAAGGGAACGGCTTCTTCGTTTTCGAAGGTTATGTGTATGACGGTTTTACCATCATAATAGTACCCATAGTGCCGCTTGGCATCGTAGATGAGCCAGGGCTGGTCGTTGAAGCGGTCCTGAAATTGGTCGATGATGAGGGGCAGCACGTTGTGGTCGGGCGAGACGACGGCGAGATAAGTGCCGTCCTTGGCTTTTTGGAAGCGGATGAACTGCTTCATCCTCAGCTGCTCGTGCAGCACCCGTCGGGCGATGTTGGTCACAGCCAGCACGTCGGGGTCGGCAAAGTTGCGGGCGATGTCGCCCTGACGGAACACCTTGCAGATATACTGGAACAGCGGCTGGTTCAGCTCCCTCAGTTCCGACAGCCAGCTGACGGAGATCAGCCGCATCGCCTCGCGTGACAGCCGTTTCTCCAGTCCGGCCCACACGCGCCGTGCCTTCTCCTCGTCGGTATGTACCTTATAGATATGGTCACAGAACAGGGGCAGCGCGTCGCCCTCCCTGAGCAGCTCCACAGCCTGCTCCTTCAGCGCGAAGGTGTCGAACACTGCCGTCAGCATGCCGTCCATCGTGTTGTCGAATGTATATACCGTCATTTGTTGAATTCGAGTGAGAAGGTGGTGCAGTAGCCGCTATCGGGCTGGTCTTCCAAGCTGAGCGTGCCGCCCTGCAGCATCATCAGTCGACGGGAGAAGGAGAGTCCGATGCCGCTGCCCGTGCGCTTAGTGGTGAAGAAGGGCACGAAGATGCTTTGGCGGGCCTCTGCGGGGATGGGCTGTCCGTTGTTGCTGACGAGCAGGATTTTGCCTGACTTCTGAATGGCAATACGGCTGGCTCCTGCCTCAATGGCGTTCTTGACGAGGTTGATGAGTATCTGGCGCAGCATGCTGAGGTCGGCATTGACGACGGCATCGTCAGGCACAGCGATGTCCCAAGCGACGTTAGGATAGAGCTGCTGAATATCAGTCAGAAGAGTCGACAACTGGACGTCCTCGAATACGGGCTGCTGCAGTTGCGAGAGCTTACGGTAGGAGTTGACGAAGGCGTTCATGTGCTGCGAGGTGGTGTAGATGGCGTGAATGCCCTCTTCGAGCGGAGTACCCTTCACGTCGGGGCGACTCAGCAGCGACTGACTGATACTTGTGATGGGGGCTGTGGCGTTCATCATCTCGTGAGTCAGCACGCGTGTGAGCCGTTCCCACGACTCCACCTCGCTCTGGTTCACCTGCTGACGGATAATCCCGCCCAGCTGGTTCAGCGTCTCCTGCATGGCCCGCTCACCAAAAAACATGCCGTCAGTAGGCATTCGGAAGGTGAAGTCACGATTGCGGATAGCCTCCTGCATCAGGTAGGCACGCAGGCGCAGCTTCCGCTGATGGCGTACGAACCACACCACGAAAGCCACAATGGCTACACCTATTATTATATATAGCCACATCATAAGCGTTTCATCTTGTTGTAGAGCGTCTGGCGAGTGATGCCCAGCAGTTCGGCAGCCTGCGTGAGGTTGCCGTGACAGTGGTCGATGGTACGGCGTATGTGCTCGCGCTCCATCTCGTCGAGACTGACGATTTCGCTCTGCATGTCGAGCACGTCCTTCAGCTTATGCACCAGTTCGTCGTTGTCCCAGGGCTTGGTGATGAAGTCGGCGGCACCGTTCTTCAGTCCCTTCACGGCCAGGTTCACATCGGCGTAGGCCGTCAGCAGCACTACTGGCGTCTGCGGGTGCTGCTTGCGGATGGCGCGAAGCCAGAAGAGTCCCTCGTTGCCGTTGTTCACGCCGAGGGTGAAGTTCATGTCGAGCAGCACGATGTCGATGGGCTGCTGCGCCATCAGTTTCAGTATGTCGTCAGGCTGGGTTGTGGTCAGCACCTGCTCGAAAGTGCCATCGAGCAGATAGCGCATCGCCGTGAGAATCGATGCGTTGTCGTCTACTATCAGAATCGTTCCGTACTTGTTCATGCTGCAAAGGTAATCATTTTCCGTCAAGAAATCATACAGTGAGGTGTCTAATTTTTAGACGTTCTGTACTCCGACGGCCCGAAAAGCTTGCATAGAGAGGAAGAAACCCTTAACTTTGCATCAACAAAACAGGGAAAAGCGTATGAAACAAGCATTGATTATCCTTCTTGCCCTTGCCGCAAGGCAGACCACCGCCCAAAACGCGTGGACCGTGCAGCAATGTATGCAGTATGCCGTAGAGCACAACCACGAGGTGAAGCAGGCCGAACTGCAGCTCGACAACTATAAGGTACAGAAGACGAAAGCTGTAGGCAGTTTCCTGCCTTATGTGGATGCCGGCATAGGCGCACAGTATAACTTCGGCCGGGCCATCGACCCCGAGACCAACGGCTATACCGACGTGAGCACCTTTTACAACGGCTACCAGCTGCAGGCGTCGCTGCCCGTGTTCGACGGATTCAGTCGTCTGCATGCCCTGAAGGCCGCCAAGGCCAGCGAACTGATGGGGCGGGCAAGCCTCCGCCAACAGCAGGACCTGACGGCGCTCGACGTGCTGCAGGCCTATACCAACGTGGCCTATTACGAAGGGCTGGTCAGCATGGCTGGTGAGAAGGTACAGGAGACTACGCTGCTGCTCAAGCAGACGCGCCTGCTTGAGGAGGTGGGGCGCAAGAGTGCTGCCGACGTGGCTCAGGTGGAGTCGCAGCAGGCTGAGGCCGACTATGAGCTGACGCGCCAGCAGAATCTCCATGCCTCGGCCTTGCTCGAGCTGAAGAAGGCGATGGGGTTTCCGATAGGCGACAGTCTAAGCCTCACCCCCAGCCCCTCTCCCAAGGAGAGGGGAGTAGATAGTTCTTCCGCTGATGATTATTGCAAGAGTAATCACTCCCCTCTCCTTGCGAGAAAGGCTACGGGTAGGCGAGCTTTGCTCGGGAATGGGGCTGGGGGTGAGGCCATCGCCCGCTATCAGATGGAAGCAGCAAAACACGAGTGGCGCCAGGCTCGTGCTTCACTTTTCCCCACTCTCTCGTTGAGTGCGGGCCTGAGCACCACTTATTTCCGGACCTTACATTCTGAGACGGCGGCCTCGTTCAACAACCAGTTCAAGAACAACATGGGTGAATACATAGGGGCCACGTTGAGCATTCCGCTCTTCAACCGCCTTCAGACCGTTACCAATATCCGCAAGGCCAAGAACAACTATAAGATTGCCCACGAGGCATACCAGCAGAAGCTGCTCGAACTGGAAAAGCTGAGTCGCGAGGCTTGGCAGGACTGGCAGGGCTACCTGAAGCAGACCGCCCAGATGGAGAAGAAGGTAGAGGCCGACTCGCTGGCTTACCAGCTGACGCGGCGCCAGTTTGAGGAGGGACTTTCAACGGCCATCGACCTGCACACCACCGGCTCGCAACTGCTGAAGTCGAAGGCCACGCTGCTGCAATGCCGGCTGATGGCGATGGTAAAGGAACAATTAGTGAGATACTATAACGGAGAAATGATATGGACAGAGTAATCGAAAAGACAAGGACACAGCGGCTGATGAAGTATTGGCCGTATATGGGTGTTGGGTGTTTGGTGCTGGCAGTTGCTGGCTGGCTGATTTTCGGCAACCACGCCTCTACGCTCAGAGTCAGCCGCGACGAGCTGACCATCAGCGACGTGCAGCGCGCTGAGTTTAAGGACTATGTGCGCACCAACGGGCAGGTGCTGCCCATTCAGGTGGTGCAGATCTCGCCCGAGGAGGGCGGCATCGTGATGGAGAAGGTGGTCGAGGAGGGCACGATGGTGAAGAAGGGCGATGTCATCGTCCGCCTGTCGAACAGCAACCTCGACCTCCAGATTCTGAATGCTGAGGCTGAACTGGCCGAGAAGCAGAACCTGCTGCGCAACACGCAGGTGGCTATGCAGCAGGACCGCCTGAACAACCAGACGGAGCAGGCCCAGCTGGATATGGACACCCAGCGCCGACAGCGCACCTTCGAGCAGAACAAGCGGCTCTACAGCGAGAAGCTCATCAGTCGCGAGGACTACCTGCAGTCGCAGGAGGACTACCAGCTCGCAGCCAAGAAACGTTCGCTGATCACGAAACGCCTGAAGCAGGACTCGCTCTATCGCACCGTTCAGATGGACCAGATGGAGGACAACCTGCAGGCGATGCGCCGCAACGTCGTCTTGGTGCGCCAGCGTAAGGACAAGCTTGAAGTGCGTTCGGCCATCGACGGCGAGCTGGGCTTGCTCGATGTGGAACTGGGCCAGAGCATCCAGCCCGGACAGAAGATTGGCCAGCTGAACGACCTCTCGGACTATAAGGTACAGGCACAGATTGACGAGCACTATATCGACCGCGTGCGTCAGGGACTGACTGCCACCTTTACGCGTGGCGACAAGCAGTATCAGCTTCAGGTTCGCAAGGTCTATCCCGAGGTGCGCGAGGGCAAGTTCCGCTGCGACTTCATCTTCAGAGGCGAGCGCCCTGAAAACATCCGTACGGGCCAGACTTACTACATCGACCTCGAACTGGGTCAGCCTGAGCAGGCCATCATCATCCCTCGCGGCACGTTCTTCCAGACCACGGGCGGCCAATGGATCTTCGTGCTCTCCGCCGATGGCAGCAAAGCCTATCGCCGCCCCATCCGCGTGGGCCGACAGAATCCTCAGCACTACGAAGTGCTTGAAGGCCTTGAGCCGGGCGAGCGTGTCGTCACCAGCGGTTACGAAGCATTTAAGGACAATGAAGTATTAGTAATGAAGTAGGACTATGAAGACAATTATCAGAAACTTTACATCTATATTCCGTAAGTTTGTTACAGCGAACCTGCTGAACCTGTTGGGCTTGAGCCTGGCCTTTGCTTCGTTCTTCGTCATCATGACGCAGGTCATCTACGACCTAGGCTACAACAAGAGCTTTGCGGAGCATGAGAAGTTGTTCCGGCTGACAATGGAGTTTGGGGCAGGCATGGAGGACTATGGCACGACTTTGCCTCGTCCGGTGATAGAGCAACTGGCGGCAGCCTCGCCACACGTCGCCGGCTATGGCATCAAACAGGGATGGATCAACAACGACCAATTCTTGGTGGACAACCAGGAGTACTCGCTGACGCTCACATACGGCATTCGTGACTTCTTAAGCGTGTTCAAGCCCAAGGTGATTGATGGTGACTTGAAGGGCATGCAGTGGAATGGCAATATCGTGTTGACACAGACGGAGGCAGCACGTATTTTCGGCCAGGCTGGTGCCGTGGGTAAAACCTTGAATTATAAATGGGAGGACAATGAGTTTTTCAATGTGTGCGCCGTGATAGAGGACTTTCCGGAAAACAACCTGCTGCATGGCTCCTGTTTTATAGGCACCAATGCCAACGAAGACAACTACCGGAATTGGAACTACGATGCCTATATCCGTGTGGATGATGTCAAGAACCTGCCGGTGGTGCTCAAGTCCATGCGTAAGAAGGCCATCGAACTGTTCAAAGAGGACTTTGATTTGACTAGCCCCAAAGAAGCGGAAGCCCTGCAGGTCATTCTGACTCCTGTGGCCGATGTCCATTTCTCGAAAGACCTCAGCAAGAATTTGGCCGAGAACAATTCGGTGAATAGGAGTTCCGTCTATCTGCTCATCTGCTTCTCGCTGCTGATAGTCGTGATAGCTGCCGTGAACTTCATGAATTTCAACTTGGCCGAAACGCCCATGCGCATCCGCAGCATCAACACTCAGAAAGTGTTGGGAGCTACGACGGCGAGCCTGAGAGGCGGTCTGCTGGCAGAGACGGTCATGGTCAGCCTAATGGCTTTCGTGCTGGCTATGGCGTTGGTGTCTCTGGCTCACGACCTTGGCTTGCAGGATTTGGTGCAGGGCAGCATCCTGCTGCAAGACCATCCTTGGCTGATAGGGCTCACCTTGATAATCAGCATTGTTGTGGGGTTGCTGGCGGGTGCCTATCCTGCGTACTACGTCACCTCCTTCCCTCCTGCCTTGGTGCTGAAAGGCTCATTTGGCTTGTCGCCAAAAGGTCGTGTCTTGCGTACCATACTGATTTGTCTGCAGTTCGTTGTGTCGTTCATGCTGGTCATTGGTGTGGGCATCATGTACTTGCAGAGCTATCTGATCTATCACACGGACTATGGCTTCGACAAGGATGAGGTGATGGTAGTGCCTACGGCTCCCGACACGCGCAATCATGCCGATGCCATTGATGCCGACCTGCGCAAGATACCAGGAATAGAGGGTGCCAGCCTGGCTCAAAACGTCTTAGGCTGCAGCGACCGCTATCAGACGTGGGGCAGAGGCAGTGGCGACAAGCACATGACGTTTACCTGCATCTTTGTGGACTGGCGGTTCCTCCAGGTGATGGGCATTGACATCGTGGAGGGGCGCAACTTCCGCGAGACCGATGGCGATGTGTACATCTTCAATGAGTCGGCAAAGAAGAAATACCCGTGGCTCGCCGTCGACAAGCCTATTAACGATAAGGACATGCCTGTCGTCGGTTTCTGCGAGGACATCAAGTATTCATCGTTGCGCGTAGACGACAGCCAGCAGCCGATAGCCTTCTTAGTACCCAATCCCAATAACTACTATTGGCTCGACGGCTTCTGGCGAAATGTGCTGATGGTACGCGTGGCAAAGGGAGTCGACAAGCACGAGGCCAAGCAGAAAGTGCTGGAAACGGTGCTGAAGTACGAACACGACAACGAGCTCACTGTGAACGACCTGCACTATGTGGACGACGAACTGGAGAAGACCTACCGGCAGGAGCGCCTCTTCACCAAGCAGATTCTGCTGTTCTCGCTGCTCGCCATCCTGATCAGCATCATCGGCGTGTTTGGCATGACGATGTTCGAGAGCGAGTACCGCCGCAAGGAGATAGGCATCCGCAAGGTGTTTGGCAGTTCAACAAAGGAAATCCTGATGATGTTCAACCGTCGATACCTCCTAATCTTGTTGGGGTGCTTCGTGGTGGCAGCCCCTATAGGTTACATGGTGGGCGTGCATTGGCTTGAAGGCTTTGCCGTCCGTACTGCCATTTCGCCCTTGCTGTTCGTGGTCTCTTTCCTGCTCATCGCCCTGATCACGATGCTGACGGTGACTTACCAGAGTTGGAAGAACGCCACGGAGAATCCCGTGAACAGCATCAAGAATGAGTAGGTAAATGCAAACAACAAAGAGAGAGAAATGAACAGTTATCTGAAATTCCTGAGCCGGCATCGGCTGTTTACCATTATCAATATCGTAGGGCTTTGCCTCTCGATGGCCTTCCTGCTGCTGTTGGGCGACCTCATCTACCGTCAGACAACGGTAGAGAACTACCAGACGCGTGCAGACCGAACTTTCGTCGTTGGCAATGAAATGTGCATGATGTCGAACTTCCGTGTAGGCGAGCGACTGAAAGACCGCTTTCCTGAGGTGGAAGACTGGTGCTCTATGGCTGGCTACAATATGACGTTTAGCATCCAAGGTCAAGAGGCTGATACCAAAGTGCTGGTTACGGGCCAGAACTTCTTTACGTTTTTCGACTACCGCCTGCTGACGGGTGACCGCCAGAAGGTGCTCAGTGCGCCCAACCAGATAGTGGTGAGCCAGTCGTTCGCACAGCGTTATTGGTCCGATGAGAGTCCTATTGGGAAAGAGATGGTGCTGGGCGACGCGAACGATGAGAAGGCACGGATTACTTACACCGTCAGCGGCATCATGGACGACTTTGACCGCTCTATTGTTCCTGACGGATATGAATGCGTAGTCAACGTAGAGAACCTGCGCCATTTCCACTACTCGGCCTGGAGCGAGCAGATGAACAATGCCAGCTGCTGTGTGTTGTTCTTGATGGAGCGTGAGGGTAGCAACCTGCGTAGCAAAATCAGCGACCTGCGCGACTATCTGAAAACCTTCTTCTGGATTTACCAGATGAAGGCTGCGAAGGAGCTGACCCTCACCCCGTTCTCCACGCTCTATTACGATGCCAAGGAGTGTTCGTTAGGGCAGGAAGATATCAATCACGGCAGTCGGGAGATGGCACATCTCTATGTAGTTGTTGCCCTATTGGTATTGGTGTTCGCCATCTTCAACTACGTGAACCTGAGCGTGTCGCTTACTACAGAGCGGTCGAAGGAGATGGCTACCCGACGGTTGTTAGGTTCTTCGCGGCTACAGGTCTTTGCAAAACTTGTCACTGAGAGCATCTTCTTTTCAGCTGTCGCTTTCATTATTGCCTATCTGATAGCACTCGCCCTACAGGATAAGGCAATCGAAATGGCCAATTGCCAGATGAACTTGCTGAAGGATACTGGAGTAGTGGCCATCGTTGCCATACTACTCAGTGTCATCCTCGTTGGCTCAATGGCTGGCTTTGTCCCAGCCATGATACTCAGTGGCTACCAGCCCATCGACATCGTGCGCGGCACTTTCCGCCGCCGTGTGCGCCAGCGTTGGAGTCATGTGCTGATGGTTTCGCAGGCCGTCTTCGCCATCATCATGCTCACCATCACGCTGTTGCTTGGCAGCAGCATCCGCGAGCTCATGAACCGTCCGCTGGGCTATGACATCGAAAACATTCTTGAGACGTGGGGCATTTCCAGCCTTAACGAAAGCCAACGGCAGACGTTCCGCACCAAAATGCTTGCACTACCAGAAGTAGAAGCTGTTGGCTTCGGCTTTGGTACACCTATAAACGGACTGGAGAACCAAACGGTATCAGCCGATGACGGAACTGTTGTCAGTCAACGGCTGTTGATGGGCGACAGTTGCTTCTATAACATTCTGAACATCCATCCTGACAGAACCTACAATGATAATGGCTTCGGCGTCAACTATCAACTGCTACGACAGTTTGGGAAGCACGATGACGAAAGGAAGATAGTAACAGCTGACGGGAAGGTGAACTTTGAAATAGGTCGTGTCTATCCCGATATTGTCTATCAGAACGTCATGCGCGAAGAGGAACATCCCACACCTTTCTTATTTATATGTGCAAATGAATTCCGCGATAATACGGATGACTATGTGAGTAGAACGTATGGAAGGCCCCGACAAGCACTCGTCAAGTATCATGGTGATCGCAAGAAGGTAGAGGATGCTATCAAGCAACAGATAAGTTCTGTTACAGGTCATGAGACTGAAGACGTTCACTCGCTCAGTCAGCGTCATCAGGAGTGGTACGAGGAATACGAGCGATTCCTGAGTGTGTTGATGGTCTTCACTGGGGTGGCTCTGCTGATAGCCGTCCTTGGCCTGATGGCGATGAACAGTTACTTCGTTGGCCAGCGCCGTCGCGAGATTGCTGTGCGCCGTGTCTTTGGAGCCGAAATCAGCAGCATCACCCTGCGCCTGCTCCGCACGGTGGTCGTCCAGTCGCTTGTGGCTGTCGTCATCGCCATCCCCTTGGCTTACTGGCTGGCTCCGAAGGTGGGCAGCATCTCCGGCCTCAGCATCCGGATGCAACTTCTGCCGCTGCTGCTCTCCCTCCTCATCGTCCTCGCTGTCAACGTCCTCACTGCCGCCTTCCAAGGCTGGCGCGCCGCCACCGAGAATCCCGTCAACAGCATCAAGAATGAGTAGGCGAAGATGACTATCCAGCCTGTTCTGGCAATAAAAGAGGGGAGTATTGCGTTTCTCAGTAAAATAAGAAGACATTGTATGGACCAAGAAACCTACGAGAAGCAGAAAGCTTTTGCCGGCGAGAAGGTTCCTTCGATGCATCGCCGTATGGTGGGGCACGACTATCAGGAACGGCAGATGTATATGATTACGATGGTGACCGAGGACCGCCGCCCTTTGTTAGGGCAG
>CADCEQ010000063.1 GCA_902800435.1 uncultured Prevotellaceae bacterium | reverse complement strand
GATCTATAGACAGATATGGATACTTATATTTCTCAAGCATACGCTGTGCAAGAAGCGTTTTACCCGTATGTGAAGCACCTGTTATCAGTATAACCATATGTGTAAAAACTAATCTTTAATCTCTTTGATTAAATACAAATCACCACTTGACAAAGCTTTGAAATTGCGCTCTATTTTCTCAATGTCCCAATCCCACCATTTCAGTTGTAGCAGATAAGCGATGAATTCGTCATCAAAACGCATCCTGGTAACTCGACAGGGATTTCCTACGGCTATAGCGTAAGGCGGAATATCTGAGGCAACAACAGAGTTGGCTCCGATAATTGCTCCGTCACCTATGTGAATGCCTGGCATGATGGTAACATGCTGGCCAATCCAGACATCATTGCCCACAACGGTATCACCCTTCAGAGGCAATTCATCTTTCACAGGAGCAATGGCACTTCCCCAGTCGCCACCAATAACGTAAAACGGATAGGTTGTCACACCGTCCATCCTATGATTGGCTCCATTCATGACAAACTCCACGCCCTTGGCAATAGCACAGAACTTGCCAATAATCAGCCGGTCGCCTATGAAATCGTAGAAATGAGTGACATGCTTCTCGAATTGGTCAGCACCATCCACATCATCGTAGTAGGTATAGTCGCCGATGATGATACGCGGGTTCTTCACCACGTTCTTGATGAAGCAGAGGCTTGGAATCTTAGGATTCGGGAAAGCGTCATTGGGATTTGGTCTGTTTTTTATCTCCATAAATTCCGATTTATCTGTTTGGCATACTTTTCATACCCACTCAAAGTTGACCTTTCCAGCACCAATCTCAAAATGGTACTTGGCAATGCCCAAGTCCATCTGGGTATAGCCAATCATGGAGAATCCCTTCTTGGCTCTTACTTGATGGCGATTGTTGCTCATGCCGACATACTCAAACGAGCGCTCGGCACTCTGTGACGCTTTTGAAACGTAGTGGAAAAAGAACTTCTGCTGGTTCACGGCGGTAGGAGCAAGCAAGGCTGCCTCTACTCCCTTGCGGAACCATGAAGGAGTAGCGTCAGATGCGTTGCTTACTTGCCCGACTGTCTTGATCTTATGGCCTACTCCCTGTGTCTCACCATAGCCGATGGCAATGTAACAGGCAATCTTTTCTCCTTCGTCAAGGACATACGTTCCTGGCACTTTCGAGTAGCTGAGTCCTACCCAGCAAGTGTTCAAGCCCAGTGTTTGGGCGAGTAAGACAAGATGTTCGCCGTAGTAGCCTACACGTTCATCAAGGTCATCGGCTTTCTTTCCAGCCATGACTATGTAGTTGTTGGCATTACGGAATTTCCCGTATTTGGCCATAGTCCCTTGGAATGCCTTCGGCTCGTTGCATATCAACTGAATGTGGAGTTGTCCCTCATGGTTCAGCTTCACTATTTCATCTTCAAGCACCTTGACGATTTCCTCGCTCAATGGCTGGTCTTTGTAAGCCCTTACACTATGTCGGGCTTCTATGGCTTCTTGTATTGTCATATTAATAAGAATGCCCTAGTTAAACTAACTAACGCGGAATCAAATTCTTTCTTCAATTATTTCCCTAAAACGACGGAAAATAGGATGGTTACGGTATTCGTCTAAAGTATTGATAGGAACAAATAGCGTACATTCGTCCATATCAACCCCATTAAATGCATCTTCACCTATTTCAATATCATTAGGGTTCAAGATAGCACAATGAATAGCACTAAGGGAACTACAATCTCTGAAAGCGCCATGAAATCCATACCCCAAATCATCACCTTCAATACATGCCACTTTTTTAGGAATTAATACAGAATGAAGAGCTTTGCACTCACAAAAAGCAGAATACCCAATCAAAGTCAAGTCTTTAGGCAACACTATTGATTGAAGGGATGTACACCCCCAAAAGGCCCCTCCTTCTATTTCTGTAATATTATCGGGAAGATTTATTGAATTGAGGGATGTGCAACCGCTGAAGCACAAATTTCTTATTGAATCTATTTTCCCTAGGAAATTAACCTTCTGCAATGAATAGCAGTCTTGAAAAGCAAAATCTCCAATAGAAACCACACTAACAGGAATAGTTATGGATTTCATGTATTTGCACGAAGCGAATGCACCAGAATCTATATGCCTCACATAATTCGGAATGGATTCAATATGGGTTTCATCGGGATTATTTGGGGGAAAACGGACAACAGTATAATTGGAATAGTCAAATAGAACGCCTTTATATGACAAATACCTTTGGTTTTCCTGATCAACATCAAAGGCCATAAGGTTAACACAACCATCAAAAGCCATTCTCCCGATAGTAGTCACACTTCTTGGAATAAAAACATTCTCCAAAGACGTACATCCTTGGAATGCAAAATCTTCAATTTGCTCCAATCCCTCTGGAATAATAACAGATTGAAGAGAAGTACAATCTTTGAAAGCATATTTTCCAATAACGGTTACCTCATCAGGAATACGATATTCTGTAGCCTGATTATCAGGAAGGTAGTGTATTAACGTTTTACCATGCATACTAAAAATAACAGTGTCGTTTAACGATGAACACCCCTTAAAGACATCTCTACGCAGTTCTACTCGTTCAGGCAGATTGATTGTCCGAAGCGATGTACAGCCCTCGAATACCCTATCATCGATTACAAGCTTATTGACTCTTTTATTATTATCAAGAAAAACAACAGATTGGAGATTCTTGCAATCCATAAAAGCAGCTCCTGCAATATGCTCTACGCTTTTGGGTACATATACAGTTTGTAAATTCGGACATCCCATAAATGTGCCTTTACAAATGTAACGAGCACCATCAGGAATTCTAATTGACTGAACATCACGATCTTTCAATCTAGAAAGGTCTCCATTTTCTGACAAACAAAATAAATCTTTCTCTTCCATATTAATTATCATTTACTTATTGCTACTTTTTGCAACATTCTGCTACAACTTCGCTACATGCTTTTATTACTGTCCATTTGCGTAAGTCGTTGTGTATCAGTACCGCTACATCATGCTACGTATTTTTGTTCATGTTCAAACACATCCATTTCTCGCTTGGCTATACCGAGACGAGTGGCGATTGACTTCCAATGCTTCACACCTGCCTTCACTTCTTCGATGATACGCACGGCTTCGTCTTTGCCTATCATATACTCCTCCGAGGAATCAAGCAACACCTGAAGGTCAGCATGATTGGTAGTGGAGTTGATGAGCAAAGCCTGATATTCATTCAGAGTTGGATTCATGTCGTATGCCGGTGAAAGCGTCCAGCCACGTTGAGTCAGCAGGAATCCATGGTTACGGAAATGGTCATCGCTATTGCCGATGGCTATATTGAATGCCACACGACGATAGAGCTGACGAAGGTTCTGCTCCACGTCACAGCAGTTCTGGAGGATGAAGTCCACGATGTCCAGATAGCCGTTACCTGTCTTGGCATCACTGCCATCAGTCAAGCCCAGCAAGGTCAATGCAGATGCGAAATGCTTTCTTCTTCCTTCGGCTGTCCTGTCGAAACGTTTGGAGAGCAGGGCATGGTATTGCTCGCCAGTCTCTATGACTAGCGTCTCAGCCGCTACGACTCCAACCTCCTTTGCCAACAAATGGCTGAGGTGCTCCCAAAGGCCGACATCATAGTCATCGTTCCTTGACGGGAACTTGGCTACGCAAAGCCGGCCTTCATCATTCATCACGCCAGCCTTGGGACGGGCACCGCCAAGCGAAGTGCCAGGATGAACTAATTGCAAGAGCCATTTCTTCTCAGGCAACTGATTCAGCTCCTCACTCTTCTCAATCTCCATACTGGCTGCCACCAAAGCCCTAATGTCGGTCAAAGGGGGAATGCGAAGCGAGCTATCACTATTAATGAACTCTGCATCTTTCGACTCCTTAAAGCGGAAACCACCCATGCGGGAGCAGTCATCGATACCCATGAGGTAATCAAACGACGAAAGCTTACGTAACGGGCGTTTCTCCTCCGTGGCAAGGATTTGTTCGCGACGGTTAAGCAACAACCGTCCCCAACGGTCAGGCAAGGCATCGCTGAAGCAGCCGAAGATGTCCCTGTCCGGCTGGGTGTATTGCTGACCAGAATAGTTGTTGATGTCGGCACTCAGAAATAGGCTGCCATACTGACGGAGCCAGTCATTGTCATACTTGAACGAATAGGAGTCTGAGCCACGAAGGGACTCATAGCCAAGTTCGCCAACCAGCATGGGTTCATCAAGCCAGTCGAAGTCCGCATATACATACAGTGTCTTCATACCTTATTGTTTTTTAGAGGCACGTTGACGATGTTTCAGTGCAAGATCCTGTAAGGCCCTGCCCATTTCATCCTTCTTCGCCAACAACAGGATGTCATCATCCAGCTGGAGGGCATAGAGCACACGGAGATAGATGCCTATCGCTACTGTCGGAGCACCTTTTTCTATCCTCGAAACGGTCAGAGGAGAACAGGTAGCCCGTTCTGCCACCTGTACTACACTAAGATTACGACGCAGACGAGCCAGTTTGATTTGCTCACCTACGGTCTGCATCTTCTGTTCCAGTTTTCTGGGAAGCTTATTGCCCATTGTTGTCTTGCTCATATTGATAATCAACTTATATTTACGAGCGCAAAGTTACAACAATTTCTTTATTTTATGATATGTTATAACAATAAATATGGTTATTCAAGGCATTTTTAACAATTTGGAGTCTTCTTTTGGAACAGAAAGCATGTTCATTCAGTTCTTCTATTTACTTCTTTATCTCCAGTATTCCGTCCACCTCATGCTCTACAAAAGGCCCTTCCTTGCATTCAAGAAGCACACTGGGCTCCAAACACTCTACACCATGCCACACGTTCTTCGGAATGTCCACGCCGTAGGTTCCGCTCTCCTGGCTGATAACGCATGACTCCAGTATCTCGCCGTCATCATTGTAGGTTGAGACCTTGACTTTTCCTTTCAGGATGACAAAAGTCTCTGCCTTTGTGGGGTGATGATGCACGGCTATCTGTGTGCCAGGCATCAGGACATTCAGGAATCGGTGGCACTTGTCGTCCAGACTCTCATGGAAGTTGTAGTTCATCCTGAGTCTGGGTGACTGCTTTGCCTGTTCTGCCACACTGCTTATCAGTTTGTCATCGATGATTTTCATTTGCTGTATGATTTGAATGATACCCAAAGGCGGTTGTCCTCATTAACTACCTGGGACATCAGTCCCATATGTATTTTATCACCCATCACGCCTTGCAGGATGGCAAACGCAGCGTCTCCCGTGCAATGGCTTGTGTAGAACTGTGTCTGAGGATAGGCGCCCGCCAACCTGTGGGAAAGTTCCGTAAGCCTGGCTTCGCTCTCGTGATTGTCGAGCAGATGAAATCCTCCGACAACCGTATTAACTGGTAAAGGACATGCTGCAAGGATGTTTTCCAGCCCGCTATGCGCACATCCCGTGAACAACAGGCCATCTATGTACAGAGCCAGCTCATGACGGAAATCATCAAGAATGTATTGCCCATTCGCATCTTGCACGAAGAGATGCCGATTACCTTCAGGCATCGGGTGAATGTGAGGTATGTGCGCTATGATATAGATGCCATCGCCAATGCTTCCACTATGATCAATCGCCAACAACCGCTCTTCTGGAATCTCTGGCCATTTGGTTGTAATGCTGTGCAGAAAGCTTCGCTTAGAATAGAATTTTCCGCTGAGGGCATCGGGCGAGACAATGACTTTTGCCTTGTTGTTGATTGCCATGAAATACTTTAGTCCTCCGGCATGATCGCTATGCCCGTGGGAGATAAACACATAGTCAACCCTGCTGAGGTCTTTTCCTAATCGCTCCGCGTTACGAATCAGCATGTCGCTGGCTCCCGTATCGAGCAGGATGTTATGCTTCGCCGTTTCGAGAAGAATAGAAAGCCCATGCTCTGTCTCAAGCGCAGGATTGTCTGTTCGATTATCTACAAGTACAGTCCGTATCATTTGTTTATAGTGAAACGTATTTTCTCCATAGTGAGTGCAAAAATACTAAAATTATATAACTTTCCATCAAAATCTACTATCTTTTCACAATTTATTAGTAATTTTGCTCACAATTTGATATAGATATGAAGCAAACGATTGATACTTATAAGTTGACAAGCATGGAGGAACCTTCTGACGAGGTGCTGTCGCAGCTGATGAAGGAAGCAGCAGAGGAAGCCAAGCGTACAAACGACGAGGCCACCGCCCGCTATTTCGAGCAAATGAAAGTGGACACCCAGAATGTCTGTGTAGCATGGCAGTAAGTGTGCACAAGCCAGTCCTCATTGTGATTGCCGGGCCTAATGGGTCTGGCAAGACAACCATCACCACTAAGATACTACATCATCAGTGGATGGAGGATGCCGTCTATATTAATCCAGACCAGATAGCAAAGGACAGATTTGGTGACTGGAACTCTCCTGAGGCCGTGATGCAGTCAGTGAAGTATTGTGAGGCTTTGCGAGAGCAATGTCTTGTAGAACGGAAAAGCCTCATTTTTGAGACCGTACTCTCTGCCCCCGATAAACTTCTTTTTATTCGCAGGGCTAAAGAGGCCGGTTTTTTTGTCCGCATATTCTTTGTTTCAACCAACCACCCATCTATCAATGCTTCGCGCATTGCACAGCGCGTAATGAAAGGTGGCCACGATGTGCCTATTACCAAAATAATATCCCGCTATTTCAAATCTATAGCCAATTGCAAGGTAGCCTCACTCTTGGCTGACCGCACCTATATCTACGACAACTCCATTGATGGGCAGGAAGCGCAACTGCTTTTCCGCTTTGTTGACGGAAAATTGTTCAAGCGATATGTAAAAGATGTTCCAATATGGGCTACAAAAATAGCAGAATAAATGCATTCTAAATCATTAATCCGTAAAAAATCCTGCTGGGCGACATCAGCGAAAAGGCGTTGGAGCGTGTAGGCGACGACTTCCGCCGCTGTGGCTACGATTTAGAAACTATGCAGGTGAATGCTTTGCTGAAGGAGAGCGTAGAGGCATTTGCACAGAAGGCTGCAGAACTGGGCCCCGTGATGTATTTCATCGACACGGCTGGGGCGTCGCCCAACCAAGCGAAGCCAGAGCACATCGTTGACCTCGACATGGTGGGAACGGGCTACGCCGTGGATGCTTTCGGCGAAGTAATGGCTGAGGGAGGTGCAGGACTGATTATCTCAAGTCAGGCAGCCTATATGTACCCCATTCCCAACGACATCGAGCTGCAACTGGTGAACACGCCAACCGCTCAATTGAAGGACGTGAAGTTCATTCAGGAGGTAGCTATGCAGAACTCAGGTCTGGCCTACATGATTGCCAAGCGAATGAACCATCTGCAGGCTCAGCGTGCCGCAGCCACCTCGTAGCGCAGGCGTCGCGCTCGCATCAACAGCATCTCGCCAGGCATCATCGTTACTCCCCTCGCCTACGACGAGTTTAATGCCAACGGTGAGGGCTATCAGGCCATGATTGACACCTCTGCTGCTCAGCGTACAGGTACCAGCGACGAGATTGCCGAGGCTGCAGCCTTCCTGCTCGGCGAACATGCCCGTTTCATCACAGGTACCGACTTGCTCATTGACGGTGGTGTCATAGCCAGCATCCGCACTGGCGAGTTTCAGCTAAATTGGTAGATAAACAGCCAATTTGTGTAATGCCTTAATCATAAATTGTTCGTACCTTTGCAGCGTGATTCTAAGACGAACGCACCGTTAAAAAACAGGAAAAAAAGGTAGTCATATGATTATTCGATTGAAGGCAACTATTATCTCTATGGCTTTAGCCACAACAGCATTTGCTCAGGGGGTGATTGATGTGCACAGCCACATCATCACTCCCGAGTTTGTGTCGTCGCTTGAGAGCGAGGGACGATTGATGGACGAAGGGTTCCCCCTGCCCAAATACGACGTGACGAATCATCTGAAGTGGATGGACGAGGCTGGCGTTCAGACTTCCATACTGACATTGGCAGCTCCACAGCCGACATCAGCCGACGTAGTCCGTCGGACCAACGAGGCTGCAGCACGCATCAAGCAGGAGCACCCGGGACGATTTCTGTTCTGTGCTGCCCTACCCTTACCCGATGTCAATGCCGCTATCCGCGAGGCCGTCTATGCACTCGACATGCTGAAGGCCGACGGCATTAAACTGGCAACCAACGTTGGCGGACAGTATCTTGGCGCTCCGGAACTCGACACGCTGTTCGCCGTCTTGAACGAGCGAAAGGCCGTCATCATCCTGCAAGACCACCCGCGCCGTGTCGAACATGATCTCGCGCAACGTGCTGGCCCGCTATCCGAACGTCAAGGTGGTAGTGCCCCATTGCGGCGCCTATCTGCCACTGGCCATTCCTCGCATGAAGTCGCTGACACCCGTGATGCAGGCCAACAAGATGGTGGGTGAGATTGACTACGAGGCTAACCTCCGCGCATTGTATTACGACCTTGCCGGGGCACACTCGCCTGAGGTCATCCGCATGTTGCTCACCATTACCACGCCCGACCATCTGCTCTACGGCTCCGACTATCCCTACGTCGCCCCGCAGGTGCTCACGCAGAGCCTTGCGAGGATGAAGCAGTACCTGACGACTGAGGCCGACCTTGCCCCCTTCAAGGAAATGATACTGTGGAGGAATGCAAAAAGCCTAACAGAAGGCAAGGCTACACTGGCCCCTTAAAAGAGAATGACTCATGCGCTTGTTCAGACCTCCCCTAGCCCCTCCTGACTCAGGAGGGGAAATTATCTGCGGTGTGAGTTCCTCCCCTGAGTCAGGGGAGGTTAGGAGGGGTCTGAATATGCGTGACTTTTGCGTTTGTTCAGACCTCCCCTAGCCCCTCCTGACTCAGGAGGGGAAATGGGGGTACCCGAAAGTCACATCAAATGTCACATTTTTGAAATCGCCGCTTTCTCCGATAAATACAGGGGAAAGCGAAGAAAAGTCACAAGTCACAAATCACATTTTTACCAAAAAAGCGGTGTTTTTTGCTGTTTTCGTTGGCAGCCTTTGGGTTGTTTACTGAAAGGGAAGATATAGTAATAATAATATAAGAATTATATTATATTATAATATAATATAATTCTTAATCTTTCCGCTTCTCATAATTGAAAACCAAAAATGTGACTTGTGACATGTGACATTCTCCCCCCCCCTACCCTGCACGCATCCCCGATAAATACAGGGGATTCCGGCAATTCACCAAAAATGTGACTTGTGACATGTGACATTCTCCAGGCGCCCCCTCGCTGTCGCGAGGAGCCGCCTCATGATTACGAGGTGGGGCGCGAGATGTGATTACTGAATATTCAGCAGGCGCTTGGCGCGGGTGTAGTTGTCGCCCTCCTTCATCTGCTCGATGAGCACCTGGTTGATACGGCTGAACTTCTCGCGATAGGCCCTGAGGGTTTCGTCCTGTCGCTCGGGATGGTAAGAGAGACGCAAGGGGGCGGCCTCGAGATAGCCGAAGTCCTCGGTATAGACCATGCCGGCATCGCGCTGCTTGAAATCCCTGACCATAGTCTGGATATGACGGAAGTCGGCCTTTGTGCCATCGACCAGTGCATAGTCGGCAGGCAGTTCCATCTCGACGACGGCACCTGCAGCACAGCTGACGAGCCCGAGGTCGACGGTGGTTTCGAGGTTCAGTCCGTCGTAAGTGAAGGGCAGCGAATGGCCGTTGCACGCCACGCTGACGGGCGCCTTCTGACAGGGCAGCGACACGTAGTAATGACGCTGGGCGGGCATGTCCTTATACTGGCCCTTGCGCTGGCCAATGGTGATGACGAGTCTGTTGGCCTGGCGGACGTACGAGAGTGGCGTGGTGGCATACTCGGAAGCGTAGTTCTTGTCCTCGCCATTATCCTCATAGAGGCTGAAGCTGCCCTCGTCGGCACCTGGGAACACGCGAACGATGACGGGCTGATCGGTGCCTGAGAGATTGCTGACCTTTCCGAAGTACGGCAGAATGCTGCCTGCCTTGACGTAAACGGGGTACTCGTCCATGGTGAAGCGGCGCTCACAGACGGTTGCGCCCTGCAGCAGCCGGCCCGTCTCGTACTCCAGCCACTGACCGGCTGGCAGCCACACCTTGACTGTGGCATAGCCGTCCTGAGGATCAACCTCGCTGGTGATGGGCGCTATGAGCATGTTGTCGCCGAACATATACTCCTCCCTGTACTCATAAGCCTCAGGCGCATCGGGGCTGTCGTAGTAGAGCGGACGGCAGATGGCGAGACCGCTCTCGTAGGTCTTGCGTGCCATTGTATAGATATAAGGTACGAGGGCGTAGCGACCATTGATGACGCTGGCGAGCCGCTGGCGCGTGGCCTGGTCGAAGGCCCAGGGCTCTTTGTTCAGGGCAGGGTCCTTGGTGCTGTGGGAACGGAGCACGGGCAGATACTGCCCCATCTGCATGGCCCGGGTGTAGAGCTGCGGATCAACGGGCGTTCCCCGCTGCTTGCTCATGTGGCCGCCGATGTCGTGACTCCAGTAGCCATAGAGCACGTTGGAGGCTGTGGCGTTGAAGTAAGGCAGGAACCTGAGGCTCTCCCACGTGATGAAGGCATCGCCCGAGAAGCCAATCTGATAGCGGTGGTTGCCCAGTCCGCCCCAACGGTGATAGAGCATCGGGCGCTTGTCGCCATTGCGCTCCATATCGCTGAACCAGATGTAGTTGCACCAGAATACGTTGTCGAGCGACTCAATCTTGCGGTCCTTGGGCCATTGCTGCCAGTCGAGCCACCAGAAATCGACGCCGTCGGCCATGTAGTCGTGCAGATAAGTATCGAAGAGGGCCCTGACGTACTGCTTGTCGGAGCCTAAGAACTCGTGAGCCTGGCCGTCGTTCTTGCCCAGACGCTGCATAAACTCCTGGTACTTCTTCTCGTAAGGACGCACGCCGTCGGCAGGATGCAGGTTCATCGTTGCCTTCACGCCCTGACGGTCGAGATACTTCAAGAAAGCCTTATAGTCAGGAAACAGGCGCTCGTTCCAGTCCCAACCGGTCCACCCGCCGCCAGCCTCAGGGCTGATGGGGTGCCAGTCCATATCGATGACCAGCACGTCGAGCGGCAGTCCGAGGCGCTGGAAGTTGGCTATCAGGTCGCGGAAGTCCTGGTCGCTGTAGCTCCAATAGCGGCTCCACCAGTAGCCGAAGGCATAACGCGGCGGCAGGGGCACACGCCCTGCAAACTTGGTGAACGACTGCAGGGCTGCCTTGTAGTTGTGGCCATAGGCCATGAAGTACCAGTCCTGAGCCCCCTCGGCGCTCTGGCGCTCAGTCACCCACTCCCAGTCGCTGTCGCCATCGAAGAGCAGGCGGTGGCTGTCGTCGATGAGTGTCCAGCCATCGGTAGCCAGCAGGCCGTCCTCGATGGGCATCTGCTGCTTGGGGTCGCTGTACTGATACTCCGAGCCGTCGTAGCCGTCGAGGGTGCGATAGGTTCCCTTCAGGTTGTTCTTCTGCACCATGCCGGGCTGCCACACGAAGGGCGTAGAGAGGGCCCTGGTGCTGGCGATGGTCAGGTTGTCCTTGGTGAGCGGCCCTGAACCTTTCTTATATACCAGCTTGAACAGAGCGGTGCTGACGGCAACCTGCCTGGCACCATTCTTGACGCTGCAGGCAACCTTGGGATACTCGCGTATGACGGCCACGAAGCTCTTGTTGTCGACAAACTTGCCGTCGGGCGCATACTCCAGACGGATGGTTCCTTCGTCGATCAGGGTGAAACGCACGTGGTCGTCCTGATAGACCACATTTGCCGCAGCCTGCAGGCTGAGCATGAGCAATGCGGCGCAAACTATAGTCCAGGTTCTCTTTGTCATGATTCTGGCTTAATTCGGCGCTTTTCCCGTCAGTGCCTGAACGAGGGCGTCGAGCTGCTGCTGGGTCATGCCGTGGGTGAGCAGATAGTCGGCAAAGGCCTCAGCGTAGTCGACGGACGGCAACTGGTCTTCGTCGATGACGTCGGCATAATACATCAGGCAGGTGTGGAGGCGCAGCGTCACGAGGCTGTTGCACAGCTCAGGATTGTCGACGGGATTGATGTGATAATAGTTGTCGTAGGTTATCAGATAGTCGGCCACAATCTCGTCGTAGGTAGCGCCGCAGAGTCCCTCGAGCAGGGCGCAGACGTAGCCCGTGCGGTCTTTTCCCTCCATGCAGTGAACGACGTAGGGGGCAGGGTGCGACGGCAGCTCCTTCAGGGCTTCAATGAGCCGGCGGTTGTAGTCAGGGGCGGTGGGGTCGGCCTTCAGCGGACAGAGGATGACGCTGCCGCTGTCCCAAAGCGTGCGGCTGTAGGGCGGCATGTCGTAAGTGAGCATTTTCTCCTCGGTATCGGCGAGGTTGAGCACGGTCTTCACGCCCTGCTGCTCGAGGTATTCGGACACGTAGAAGGCGCGGTTGCTGCCGTTGCTGAACGGCGACGAACTGCGATGCAGCACGCCGCTGGCCAGGCTGCCGCCGCTGGCTGCACGCGCATTGGCATACTGGGCATCGGTAGACTCGGCGTAGTGGTCGCGCTCGTTGACGTACTTCATGCTCATGGCCTGCTGCACGTCGAGGCAGCCGCCCTTCTGATGCATGGTGATGGTGACGGGCTGGCCCTCAAGCCTTGTAAGCTCGTAGGGCACTCCGACGTTGTTGGCCGTGAAGCAGATGCTGGGATAGGTGGGATAGGCCACGCAGAGGTATTCGCCGTTGCGGGTGTAGTAGCCGTCGTAGTAGGGCATGACGATGTCATTACCAGCGACTGAGATGCTGACGACGTCGCCGAGGGTGAATCCGGCCTTGGTCATGTCGGCCTCAGTGAAGTCGAGCATGGCCGCTCCGAACTCGTTGTACGACGAGATGATGCCCGTGATCGTCGGCTGGCCGCCGCTGGGGTTGTCGTCTTTGGCGCACGAGGCAGTGAGGGTCAGCAGACTTACAAGCATGAGCAGGAGAGCGGTCCTGCAGCCGCTCTGCAACGATGCAGAGGTGTGGGAACGTTTTGATTGGCAGTTGGTCATTGTTAGGAGTTGAGGAGTTGAGGAGATGAGGAGATGGTCTAAGGCTCTTTGACGTTGAAGGCCATGAGGGCCGAACCGCGACGGACGTAGAGGACGCCGTCGAAGATGGTGGGATGAGAGAAGCAGGCTCCTGAGCCGTCAGTAATACGGAACTCGCTCACGACGTCGAGCTTCTCAGGATTGATGCGGGCCAGGCCCATGGTGCCTCGTCGCTCATCAAACATATAGAACATGTCGTCGGCCACGATGAGGGCTCCACGCCCCTTGTTGCCTCCGACCCAGGGCTGCTCTTCCTGCTCGCTCTCCGTCAGGCCGGCGGTATAGATGAATCCGTCGCTGACCAGCGCGCTGGAGTTGCCCTTGCCCGCGTCGTTGACCACCCACAACTTCTGGGGACCTCCCTCGGGCCATTGCTTCAGCAGATTTTTCTCGTTGGTATAGATGCCGCAATGGTTGGCCCCACGGAAGTCGACATGCTGGGCCTGGATGCTCGCAGTGCAGAGTGCTGAGATCAGAATTAAAGAAAGTCGTTTCATCTGTTGCTGTCAGTTCGTTCCTTGTGTAATTAAATTGGTGCAAAAATACATAATAATCCGCAAACCTCCAAACTTTTTCGGATAAAAGTGAGGATTTGAGCGGGAGCTGTCAGATATGAACCGTTTCAACTAAAAAATCGTTAATTCTTAGGGGGGATTATCACAGAATAGAGGAAAAAGGTGTATCTTTGCAACTGACACTTAAAAACTCATTTTTTTACAAACTACTGATCAGTTATGAAAGAGCAAGTATTACAGGCCATGCGCGAGGCCGGCAAGCCCGTCTCGGCAGGCGACGTGACGAAGGCACTGGGTGCCGACCGCAAAGAGGTTGACAAGGCTTTTGCCGAGTTGAAGAAAGAGGGTGCCATCGTGTCGCCCGTACGCTGTAAGTGGGAACCCGCCAAGTAATAACCCCTACACACATTCGACGATGAGTCGCAGTCAGGAAATCATCCGCACCAGCTGGATTGGCATAGCCGCCAACGTGCTGCTGGCCGGATTCAAGGCCGCTGTGGGCATATTGGCCGGCAGCGTGGCTATCGTGATGGACGCCGTCGATGTCGGCTCACGACATTCACGGGCTTACCCGCAAGATCACCATCCAGATGTACGAGCGTCACGGCATCATCATGACCGTTGGCGTATATGCCGTTGCTACTGGCAGCAACCGCCGCGCCGAACTGCAGTCGCAGGTGATGAAGACCCTCGCTGCCCACAAGGATATTGTGCAGGTGCATGGCTTCTATTATTCTGAGAATGAGAATCTGCTTTCAGTTGACGTCGTTCCCGATATCTCCGTCCACGACGACGCTGCCTTCGTCGGCCAGCTCACCAGCGAGATTCAGCCTCTGGTGCCAGGCATGCAAGTGGCCATCGTGGTTGACCACAATTATACCGAGTAGCCGTTCAGGTAAAAAATCGTTAATTCTTAGAGGAGATTATCAAGGAATAGGGGAAATCGACGTACCTTTGCAGCCGTGAACTGGACTAGGAAACGACATTTTGCATCGTGGTTGCTATTGGCAGTGTTTGTGCCAATGCTGCTATTCTCGTCGCTTCACGTTCACGGCGACAGTCTGTCAGATGCTGAAACGGAGTGTACGGACTGCGTACATCACAGTTGTCATGGCCACCTGACGCAGACGTCGCTGTTGGCTCACGACTGCGTGCTCTGCCAGTTTCTGACGCTAACCACGCTGACAGCTACTGTGATGGCCGTCAGGGTGTTTACTCATGTATGTAAGACGAATCATGCCCAGCCTTTGTGCAGCCACCATGCTGCCTGCTGTGGCTTCATTGTTACGCGCGGGCCTCCTTCTGTCTGAGTTCCAGCGGCTTATACATTACTTATATACATCCTTTTAATCAAATCACAGAATGAAGACAAGACATATCATTCTGCCATTGTTGTGTGTATGCACGACGGTGGCAGCACAAGACGACATAAAGGTGCACCGTCATGCGGAGGACTCGACCGATGTGTTTTTCCGCCATCTGAACCTGAACGAGCTGACGGTGACGGGCGTAACGGGCGACACCAAACTGAAGCACGCTACAGCTCCCGTGAGCATCGTCACGGCACAGGCACTCAGGGCCACGACATCGACCAATATCATCGACGCCATCAGCCACCAGCCAGGTGTCAGTCAGCTGACGACGGGCGGCAGCATATCGAAGCCCATCATCCGAGGTCTGGGCTACAACCGCGTGGTGGTGATGAGCGAGGGCGTGCGCCAGGAGGGGCAGCAGTGGGGCGACGAGCACGGCGTCGAGGTCGACGGCAGCAGCGTCGGCTCAGTTGAGATACTGAAGGGCCCCGCCTCGCTGATGTACGGCTCCGACGCAATGGCGGGCGTGGTCATACTCCACGCTCAGCCGACGCCAGCCGAAGGCGAGATGCGCGCCAACGTCAGCTCGGAGTATCAGACCAACAACGGCCTCTTCGGCTACAACCTCTCGATGGCAGGCAACCAGCGGGGCTTCGTGTGGGACGCCCGCTTCAGCGACAAGATGGCCCACGCCTATAAGAACAAGTACGACGACTACGTCAGCGGCTCACAGTTCCGCGAACGGGCGGGCCGGCTGTTGCTGGGCCTGAACAAGTCGTGGGGCCACTCGCGGCTTACGTGGACGGCCTACCACCTGACGCCGAGCATCATCGAAGGCGAGCGCGACGCCGTGACGGGCGAGCTGCTGTGCTCGGCGGCCTCCACGACGAGTTACGCCAAGTCCCTACCCTTCCAGCAGGTGAAGCACTACAAGCTGGTATGGGACAACTCGCTCAACCTCCCCTCGGGCTTCCTCAAGGCCATCGTGGGCTATCAGCAGAACCGCCGGCAGGAGTTCGAGGAGTCGGCCGACGACTACGAACTGTTCTTCAAGCTGCACACGCTGACCTACGACCTGCGCTACGTGACCGCCGAGTGGGACGGCTGGAAGTTCTCGGGCGGGCTCGGCGGCATGTATCAGAAGTCGGGCAACGAGGGCGAGGAATACCTGATTCCCGACTACCGCCTGTTCGACTTCGGACTCTATGCCACAGCCACCAAAGCCATTGGCGAGCGCTGGACGCTGAACGGTGGCGTGCGATATGACCATCGCGGGCTTCACGGGTATGAGCTGGACGAGGAAGGAGAACTGCGCTTCCGCGACTTCACCCGCCACTTCAACGGCCTGACGGGTAGCCTGGGAGCCGTCTGCAACATTAGCGACAACTTCAACCTGCGCCTGAACCTGGCACGCGGATTCCGCACGCCCAACATGAGCGAGCTGTCAGCCAACGGCGTTCACGAGGGCTCCATACGCTACGAACTGGGCAACCAGCAGCTGAAGGCCGAGTACAGCCTGCAGGCCGACCTCGGGCTCGACTTCACCTCGCGCTACGTATCGGCCCAGGTGGCGCTCTTTGCCAACCGCATCGACAACTACATCTTTACCCATCGGCTGGATCAGGTAATCGAAGAAGGCTACCTGACCTACGCCTATACCCAGGGCGACGCCCGACTGCTGGGCTTCGAGGCAGGCGTCGACTTCCACCCGGTCCACTCCGTCCACTTCTCAAACACCTTCTCGTATGTCGATGCCCGCCAGATGAATGCCAGTGCCGACACGAAGTACCTGCCCTTCACGCCAGCACCCCACTGGTCGTCTGAGCTGAAATGGGAACTCACGCACCACTCGCACCCGACGGTCAGTCATCACCACACGACAGAAGCCGCCCACCGCTCGCTGCTGAACAACCTCTATGTGGCTGCCGGACTTGACTGCTATCTGAAGCAGACCCACATCTACAGCGCCGACGATACAGAGACCACGACGCCTGGCTATGCGCTGGTCAGTCTCTCGGCAGGCACCGACATTCAGATGAAGCGGAGAAAGGTTGCCGAACTGTACATCACAGCCGACAACCTGCTGAACAAAGCCTACCAGAACCACCTGAGCCGGCTGAAATATGCCGAGGAGAACGTGGTCACGGGCCGTCGTGGCGTCTACAACATGGGCCGCAACATCACGTTCAAGCTCGTGGTGCCCATACGGCTGTGACGGCGCCACAATACCCACTTCTTGTTAATCTGCTTTTGCTGGCCGTCACAGGTGCACATTGCTTAAAACACTCGTTTTTAGGTATTGCGCACCTCGTTTTTTCGCCGTACCTTTGCAGCCGAAAATTACAATCAACAATGGCAACAACAAGAACGACGATTCCCACAGAGATGACGGCTACACCTTCGACGACTCCGAAGCCGTTATCGACGGCAAGTTCATCGGTCTGCCACTTGACGACATCAACGAGGACGACCAGACAGACTCCCGCATTGAAGCCTGGCTGGCCGACATCACCCCTGAATTGTAATCACAGGCATTAATTCATAAAGTATTTGTTTAGTTTGAGGTGGCTGATCGGGGACGATCGGCCACCTTCTTTTACTACTCAACTCCTCAGCTCCTTACTCCTCAGCTCCTTCGCTCGACCTTGGTCGCTTGCCTAAGCAAGAACTCCTCACAGATTCTGATTGAAGAAATCGGCCAGCTGGTCCCAGGGAATCAGGTTCTTCGGCTCGCCCTTGCCCGTCAGCTCCGTGTAGCCGCCGTCGTAGAGGTCGCAGTGTGTGGCTCCAGGGATGATGAACAGCTGCTTGTTCGCAGGATTAGGATTAGGCTTGCCGACGGTGTTGTAGCCTTCGGCCTTGCCCTCCACCATGTACTTGTAGGCAGCCTCGCCGAAATAGCGCGAGTGGGCCTTCTCGCCGTGCATCACGAGGACGGCAGAGCGAATCTCGTTGATATAGTAGAGGAAACGGCTGTTGGCGTAGGCCTGAGTGCCGATGGTGCGCCAGCCGTCGTTCGAGTTGCCTGAGCGGGCATGATAGCCGCGTGGCGTCTTGTAGTAGTCGAAGTAATCCTTCACAAACTGAGGGGCATCGTCAGGCAGCGGGTCAATCACGCCGCCAGCCATTGCCAGCGGGTCAGCCAGACGCTGCTTGGCCATAGCCTCACGGGCCGCATGGCGCGACTCCTCCTTGTCCTCGCTGTCGAAGTAGCCATTGCCGCTGACGCGCGTCATGTCGTACATCGTCGAAGCCACAGTGGCCTTGATGCGCACGTCGGCAGCGGCAGCATTCAGGGCGATGCCTCCCCAACCGCAGATGCCGATAATGCCAATCCTGTCAGCATTCACGTTCTCCTGCTTCGACAGGAAGTCGACAGCAGCCATGAAGTCCTCCGTATTGATGTCGGGCGAGGCCGTGCGACGAGGCTCGCCGCTACTCTCACCAGTGTACGAGGGGTCGAAGGCGAGTGCCACAAAGCCGCGCTCAGCCATCTGCATGGCATAAAGTCCGCTCGACTGCTCCTTGGTGGCGCCGAAGGGCCCGCTCACGGCAATGGCAGCCATCTTGCCCTCGGCATCCTTTGGCGTATAGAGGTCGGCAGCCAGCGTCAGCCCGTACTGTGTTTCAAACGTCACCTTGCGGTGGTTCACTTTCTCGCTCAGCGGGAACACCTTGTCCCACTCTTGTGCCAGATTCAATGTTGTCATATTCTCTTCTTTTTTATTTTGTTCTTGGTTTGTGCAGGCTGTGAGCAATCCGCCCATCAGTACTGCGGCTAAAATTACTTT
>CADCEQ010000062.1 GCA_902800435.1 uncultured Prevotellaceae bacterium | reverse complement strand
GATGTAGCTGCAGAACATGGCCATTGCCAGTAGCAGCAAGGCAGTCCAGCGCATGGCCGCTGAATCGCGCAGTGTTTTCTGAATAGTTTGTGTCATAATTACTGTTAATCGCTTTAGCACCACTTGCGGGTGCTAAAGCGATTCTTGTTTAACAATTAATTTATTTAATGATTACCTTTTTGCCGTTAACAATGTACAGTCCCTTCGTCGGGCTTGCCACACGCTGTCCCTTCAAATTATAATAGGTATTGGAGAGCGGAGCCTTGAAGGTAACCGGCGTCGAGATACCGGAAGCATTAGTGATAAGACCCTCAATGGCGATATTGCAGAAACCATAGCTTTTGGGCGTTACATTGTGCGTATTGGAATCTTCGAAAGCCAGGTCGTAGAGGTTAATGACTAACTTTGCCTCGCCGGAAGTTGCATTGCCGTCCAACCCTTGCGTATAGGTGGTGTAGTAGGGTGATTCATCTGGTTTTCCATTTGGTGTGCTGTTACGTTTAGGTGTAACTCCCTGACAAAGAAGAGTTGTTCCGTTGCTGTCAATCCACTTGGCGTCGATTTTTCCTTTATCAGTACCATTGCGTGTAGCAGTGAAGGATACACTGGTAGCTTTCAGCGTATAGTCGTTCTTGGGCTTGATGCTGAATGTAATGGCGTTGCCGTCAGCGGCCGAGGTGTTAATTTCCTTCTGCCAAATAAGAGTCTCTTTATAACCGCCAGCGGTTAGTGTTTTATTCTTTGTCGGGTCAACACCTGTTCCGTAGATGAGCTCGTCTCCTAATGTGATGGTAGCACTCTCAATGCCCGTTTCTGCCGTACCGCTCAATGTAGCAGTCTGGTTTGATTCGCCGGTGCTAAAGTCCCATTTGATGCTGCTGTTAACTGATGGCTCTGGGTCATCCTCTACCGGTAACTTCTCGCAGGCGGGATAGTATTCGTTCACTGCAGTTGAAGCATCGGCATTACCTGCCTTCATGATGTCTTCAACAAGGCTGTTCAGGTAGACCTCCAAGTTAGAGTACCACTGTTTCTGACTGTCCAGCGTATAGGCGTTGGGGTCAAGGTCACCACCATTCAGCTGTTCCCACTCATCGGCCATACCGTCTTTATCAGCATCGAAGGTTGCAGGGCGCTTGATATAGTCAAGGGTATAGGTGCCTTGATCTGCCACTTTGTCGATGATGCCGGGATAGTGAGTAATGCTGCTACCGTCTCCTGCTTTCTCGGCAGACCCCGTATAGGTTGTCGTACCGTTCTTTGCGTCCTTCATATAGCGCTTGTCAACGGCATCGCGATAGAGCGATGCTCCGCAGTAGTCAAGCACCTTTTCAAAGGCTTTCTCTGCCGTGTGGGTAGTCACCTCACCTGTTATGACAGGCGCGGTCAGTTTGATGCTGTCACGTACAACATTGTCGTGGTCGTCATCAACGATGACACCCTTCCAGTCGTAGTTGGCGGCATTGTTGCCTGCAGCTGTTACGTAGTTGCCGTCGATATAGAAGTGTCCGTAGATGCCTTTTTTGTCCGGGTCGATAGCGCTGCCGCCATCAGCATCTTTTCCAGTCGTATGGCCGCACTGGAAGACGCGTGTCTTGTTTTTGGTAGCAGGACCGGCCTTGTAGTAGTTGTTTACAATGTTGTGGTAACCGCCCATGCCGGCATAGGCACCGTTGCCCTGTCCCCAGTTGTACATAACGCAGTTGCGCAGGTCAACGATTTCTGCTTCTATGGTGTTCTTGTATTTAGTTTTGTCATATCCTTGCCATCCATAGCGAGCTCCGCAAAGACGGGGTGCACGATTCTGAACGTGGATAATCATGTTGTGATGGAACGAAGCCTGCTTGCCACCCCAGATGCCGCCGTAACTGTGTTCACCCTTGGAGTGACCGGGATTGGCCAGAGCCTCACCCAGCGTACACCATTGCATGGTGAAGTCACGGTTGTCATAGTAGGAGGCTATCTCGTCGATACTCCACGAGAACGAACAGTGGTCAAGTAAGAGATTTCTTTGTTCCTTGCACCACGTAGCATCGGCACCATCGTTTACGTTCTTCTCTTCACCGCGGCGTATGCGGATGAAGCGCATGATAATATTGCTGCCCGTTGGCGTAACGGTGTAGTAACGCAATGTGATGCCGGGCTTGGGAGCCGTCTGTCCTGCTATGGTAGTATTCGCAGGAATGTTGAGATTGGCTTTCAGTTCAATGATACCTGCCACGTCGAAGACAATGGTACGCGGACCGCTCTGCTTTAATGCCCAGCGCAGCGAATTCTCTATGTTACCGCTGGTATTGTCCTCCAGTGTGGTGACATGATAGACTTTAGTAGTCCCATCAGTAGCACGTCCGCCGGTTGTATAGCGTCCGTGTCCCTCGGCTCCCGGGAAGGCAGGAACCTGTGCCAGTGCCGTTGCCGACAGCAGCGTGGCTGTTATGGATAATAAAATTTTCTTCATAGTCTTTTATTTTTTTACCTTTTTACTTTTTTACTTTTAATAGTTGCTGTCTGTAGTATAACCCATGGCTTCCATTTCCAGCGAAGCCCAGATGAAGGGGCCGATGCCCTTGCCGTCGTTGTCGCGGACGGGCTCGCTGAGGTAGTAGGCGAATGAACCGTCACGACGGCGGTTCTCCTTGACGGTGCCCTTGGGGTTGATGCGCTTCAGGGCCTCTACCACCTCGGGGATGGCGGCCGGACCCAGGCCGGCTACGGCGCAGCAGTTGGTGAGCGAGATGCTCTTGTCGGCATTGACCTTGATGAAGTTGTTGATCATGCCCTTGTAGGCACGGATGCCTGCCTGCTGGTACTTCTCTCCGACATAGCCTAAACGATAGGCCTTCAGCAGGGCGTAGGTGAACATGGCCGAGCAGGTGGACTCCAGATAGTTGCCCTCGCGAAGGGGACTGTCCATCACCTGATACCACAGGCCGGTCTTTGCGTCCTGCCACTTCAGAATGGCATCGAAGTCCTTCTGCAGGAGGTCGATGAGTTCGCTGCGACGGGCATAGTCCTTCGGCATGGCGTCGAGTATCTCGATGAGGGCCATGGTGTACCAACCCTGGGCGCGTCCCCAGCAATGCTGCGACAGACCCGTCTCTTTGTCGGCCCAGAAAGTCTTGCGCGTCTCGTCATAGGCGTGGCGGTTCAGACCGGTCTTGGGATCCAGAGTGCGCTGGTAGGTAATTTTCAGCTGGTTAACGGCATCGTCGTAAATGCTCTGTATTTTGAGCTGTGATGCTTGAACTTTCTTCTTTCCTTTGGCAGGGCTCTTCTCCGTCACGGGAGCCGTCAGACAGCGGAAGGGCAAGCCCATGAAGATGCCGTCGAGCCACACCTGATAGGAGTAGATGGCCTTGTGCCAGAATACCTTGTCGGCCACGGTGCGGGGCTGGTCCTGCAACTGCTTCATCATAGTCTGCATGGCCTGCAGGTTCTTCGGCTCCGGCCACTGGTTGTACATGCGGCTGACGAAGTGGCCCGTGCGGATGTTGTCCAGGTTATAGTCCAGGATGTTGTAGCCCGTGATGTTGCCTTGGTCGTCAATCATCTTGTCGGTATAGTCCTGGCAGTACTTTCGGATGTCGTTGCCGCCATATTTCAGATAGGTGTCGAGCATGGCCTCCAGCTCGATGCCGACGACGTATCCCCACTTAGGCTGTGTGGCGAAGTCGAGCATCCAGGGCTCTGGCACACGCTTCATCTCTGAGTAGGTCATCCACTGCGAGTAGTTCTTGTAGGGCTTCTCCTGCAGCACTAGCGAACCGTTGACGAAGAGGTTGTCGAAGCGGATGTCGCGATACTGACCTGTCATGGAGTTGCCTGCTGCCACGCCGTTGAACTGGCAGTTCTTGACGTCGACGTCGTAAACCTGGCAGGCATCGGGCATGCCGACAACCATCACGCCGTACTTCGACTTCTGGCACGTCACGTTCTCCATCCATACGTTGCGCACGGTGGGGTTGAAACCACGGCAGCACACCTCGCGAGGCTCGTAGTCGGTATTGATCTTAAGCACTGCCTCCTTGCATTGGCCGACGGTGACGTTGCGCATATTGATGTTCTCGATGATGCCGCCGCGACACGAATTGGTCTTGATGCGCAGCACGCGGTCCAGGTTGGGCGAGTCCATCTGGCAGTTCTCGGCAAACACGTTCTGGCATCCGCCGCTGATTTCGCTGCCGATGACCACACCGCCGTGACCGTTCTCCATCTTACAGTCGCGGATGATGATGTTCTTCGAGGGGCGTCCGGCATAGCGGCCCTGACCGCCCTCGCGACCGTCGTTGTTGCGTCCCGACTTGATGGCGATGCAGTCGTCGCCGGTGTTGAAGAAGCAGTTCTCTATCATCACGCGGTCGCAGCTCTCAGGGTCGCAACCGTCACCATTAGGTCCGTCGTTGATGACGTGGACGTTACGAACGGTAACGTCTTCGCACAGTAAGGGGTGGATGACCCAGAAGGGGGAGCGCAGCAGGGTGACACCCTCGATGAGCACGCCCTGGCACTGGTTGGGATTGATGAGCTGAGGACGCAGTCCGTCCTGCGTACCGAAGCGGCGCTGGTCCATGTCGACGCCGTCTTCAGCAGCCTTCAGCAGCCGCTGGCGGGCTCCGTTCCACTGGTGAACCTTCATGCCCTCCTTGAAACCGAACTTCTTAGAGCTGACCCACGGCCACCAGGTCTCCTTGGAGCCGCCTCCGTCGATGGTGCCACGGCCCGTGATGGCGATATCCTTCTGCTGATAGGCATAGATACAGGGCTGCAGATTCCAGCAGTCAACGCCCTCCCAGCGGGTCGGAACGATGGGGTAGAGCTCTGGCTCGAAGGCAAACTCCAGCACGGCACCCTCCTCGACAACCAGATTGACGTGACTCTTCAGCGTGATGGCTGCCGTCAGGAAGTGCTGGCCGGCAGGAACGATGACGCGACCGCCGCCCTTCTTCGAACAGGCATCGATAGCCTTGTTGATGGCTTTCTGGTTCTTGGCGGCAAGGTCTTTTGCCGATTTGGTTGCCTTTGACGCCGTGTTGGTGGCTTTGGCTCCATACTTGGTAATCGGGAAGTCGCGGTCGGCAAACTGCGGTACGCGAATGCTCTGCTCAATCTGCTTGTACTGCTGCTCGTTCCATCCTCGGGCCTGCAGACCTAAGGCAACGATGCACAACATCAGCACGGGAAATAGCTTCTTCATTGTTCAAATCAATTAGTAATAGTTCGTATTTGGCTACAAAGGTACGAAAAAAGGGCGAAACTTCGCCCTCTTTCACATTATTTATTATTAAAGGTTGTTGTAATGGTGCGTTCAACCTATTGACGTAAGGCCTCAAAAAGAGCATCGAGTGCCTTGTCGGCATCCCCCTGAGTCTCACTGAGCAGGGTGACGAACTTCGAGCCGATGATGGCTCCGGCGGCGTTCTGCTGGGCCGACTCTAAGGTCTGGCGGTTCGAGATGCCGAAACCTATCATGCGGGGATTGCGCAGATTCATCTGGTTGATGCGTCGGAAGTAGGCCTGCTTCTGCTCGTCGAACGACTGCTGGGCACCGGTAGTAGCAGCTGACGACACCATGTAGATGAAGCCGTCGGTGTGCTCGTCGATGAAGCGGATGCGTTCCTCGGACGTCTCGGGTGTGATGAGCATCACCACGCGCAGGTCGTAGCGGTCTGCCACGGGCTTCACCTCTTCCAGATAGTCCTTGAAGGGCAGATCGGGAATAATTATGCCGCTGACGCCACTGTCGACGCATGCCTGGCAGAAACGCTCTATACCATATTGCATGATGGGATTCAGATACCCCATGAGCACCACGGGAATGTGTACTTCATCCTTGATAGCCTTTAGCTGGTCGAAGAGCCGCTGCAGCGTCATGCCGTTCTTGAGGGCCGTGGTGGCGGCATCTTGAATGACGGGACCGTCGGCCATGGGGTCACTGAAGGGAATACCGACTTCTATCATGGAGATGCCTCGACGCTGCATGGTCAGGATGACATCGGCGGTGCCGTCCAGCGTTGGAGCTCCGGCACAGAAGTAAAGCGACAGCAGCTTGCTGTTTTTGTTCTCGGAGAACAGTTGATTGATCTTATTCATAGTGCTTGGATGAATGTTTTGAGTTGTTGAATATCCTTGAGCCCTGGTGCGAGCTCGAAACGAGAGTTGAGGTCAATGCCGGCGCATTTCTCGACGGGGAAGTCGTCGAGCACTCGGAGGGCGCGGAGACGTTCTGCATCGTCGGGGCCTATGCCGCCGCTGAGGAGGAACGGGGTCTCGCCGGCGTAATCGGCGAGCACGGTCCAGTCGAACTTCGTGCCGTTGCCGCCTACCTGCTTGGCCTTCGTGTCGAAGAGAAAGTAGTCGACGATGCCTTCGTAGGGTTCGGTCAGGGAGAGGTCGGCGGCGGTGGCGATGTTGAAGGCCTTGATGATGGTGATGGAATCGCCACACAAAGAACGGAGCGTCTGAATGAAGGCGGGCGACTCTTGGCCGTGCAGTTGGATGTAGTCGAGGGCGTAGTCGGCAACGTGCTGGCGGATGTCCTCGATGGAGGCATCGACAAAGACGCCGACGCGCTTGCACTTCGATGGCAGATAGGCAGGCCGTTGGCTCACATAGCGGCTCGATTTGGGCCAAAAGATAAAGCCCATCAAGGGAGTGAAGGGTGAAGGGTGAAGCGTGAAGATTGAAGGGCAATGGGTGAAGAGTTGCTCTACCTCGCGGATATTCTCCGCTTCTCGCATGCCACAGACCTTGATAATCATAGGGCTTATGGGACTTATGGAACTCATGGGGCTAATGGGTTAGCAGGTTGATGAAATCGTGAAGGGCGGTGCCGGGGTCGGCAGTCTTCATAAAATTCTCGCCGATGAGGAAGCCACGGAAGCCTGCCTGCCGCAGGGCGCGGACGGTGTCCGGATCAGAGATGCCGCTCTCGCTGACCAGAACGGGCGCTCCAACGGCTGAACCGCTGGACACTATAGCGGCACGAAGATTCTCTGCCAGACGGAACGATGTCTCGACATCTGTGACGAAACTGCCCAGATGGCGGTTGTTGATGCCGCAGAGGTCGGGACCTAGTTCGGCGTATTCCAGTTCCTCCTCGCTATGCATCTCGAGCAGCACCTCCAGCCCTAAGGCATGCGCCTTGTCCAGCAGCGTCTTACATTCCTGCTTTGTCAAGCAGGCGGCGATGAGCAATACGGCAGATGCTCCGCACAGGGTCGCAGCATAGAGCTGCGCCTCGTCGATGACGAAGTTCTTGTAGAGTACGGGCAGTGTGACGCCGCTCTGTCGGGCCGTACGGATGAAGTCGTCCGAGCCGCCGAAGTAGTGCTCGTCTGTCAGAATGCTCAGGGCGGCGGCACCGTTCTGCTGGTAGCTCAGGGGGATGATGTCGGCCCGGCCGTCCTCCTTGATCCAGCCCTTGGAGGGCGAGCGGCGCTTGAACTCGGCGATGATGCCCGTCGGGGACGTAAGCAGCGCCTGTCGCAACGAGGGCTTGGGGGAGGAAATAGCGGCGGTGGCAAAACCACCGCTAACAGATAAAGCAGCACGGATAGCGGGCAGTTCAAGGCGCTTGTGGGCGATTATTTCCTGTAGGATGTCCATAGATCGTTGTTTCGTTGTTTCGATATTTCGATATGTCGAAGTTTAGATTAGCTGTTTAGTTCCACGAACTTCTTGAAGGTGCGGAGGGCGCTTCCGCTGTCGATGCTCTCGCGGGCCATGTCGATGCACTCCTCGATAGGCTTCTGACCGCGCTCCAGTACCTGTATGCCGAAGGCGGCATTGGCCAGCACGATATTCTTCTGGGCAGGCATCGCCCGGTTCTCCAGCACGGCATCGAAGATGTCCTTCGCCTCTTCCTCTGTTGCACCGGCCACTAACTCCTCGGGACGCGCCTCGCTGAAACCGAGGTCGGCGGGCTGGAAGATGCGCTCGTACTGGTTGGTAGTAACCTTGAAGGGGCCGGTCAGCGAAATCTCGTCATAGCCGTCTATGCTGTTGACAATGCCGTAGTCAATGCCCAGACGCTGATACACCTGGTGATAGAGGCGCATTTGGTCGAGGTTGGCTACGCCCAACAGCTGACATTGAGGCTGTGAGGGATTGACCAGCGGACCCAATAGGTTGAAGATGGTGGGAAACTGCAGGGCCTTGCGGATGGGACCGACGAACTTCATGGCACGCGCAAAGAGCTGGGCGTGCAGGTAGACGATGCCCGCCTCGTCCATGCAGCGGTTCAGCTTATCCAAATCGTCGGTGAACTGCACCCCGTGCTGGGCGATAACGTTCGATGCGCCGCTGATGGATGTGGCGGCATAGTTGCCGTGCTTGGCCACCTTGTAACCTGCTCCGGCAATGACAAAGCACGACGTCGTCGAGATGTTGAACGTGTTCTTGCGGTCGCCACCTGTGCCCACAACGTCGATATAGCGGTCGGCATGCAGCAGGGCGGGTACGCCGGTCTCTAAGATACCATCGCGGAAGCCCAAAAGCTCATCGACGGTTACGCCGCGCATCTGCAGGGCTGTCAGCAGGGCGGTAATCTGTTCTGTCGGGTATTCACTCTGCGTGATACCGACAAGGATTCCTTTCATTTCTTCACGAGTCAGTTCCTCGTGGTTCAGCATCCTGTTCAGGATGTCTTTCATTGTCTGTTTCATATAGCGTGGTGTTGTGTTGTTTCGATATTTCGATGTTTCGGTATTTCGACGTTAAAGGAAAAGCCAGTTCTGCAGCATCTTCTTGCCGTCGGGCGTCAGTACACTCTCGGGGTGGAACTGGATGCCGCGGATGTTCAGCGTCTTGTGCTTGAGGGCCATGATTTGCCCCTCGTCACTCTCGGCGGTAATCTCCAGACAGTCGGGCAAACCTTCCTTGGCGACGACCCACGAGTGGTAGCGTCCCATGGTAATGCGACGCGGCAGTCCGTAGAATATTTCGTCGTTCTCAAACTGTGTTCCTTCGGTCGCCACGCCGTGGAAGACGTCGCTGAGGTTCTCCAGTCGGCCGCCGAACACCTCGCCGATGGCTTGATGTCCTAAACAGACACCGAGGATAGGCTTCCGTCCGGCATAGGTGCGGATGACGTCAAGCAGCAGTCCTGCCTCCGAGGGAATGCCTGGGCCGGGACTGAGGATAATCTTACTGTACGCCTCGAGGTCCTCGAGACGGAACTGGTCGTTGCGCAATACTGTCACCTCTGCGCCCAACTCACGGACGAGGTGTGCCAGATTGTAGGTGAACGAGTCGTAGTTGTCGATGATGACTATTTTCATAATGGGTTTAATGGGGCTAATGAGACTTATGGGCCTTATGGGTTTTAGAGGGTTTCTGCCAGTTGGATGGCGCGGCGCAGGGCACCGAGTTTGTTGTTGACTTCTTGCAACTCGTATTCCTCGTCACTCTTGGCCACGATGCCACCGCCGGCCTGGAACCATAACTCGCCGTTTCGACTGACGAAGGTGCGGATAGTGATGGCTTGGTTGAGAGAACCGTCCAGTCCGATGACGCCGATGCAACCGCCGTAGGCACCGCGATTGTGCGGCTCGTACTCAGAAATCAGTTGCATGGCGCGCACCTTCGGGGCACCGCTCAAGGTTCCGGCGGGGAAGGTGTCGATAAATGCCTTGATGGTATCCTTGTCCTGATCGACCTCGCCGCTGACACGACTGACGAGATGCACCACATGGCTGTAGTACTGGATGTCCTTGTAGTAGTCGACCTGTACATGGTGGCAGTTACGGCTGAGGTCGTTGCGAGCCAGGTCGACCAACATGACATGCTCGGCATTCTCCTTCGGGTCGTTGCGCAGAAACTCTGCCGCACGTCGGTCAGCCTCGGCATTACCCGTTCGCTTCGTAGTTCCGGCAATAGGGTCGATGTAGGCCTTCCCGCCTTCAATCCTGCAATGCGTCTCGGGACTGCTGCCAAAGATGCGGAAGCCACCGAAGTCGAAGTAGAACAGATAGGGTGAGGGATTGATGCTGCGCAGGGCACGATAGAGCTTGAAGTCATCGCCTTCGAAGCGTTGGATGAATCGGCGCGACAGAACAATCTGGAATACGTCTCCGCGCAGACAGTGCTGGATGCCACGACGGATATTGGCCTTGTGCTCCTCGTCCGTCAGTGTGGAACGGACGTCACCCACCGGGTGAAAGTCGTAGGGCTGGATATTGCTGCGGTTCATGCTCTTGAAGATGGTAGAGAGTTCTGCATCATTGGACGGCTTGTCGTCTGCAACAAGACATGCTACTGTAAGCTGGTTGTTGAAGTGGTCAAAGACGATGATGTCCTTGTATAGGATGTACAGCATGTCCGGTGCATCGTTCTTCTCCTGTGTCTCGTCTTTGACGGCAATGCCCTCGAAGTAGCCAACAGCGTTGAACGATGTATAGCCATATAGTCCGAAGTATTCAGAGTGATTGCCTTCAACCTTCACGCAGTCGGTAAGTG
>CADCEQ010000061.1:1643-13516 GCA_902800435.1 uncultured Prevotellaceae bacterium | reverse complement strand
GATGCCCGCATACTCGTGGAGAAGTGAGAAGTGAGAAGTGAAAAGTGAAAAGTGAAAAGTGAGAAGTGAAAAGTAGTCATGAAACTGAAATTCACCATACACTATAACACCCAATGGGGCGAGAGCATGCACGTCGTGCTGAGCTACCACAGCCAGGACGGCAAGCAGCGCAGGCACGACCTGCTGATGGACACCCAGGACGGACAGACGTGGACGCTCGAGACGGCGGCCACCATGAGCCGCCAGCAGACCGTCAGCGCCATCAGCTACGCCTACCAGGTGGAGGACGGCGAGGGGCGCGTGCTTCGTCGGGAGTGGACCCAGGTGCCGCGCGTCTACTGGTTCGACGCCTCGAAGAACTACGTCTTCTGCGACGAGTGGCGCGACCGCCCGCTCTGTGCCCATCTCTATACCAACGCCTATCTGACGACCGTCCACGCCCCGCTTGGCGAGCAGGTTGAGGCGCGGCGGCTTCCCCTTTACCGCCGCACGGTCATCTTCCGCATCTCGGCGCCCCAGCTGCAGAAGGGGCAGTCGGTAGCCCTCCTGGGCAGTCATCCCATGATGGGCGGCTGGAGTCCGGCCCGCTACCTGCGCATGGAGTACATCGGCCAGCACGACTGGATTCTGTCGGTCAATACCGATGCCGTCGGGCTGCCCTTGGAGTACAAGTATGTGGTCGTCGACGACAAAACGCACGAACTGCTGACGTGGGAGGAAGGCGACAACCGCGTGGTCACCGACGAGCTGACCGACGGCGAGGTGCGCGTGCTCTACGGCGGCGTGTTGCGGATGCGCGAGAAGACGTGGCGGGCGGCAGGCGTCGTCGTGCCCGTCTTTGCCCTGCGCAGCGAGCATTCGTGCGGCGTGGGCGACTTCGGCGACCTGCGTCAGATGGTCGACTGGGCCGTCAGAACGGGCATGAAGGTCATCCAGCTGCTGCCCGTCAACGATACGACGACCGACGGCTACTGGCACGACTCCTATCCCTATAACATCACCTCGTGCTTCGCCCTGCATCCCCACTACCTGAACCTGGAGCAGCTGGGCGAGCTGCGCGACCGCAAGCGCATGACCGCCTACCGCCGCCACCAGCGCGAGCTGAACGCCCTCGGCTATAGCGACTACGAGGCCGTCCATCGGGTGAAGATGGAGTACGTGGCCGCTGTCTTTGCCGAGCGTGGCGCGCAAGTGCTGGCTTCGAAGGAGTTCAAGGCGTGGCTGGCCGACAATGCGTGGTGGCTGGAGCCCTACGCCAAGTGGCTGGGCGACGACGAACTGCAGTACTACATACAATACAACCTGCACCTGCAGCTGAAGTCGGCTGCCGACTATGCCCGCTCGAAGGGTGTCGTCCTGAAGGGCGACGTGCCCATCGGCGTCAACCGCCAGAGCGTGGCGACGCTGACGCAGCCGGAACTCTTCAATATGGACTGCCAGACGGGAGCGCCCCCCGACGCGTTCTCGCCCTTAGGGCAGAACTGGGGATTCCCCACCTACAACTGGGACAACGAGCAGCTCGCCGAGTGGTTCCGCCGCCGCTACCGTTGGATGGAGCAGTATTTCGACGCCGTCCGCATCGACCATATCCTGGGCTATTTCCGCATCTGGGAGATACCCCAGGAGGCCGTCTACGCCCTGTTGGGCCACTTCTCGCCGGCACTCCCCCTGACGGCAGGCGAGATAGAGTATTTCGGACTGTCGTTCCGCCGCGATCTGTTCACCCGTCCGTTTATCAACGACCGCGTGCTGGAGCGCCTCTTCGGCATGCATGCCCAGTACGTGCGCGACACGTTCCTCATTGCCAAGGCTTACGGGCTCTATGACCTCAAGGCCGACTACGACACCCAGCGCAAGGTGGAGCGCCACTTCGAGGGCCGCGCCGACGAGAACAGCCTCTGGATTCGCGAGGGCCTCTACCGCCTGATCAGCAACGTGCTGTTCGTGGAAGACCCGCGCCACGCCGAGATGTACCACCCCCGCATAGCAGCCTACAAGGAGCCCGTGTTCGATGCCCTCAGCGCCGACGAGAAGGACGCCTACCTGCGCCTTTACAACAACTACTTCTACCAGCGCCACGGCCTGTTCTGGGGCAGCGGGGCCATCCGCCGGCTGGAGGACACGCTTGGCGACTGCCGCATGCTCATCTGCGCCGAAGACCTGGGCATGCTGCCCGACTGCGTGGAGCCCGTGCTCGACAGCCTGCGCATCCTGCAGCTCGAGATACAGACCATGCCCAAGCAGGACGGCTTTGAGTTCAGCCACCTCGACGGCTATCCCTACCGTTCGGTGGCCACCTTCTCGACCCACGACATGCCGCCCCTGCGGCTGTGGTGGGAGGAGAGCCCCGAGCGCACCCAGCGCTACTACGTGACCATGCTCCAGAAGCAGGGCCGGGCACCCGAGCATCTGCCTGCCCACCTGGCCGAGGAAATCATAGCGCGCCACCTCTACTCGCCGTCGATGCTCTGCCTGCTGTCGCTGCAGGACTGGCTGGCGATGGACACCGAGCTGCGTCGCAAGAATCCCCGCGAGGAGCGCATCAACGTGCCCAGCGACCCCTACAACCGCTGGCAGTACCGCATGCACCTGACCATCGGCCAGCTGCTTGAGGCCAGCAAGTTCAACAACAAGCTACAGACGATGATAACCCGCTCGAAGCGGTAGATGCATGATATAATAAACGATTGACGATGAGACTGTTAAGAACAATTGTTTCTGTATTGGTTATGCTCCTGTGCGGCCATGTCGCGGCGCAGGAGATTATCGACCTCTCAGGGCCGTGGGACTTCAAGGTGGAGCCCGGCCCCGACTTCAACTACCGCGTGGCAACGTTCGACGACTATGTGGTGCTGCCCGGCTCGATGCTGACCAACGGCAAGGGCAACCCCGTGTCGGTCAAGACGCCGTGGACGGGCTCGCTCTACGACTCCAGCTACTACTTCAACCCCTACATGGAGAAGTACCGGCAGGAGGGCCAGATGAAGTTCCCCTTCTTCCTGACGCCCGAGCGCCACTACGTCGGTGCGGCCTGGTATCGCAAGAAGGTCTACATACCCAGCGACTGGGCGGACCGCCGCGTGACGCTCTTCCTGGAGCGTGCGCACATCGAGACCAAGGCCTACGTCAACGGCAACGAGGTGGGGCGGCAGATGTCGCTCTCGACGCCTCATCGCTACGACGTGACCAAGTATATCCGTGCCGGCGAGGCCAACGAGATAGCCATCCGCGTCTATAACGGTATTGAGAACGTCTGCGTGGGCCAGGACTCCCACTCGGTTACCGACCAGACGCAGGGCAACTGGAACGGCATCGTGGGGCGCATCGAGCTGCAGGCCCAGTGGGACCGGTTGAGCATTCAGCACGTCAAGATTCTGCCTGACCTGAATAAGAAGACCGTCACCGTAGAGCTGAAGCTCGACAGCCACCTCCATCTCTTAGGCGATACGCAGTTCTTTGCCCAGGGCTACATCCACCCCTTGGACCTCGACTCCACGGTCGAGCGGATACCCGTCAGCATGGCGCGGCGCGAGATTGTCAGCAGCACGGTCAAGCTCGACTTCCGCCTGCCCGACAAGCTGCAGCTGTGGGACGAGTTCACGCCCAGCCTCTACCAGCTGACCGTCCTGGCCGGCGACGATGAGTACACCACCACGTTCGGACTGCGCGACGTGAGTATTCGCGGGCGCCAGCTGTATATCAACGACCGCCCGCTCTACTTGCGCGGAACGGTTGAGAACTGCTGCTTCCCCGAGACGGGCTACCCCCCAACCGACGTGGAGTCGTGGCTCGAGGTGTTTCTCAAGATCAAGGAGTACGGGCTCAACCACGTGCGCTTCCATTCCTACTGTCCGCCTGAGGCAGCCTTCGTTGCCGCCGACCGGGCGGGTATCTACCTGCAGCCCGAGGGGCCGTCGTGGCCTAACCACGGCGTCCGCCTGCGCCGGGGGCAGGCGATTGACGAGTATCTGCTCGAGGAGTCGAAACGCATTGTCGACGAGTTCGGCCACCACCCATCGTTCGTCATGATGGCAGCCGGCAACGAGCCTGCAGGCGACTGGGTGAGCTACTGCAACGACTGGGTGCGCGAGATGAAGGCCTACGACCCCTCCAAGCTCTACTGCGGAGCCTCCGTCGGCGGCGGCTGGGCCTGGGACGACGGTTCGGAGTACCACGTCAAGGGCGGTGCCCGCGGCCTGGCCTGGGACAGCCATGCCCCCTCGAGCGACGACGACTACCTGAGCCAGATAGAGTTCCCGCGTAACTACAAGGGTACGGAGCCCAACCAGACGCCCATCGTCGCCCACGAGCAGGGCCAGTGGTGCGCCTTCCCCGACTTCAAGGAGATTACGCAGTATACCGGCGCCTATAAGCCCGGCAACTTCGAGATATTCCGCGACCTGCTGCGCGACGGCGGTATGGAGCCGATGGCCGAGAAGTTCCTCATGGCCAGCGGCCGCCTGCAGACGCTCTGCTACAAGTACGAGATGGAGCGCAACCTGCGCACGCCCGACTATGCCGGATTCCAGCTGCTCGCACTCAACGACTACAGCGGCCAGGGAACGGCACTCGTAGGGCCACTCAACGTCTACTGGCGCGAGAAGGGCTACGTCACGCCCGACGCCTGGCGCGAGTTCTGCAACTACCTCGTCCCCCTGGCCCGGTTCCCGAAGTTCGTCTACACCAAGAACGAAACCCTGCGCGTGCCCGTCGACGTCTACAATGCCTACAAGACGCGCGTGAGCCAGGTGAAGGCCACCTACTACATCATGAACGACGCAGGGCTCATCCTGAAGAGCGGCGTGCTCTTCACCGACGAGCTGCCCATCGGCAAGAACCAGTCGTTAGGCCTCGTCGAAATGCCCCTTGCCGACATGCCGGCCCCCGCCAAGCTGACGCTCCAGGTCAGGTTCTCGAAGGACTTCAAGAACCAGTGGGACTTCTGGGTATATCCCGAGCCCGGCCCCGTGAGCCAGCCGGCCGCACCGGTCGTCGCCACGCACGACTACCAGGAAGCCCTCCGGCTGCTCAGGCAGGGGAAGACCGTGCTGCTCGAGGCTGCCGGACAGGTCAAGCTGGGCAGCGACGTCGTGCAGCACTACCTGCCCGTGTTCTGGAACACCTCGTGGTTCAAGATGCGGCCGCCCCACACCACCGGCGCCTACATCGACCGCGACCACCCGCTCTTCAGCCACGGATTCCCGACCGACTCGTGGTCGAATCTCAACTGGTGGGAACTGCTCAACAAGGCGCAGGTCATGAACCTCATGGAGCTGCCCGCCGACTACCAGCCGCCCGTCCAGCCCATCGACACGTGGCACGTCTCGCGCAAGCTCGGCATGATCGTCGAGGCGAGGGTAGGGAAGGGCCGCCTGCTGATGACGACGATGGACATCAGCAGCCGGCTCGACAGCCGCCACGTGGCGCGCCAGATGCGGCAGGCCATTCTCGACTACATGCAGAGCAGCGACTTCAAGCCCACGCTCACGCTGACGCCCGACCAGGTCAGCCATTTCTTCACCCGCCAGGCGCCGCCCGTCAACATGTTCACCAACGACTCGCCCGACGAACTGAAGCCCAAGCTGAAGTAAGCGCATGGGTCAGCGGGGGGCTTTTTGCTGAAGGAAATCGGCTTTTTGCCGATTTTCTTTTGCACAAACAATAAAAATCATTACCTTTGCAGCCGAAAACCAAAGACTACACCTATTAAATGGAAGAAATCCTTAGACAGTTCGACCCCATCACGCTCGACGAGATGAGCGGCATCAGGCTGATGAACCGTACCGACACGAAGTTCGTCACCACCAAGCCCATGCTCGAACGGCTGCTGCGGATGGCCTGCCACGAATACTACGCCCAGGAGATTGACGGGCGCCGGATGGCCGACTACTATACCGTCTACTTCGACACGCCCGACTGCAACATGTATTTCGTCCACGAGACGGGACATACAAACCGCCAGAAGCTCCGCGTGCGCTCCTACGTAGACTCCCACCTGAACTTCCTCGAGGTGAAGACCAAGAACAACAAGGGGCGCACCAGGAAGAAGCGCGTCACGCTCGACGACTTCAACCCCCTCGACAGCTCAACCTTCAACGTTCAAAGTCCAGACTACAGCGAGTTCCTGCGCGACAACCTGCACTACGACCCGCAGACCCTCAGCCGCCAGCTCGAGAACCGCTTCGACCGCATCACACTCGTCAACAAAGGCAAGACCGAGCGGCTGACCATCGACACCAACCTCAGCTTCCACAACCTCGCCACCGGCCATCATTGGCAGATGGGCGACGTCGTCATCATCGAGCTCAAGCGCGACGGCCACGTGCCCTCGCCCATCCTCAAGATGCTGCGCCAGCTACGCATAAAACCCCACGGATTCTCGAAGTACGTCATCGGCTCGGCACTCACCAACGACCAGCTGCACGTCAACCGCCTGAAGCCGAAGCTTCACTATATCAAGAAAATGTTAAATATCTAAACAATAAGTAATTATGAGTGAATTTCTAACCCTTTCGCCCAGCTTTGTCTCCATGCTGATACGACTGCTCATCAGCATCGTCGTCACATGGTTCATCGTCATCAGGCTCTACTACAAGAAGAGCAAGCGGCGCGACTTCTGCTTCACATTCATGCTCATCTCAATCGCCATCTTCTTCATCGTCTTCTTCATGATATTCGTGCTCGAGGACATGAAGGGCAAGACCTCGATGGGTATCGGCATCGGACTCTTCGGCATCTTCTCCATCATGCGCTACCGCACCGATGCCATGCCCGTGCGCGAGATGACCTACCTCTTCATCATCATAGCCCTGGCCGTCGTCAACGCCATAGCCGAGGGCGTACCCCTGCTCGAGCTCATCATCACCAACCTCATCGTGCTCGTAGCCGTCTGGATATGCGAGCTCTACCTCAAGACCCTGCCCTCGAAGCTCATACAGTACGACCGCATGGAGCTCATCGTCCCCGAGCGCCGCGACGAGCTGAAGGCCGACCTCGAGCAGCGCCTCGGCGTTAAAATCCGCAAGGTCGACGTCGGCGCCGTCGACTTCATCCGCGACATGGCCATGGTCCGCATCGTCTACGAGGGCCGCGACACCGTTGCCAACACCATGACCAAGCTCTCGAAGGGCCAGCTCCAGGAGTTCTAAACCGCCAGCAAAAACGTGTGCGTTTACTTCCGGCAAACGGGGGTGTTTACTGCCGGTAAACGCCGCGTTTACTGCCGGGTAGCGCTGAAATAGATAGGAGGAAACTGCCGACGTTTCCTCCTATTTCTATGAAAGCTTCATCAGCGTTCGGCTATTTGCCGAAAAGGATGTCAACGAGCGCTGCGACGTCGGCAATGTTGATGGTGCCGTTGCCGTCGACGTCGGCCGCGTCCACCGTTTCCGGCACGTTGCCGAAGGCGGACTGAGCCCACGTGCCCTGCACCATTGCGAGCAGCAGCACCAGCATTGTCAAACGGTTTTTCTCATAATTTAGTTTTTGGGTTTAGTAAGAGGCATCCGCGGGGGATGCCTCTTTTCGATGTTTCGAAGATTCGAAGTTTCCTACATATCCTCGTAAGTATCAAGATAGGTGACGTGGGTGACGAGGTACTCGTCGACGCCGTGCTTGCCGTCGGCACCGCCGATGCCCGACTTCTTCATGCCGGCGTGGAAGCCCTGGATGGCCTCGAAGTGCTCGCGGTTGATGTAGGTCTCGCCGAACTCCAGTTCGCGGCAGGCCTTGACGGCGATGTTCAGGTCCTTGGTGAAGATTGAGCTGGCCAGACCGTACTCGCAGTCGTTGGCCATCTTGATAGCCTCGTCGATGTCGGCAAACTCAATCAGCGGGATGACCGGGCCGAACGTCTCCTCGTGGATGATGTCCATGTCCTGACGGCAGTCGTCGAGCACGGTAGCGGCGTAGAAGTAGCCCTTCTCGCCTACGCGATGGCCGCCGCAGAGCAGCTTGGCACCCTGCTTGATGGCACGCTCCACCTTCTCGGTAACGCTCTCCAAGGCGCGCTGCTCGACCAGCGGACCCATGTCGACGCTCTCGTCCTGGCAGGGGTCGCCCACCTTCACGGCCTTCATCTTGTCGACCAGAATCTTGGTGAACTCGGCCTTCACCTCTTTCTGTACGTACACGCGCTCGGCGTTGTTGCAGATCTGGCCGTTGTTGCCGATGCGCGAGTCGACAATCCATTGTGCGGCGCGCTCCAGGTCGGCGTCCTTCATGACGATGGCGGGAGCCTTGCCGCCCAGCTCGAGGCTGACCTTCGTGATGTTCTTCGAGGCGGCAGCCATGATGCTCTCGCCGGCGGCTACGGAACCCGTGACCGATACGATGTCAATCTTCGGGCTGCCGGCCATCTCGTTGCCGATGACCGAGCCCTTGCCGGTGACGATGTTGATGACGCCTGCGGGCAGTCCGGCCTCGGCTACGACCTTGGCAAACTCGGTGCAGTTCTCGGGCGTCAGCTGCGAGGGCTTGATGACGATGGTGCAGCCTGCGATGAGGGCTGCGCCGGCCTTGCGGGCAATGAGGAAGAAGGGGAAGTTCCAGGGCAGGATGCCGGCCACGACGCCGATGGGCTTCTTGGTCAGCAGGATGGTCTCGTTGGGCCGGTCGCTGGGAATAATCTCGCCCTCGATGTGGCGGGCGAAGGTGGCCATATATTCGAAGTAGGCAATGGTGGCGCCCACCTCAATCGAGGCCCATGTGCGCGTCTTACCTTGCTCGCGCATAATGATTTCCGTAAATTCGTTCTCGCGCTTCTTGATGCCCTCGGCAAACTTCAGCAGATACTGTGCACGCTCGATGGCGGGCGTCTTGGCCCAAGCCTTCTGGGCGGCGCGTGCGGCGTCGAGTGCGCGGTTCACGTCGGCGATGGTTCCTTCGGGCTGGCGCGAAATCACTTCCTCGGTCGAGGGGTTCAGAACGTTAATCCACTGGCCGTTCGAGCTCTCGCAGAACTGACCGTTGATGTACATTTGTAAGTCTTTCATACGTGTTGTTGTTTTAGGGGTTATTAAGTACTTTGTCGTAGTTTGTGAGCAAAGGTACGCAAAAAAAACGAGACTGCAAGCGCCAGCCCCGTTTTTTATGATATTTTTATTTTTTCAGCACCCCTTCGACGTCATGATGTCGAGCACCAGTGCGTCGGTCGAGCCCATACCGTCGGCTCCGATGCTGGTCAGGTTGTGGATGGTCTTGTCGACGCAGTCGTCGACGATGCCCTCTTCCGACGTGACGCACTTGCCCTCCATTGCGAGCAGCGACGAGAGCAGGGCCGTCGACACGCCGCTCGTAATCTTGAGCGAGCACGAGGGCTTGGCGCCGTCGCAGATCATGCCCGTCAGGTTGGCCACCATGTTCTTCACCGAGCGGCAGATGCGCTCGTAGTCACCGCCCATGAGGTAGGTGATGCCGCAGCTGGAGCCTATCGAGGCCACGACGCAGCCGCAGAGGGCCGACAGCTTGCCGAGCGACTGCTTGATATAGATCGAGGTGAGGTGGCTCAGGGTGAGTGCGCGCAGCAGCTCCTCCTCGGTGTTCTCGTTCTCCTTGGCATAGACGCAGACGGGGTTGGTGGCGCAGATGCCCTGGTTGCCGCTGCCCGAGTTCGACATGACGGGAATCATGGCACCGCCCATGCGGGCGTCGCAGGCCGAGGCCGTGCGCGAGATGATGTGGGCGAAGATGGTGTTGCCGAAGATGCCCTTCGACAGGGGCCGGTCTATGGTCTTTCCCAGGTTGTGGCCGTAGTTGCCCTTCAGGGCTTCGCGTGCGGCGTCCATGTTGAGCCGGCGCGCCTCCTCGATGAAGCGTATCTCGTCGAGCGGGGCGGTCGAGGCGAAGTCGTAGACCATCTGCATGTTCAGGGCTATCTCGCCGCCGTCGTCGTCCTGGGCCGATGAGCGGCCGTAGCTGGCGTCGCCTGCCACGAAGTGGGTGTGGCTGCCGGCAATGATGGCCGTCTTGCTCTGCCCGCCGGCGGTGCAGGTCACCTCGATGTAGAGCTTGTCGCAGTTGCCCTGTTTCAGGCTGATGTCAATGCGCTTCTCGTCGACGAACCGCTTGCCCTCCTCCAGTGCCTCGGGCGTCAGGTCCTTCAGCACTTCGAGCTGGTATTCGCTCCGCCCGATGAGGGCTCCGAGGGCAATGGCTATGGGCAGTCCTATCATGCCCGTGCCCGGTATGCCTACGCCCATGGCGTTCTTCAGGATGTTGGCACTCAGCAGGGCCTCAATCCGCTCGGGGCGGCAGCCCAGCTGCTCGGTGGCCTTAGCCGTACAGAGGGCCACGGCCATAGGCTCGGTACAGCCGATGGCGGGCACCACTTCCTGGTGCATCAGCGCGATGATGCGCTCGCGTGTAGTCTTGTCAATCATCTGTCAAGGAATTTTATGAATGCGTTGATGTCCTCGTCGTAGGCGCGGCTGCCGCTCAGGGGCTTGCCGGTCGAGGGGTCGAGGATGACGTAGAAGGGCTGGGCGTTGGCGCCGAACTTATGGCTCTGCAGGTAGCTCCACTTCGCACCGACGGTGTGCAGCGTCTTCTTGTTGCCCTGCTCGTCGGTCACCTCCATAGGCTCGGCCAGGGGCTTCTTGTCGTCGACGAAGAGCGATATGAGCACGTAGTCGTTGTTCAGACGGTCGGCCACGCGCGGGTCGGTCCACACGGCAGCCTCCATCTTGCGGCAGTTCACGCAGCCGAAGCCGGTGAAGTCGATGAATGCCGGCTTGCCCTCGGCGCGGGCGGCGGCCATGCCCAGGTCGTAGTCAGTAAAGCGGGCCTCTACGGTGTGGGTGTTCAGGTTGAAGTCCTGCGTGTTCATAGGCGGGGCAAAGGCGCTGACGGCCTTGCACGGAGCGCCCCACAGACCCGGCAGCATGTAGACGGCGAAGGCCAGCGAGCAGAGTCCGCCCATGATGCACAGCACGGGCTTGGGCTTCTGCAGGTCGCCGCCCACCTCGTCCTCCTGGAACTTCAGCCAGCCGCAGAGGTAGGCGCCCAGCAGTCCGAAGATGACGATCCAGAGCGACAGGAACACCTCGCGGTCGAGGATATGCCAGCCGTAGGCCAGGTCGGCCACCGAGAGGAACTTCAGGGCGAAGGCCAGCTCGATGAAGCCCAGCACCACCTTCAGCGTGGTCATCCACGAGCCCGACTTCGGCGCCTGCTTCAGCCAAGAGGGGAACAGGGCGAAGAGCGTGAAGGGCAGGGCCAGCGCCAGCGCGAAGCCGAACATGCCGACGGCCGGAGCCACCCAGTTGCCGCTGGTAGTGGTCTCGACGAGCAGCAGTCCGATGATGGGCGCCGTGCACGAGAACGAGACGAGCACCAGCGTGAAGGCCATGAGGAATATCGACAGCAGACCGCTCGTCGTCGAGGCCTTCGAGTCGACGGCGTTGGCCCACGAGTCGGGCAGCTTGATCTCGAACCAGCCGAAGAACGACAGCGCGAAGACCACCAGCAGCAGGAACAGCAGGATGTTGAACACGGCGTTGGTCGACATCGCGTTCAGCGTGTCGCTTCCGAAGAGGGCGGTCACCAGCAGCCCCAGTCCCAGGTAGATGACGATGATGCTGAGGCCGTAGGTGATGGCGTCCTTGATGCCCTTGCGCTTATCCGTCTTCGCCCGCTTCAGGAAGAACGAGACGGTCATCGGGATGATGGGCCAGATGCAGGGCATGCAGACGGCCAGTAGGCCGCCCACGAAACCCATCAGCAGGATATATAATAAGGAGTGGTCGGTCAGCGGCTTGCTGCTCGAAAAGGCCTGAAGCTCGCTGATGACGGGGGACCATAAGTCTTCGCCTTCGGCTCCGGAATTAGAAATGAGAAGTGAGGAATGGGAAATGGTGTCGGCGGTCGCGGTATCG
>CADCEQ010000061.1:0-1620 GCA_902800435.1 uncultured Prevotellaceae bacterium | reverse complement strand
GCGGTATCGGTTACCGTAGCCTCTGCTCTCACGTCGGCATTTTTCATTTCTTCATTTTCATTTTTCACTTCTCCTTTCTCACTTTTCACTTCGCCAGAGGCGGAAAACTCCACCTGCGTCGGCGGCAGACAGCTCTGGTCGTTGCAGGCGCCGAACTCCAGGTAGCAGTCGATGTCGTACTGCGGCTTGGTGAACTTCACCTTCTGCACGAACGTGGCCGACTGCTCGAAGAACTTCAGCTCCATGCCGAACATCTCGTCGAACTTCTTGATTTCCTTGCCCCGCGGCGTCAGCTTGCCCACCTTCTCAACGCCCTCCATCTTCACCACGTTGAACGTGGCCTCGATGGGGCCGTCCTGTCCCAGGTCAGTACTGTAGACGTGCCACCCCGGGTCGATGGTGGCCGTAAACACAATCTCGCCCACGTCGGAGCCCTCCTTCGTCTTCAGTTCGGACTTGAAGTGAACGGGGTCGACCATCTGCGCCTGCGTGACAACGGCGGTCACCAGCAGCAGCAGTACGAAAGTCAGTCTTTTCATATCGTTATCGTTTTTTCGTTTTATTCTAATACGCGATTGGTGGCTGCAAAGGTACACAAAAAAATCAGGATTTCAGAAACTTTAAGTCTTTTTTACGTTAACGGCGGCGAATATCCGAAAAAAGCCTGCCCGTTCCCTATTATGAACAGGCAGGCTTCGTCAGAAGAGCGGGCCGTAGCCCATGCACGAGGTCGTCCCCAGTGCCGTCAGGAATGCCGTGAGCGCGGCTACTACAACCTTCACCGCCAGCTCAATCAGTCGCTTGTTTTTCATAGCTTTGTAAGGAGTTAACGGGAGTTATCAGGAGTTATCAGGAGTTATCAGGAGTTATCGGGAGTTATCGGGAGATAACGGACAATTCCCCTCCTGAGTCAGGAGGGGCTAGGGGAGGTCTGAACAACCAGACCGGCCGCGTGTTCAGACCCCCTCTAACTCCCCCTGACTCAGGGGGAGAATTCCGATACCTCCTCAACTCCCATCACCTAACACCCATCACCTAACACCTAACACCTAACACCCATCACCCATCACCCATCAAGGCTGCTCATCCTCCGCCTGGCGGATGCCCCAGTGGCTCAGCGGGGTGCGCTCCTGGTAGGTCACGTCCTTGCCGTTCACCGTCTTGTGCTTGATGTCGACGTAGTCGTTGGCCTTGAACACGGCCAGGTCCTTCAGCGCCTTCTTCGTCAGCTTGTCCTCCTCGTCGCCGGAGCCCTCGGGTCGGAAGTTGATGCGGATGCCCTTCACGAGCTCGTCGCAGTTGAAGTCGGTGATAGCCGCGCAGGGCGAGCCCTCAATGCCGGGCGAGAAGATGCCCAGTCCGTCGAGCTTCACGGGAACGCCCTGTACCATCATCTCCTTCAGACACTCGACGATGTTCTGGAGCACCAGAACGGCGAGGTCGTACTTCACCAGCGAGCCGTGCTCACTGATATGTCGGGCGAAGCCCTTCAGGTTCAGTCCGTCGCGCTTGAAGATGCGCGGGTAGTACTGTCCGTACGTCTTGCTCGCGGTGTTCATGTTCTTCACACAGTCGACGAGCATTGGAATTTGTCTTGCTACTGCCATAGTTTTCTTTACT
>CADCEQ010000060.1 GCA_902800435.1 uncultured Prevotellaceae bacterium | reverse complement strand
ATCACCCAGCTTGAAGCGCATCTGCAGGAGTTGAACACGATGAAAGAGGCCGATCTCTGCGGCAGTGTCAGCATGCAGGAGCGGATCTTCATCTCTACTGTGCATAAAGCAAAAGGCTTGGAGTTCGACAATGTCATCGTTTACGACGCAGTTGAGGGAAAATTCCCCAGCTACTATGCCAATAGCAACGAGTCGCAAGAAGAAGAGGCACGCAAGTTCTATGTGGCTATCTCGCGTGCAAAGAAGCGCCTTTTCATAGCCATCTCACAGCAACAGGTATCGCGGTGGGGACGACTGTATGCTCGCCAGCCGTCGCCCCTGCTTAATACCATCAGGCAATTCTTCGCATAGCTACGATTCCCTCTTCATGGAATCGAGCACCAGACGTATCTGTCCAAAGTCAATGTCGGGGGTACAGAAACTCTTAATGGCAGTGAGGCTGTTCTGTCCGCGGGCCATACCAATGGCACGTCGAATGGTTTGCAACTGGGTGTCGCTGACAAGTTCGGAGAGAGCTATGTCGCCTCGCTTCACGAAGTTCGTAAGGCTCGCCGTAAACATTGCCTGTTCTTCGGCGGATGTAGTCAGCGCGGCGTCGGCGTCGGTCACGAGGTTGAAGGAGGTCACGTGGCTGTAGGCCTCCAGTTGTCCGAGCACGGTGATGTTGCCGTCGAGCCGGGCCTCATTGATGCTGTAGTTGTCGTCGGAACAGGCGGCTACCACAGCGCCCATGGCCAGAGCGGCCACGAGCATGCGGAAATGTTTGACTGTTGTTCTCATTTTGTTTTTGATAATTATAATTGTGAAACTATATTGCAGATATATCTTTTATTCTTACCAGGCCGTGCGCCATGTGGGGAAGTCGAAGGCTTCGCCGTTGAGGAACCACCAGCCCGAGGAACGCCCGTCAGAGTAACAGTTGGCCCAGATGGCGTTCATGGTATTCCCGAAGGTTTCACGTACTTCGTCTTCAGAAATATCTTTGTCGTACCACTCGTGTTTGGCAATCCTGGTAAGCCGGAGTCCGTCGACGGTGGTGTCGGAGTGGTCGTTCTCACCACAGTCATAGACGCGTGTCATACGGAACATGAGTATGGGCGCGTTCCACATATCGCCGATGAAGGTGCGATATTGCCATGCCGTGCGATAGTAGAAGCAGTTGCGCACGTCGTTCACGCGGTCGTCGGTTTCGGTGCGCGGCTGGCGGGGCGACGTGTCGGCATCGTTTGTGATGTTGTCTCCTTTCGACAGTCCCTGGCGGGCGTAGGTGTCCTCGGCAAAGGCTTCCACCATTTGCTTGCTGGCAATGTCCTGCAGATAGATGGGAAGGGTGCTATAGGCGTATTGTTCGTAGAACTGCGTGGTAGCATTGGGACTGGCCGGGTAGAGGTCGGAGAGATAGTGGTACATGTTCTCTCCCTCCACCTGGTTGTTTCTGATCCATCGCAGCAGTCGCTGCTTGCCCGAGCCGTCATCGTATGCTATGCTGGCTGCAATAGTAGGCTCTCGCACGTTGCCGTTCTGAGCGGATATTCGCTGGAACAGGTCGAGTATCTGTACGTCGCAGTACTCCAGCAGATTAAACACGCTGCTTCCCCATTGCGGATACCAGTTCTTTTGAATGACCTGCTCTTTAGTAAGGCCACGCAAATGTTCTGTCTGATTGTAGAACATCTCGAGGAAGTATGCGCCTCGGATGGCCTGCTTGAGCGTAGGCAGGTTGGTGGCCTTCTTCCGGTCGTTGCTGACGGTGAAGTCCTCGAAACTGATGAGTTCGCTGTAGGGAGACTTCTCGCCCTTACTTTCCCCAGCGTCTGGATTGCCTGCCTGGTTGATGACGAACCAGCGGTGGCCGTACTGGTCTTGCAGGATGTCGCCGTGACTATAGTAAGGTATGCCCGAGAAGTCGGCAATGCCTTCACGCGGCTCGATGTTCTTCAGGTTGTCCAGGTCGAGGTTGTCCACATCGGCATTATAGACAAAGACGTCGCGGCAGTTGGGCAGTCGTTTGTACTTGTCGAAGGTGGCCGGGGTCTCGGCGCTGCCCTTGGCCAGCGTGGCTCCGGTGGCGTAGCGGCAGACCCACATCTTGCCGTTGCCGCCGGTGATGCGGGTGTCGCTGATGTAGTGATTGCGGGTCAGTGCGTAGATGTTGAAGGAGGCGGCATCCCATGTGGTGGAGGAGTTGTAGTATTGCGCGGTCTTCATGTTGATGCCGGCATATTCGGCCACAGGCAAGATGATGTTGTTGCCGTTCATCGAGGGCGAGCCGTAGATGAGGTGCAGGCCGTACTGCTCCAGTTCCTGCCGCATCTGCTGCTTGGTGAGGCCGAAGATTTCCTGGAACAAGCGGTCGGGCATGCCCTCGTTGACATTGCTGAAGAAGGCGGCGTTGTGGTACTTGAAGTTAGTTTCGTAGTGGAAGTCCTTGAAGTATTTCAGCGTCTTGTAGTTGGCGGCCAGGTTGATGGCCCACGTTTCCGAGGCGGTCATGGCATAGACCAGTTCGGCCAGGTTCTGCATGTGCTCTTTGTTGGTGCCCAGACTCTTGGGCATGGTGTGGCTCAGTTTCTGGCCGTTGACGGTCTTGTTGACGGTCTTCACGTAGTTGGAGGGCAGTTTGCTGAGCGTTATCCAGTGGCTGTCGCCCTTGCCCTCGGGGCCGAAGGCGGGCCGCACGCAGATCCAGTAGTCATACTGGCCGTCGGCGTTCATCTTCTGCACCACGTCGCCGAAGCGGTAGTAGGCCGTGCCCTTGAACGAAGCGTTGTCGCCCATCTGCTCGGGAGTCTTGTAGACAATCTGCGAGAGTCCGGGCATCTGCTTGATGCTGACGTCGACGGTGGCCAGCGACTGTCCGCCCGTGCGGCGGTAGGTGAGCGAGCCAACGAGGGGGTTCTGATAGGTGTACTCGGTGGTCGAGGCGTTGACGTCGGCTCCCGTGAGTTGTGCGAAGCGCTCGGCAGCGGTCTCCACGTCGGCGGTGGAGACGACGCGGACGGTGGCGTTGGTGGCGTCGGCCTCGCCGATGGACGGCTCGTAGGTGGCGTTCTGCCAGTCGTCGTCGGGCATCACGTCGTCGGTCAACTGGCCCACCACATCCCAGAACGTGGCGGCATCGGCCATGTCTTGTTCGGCCTGCTGCTCGGCCTGTTGCTGTTTCTCCTCCTCGGAGAGTTCCTTGTCGTCGTCCTTGCAGGAGGCGACGCTCATGCTGAGGCCCCCGATGAGGGCGGCCATCAGCCAGAAGTTCAGGTTTCTTTTCATTTTGTTGTGTTAAAGACTTTATTTTGATGTTACTATATAGTCACTCATGTCGTTGGTATAGACGGAGCCGTAGTTCTCGATGTTGTAGAGCGACACGTGGCTGCCGCTGGTGGTGCGGGCCAGCGAGTAGTAGAGGTCGCGCAGGGTGACGTCGGGCTGCTGGCTGATGATGTTGCGGAAGGTGCGGGTGAAGGCGTTGGAGAGGAAGGTGCGCATCTCTGCGTCGTACACGTCGGCCTTCGATGTCTCGTAGGCATTGGCGGCGGTGAGCACCAGCAGGTTTGGCAGGCCGGTGAGTGCCTCGCCCCACTTGCCGCTGTAGCAGGTCTCGACGGCCATGAGCATGCGGCGGTACTGCATCTGTCCGACGGTGCTGCGGATGAGCCTGGAGCCGAACACGCGGCGGGCGTCCTCGTCGCCCCAGATTGGGCCGTCATCGTCATCGCCGTGGCCGCTCCAGAAGAAGAACACATTGTCGCGGGCCGTGGGGCGTATGACGTGTGGCAGACGGTCGGAGGCTCGGCCCAGGAGGATGTCGGCCAGGTCGTCGGGGCTGTTGAGGTCGCTGAAGTGGTAGTCCACCTGCAGGTTCTTGTGCAGGTCGGCATTCACCAGTGGGTTGGCGGGGTCAGGCTGGCTAGCCCGCTCCACGAATATCTGTCCGGGGAAGGGGTTCTGCGGGTCGTCGGCCAGATTGTCCTCTACGATGAGGACGATGTGGTCGTCGTCGTAGCCATAGTGGCGCAGCCCCTGATAGATGGCCAGCGCATCGGCCTGGTGGCGGTAGTTGGTCCACTTGGTGGAGGGGCTGATGACCACTGCCCACCGCTCTTCGGTGGCGGGCAGGTTCTGTCCGGCATTGGCTCCCAGGTCGTCGTCGTACTCATGCACCTTGTGCTTCCAGTTCCAGATGCTCTGCATGGCGAAACTGCCGTCAGTCGTGGTGGAGAGGGTGGCGAAGGGGATGATGGCACTGCCGTCGCCGGGCGACTCCCACAGCAGGTAGAGCGTGTTGAGGATGGTGGTGTGCGTCTGCGAGTCGAAGTCCAGGGTGCCGCTGGCCCCGTGCAGGTTGGGCATGACGCCCCGCTCCGTCAGCATGAAGGCGGTGGCCAGTCCGTAGCCTATCCAGAGGGTCTCGGTGCTGCGGCTGCTGTTGGCCAGCAGGGCGCGCATCCAGTCGCTGAGCACCGGGCCGTAGGGGGCTGTCTCGAAGGCCACGCGGCGCTGGTCGATATACAGTTCCTCGGGGTCGGCGGCGTAGGCCTGCGCGGCTCGTCCGAGGGCGATGATGCTCAGGGCGTCGTACACCTGGGCGGCACAGAAGGGGGGAAACTCGCCGTGCAGTGCCTGGTAGTTCTGTACGTAGCCGTCGGACGAGGAGCCTGCGGGATAGGTGCCGCGGACGTTGTACTGGAGCACGTCGTCGGTCAGTCCTGTGTCGGTCACGTAGACGTGTGGTATCAGGTGCTTGCTGTCGGGCGTGTCGGCCATGACCTCTGCAAACTGCTTGTAGGCACCGAGCACCTGGCTGTAGTGGTCAGGCCGGCCGAGGGCAATGATCAGCGCCACGGGCTTGGTGGGGGAGGCATCAGTGACAAGGTGCTGGTAGAACTCCGTGAAATTATCGCCGGACTGGAACTCGCGTATGCCGCCGCTGACGGGCTGCAGACCGAGTTCGGTGGCCAGGAAACCGAACCAGTCGCGGTAGGACTGGCCGTAGGTGTCGTCGCTATAGAGCAGTGCCACGCGCTCGTGTCCCTGCGCTTGGATGGCAGAGAGCAGCACCTCGCACTGGGTGATGTCGCTCTCGATGAGGAAGAACGAGTTGGTCTGCGTGGCCTCGCTGCGCTGCAACTCGGCACTGGTGCAGGGCATCAGCACCGGCAGGCGCATCCGCTGGGCCTGATTGAGCACGGCGCGGGCATGGTCGCTGTAGTAGGGGCCTATGATGGCGTGGCAGGTGTCGGGCTGCACGTAGGCGGCATCACCTTGGCCGGGGTTGGTCAGGGCGTAGGCCAACTTGGTCAGGTCAGTGGTATCCTCATCATGGTAGCGCAGGTTCAGTTTTATCCGCTTGGGGCATTTCTCCTGTGCATCGTCGATGTTGTGCAGGGCATCAGCGATGGTAGGTTGAAGGCTCTTCTGCACGCTGCCCGGCAGGATGACATCCACATTGACGGTCACCACCTCTTGGGTCGTTGTGGCTGGCAACGGCTGGTTGTCATCATCGCTCTGGCAGGAAGAGAGGGCGAGGATAGCCATACCTATATATATAATATGTCTCATCTTCTGGTTCATAGGTCATTCGTAGGTTTCTATATTGTCGGTGGTGTAGCCGTCCCATGCACCGTGCCACTCCTTTTGCGGCATGGCCGCCGGATTGGCGAGCCAGCGTACAAGCCACTGGCAGAGTGCACGGTCGTAATGGCGGACGATGGAGGGATAACTGCCATAGTGGTCCTGGAAATCAGAGTCGAGGTAGGTGGTTTCCACGACACCCGTGCCCTGCGTGAAGAAATAGCCGTAGATGAAGGGGTTGTAGTAGCCGCAGTTGAGGACGGCATAACTGATGTGGGCAGCGCCGCCGTTCTGTATGGCCTCGCCCATCTGGAAGGCTCGGTCGATGTCGATGCCCGTGGCCGTACGGGGCAGGACGGTGGTGTGGAGGTCGGCACCGAAATGGTCGCGCAGCACCTCGTAGAGGCTGTCGGGATGGCTGTAGTCGAAGTTGTACTGCATCAGATAGACGGCACGCTCGCGCCCGAACTCTTCGGGACGACTCAACTGGTAGTCGATGTGGCGACACAGTTTTCTGGCACCCTCGGCGGCACTGATGCAGAGTGAGTGAAGGCGCGAGCCGAGCCAGTCGTAGCGAGGGGCTTGCTCAAAAACGGAGTCAACAACGTTCACGACAAGCACCTCGTCGGTGTCGCTAAGCGGCGTGTCGGACAGATATTGCAAGTGGCTGGCGGAAGTGAGCACCAGCAGACGGCGTTCGTAGGGCTGACGGGTGTAGGGGCTGCCGCCCTGTATGTTCCATTGGCGCAACTGCTCGTGCAGGGTCTCAGCATCAGAGGTGGTCATGTAGCGCAGTTGCACGCGGTCGTAGTCAGCCTCACTCAGTTGCCCGTCGAACTGGAACAATCCGGCCAGCAGGCGGTCGGCATAGCCTTGGTCGCCCAAGTCTCTGGGCGCAAAGACGATACATACCTCCACACCGTGGTTGTCGGCGGATGGCTCCTCCGTCGGGGTGTCGCCGCCGTCGTTTCCGCATGAAGTGAGCATCAAGAGGGTGAGAACGGCCATCAACACCACGATGGTGGCGGTGATGGCGTAGAGCAGGACATCCTCCCAGTGGCTTTCTATCCAGTAGCAGAGGGTGTTCAGTCGGTCGTGGCGCTCGCGGAGCCGCCAGAGCAGGGAGGTATGGCTTTGTTCTTTCATCGTGGCAGCGGGGTTAGAGCATACTGGCCAGGCGGTAGTGGCGGTTCATGAGTTTCACTTGCTGGCGGGTCTTTCGGGTCAGGAGATGCTCCTCGTGCCGCTTGATGCGGATGAGCCACACGGCGATGGCACCGAGCACGATGCCCAGGGCGGCAAGCAGCAGGAACAGGGGGATGTGGATGTTCATGTCTCGTTGAATTTGATGGTTTCCTTTTCGCGGATGCCCTTCCGGGCGAGTTCGCGGGTTAGCGTCTCAATCTTCTCGGTCTCGTCGGCAATGATTTCGTCGCGTCGTCGCAACAGGCGGTGCCGTCGCCTCGCCTGCCACAGCAACACTGCCACCATGACTGCCAGCAGCAGCACGATGGCTGCCGCTACGAGGAGCATCTGGTCTGGTTTCGTCATATCGCTTGCGTTTTGATTTTCGCCTGCAAAAATACGCCTTTCCGCGCGTATATACAATAGTTTACACGAATGGTCAAACGCTCTGACACGAATGGTCAAACGAAGAGCGACTGAGGAAGGCCGAAGGCCAAACGAAAAAGCCCCGAAGCGGGGGCTTCGAGGCGATGAATATGAGATGAGTAGGGGTTTAATTCAGTTGGCGGAAATCGGTCGGTGTCATCATGTACTTGGCCTTGAAGTAGCGGCTGAAGACGTTGAGGTTGGAGAAGCCGCTGGCGGTGGCCACTTCGCTGATGGTCATGTCGGGGCGTTCTCTGAGCAGGCCGCAGGCGTGCTCCAGGCGCAGGCTGCGGATGAACTCTGGCAGCGACTTGTAACTGCTTCCCTGCGCAAAGGCTGTGCCTATGAGGTGGTCGCTCAGGTGGAAACGGTCGGACAGCATCTGTCGCCCTATGGCGGGGTCAAGGTACAGGCGCTCATGGATGATGACATCACTGAGATAACGGAAGAGGGAGGCAGGGTCGGCAGATGCCTCCTTCGCATCCTGTTCTCCAGAAAGACGGGTAGGCGCGTCAGCAGGAACTGGACTTGGGGAGGCCCTCAGTTCCATATACATATTCTTATAGTCCAATGTCTCTGCTATCTGTTCTGCCAACACGCGGTTCTTCTGATGTTCGCGCCGCCGCTGACGGATGGCATAGGCTGCGAAGAGCATCGCTACGAGGGCTGCAATGCCGATGCAGAGAGCCACGATAAAGACATGGCGGCGTGCCGTCTTCTGCTGCTCTATCTCCTGCTGCTGTTCATGGGCATGGTAGCGGGCAGCGTAGAGGTGGGCCTTGCCGCGGAGCAGACGCTCCTGGAGCGCGTCGTTGACTTCTTCGTACTGATGGAGCAGCCGCAGGGCTTCGTCCTTTCGCCCCTGTGCTTCGGCAGCCTTGGCACGATAGCGGAGCAGAGTGGCATATTCGTTGTTCACGGTGTCGCCCTGCTCGCGCAGCCCGGCAGCCACTTCGCCATAGATGGCCTCCATCTTGTCGTACTCGCCCAGCAGGCACAGAGTCGGTGCTATCTCCTCTCTGCCTTCAAGGGTCTTGCACAGGTCGCCATGCTCAAAAAGGTCCAGATAATGACGGGCACTGGACATATCGCCGATGTTGGCGTATGCTTCCGCCATGAAAACGTATGCCTGTGAACGGTAGAAATCGATGTATCCTGGTCGCAGGTTCTCTGGTATCTCACGATAAGACCCGTCGTGGAACTCATCCGGGTGCTGCTCGTAGTCAGCCATGAGGTCGAGCATGACCTTAGCCGCCTGGGGAATCTCGCTGTAGCGCTCTACCGTCTTGAGCACATTAACCTTTCGCTTGAGGGCGATGACAGAGGCATCCATCTCGTTGAATTTCCGCTTGCCGCTGAGTTCGGTGATGACACTGTCGATGAGGGCGAGTCCCTCCTCCGCTTTGCCCAGGTTAGCGTACGTCAACCCGATGTCAGTCTTGTAGCGCAGCACTTCGGTCTCCATATCTGAATACACTTTATCTGTCTGCTGCTTTTTTTCCTGCTGTCGGCAGAGGTCTATCATCAGTGTCGTCCAGTGGATGATTTGCTCGTCATCGTGGTAGGCGCGACAGGCCCTGATTAGCATCTCCAGCACGTCTTGCCTGTAATCGAAGTCGGTCTTGGCCACGTCGAGCGTCATCAACCGCTCACCGATAATGATGGCCGAGTCGAGCCTTGTGCCTTCCAGCGATTGTGAATATATCTTGGCACGCATCAGGTCGGCGTGATAGTCGGGCACTGCACCATGCTGCCTGAACGAAATTCCCGCTGGCGCGCCTACCCGTAGCCTTTCAATCATCATCATCGCGCTGTCAGGGTTGCTGATAGCTGCCGTCAGCACCTCCTTGTAGAGTTCCCGCAGTTCCTGGGAAGTCACCGCCTTCTGCTCTGCCGGCCCGTGACAACTCACAAAGGTCAGCACAGCAAACATGCCTACAATATATATGTACTTAATGGTTCTCATACTGAAAAAACGGTGCAAAGGTACACAACCTCCTGCTCAACCATTCTGTTTCACCATAGAGGATAGGGGTCTCTTTGATAGGTCTTGCCATGATAAATACGTATTTAAGATGAATATTCGTGTGCAAAGGTACAATTTTATTTGCGTAAAACGGAGCGTTTGCGTGTTAAAAGTGACGAACGGCGGGCTGTTTTCGTTACTTTTGTATTCTTTTTGATGGGAATAGTCCCAAATAACCAAAAAACAAATGACGATGATCAGAAAGTTTTTGTTCTGGCGGTTCTTGCGTCCCTTCGGTGGCAAGAGCGACCAAGCGGGCGGGCGGCGGTGCTGATGACTGCGTGTGAGAAGACGGTGGTGAGCACCGACCGTCCGCTCGTGGATGACATCGAGGATGTCGGAAGCGGGCAAGTGGCGAACTCGGTGCTGCAAGTGCAGACGAGAGCCGAGGCACCACCGCCTCGGCTCTCATTGTACCGATTTAGATGATTTTCATCCAAACCAATACTGCTACAGTAGTAAGCACTGTAGAAATTATCACAGAGCAGGAAAATATGCCCAGGCACCAGTTATACACCCTTTGCGAAAGAAAGACACCATCGCTGTAGGAAGAGAGGTTGTCAATCTGTGCTTTGTGTACCGCAAGTGTTTTTGTCAGCACCTTCCTTTCCCTTGTCATTTCTTCCCTCCATTTCTTCATTTCCGCTGTGTTCGCCTTGCCCCCCTTTGTAAACTCGGCAAGGAGCCCCTGCTGCTGGGCGAAGTGGTCGTCCAACAGCGTTTTCATCTGCTCAATGTGCCGGGCATTCTGCTGCTCCAGGCTCTCCGTGTCTCCAGACTCGATGACATTGAGCATGGCGTCAAACTTGTTCTTATTCTTCATCATAGTGCTTTTTAAATTAACGTTTATAAGTCCTGCGCATCGGCTTGCAGAGCCAGTTGGCCTTACAGGCACAGCGGCGGGCCCACTCATCATCGTCATCATCTTTCTTGCGCCCCCAGCCACTCTCAATGTTGCCGCCACCGCCAGCGGATTCGGCCATCGTAGTGGCGGCATCGACGTAGTTGAGGAACAGGAGCATCGCCACTCGGAGAACGTCGTTGACCGTCTGAGCAGCACCATCAGCCACTTCCACCGCTTCCTTCATCACCTGATAGACCGGCATGGGGATGGTCAGGTCGTAGTCTATGCCATCCATGCCGAACGAGTCGTGATACATCTCCTGTGTCTCGCGCTTCACGTTCTGAGGCACTGCAGCATCCAACGGTCTGCGTGGCTTTGACTTCACTGGGGATTCCTCGCTGTCATTCTTCTTTCGGAGCAGAGGCACGGTGATAATCGGGGCCTTTGTGTCCTGTTGGGGCCGTGCGGGCTTACGATATTCTTCTACTACCTGCTCCCTATGCAACTGCACCCACGTTTGGTAGAGACGGCTCGCCAGCAGTCGGCGGTCTGTCCCCAGTTCTGAGGCTTTGTAGGACGAGTTTCCCATCTTGATGCTATATCCTCTTACCTCGCCCATGCTGTCGCGGTTCAGCTTGACCTTATAACCCCGCTTCTTCAGTTCCGCCTCGTAGGTCCACCAATGGAACTCAGGCATCTTGCGTAGGATGTCCGTGCAGTCGCCAGCAATCTGTCTGATATGCTCCCCGCGAATCTGCATCGCATCTTTCCATCCGCGTCGTCTGTTGATGATGGCGGATACCTTCATCGCCCGCTCGCCGATGAAGTGGGCATCGTTGATGTTGCCCAACATGTCGATGCGGTTCCCCAGCAGGTGTAGATGAAGGATGCCCGACTTCGAGTCGCGGTGCAGGCCGGCAAAGATCTGTGTGCTGGCAAGGTTGGTCGGCTTCACCTTATGTAGCTTGCCCTTGTAGTAAACTTCGTCCACCTTGTCCATCTCTCTGATGAACTCCCAGCAGAAGTCATGCCACTCCTTCTCACCCCAGCCCCTGCTCTCCTCGGCAGATGGGGAAAGTACCAGCATGATGCCTGGCTTGCCTATCGGATGTCTGGCAAACTTAGCACGGTAGCGGTCGAGGTGCAGCTGCATCTCATTCCACATCCCCATCGGGGGCAGGCCCTCACTGAGGTTATGCACCACAACGAGGTCTGCCCGGAAATTCTTCGTAATGTAGTTCGTCATGGCCGGGCCACTCTGAACGGTATCTCCCACTGCTGTCATCTTCGTATGCCTGTAAAATAATCTTGAATTGTCTTCCACTCTCTGATAAGTGCGTTCACACCGTCCATCCATGCCAGCATGAACTGGTCGTTCCTGAACAGTCGCTTCCGCTGCTCCTGGCTACGGGCATTGAGAGCATTGCGAATGCCGATAAGTTCAGAACGGGCTGCGGAAAGGCTCTTCAGTGCCTCCTCCTGACTGTCGGTCATCAGCTGTGGAGGGTCGTAGCCCAAGGAAGTGTCATGGATGAGCACACTCTTGGGCAGTCCACATGTTGCACACTTAGCATCAAGTAAAGCATCCTCTTCAGAAGTGTACCTGACACTGCGAATAATCTCCTTCTTTGGCTCCTGCTGAGCCGAATTGTTCTTCTTAATCATAAATATTACATTTTGAATGATGCCTTGGACAACTGCTGCGAGCCTGCGAGCGGCTTCACCCCAGCAGGAATACACTGGTCCTCGGACGGTCGTGTATTACACTGGGACTTCTTGACTAACCTTCCGGGATTTTCGGCTCTCTTACAGGACATGCAGACTGGCTGTCCGTTACTTTCGCTATTCTGTGGCATCGTTCATTGAATCTGAAGTTTCCACAGCCATAATACTTCTGTTACTGCTTAGGCATTCCGTACAGACGATGTTGCCCTTTGAGAGAGTAGTGCCATCACCAGAGAAATGAGCACTCTTGTCGATAGGATTATAGTTGCCATCGGGACGTGAAGTTATTGGCATGGGCTGAGTATCTTGCAGCTGTCCAACCTGAGAACTAAGAATCGAGCCTTCGCCAAGAATAGAGGTGTGGACACCTATTGCTGACGTGATTTGCTCTTCATTCATTGTCACTGGAGGATTGGGGGACTGAAATCCTGTTTGCTTTGCTTTACCTTGGACACCTGTTTTGACAACATCAGGAGCTTTGGA
>CADCEQ010000059.1 GCA_902800435.1 uncultured Prevotellaceae bacterium | reverse complement strand
CGATTAACGATTTATGGAGATTATAATAACAGATATTGAGCACATCGGCGACGCCGCCCGCCAGTTTGTCGACGCTATCGGCGACCACCGCGTCTTTGCCTTCTACGGCAGCATGGGCGCCGGCAAGACCACCTTCATCAAGGCCATCTGTGAGCAGTTGGGCGTCGAGGATGTCATCACCTCGCCCACCTTCGCCATTGTCAACGAGTACACACTCAACACTCAACACTCAACACTTAACACCCAACAGATCTTCCACTTCGATTTCTACCGCATCAAACGATTGGAAGAGGTCTACGACATGGGCTACGAGGACTACTTCTACTCGGGCTCCATCTGCTTCATCGAGTGGCCGGAGCTGATTGAGGAACTCTTGCCCGACGATGCCGTACGCGTCACCATCACCGAGCAGCCTGACGGCTCGCGCACCGTCAGCATGGAATAAAAAAGAGAACTGCCAAGTGTTGAAACTCAACTACTTGGCAGCTCTTTCAGTTGGGGTACTCGGACTCGAACCAAGAATGACAGGACCAGAATCTGTAGTGTTACCATTACACCATACCCCAATGTCGTTTGCAAAGCAGAACAACCTTGTTCCGAATTGCGGGTGCAAAGGTACTACTTTTTCTGAAACTACCAAAACTTTTTGGCAGATTTTTTTAAAAATACTCAATTTTTCTCCCTTTATGTGGCAGAAACGAAGAAAAAGCACTATCTTTGCAGAATATTTCACATATCATTTATTAAATGGAGCAAACAAAGGAATTAGTAGAAACCATTACCAAAGGAATTCAAGAGAAGAAAGGCACGGGCATCGTGGTGGCCGACCTCAGCGGCATCGACGGCACCATCTGCCACTATTTCGTGATTTGTCAAGGCAACTCACCATCGCAGGTGGAGGCCATTACCGAGTCGGTAGGCGACTTTGCACGCAAGGAACTGGACGAGCGGCCGGCCCATGTCGTCGGTCTGGAGAACGCCCAGTGGGTGGCCATGGACTATACAGACGTGCTGGTACACGTCTTCCTGCCCGACGTCCGTGAGTACTACGACCTGGAGCACCTTTGGGACGATGCGAAGCTGACATATATACCTGATATGGATTAAGGTAAAAGAAACATGGAACAGAAAAAGACGAACAATAACAACAACGGGCCGAAGATGAACATGCCTAAGTTCAACATGAACTGGATATACTTCGTGGCCATCCTGACGCTGATTATGCTCTACATGACCAACTCAGGCGATGGCGTTACTGCCGTACAGGCTCACACGGAGTCGACGTACAGCGACTTCAAGGCGTTCGTTGAGCGCGGCTATGCCGACAAGATTGTTGTGAACAAGACCCAGAACACGCTGAAGATGTATGTCACGGCCGACCACATCCGCGACGTGTTCAAGCAGGGTCACAAGCAGACGGGCACCTCGCCCTACGTCGATGTCGAGATAGGCTCGGTAGACCAGGTAGAGCAGTTTGTCGAGAAGATGAAGGATGAAGGAAAGTTCAAAGGCAAGCTGAGCTACGAGAACAAGTCGGGCGGCAGTGTCATCGGCGACATTTTCTACAGCTTGCTGCCGCTCCTGCTTCTCATCGGTGTGTGGATGTTCTTCTTCCGCCGTATGGGCGGTGGTGGCGGCTTTGGAGGCGGCATGTTCTCAGTCGGCAAGTCGAAGGCGAAGATGTACGAGAAGGGCGGTGAGTTAGGCATCACGTTCAAGGACGTGGCAGGACAGGCCGGTGCCAAGCAGGAGATGCAGGAGATTGTGGACTTCCTGAAGAATCCGCAGAAATATACGGAACTGGGCGGCAAGATCCCTAAGGGCGCTCTGCTCGTCGGACCTCCGGGAACGGGTAAGACGCTGTTAGCCAAGGCCGTGGCCGGTGAGGCCGGCGTACCGTTCTTCTCAATGTCGGGTTCCGACTTTGTCGAGATGTTCGTCGGCGTGGGAGCCTCGCGAGTTCGCGACCTGTTTGAGCAGGCCAAGCAGAAGGCGCCGTGTATCATCTTTATCGATGAGATTGACGCCGTGGGCCGTGCCCGCTCTAAGAACCCCGCAATGGGCGGCAACGACGAGCGCGAGAACACGCTGAACGCCCTGCTGACCGAGATGGACGGTTTCGGTACGAACAGCGGTATCATTACCCTGGCCGCCACCAACCGTGCCGACATGCTCGACTCGGCCCTGCTGCGTGCGGGTCGTTTCGACCGTCAGATACACGTCGACCTGCCCGACCTGAACGAGCGCAAGGAGGTATTCCATGTTCATCTGAAGCCGCTGAAACTGGCCGACGACGTTGATGTGGACTTCCTGGCCCGCCAGACGCCGGGCTTCTCGGGCGCCGACATAGCCAACGTCTGCAACGAGGCCGCCCTGATAGCAGCCCGCTTCAACCGCGAGAAGGTGGGGCGACAGGACTTCCTCGACGCTGTGGACCGCATCATCGGCGGCTTGGAGAAGAAGACGAAGGTGATGACCGAGTCGGAGAAGCGTTCCATCGCCATCCATGAGGCCGGTCACGCCACCATTTCGTGGTTCACGGAGTTTGCCAACCCGCTGGTCAAGGTTTCCATCGTGCCGCGTGGTCAGGCTTTGGGTGCCGCCTGGTACCTGCCCGAGGAGCGCGTGCTCCAGACCAAGGAGGCCATGCTCGACGAGATGTGCTCGCTGCTTGGCGGCCGTGCTGCCGAGGAGCTGTTCATCGGCCACGTCTCCACAGGAGCCATGAACGACCTGGAGCGCACCACGAAGCAGGCCTACGGCATGATAGCCTATGCCGGTATGTCGGACAAACTGCCCAACGTGTGCTATTACAATAACCAGGAATACCAGTTCCAGCGTCCCTATTCGGAAGCCACGGCCAAGCTGATGGACGACGAGGTGCTGAAGATGGTCAACGAGCAGTACGACCGAGCCAAGCGCATTCTCACCGAGCATGCCGAGGGCCACGCCCAACTCGCCCAGCTTCTGGTAGAGCGCGAGGTCATCTTCGCCGAGGATGTTGAGAAGATTTTCGGCAAGCGTCCCTGGACCAGTCGTGCCGAGGAACTCCTTGAGGCCCAGATGCGTGCCGATGCTGAGCGCATGGCTGAGGAGCGTGCGAAGCAACTCGAACTTGAAGCAAAGGAAAAGGAGGAAAAAGCATGAAAAACTTCATAGTCCGCACCATCACCAGCGTATTCTTCGTCGCGGCTATCGTGACAAGTTTCCTCAACCCACGAGCTATGACATTGCTGTTCAGCATCGTCACAGGAATGACTATCTGGGAGTTTGCCGGACTGGTCAACGACCGGCCGTTTATCTCCATCAACCGGTTTATCTGCACTGTCAGCGGCGTCTACCTGTTCCTCGCCATGGCGGGCTACAACAGCGGACTGACGCCGGCCACCGTATTTATCCCCTATCTCGTCAGCATCATCTACCTGATGGTGGCCGAGCTATACCTCAAGGCCAAGGACCCCATCAACAACTGGGCCTACACCATGCTGTCGCAGCTCTACATCGCCCTGCCACTGTCGCTGCTCAACGTGCTGGCCTTCCGCTCGAACGGCTACGACATACAGTATACCTATCTTATGCCGCTCTCCGTCTTCGTTTTTCTGTGGATAAACGACGCAGGGGCCTACTGCGTAGGCTCGCTCCTGGGCCGTCATAAGCTGTTCCCGCGCATATCGCCGGGCAAGTCGTGGGAGGGCAGCATCGGCGGTGCCGTGTTAGTAGTGGCTGCTGCCGTGCTTATCTGGTATTACACGGACCTCTACGACGTCAACGACCTCGGTCTGACAGCCTACGAATGGGCTGGCCTTGGGCTGGTGGTGGTCATCTTCGGCACGTGGGGCGACCTGATTGAGTCGCTCTTCAAGCGCACGCTTGGCATCAAGGACTCCGGCAATGTGTTGCCCGGCCACGGCGGCATGCTCGACCGCTTCGACTCGACGCTGATGGCCGTCCCCGCCTCGGTGGTCTATCTCTACACGCTAACGCTCATTTAAAAGCCTGACCATGATTCCTGCTGCACGGTCGGGAGCATCGCTCTCGCCCAGTCGGCGGTGCACCTCTTCGTAGTCGTCGAGCATGCGCTGGCGGTCTGGCCCGCCGGGCAGTATGCGCTCCAGCTCATGCCTGATGTTGTCGACACTGAACGACTCGGCCACCAACTCCTTGACCACCTCGCGGTCGGCAATCAGATTGACCAGCGAGACGTACTTCACGCTCAGCACTTTCTTGCGTAACCAGCCGATGAGCCGAGGCAATGGCGTCTCATAACACGCCACCTGCGGCACGCGGAACATACAGGTTTCCAGCGTCGCCGTTCCGCTGGTAACCAGTGCGGCGGTAGCACGGTTCAGCAACTGGTAGGTCTCGTTCATCACCAGCTTCACGTGCGTACCCTCGATAAACGGTTCGTAATACGCCCGTTCAATGGACGGTGCTCCTGCCAATACTACGTCATACTGGCCGGCCAGATGGCGCGTGGCCTCAATCATGGCAGGCAGGTTGTCCTTGATTTCCTGCTTGCGCGAACCGGCGAGGAGGGCTATAAGCCTCCCCCCTGCCCCCTCCCGTAGAGGGGGCGTAAAGTTAGCCTCCCCTACTGGGGGAGGTGTGGAGGAGGCTATAAATTCTCGTACTTCCTGAGCCGTAGGATTACCCACATAGTGCATGGGATAATGATGCTTCTGCTCAAAGAAATCCACCTCGAAGGGGAGGATGGAGAACAGCTCATCGACATCGCGCTTGATAGCCTTGATGCGATACTCCTTCCACGCCCAGATTTTCGGCGATATGTAGTAGTAGACGGGACATATCTTAATGGCCTTCACATACTTGGCTATGCCGAGGTTGAAGCCCGGATAGTCTACGAGAATGACCACGTCAGGATGCCACTCGCGGATGTCCTGCTTGCACTGCCTCATACCCTTCAGAATCGTTGGTAGATGCATCAGCACGGGTATAAAGCCCATGTAGGCCAGCTCACGGTAGTGCTTGACGAGCGTGCCGCCCTCCGCCGCCATCAGGTCGCCGCCGAAGAAGCGGAACACCGCCTCCTCGTCCTTTTCCTTCAGCGACCGCATCAGTCGCGAGGCATGCAGGTCGCCGCTGGCCTCGCCGGCTATCAGGTAGTATTTCATGTTTCCCAGTTCCGAATCTGTTCCATTGCCTCGTAGGCAGTAACGTCGAATGTAGTCGGCGTAATGGCCACATAGCCGTGGCTTAATGCCCAGTTGTCGGTGTCATCAGCCTCTGGCTCATCGTTTTGATAATGCCCCACCATCCAGTGGTAGTCGTAACCCCGTGGGTGGTGGCAGGTGGTGATTTCGTTGCACCACGACCCTTGCGCCATGCGGCAGACCTTCACGCCCCGATATTCACCCTCCTCCAACAACGGGAAGTTGATGTTCAGGCAGACGCCCTTCGGCAGTCCGTTCTCAAGCACATGTCGGGTATACTTCACGACATAGGGCCGCAACGGCTCGAAGTCGGCATCAGGCTTATGGTCGCAGAGTGAGAAGGCCACCGAGGGAATATACTTCATGCAGCCCTCCATCACCACGCCCATCGTCCCGCTGTAGTGGCTGTTCACCGAGCCGTTATCCCCATGGTTGATGCCGCCGATAACCAGATCAGGACGGCGGTCCAGAATACGTGCCAAGGCCAGCTTGACACAGTCTACGGGCGTGCCGTTCGACGACCACACCTCGAGCCCCTCTTCCCGTCGCTGCAGATTCAGCCGCAGCGGAATTTCAGCCGAGAAGGCACACGAGTAGCCCGACCGTGGCCCGTCGGGGGCGCAGACGACAATATCTGCCAGCGGCTGCAGCATGTCAACCAGCGCATTAATGCCTTTGGCCTGATAGCCGTCATCATTTGAAATGAGTATTAACGGGCGTTTATTTTCCATAAAATATCATGTTTTGGCTGCAAAGTTACAAAAAAATGAGAAATGAGAAATGAGAAATGAGAAATAATTCGTATCTTTGCAACCTGTTTTTTTAGTAAAAGGATTGAAAATGGGAAAAATCATTGCATTAGCCAACCAAAAAGGTGGCGTGGGAAAGACGACGACGACCATCAATCTGGCGGCCTCACTGGCTACGCTGGAGAAGACGGTATTGGTCATCGACGCCGACCCGCAGGCCAACGCCTCGAGCGGACTGGGCGTGAACATTCAGGAGGTGGACTGCTCCATCTACGAATGTATCATCGACAAGGCTGACGTCCACGACGCCATCTACACCACCGATATTGAGGGGTTGGACATCATTCCGAGCCACATCGACCTGGTGGGCGCCGAGATCGAGATGCTGAACCTGAACGATCGCGAGCGCGTCATCAAGCAGATACTGGCACCTATTGAGAACGAATACGACTATATACTGATTGACTGCTCGCCGTCGCTGGGCCTCATCACCGTGAACGCCTTGACGGCTGCCGACTCGGTCATCATCCCCGTGCAGTGCGAATATTTTGCCTTGGAGGGCATCTCGAAACTGCTGAACACCATCAAGATTATCAAGACCAAGCTGAACCCGAGACTCGAGATTGAGGGTTTCCTGTTGACGATGTACGACTCCCGCCTGCGTTTGGCTAACCAGATTTACGACGAGGTGAAGCGCCACTTCCAGGAGCTGGTGTTCAAGACCGTCATCCAGCGTAATGTTAAACTGTCGGAAAGTCCGTCACACGGTCTGCCCGTCATCCTCTATGATGCTGATTCAACCGGTTCAAAGAACCATCTGGCCCTGGCCAAGGAAATCATAAACAAGAACAAATAATGGCTGTAAAGAAGAAATACGCAAAAACGAGCGCGGTGCTGGGCCGCGGACTTGACGACATTGGCAACGGCCGTGGGCTGGATGCCTTGATTGACACATCGGACGTGAAGACTGGCGGTTCGTCGAACCTCAACGAGATTCCCATCGACCAGATAGAGCCAAACCCCGACCAGCCGCGCCGGGAATTCGACCCGGAAGCCATGCAGGAGCTGGCCGGAAGCATCAAGGCACTGGGCATCATCGCTCCTATCACGCTGCGCAAGGTTAGCGAAGGGCACTACCAGATTATTGCCGGCGAGCGCCGTTGGCGCGCCTCGCAGATGGCTGGACTGACGTCAATACCGGCCTACATCCGTACCGTCGAGGACGAGAACGTGATGGAGATGGCATTGGTAGAGAACATCCAGCGCGAGGATCTGAACGCTATCGAGATTGCCCTGGCCTATCAGCACCTGGCCGAGACAACGGGCATGACGCAGGCCAAGATTTCGGAGCGCGTTGGCAAGAGCCGCGCCGCCGTCACCAACTACATGCGCCTGCTGAAGCTCCCTGCCCAGGTGCAAATGGCACTGAAAGACAAGGAGATAGACATGGGCCACGCCCGCGCTCTGCTGTCGTTGGAGAGTCCCACCCAGCAGATTAAGCTGTTCAAGGAGGTCCAGAAGCAGGGCTATTCCGTGCGCAAGGTTGAGGAGATGGTGCAGTTGCTGAAACAGGGCGACGACCTGCAGAACGCCAGGAAATCTGTCACCGCCAAGGTCCAGCTGCCCGCTGAGTACAACGCCCTGCGACAGCGGCTGGCCGATTTCTTCCAGACAAAAGTGCAGATGACCTGCTCGCCTAAGGGCAAGGGGAAAATCAGCATCGTCTTCGACAACGAGGAGGAACTGGAGCGCATCATGAATGTGCTCGACGGTAGAAGTGAGAAGTGAAGAGTGAGAAGTGATGAGTGAAATGAAAACAACGGTTATTGCCATGCTGATGATGATCTGCTGCCTGAGTTGTCTGGCCCAGACGGATTCCACACGGTATGAACCGATCGACAGCGACTCCATCTTCACCATCAGCAGCGACTCGGCTCTGCTGCAGGACTTGGCACCGCTCGACACCATCGCTGACCAGGACGCCCGCCAACTGGACCTGAAGCTAACGATGCCCGACTCCACCCTGACGCTGAAGAAGAAGCAGAAGCGCGACTGGACGAAATGGACTCCCAACCCCCAACGCGCCCTCTGGCTGGCGCTGGTAATTCCCGGCGGCGGACAAATCTACAACCGCAAGTACTGGAAGCTGCCCATCGTCTACGGTGGATTCATGGGCTGTATCTACGCCCTTACATGGAACAACACCATGTATAAGGACTACTCGCAGGCGTTCATCGACATCTCTGACGACGACCCTGCAACGGCCAGCTACATGAAGTTCATGCACCTGGGCCGCGTTATTGACAGTTCAAACATCGAGCGCTACACCAATCTCTTCAAAAGGCGTAAGGACAAGTACCGCCGATGGCGCGACCTGAGTTTCTTTGTGATGATAGGTGTCTACGCCATCAGCGTCATCGATGCCTATGTCGACGCCGAGTTGTCGGTTTTCGACATCTCCAGGGACTTAAGCCTGAAAGTGCAGCCGACGGTAATCGGCAATCCGATGGTCAACAACCCGATTTACGCCTCCTCGTTAGGCGTGAACTGCCAACTGAACTTTTAAACGACTGAGAAATTGATTATGAAGAAATACCTGTTACTGCTTGCAATGCTGTTTGCCTCGGCCAGTGCCATGATGGCGCAGGACGTCTACGACTTCGACGAGGATGACGAGGAAGACGAAGAGGAAGTGGAAATGACCGACGAAGAGATGACCGACGACGAGATGATGGTCACCGATTTGGAGGGAAACGAGGAAATCATCGACTTCCCCGAGGCCATGACCTACGACCTCGACTCGCTGATGAACCTCTATATGTCGAAGACCTACCTCAGCGAAGACGGCGACTGCCGCACAACCGACGAGAACCCCACCTTCGACCGCGACGTCTACGTTGATCGCCTCACGCGCATGCCGACCATCATGGAGATGCCCTTCAATGAGGTTGTGCAGAAGTTCATCGAGCGCTACAGCGGCCGCCTGCGCCATTCGGTGAGCTACATGCTGGGCGCCTGCAACTTCTACATGCCCATCTTCGAGGAAGCACTCGAGGCCTATGGGTTGCCCTTGGAACTGAAGTATCTGCCCGTCATCGAGTCGGCTCTCAACCCGAAGGCCGTGTCGCGTGTCGGCGCCACCGGACTCTGGCAGTTCATGCTGACCACCGGCAAGCAGTACGGACTCGAGGTGAACTCGCTTGTCGACGAGCGCCGCGACCCCGTCAAGGCCAGCTACGCCGCCGCCCACTACCTGAGCGACCTCTATAAGGTGTTTGGCGACTGGAGCCTGGTCATCGCTTCTTACAACTGCGGCCCAGGCAACATCAACAAGGCCATCCACCGCGCCGGTGGCGCCAAGGACTACTGGCTGATTTATCCTTATCTGCCGCGCGAGACCCGCGGCTACGTGCCCGCCTTCATCGCCGCCAACTACGTCATGAACTACTACTCGGCCCACAACATCTGTCCGCTGCGCACCAAGCTACCGCTGAAGACCGACACTGTCGTCGTCAACCGCAACGTACACCTGTCGCAGATTGCCGCCGTCCTCGACCTCGACATCGACATGCTGCGCACGCTGAACCCCGAGTACCGACGCGACATCGTCCCCGGACTGACCAAGCCTTCGGCCATCAAGCTGGCTCTGAACGATGTCACGCGCTTCATCGACAATCAGGACTCTATCTACAATTACAACGCCAGCGAACTGCTCAGCAAGCGCGCCGAGGTGGCCGTACCCGACGATGCGCCCACCTTCACCAGCTATAAGAAGACCAAGAAGAGCCGCAAGGCCACCGTCCGCAAGGGCCGCAAGACCACCAAGGCCTCTGCCCGCAAAAAGACGACCGCACGCAAGAAGACTGCTACCAAGGCAAAGGCAAAACCTAAGGCAAAACCTAAGGCAAAAGCAAAGCCGAAAGCCAAGGCCAAGGCAAAAACCTCCAAGCGCAAGAAAAGATAGAATATTATAAGTACACACGCGCACGGGAAGAAGAATTATGGATGAAGAAGAGAGAAAACGTGTCATCGACGACGACGAACTGATTAACGGTGCGTTCCAGAAGTTGCTCAACAGCTATCTGTCCTCGCGCCATCGCAAGAAGGTCGACCTTATCACCAAGGCCTTCAACTTCGCTCGTCAGGCTCATAAGGGTGTGAGGCGCCTCTCGGGAGAGCCCTACATCATGCACCCCATCGCCGTGGCACAGATAGCGTGCTCGGAGATAGGACTCGGCTCTACCAGCATCTGTTCGGCACTGCTCCACGACGTTGTCGAGGATACCGACTACACCGTCGAGGACATCGAGAACATCTTCGGCCCCAAGATAGCCCAGATCGTCGACGGCTTGACCAAGATTTCGGGCGGCATCTTCGGCGAACAGGCCTCGGCACAGGCCGAGAACTTCAAGAAGCTGCTGCTCACCATGAGCGACGACATCCGCGTCATCCTCATCAAGATTGCCGACCGCCTGCACAACATGCGCACCCTGGAGTCGCAGCCCGCCAACAAGCAGTACAAGATTGCCGGCGAGACACTCTACATCTACGCTCCCCTCGCCCACCGCTTAGGTCTTTATAAGATTAAGTCCGAGCTCGAGAACCTCAGTTTCCGCTTCGAGCATCCCGAGGAGTTTGCCAACATCAAGTCGAAGCTGGCTTCTACCGAGGCCAAGCGCCACGAACTGTTCGACGAGTTCATCGTGCCCATCGAGGTCGAGCTTCAGAAGATGGGAATCCAGTACACCATCAAGGAGCGTGTAAAAACCCCCTACTCCATCTGGAACAAGATGCAGAACAAGCACGTCACGTTCGAAGAGATCTACGACATCCTCGCCGTGCGCATCATCTTCACCCCGCGTTCTCGCGAGGAGGAGGTCAACGAGTGCTTCAACATCTACGTCGCCATCTCGAAAATCTACAAGAGCCACCCCGACCGGCTGCGCGACTGGCTCAACCACCCCAAGACCAACGGCTACCAGGCCCTGCACGTCACACTCATGTCGAAGCAGGGACACTGGATTGAGGTCCAGATACGCTCCGACCGCATGGACGAGGTGGCCGAGCAGGGACTCGCTGCCCACTGGAAATACAAGGAGGGCGACGACGAAGAGGAGTACACCGAGGACGAGGCCGAGCTCAACGAGTGGCTACGCACCATCAAGGAAATCCTCGACGACCCGCAGCCCGACGCCATGGACTTCCTCGACGCCATCAAGCTCAACCTCTTTGCCTCTGAGATATTCGTCTTCACGCCCAAGGGCGAAATCAAGACCATGCCCGCCGGCTGTACCGCCCTCGACTTCGCCTTCTCCATCCACACATTCCTCGGCAGCCACTGCATCGGTGCCAAGGTGAACCACAAGCTGGTGCCCCTGAGCCATAAGCTGCAGAGCGGCGATCAGGTGGAGATTCTCACCTCGAAGTCGCAGCACGTGCAGCCCGCGTGGATCAACTTCGTCTCCACAGCCAAGGCCAAGGGCAAGATTCAGACCATCCTGCGCCGCGACAACCGCGAGACGCAGAAGAAGGGTGAGGAACTGCTTACCGCCTGGCTCACGAAGAACGAAAAGGAGTACTCCCTCGCCGTAGCCGACCAGCTGGCCGAATACCACGAATACAAGCGCCGCGAGGACTTTTTCCTCGCTCTGGGCGAGAAGCGGGTGCTGCTGGGCGAGAAAGACCTCGACGAGCTCAACGGCAAGAACAAGAAGAAACAGCCCTCTGGCAGCGGATGGCGCAAGTACGTGCCCTTCGTCAAGAGCAAGAAGCCCGACGACGATGCCGACCAGGAGCTGTTCACCGTGCCCGAGAAGTTCAACCGCAAGAAGCCCATCTACATCAGCGAGGAAACCATCCAGCAATATAAGTTCCCTACCTGTTGCCACCCCATTCCCGGCGACGACGCCCTGGGCTATATCACGGCCAAGAACCAGATCGAAATCCACAAGCGCAACTGCCCCGTGGCCGCCAAGCTGAAGTCGGGCTTCGGCAACCGCATCCTCGATGCCAAGTGGGACATGCACAAGCGCCTGCTCTTCATTGCCACCATCCGCATCAGCGGCATCGACCGCGTCGGCCTGCTCAACGAGATTACCCAGATTATCTCGGCACAGATGAGCGTCAACATCCGCAACCTCAACATCACCTGCGAGGACGGCATGTTCGACGGCACACTCGAACTCCGCGTCCACGACCGCGACGACGTGCGCCTCATCATCAATAACCTCAAGACCATCAAGGACCTCAAGGAAATCTCAGAAATAGTATAACCCAATGAACAAACTACTAACAACCCTCATCGCCCTCTGTCTCCTATGCTGCAACATCGTTGCAGCCACAGCCGCCAACTACGACAACCCCGACACCCTCGTCGTCGCCCGCGACGGCACCGGCCAATTCCGCACCGTCACCGAAGCCGTCGAAGTATGCCGCGCCTTCATGGACTACCACAAAGTCATCTATATCAAGAAAGGAACATACAAGGAGAAGCTCATCATCCCCCAGTGGCTGCAGAACATCGAGCTCTGCGGCGAGGACCGCGACCTGACCGTCATCACCTACGACGACCACGCCAACATCACAATGGACGGCAGCTTCTGGCCCAAGCAGCTGAAAGACCAGCTCCTGGCCATGGGCGACCGCCCCAAGCTCGGCACCTTCCGTTCGTTCACCGTCAGAATCGATGCCAACAATATCACGCTGAAGAACCTCACCATCGAGAACAACGCCGCCCGCCTCGGTCAGGCAGTGGCCATCCATACGCAGGGCGACCGCCTCAAATTCCTCAACTGCCGATTCCTCGGCCATCAGGACACCGTCTACACCGGCATGCCCAACACCCGCCTCTGGTTCAACGACTGTTACATCGAGGGCACCACCGACTTCATCTTCGG
>CADCEQ010000058.1 GCA_902800435.1 uncultured Prevotellaceae bacterium | reverse complement strand
GCAATGGCTCGGCATGAGAGACTTCACGACAGACAAGCAGTTCTGTGAGTTCCAAAACATCACGTGGGGATTCCGTGCAGCCTTCGTGCTGCTCTCCACCTACTACCTGAAGCACAAGTGCTGCACCATCAGGCAGGTCATCACCCGATGGGCACCGCCCTCGGAGAACAACACCGCCAACTACATCGACGTTGTTTGCAGCGCAACCCATTTGAGACCTGACGACCTGCTGCCCGCACCGCTGAAAGACATGAATACGTGGTGCGCCATCGTCAGGGCAATGGCGAAAATGGAGTGCGGCAAGTGGTGGCCTATCTCCGTCGTCGCAGCTGGATGGCATCTCGCAACGCGTAAGTAAGCATCTTTTCTCGTTGTTTGTGTTGCTTTTTTTATTCTTTCCGAAGGGGGCATCCGTATGCGAATACCGATGCTCCCGCTTTTTATTTCACAATTGCACGATTGCACGATTGCACGATTTAGCTTTTTCGCGTTCACATTTTTTAAGAATGAAAAGTGAAGAGTGAAGAGTGAAGAATTGTTGCTTTGGCGATGCTCGCAACTTCGGCAGCAATCGAGGGCAATCAAAGGCAAAAACAGAATATTTATACCAAAAAGTGAATTATCTGGGGTAAAAAGTGGTTTTTTTTGCGGATTTATTTTGCTATTTCAATAATATTTCAGACCTTTGCAAAAGTTTTTCATATTTTCAAAAACACTATGGCAGAACAATTGGAAATCAAGGAACTCGACCAAGTCGTGGTCCGCTTCTCGGGTGATTCCGGCGATGGCATGCAGCTGGCCGGAAACATTTTCTCTACGGTCAGCGCCACCGTGGGCAACGGTATCTCAACATTCCCCGACTATCCCGCCGACATCCGCGCCCCGCAAGGGTCGCTGACGGGCGTCTCCGGCTTCCAGGTACATATCGGAGCCGGCAAGGTTTACACGCCGGGCGACCTCTGCGACGTGCTTGTGGCGATGAATGCCGCAGCGCTGAAGACGCAGCTGCGCTACGCGAAGCCTCAGGCGACCATCATCATCGACACTGACTCCTTCGGTCCCAACGACCTGAAGAAGGCGCAGTTCGAGAGCGATGACTATCTGGGGGAGATGGGCATCGATGCCGACCGCGTCATCCAGTGCCCGCTGACGACGATGGTCAAGGAGTGTCTGGCCGACTCGGGTCTTGACAACAAGGCCATCCTGAAGTGCCGCAACATGTTCGCCCTGGGTCTCGTCTGCTGGCTCTTCAACCGCGACCTGGACCTGGTGGCCAACTTCCTTCGTGAGAAATTCGCCAAGAAACCGGCCATCGCCGAAAACAATATCAAGGTGGTGCAGGCGGGATTCGACTATGGACACAACACCCACTCGTCCGTTCCTGCCACCTATCGCATTGAGTCGAAGACGAAGGTTCCCGGACGATATATGGACATCACGGGTAACAAAGCGACGGCCTACGGCCTCATCGCTGCTGCCGAGAAGGCTGGCCTGCGCCTCTTCCTCGGCTCCTACCCCATCACACCAGCCACCGACATCCTGCACGAGCTGTCGAAGCACAAGTCGTGCGGCGTCATCACCGTGCAGTGCGAGGACGAGATCTCGGGCTGTGCCAGTGCCATCGGTGCCGCCTTTGCTGGTGCCTTGGCCGCCACGAGCACGTCGGGACCGGGCGTCTGCCTGAAATCGGAGGCCATGAACCTCGCCGTCATCGACGAGCTGCCACTGCTGCTCATCGACGTTCAGCGCGGCGGTCCCTCCACGGGTCTGCCCACGAAGAGCGAGCAGACCGACCTGCTGCAGGCTATCTACGGCCGCAACGGCGAGAGTCCCATGCCTGTCATCGCCGCCCTGAGTCCCACCGACTGCTTCGACGCCGCCTATGAGGCAGCGAAGATTGCGCTGGAACACCTCACGCCGGTCATCCTGTTGACCGATGCGTTCATCGCCAACGGTTCCGCAGCCTGGAAACTGCCCACTATGGACGAGCTGCCGGCTATCCGCCCGCACTATGTCACGCCCGAGATGAAGGGTCACTACACTCCCTACTTCCGCGACGAAGAGACGAAGGTGCGCTACTGGGCCATCCCCGGACAGGAGGGTTACACCCATATCCTCGGCGGTCTGGAGAAAGACGGCAAGACGGGAGCCATCTCCACCAACCCGGAGAACCACAACCTCATGTGCCATCTGCGTGCAGAGAAAGTGGCGAAGATTCCCGTGCCCGACCTTGAAGTCTACGGCGACAAGGACGATGCCGACCTGCTCATCGTGGGCTTCGGCTCAACCTACGGCCATCTGATCAGCGCCACCGACGAGTTGCGCGCCAAGGGCTACAAGGTGGCTCAGGCACAGTTCAAGTTCATCAACCCGCTGCCGAAGAACACGGCCGAGGTGCTCATGAAGTACAAGAAGGTGGTGGTGGCCGAGCAGAACCTTGGTCAGCTGGCTGCCTACCTGCGCTCGAAGGTCGACGGCTTCACGCCTCTGCAATATAATGAGGTGAAGGGACAACCGTTTGTGGTTAGTGAAATCGTGAACAAGTTAGCCCCCCTTGCATCCCCCGAGGGGGAAACAGAATCCTGATGGGCTATGAATACCAGACTGCAGATCCTTCTCTTTACCGAGAATTAAAAAAGTATGCATCATGGAACCGTAACCACCCCACGGAAGCTGAGAATTTGCTATGGAATTATCTTCGTTCCGATGGATTGGGAGTGACATTCAAACGTCAGCACATCATCGGTGATTACATTGCAGATTTTGTCTGCCTGCCGAAAAAACTGATTGTTGAACTTGACGGCGGTTATCATGCCTTACCAGAACAACGTGAGCGCGACGCCACGCGTTCCGATTTTCTTGAGAGCAAGGGATTCTGCGTACTACGTTTCAGCAACAACGAGCTTTTCAACAATATCAACGAAGTATTAGAAACAATAAAAGAGATTTTATGAACAACATATCACAAACAAACGTAGCCCCCTCGGGGGCTGAAGGGGGGGCCGCCTATACTGTTTCCGACTATAAAAAGGGACAGCCCCGGTGGTGTCCCGGATGCGGAGACCACTTCTTCCTCGCATCACTTCACAAGGCCATGGCCGAGGTGGGCGTGGCTCCTCACGAGATGGCAGTCATCAGCGGCATCGGTTGCAGCAGCCGTCTGCCCTACTATGTGAACACCTACGCCATGCAGACCATCCACGGACGTGCCGCTGCCATCGCTACCGGCGCGAAAGTGGCCAACCCCGACCTCTGCATCTGGCAGGTCAGCGGCGACGGCGACGGTCTGGCCATCGGCGGTAACCACTTCATTCACGCCATGCGACGCAACATCGACCTGAACATGATCCTTCTCAATAACCGCATCTACGGTCTGACCAAGGGACAGTACTCGCCCACTTCGCCGCGTGGTTTCGTTTCCAAGTCGAGCCCCTACGGCACCGTGGAGGACCCGTTCCGTCCGGCAGAGCTCTGCTTCGGCGCCCGCGGTAAGTTCTTCGCCCGCTCGGTGGCCACCGATGGTGCGGAAACCGTCAACATCCTGAAGGCTGCCTATCAGCATAAGGGGGCTGCCGTCTGCGAGATCCTGCAGAACTGCGTCATCTTCAACGACGGTTGCCACGAGTCGGTCTACAACAAGGAAGGCCGCAAGAAGAACGCTATCTACGTGCGCCACGGTGAGAAGCTCGTCTTCGGTGAGAACAACGAGTACGGTCTGGTGCAGGAAGGTTTCGGACTGAAGGTCGTCACCATCGGTCAGGACGGCTATACGCTCGACGACGTGCTGGTGCACGACGCCCACTGCGAGGACAATACACTGCAGCTGAAGCTCGCCATGATGTCGAACGAAGACGGTTTCCCCATCGCCCTCGGCGTCATCCGCGATGTCGAGGCTCCCACCTACGATCAGGCTGTGCACCAGCAGATCGAAGAGGTATCGGGCAAGAAGAAGTATCACAACTTCATGGAGCTGCTCGAGACCAACGACACTTGGGAAGTGAAATAAGTCTGCTACTGAATTGATGCCGTTATCCTGATGTCTCGCCATCCTGCTTTTCCGGGGACACGAGGCAATGGGATAACGGCTTTTCTGTTTCCTCAAATATCATCCTGCTCGTAATAACGGTAGTCGTGGAGCACGGTGAAGAGGAAGCGCTCATCACTCTTGTTTGACTCGATGGCGAGCAACTGCTTCACCTTACGAGCCAGTTGCGCCATGCGCTCACTACGCATGGGCGTATCGGGTTCCAACGTGCGTTCGATGACCTCCACCTGCTCCGTCGTGAGGTCGGCGACCTGTGGGTAGGTGGGCTTGTAGTCGGGCGTCAGGTAAGAGAACTCGTCGAGACTGACGGACAGCGCGTGATATTGCTTCTCCTTGATGACCATCGTTCCGGCAGCCATGTCGCCGAAGCGCTGCGTCCGGCGGCTCAGCAGCATCGGCAGCAAGGCCAGCCCCGTGCCCTCTATGAGCATGAAAAGCCAGCGCATGACGTACGATCCGAGGCCCGGCATCGATCCGTCGGCCTTTACCACGCGCAGTCTCAGCACCATCTTCCCCAGACTGCGTCCACTGTTGAACGTCTCCCACAGCACGTCGTATGCCAGCACGGGAATATAGGAAAGCATGACGAAGACAACCGCCCACGCACCATTGATGTCGAATCTCGTCACGATATACGTGTTGGCATAGAGGTAAACGATCATCACCACATAGTCGATGAAGCGCCCCAAGGCACGGTCCCACACATTGGCCGGAGTCTGGTTGATGCGCACATATTGCCCTGTTACAATAGATGAATCGGACATTTTCCCTTGTTTTGCTTGCAAAAATAAGATATTATTCTTACTTTTGCAAGCATAACCGATGTTTTCTTCCTAAGAAAACGCAGCTACATGAAGGAAGTCAGTTTTATCAAGCACAACATAGACAAATGGAAAGCCATGGAGGAAACCGTAGACAATGCCTACGGCGTGAGTCCCGACGTGCTGGCTGACGCCTATCAGGAACTGACAGCCGACCTGGCTTTCTCGCAGACTCACTTCCCCGAGGCCCGTATCACGGTCTATCTGAACAACCTCGCCTCGGCCCTTCACAACGAAATCTATCGCAACAAGCGCGAGAAGCGGTCGCGCATCATCACCTTCTGGACGCGCGAGGTGCCGCTCACCATGTGGGAGGCGCGCCGGCTGCTGCTGGCATCGTTCCTGATCTTCGTCGTCAGCGTGGTCATCGGAGCCATCTCCACGATGGGCGATGCCGATTTTCCGCGACTCATCATGGGCGACGGCTATGTCGACATGACGCTCAACAACATCGAAAGGGGTGAGCCGATGGGCGTCTATGGCAGCAGTGCCGAGATGCCGATGTTCTTCCAGATTACGCTGAACAACATCATGGTGTCGTTCCGTTGTTTCGTGGCAGGACTGCTGACGTCGTTCATGACGGGCTTCATGCTCATGCAGAACGGCATCATGGTGGGTGCCTTCCAGGCGTTCTTCTATCAGCACGGCCTGCTGTGGGAGTCGTCGATGGCTATCTGGCTGCACGGAACAATCGAGATCTCGTCGATCGTCGTGGCTGGTGCCGCCGGATTGTCGTTGGGCAACGGTTGGCTGATGCCGGGCACCTATAGCCGCATCGAGTCATTCCGCCGTGGTGCGAAACGAGGCTTGAAAATTGTCGTAGGCACCGTGCCACTGTTCATCATCGCCGGCTTCATCGAGAGCTTCGTCACGCGCCACACCGACCTGCCCGACATTGTGCGCCTGAGCATCATCGTGCTGTCGCTCATCTTCGTGGTGGGCTACTTCGTGGTGCTGCCGTGGCGTCTCTACGGAAGAAAGAAAAACTTATCCGATTATGGAAATCAAGAGAATAGAGAAACCGAAAATTGAGTTCTACCGTCGCCGCACGTTCAGCGAGAAGGTGTCGGCGACGTTCGATTTCGTACGCGAGAACTGGAGAGTCATCTTCAAATACGTCAGCTATCTCATCTTGCCGATCTGCCTGCTGCAGGGCGTGAGCTACGACGCGTTCATGGGAAACTATGTCAACAGTATGCTCAATGCTGTCGACGGCGGCGACATGCCGTCGGGCTTAGGCTTCCTGGGCGCAGGCTATATAGGCATCATCGCGTGCACACTGGTGGCCTACGTGCTGGTGAGTGGCGTGACGGCATCGCTGATCATGCTCTACAACGAGCGTGACGACCGTCTGCGCGACATCACCTACGCCGACCTGAAGCCGCTCCTCTGGCCCAACACTGGGCGTTCGGCCGTGGTGATGCTCATCTCGATGCTTTTCTCGCTGGTGGCCATCGCCATAATCATCGGCCTGACCATACTCAGTCCCTTCTCGCTCATCGTAACCCTGCCCCTGGGCATTGCGATGCTGATACCATTCACGCTGGTGTCGCCCGTCTATATCTATGAACGCATGAGCATCTGGCAGGCCGTGACCAAGGGCTACCGTCTGGGATTTGCCTCGTGGTGGGGCGTGCTGGGCTTCATCATCCTGCTCTCCATCATCGTGAACATCATCACCTCCATCGCCTTCATTCCTTTCTACGCGCTGATGGCCGTGAAGATGGTGCTCGGCATGGAGGGTGATGCAGCGGCCAACTCACCGTGGCTCACCGTGGGCGGTTTCCTGAGCTCGGCCGCCATGGCTTTCATCTCCTATCTCGCCATGTCGGTGATGTTCATCGGCATCTCCTATCTCTACAGCCACATCGCAGAGAAGGTCGACGGCGTCACCGTGGATCAGGGCATCGAGGATTTTGAATCACTGACAGATAATAAGTAACCTGTTATTATCGGCAATTTCTCAAGGAGAGAACAGTCTTCCATCGAAATATCAAAATGGTAACAGACACACTATCAATCGACACCGCCAGCGTGGCCCAGTGGCAGCAAATGTCTGACTACGACTACGGCCGCGACCTGATTGTCAGCGACGAGAGTCTGCTTGAATGGCTCTTCGGACTGCTCGACGAGAGCTTGCGGTTTGTCTTCGGGAGCATGCTCGGTGAAGAGACGGGCACGTTTCTGAAGGTGGTGTGCGTCATGGCGGTGCTGGCTCTCCTCGTGTGGATCGTCTATAAGCTGAAACCACAGCTCTTCCAAGGCAGCGGAAAAGAGGCTTCAGAATATGTAACGGAGGAAGACACTATCTACGGCATCGACTTCGATCAGCGCATCAGCGAGGCCGAACAACAGGGCAACTATCGTGAGGTGGTGCGCCTGAACTACCTGCACACGCTGAAGATGCTAAGCGACGCCGGGAGCATAGGGTGGCAACTTTACAAGACGCCGACGCAATACGTCGGTGAATATCCAACCGATACCTTCCGACAGCTCACCAACCTCTTCCTTCTCATCCGATACGGCAACCGGGAGGCAGCACACGAACAGGGTGTGATGGCTGCCACACTGAAGCAAAAGGTGATTGCTACACTACCCCGACAGGAAGGAGGTGAGCCATGAGAGGACGCACGATATATATAATATGTATAGGAGCACTGCTGGTCTTTCTCCTACTCATGGAGCTGAGCGTGCCGAAGAAATTCACGTGGAAACCCACCTTCAGCCCTTCCGACCGTGAGCCCTTCGGCTGCTATGTCTTCGACAGCGTGATGAAACGGTCGCTGCCACAGGGCTATAGCGTCACCACGGCAACGCTCGATTCCATCGCCCGCAACCCCGTCCTACGTCGGTACAACCTGCTCATCGTCGACGACTACATCGACGAGAACAAGAAAACGCTGATGTCTCTCGTCGACAGCGGGCTCTCCATTTGCCTGGTCGGAGGGTCTCTCAGCCATACCATGGAAGACACGCTGCAACTCTACGAAATGTCACGGGGCTACCTCAGCTACCGGCTGCGCGACCAAATCACCGAGCAGCTCAATAGCCCTGACTCCATCATATGGGACGACGCGCTCTACGGCAAACGCAGATTCAGCGCCCCAAGCATCATCGCAGGCGAAACCGTCGGCGACCCTGACGGTTCGCCAGAGATACCCCATTGGACCATCCACGCCAAACGGTCAACTCCCGACGGCTACCGGCCCACGGTCATCAGCCGCAAGTATGGCCGCGGAAAGATCGTGGTGAGCATGTCGCCACTGCTCTTCACCAACTATGGCGTGCTCGACGGTGACATCGGCGACTACTGCATGCGCGTGCTCTCGCTGATGGACCGCAACAGACCCGTACTGCGACTCGTCGACTACCAGAATGCTGTGGAAGGGACGACCGAGGAATCGCCGCTGCGCTTCTTTCTCAGCTCACCACCCCTGCGTTGGGCTGTCTACCTGACCTTCGCCACGCTGCTCCTCTTCTTCATCTTCAACGCGCAACGCCGACAGCGCGTCATCCCCGTGGTGAAAGAGCCGCAGAACAGGCAACTGGAGTTCACCAAACTTATCGGCACCCTCTACTACCAGCGAGCCGACCATGCCGACCTGCTGCGAAAGAAATATGTCTACTTTGCCGAAAACCTACGCCGACAGCTCTTCACTGACATCGACAACGAGGAGGACGACGATGCCAACTTCGCACGCATCGCCGCACGCACCGGACTGCCGCTGAACCGCATTCGCGCCGAGCTGCGCCAGATACGCCGGTTGGCGCACGACGAGGAGAGCGTCGTCAACGAGGATATCCTTCAGATGTGCATCGACCAAATGAACGAAATCACAAACGCTATATAACATGGAACAACAATCAACACCACTGGCGGAGGTCACCGCCTTCGCAGAGAAGATAGAACAGCTGCGCCAACAGATAGCAGCCGTCATCGTGGGGCAACACGACACCGTGGACCTCGTCCTCACCAGCATCCTCGCCGGCGGACACATACTCATCGAAGGGGTGCCCGGCGTGGCGAAGACATTGCTTGCACGCCTCACGGCGCGACTCATCGGTGCCGACTTCAGCCGCGTACAGTTCACGCCCGACCTCATGCCGAGCGACGTGTTGGGCACGAATGTGTTCAACATGCAGAGCGGCACCTTCAGCTTCCACCCCGGACCGGTGTTTGCCGACATCGTCCTCGTTGACGAGATCAACCGCGCACCGGCCAAGACGCAAGCCGCCCTTTTCGAGGTGATGGAGGAACGGCAGGCCACCATCGACGGCACATCGCACGTCATGAGCCCCCTCTACACCATCATCGCCACTCAGAACCCCGTGGAACAGGAGGGAACCTACAAGCTGCCCGAGGCACAGCTCGACCGCTTCCTGATGAAGATCACCATGGGATACCCCACGGCCGAGGAGGAGGTGGCTATCCTCGAGCGTCATCAGCAGGATGCCCATCTGGTGCAGCTGCGCGACGTCACGCCCGTCGTAGGCAAAGAGGAGCTGTTGCAGATGCGCGACATGCTCTCGCAGGTCTTCGTCGAACCATCGCTCCTGCGCTATATCACCGACATCGTGCAGCAGACGCGACAGAGCCGAGCCGTCTTCCTCGGCGCATCGCCACGAGCCTCGGTGGCCATGCTCAATGCCTCGAAGGCGTACGCCCTGCTGCAAGGCCGACAGTTCGTCACGCCCGACGATATCAAGACCGTCACGCCCAGTATCCTCCACCACCGCATCATCCTCACCGCCGAGGCTGAGATGGAGGGCCACACACCCATGAAGGTGACGCAACGCCTCATCGACAAGGTGGAAGTGCCGAAATAGGCAAAAGAGAGTCAACTGTCGATTGTCGCCTATCAACTGCCATAAATGATTACATTCACGACCCGCTTCTACATCGCGGCCACGGTCATCATCCTGACGCTTGCCGCCGGCCACTTCGTACCGATACTGTTCAGCATCGGGAAGGGTCTGCTGTGGCTGTTTTTGGCCGTCGTGCTCACCGACATCGTGATGCTGTGGTACCGTCGGGGCATGTATGCGTCGCGACTATGTGCCGACCGCTTCTCCAACGGCGACGACAACGACGTGCGTATCCGCTTGGAGAGCAGTTATCCTTTCGGCGTGCAACTGACGGTCATCGACGAGGCGCCGCACATCTTCCAGCGCCGCGACATCCATTTCGACGTGTCGCTACGACCTCGCGAGGGAAAGACCATCCGCTACACGCTGAGGCCCACGCGCCGGGGCGTCTACGGTTTTGGCCGCGTGCGCGTCTTCGTGGGCACCTGTCTGGGCCTCGTTGAGCGACGTTACACACAGGGCGAGCCGAAGGATGTCACCGTCTACCCCTCGTTCCTGCACTTCCGACAGTACGAACTGCTGGCCATCAGCGACAACCTCACCGAGACCGGAGCCAAGCGCATACGCCGTCCGGGTAACCAGACGGAATTTGAACACATACAGGAATACATCCCCGGCGATGACTTCCGAACCATCAACTGGAAAGCATCAGCCCGACGACACCTACTCATGGTGAACGTCTACCAGGACGAGCGGTCGCAGCGCGTATACAGCGTCATCGACAAGGGGCGCGTCATGCAGCAGGCTTTCGGAGGGATGACGCTCCTCGACTACAGCATCAACGCCGCATTGGCATTGGCCTACGTAGCTATGCGCAAGACCGACAACGCCGGACTAATCACCTTCGAGCAGCACTTCGACACCTTCGTGCCCGCCGACCACCAGCCCGGACACATGCAGACGCTCCTTGAAAGCCTCTACGCCCAGGAGACGACCTTCGGCGAGACCGATTTCTCCGCTCTCTGCGCCTCCGTAGGCCGACATGTGTCGCGCCGCAGCCTCCTCGTTCTCTTCACCAGTTTCGCCTCAATCACGGCCATGCAACGACAGCTCGTTTACCTCCGACAACTCGCACAGCGCCATTGCCTGCTCGTCGTATTCTTCGAGGACGACGACCTGCGCGCCTTCGCCGCTTCGCCCCTCTCCCACTCCTCAGCCGAATGGACTAACGAACAGCCAACAGCCTACGACCGCCTGCCCCGTCGAGCCACCACCGAAGACTACTACCAGCACACCATCGCCGAGAAATTCGAATACGAGAAGCGCCTCATCGTGTCGACATTGAAGCAGTATGGCATCTACGCCCTGCTCACCAGTCCGCAGCGGCTCTCCGTCGCCGTCATCAACAAATACCTGGAGCTCAAGCAGCGCCACGTGATTTAGCGGCCTGCGACCTAAATGACAACGCTTTCATAGTGAAACGGAGAAAGAACAATCAAGCAGAATTCATCACTTCGATTATATACCATCTAACTAACAAAGAATTGATATGTTTAAGAAACTATTCATGACCACCGCCCTCATGGCAACATGCTCGCTGGCCGACGCACAGACGCTGGCAACGTGCTACAAGGCTTCGGGCGAGAACAATCCCATCAGTCCGTGCGTGTTTTGCGCCGACCCTACCGCCATTGATTACAACGGACGGCTCTATGTCTACGGAACCAACGACACCCAGCAGTATATCAAGAACGGGAAGACGGGCGGCAACGGCTACGGAGACATCAAGTCGCTGGTGGTATTCTCCACCGAAGACATGGTGAACTGGACTTTCCACGGCACCATCGACGTGGGAAAGCTGTGCTCATCGTGGGGATGGCGATTCGCGGCATCATGGGCTCCGTCGGCTGTGTGGCGCACGAACGAAAACGGTGAGGATGAGTTCTTCCTCTACTTCGCCAATAGCGGCGGCAGCGTCGGCGTGCTGAAAGCCTCATCGCCCATCGGACCGTGGAAATCGCCACTCTCCAAACCGATGATCGACGGCGATACGCCGGGCGTGAAACCCTGCAACTGGATTTTCGACCCAGGGGCTGTGGTCGACGGCGACGGCACGGGATGGATTGCTTTCGGCGGCGGCGACCCGCAACCAACGGGTTCAAGTCTGTGGCCCGGCAACTCGCGCATAGCCAAGCTGAAGCCTTCGATGACCGCCATCGAGGGGTCTGCCGTCAATATGCCGGCTCCCTACCTCTTTGAAGCCAGCGAGCTGAACATCATCGGCGGACGGTTCGTATACACCTACAACACTTCATGGTCCGACCGCGACGACTGGAACTCCTTCGAAGGGCGCAACGGTCAGCCCGCTCCCTCGACGTGCAGCATGTGCTACATGACGAGTGACACCCCACTTACCCCCGACTCATGGACCTATCGGGGCGAGTACGTTCCCAACGAGGGCAACTTCGGTATGGGTTGGGGAAATAACCACACGCACCTGCACAAGTTCAAGGACCACTACTACCTGTTCTACCACTCCACGATGTTGGAACAGAGCATGAAAGAAGCTGGGGTTATGGACAGCGAGGCCTCTGGCTACCGTTCCATCGGTGTCGACGAGGCCAAAGTCAACGAAAGCACGCAGACCATCAACAAGATGACGCTCACCAGAACGGGCGTCAACCCCATCGGCACCATGAATCCTTACCAGTTGCAGGAGGCAGAGACGATGGTCACCAGCGGCGGCATCAGCTATGAAGATTTCTCGAACATCAAAAAGGACACCAGGGTCAGCAACCTCGGCAACGACGCATCGAGAAACCAGCAGGTACGAATGGCCGTCGGCGCTTGGACGCAAGTGCGCTACGTAGATTTCGGCACCAACGGCGCATCGCAGCTCATGCTTCGCGCCAAAGGGGAAGGAACCGTCGAGATCAGGCTTGGGAGAAAAGGAGCCAAGGCGTCGGCTACCTTTAATGTCTCGTCGGACGAGATGAGCGACTACGTCGTCGACGTTGATCCCACAAAGTTCAATGGGCAGAAAAGCATCTTTATCGTCGTTACCTCGGGCAACGAGGTCTTCGTTGATGCCTGGCAAGCCACCGAGGCGCAGACCGTTGGCATCAACAACGCCACAACCGACGAGCCCGTCATTCGGCAGAGCTACGACCTCTCAGGCCGTCAGGTCTCCGGCGCCCACCATCAGGGCATTGTCATCGAGCAATTTACAGACGGACAGGGGAAGAAGCACAGTAGGAAGAGACTGCCTTAGCTTCATCATTCGTAGTTTATATGGTTCATTTGTAGAATAATTATCATGTAGGATTTTTCTTCTTTTAAGAGAAGAAGAATACCGCAAAATGGGCAAACGAATCAAACGAAAACGCGAAAAAGACACCCTGTTTTGCGACGAGAGCCTAATGACACTCCCACGAGAGCCTAATGACACTCTCACGAGAGCCTAATGAGTCCCCCACGAGAGCCTTATGACCAAGTGATAAGACCCTTATCGGAGCGTCATAAGGCTCTCTTTCATTCATGACTATACGGGAAGGCAGATGCCGGCAACAGCACTTTGTCCCCTCGGGGGATGAAGGGGGGGGCGTATTTTGTCCCATTTTTGAGGGGAAAGGAGCTGTTTCGGACAGGGAAAAAGGGGAAATCCGTTGTATGTCCGATATTGGTGTTTCCGTCTGATATAACTAAACCGAAAGTCCCGGAATTATTTGATTGTTATCTGCTTTCTTACTACTTTTGCATTGTCAAACAGAAAGACAAAGGAAAAATATAATATTAACAATTAAAAAAAATACAATTATGAAAAAGTCAAGATTATTCCTCGTAGCACTTTTGTGCATGGCACTTCAGTCAGCAACATGTTTCGCAGATGACAGGATCATCCCCGTGGA
>CADCEQ010000057.1 GCA_902800435.1 uncultured Prevotellaceae bacterium | reverse complement strand
GCTGAAAGAAAAGGGTTTCGCTGATGCGAAAGAATATGACTACGCTCCCGTTGACCTGGGCGATGCCATCGAGAACTACAAGCAGATTCTCGACATCACGGGCGACGTGGCTGCCAACATCATCGAGCCAAACTCTGAGAGCGTCGACCTGGAAGGTCCGCACCTCGAGAACGGCCGTATGATCTACGCCTCTAAGACTTACGAAAACCTCGACGCCACCCGTAAGGCTGGTCTGTGGGGTGTAAGTATGCCCCGTCGTTACGGCGGTCTGAACCTGCCCAACGCTGTGTTCTCAATGCTGAGCGAGATGATTTCGGCTGCCGATGCCGGTTTCCAGAACATCTGGAGCCTGCAGTCGTGTATCGATACGCTCTATGAGTTCGGTTCTGAGGAACAGCGCCAGAAGTATATTCCCCGTGTCTGTGCCGGTGAGGGTATGTCAATGGACCTGACAGAGCCCGATGCCGGTTCTGACCTGCAGCGTGTCATGCTGAAGGCTACCTTCGATGAGAAAGAGAACTGCTGGCGCCTGAACGGTGTGAAGCGCTTCATCACCAATGGTGACTCTGACATCCACCTCGTGCTGGCACGCTCTGAGGAGGGCACGAAGGACGGCCGCGGTCTGTCGATGTTCATCTACGACAAGCGCCAAGGCGGTGTAAACGTACGTCACATCGAGCACAAGCTTGGTATCCACGGTTCGCCAACCTGTGAGCTCACCTACAAGAATGCCAAGGCAGAACTTTGCGGATCGACCCGTCTCGGCCTCATCAAGTACGTGATGGCCCTGATGAACGGCGCCCGTCTCGGTATCGCTGCACAGTCAGTAGGTGTAGAGCAGGAGGCTTACAACGAAGGTCTGGCTTACGCCAAGGAACGTCAGCAGTTTGGTGACAAGATCATCAACTTCCCCGCCGTCTATGATATGCTGAGCCGCATGAAGGCCAAGCTGGATGCCGGCCGTTCGCTGCTTTACGAGACAGCCTGCTACGTCGACATATACAAGTGCCTTGAGGACATTGAGCGCGACCGCAAGCTCACGCCCGAGGAGAAGCAGGAAATGAAAAAGTACCAGCGCCTGGCTGATGCCTTCACGCCGCTGGCCAAGGGTATGAACTCTGAGTATGCCAACCAGAACGCCTACGATGCCATCTCTATCCACGGCGGTTCGGGCTTCATCATGGAGTACAAGAGCCAGCGCCTCTATCGCGACGCCCGCATCTTCTCTATCTACGAAGGTACCACCCAGCTGCAGGTCGTCGCCGCCATCCGCTACATCACCAACGGCACGATGCTCAACAACCTGAAGGAGATGTATGAGGCACTGGAGATCAGCGAGAATCTGCAGAGACTGAAGAACCGCGTTGGTGTACTGATTGCTGCTTACGAGGAGGCTCTCAATTATGTGAAGGCTCTGGAGAATCAGGATGCTCTTGACTTCTTGGCTCGTCGGCTCTATGATATGACTGCCGAGCTCGTCATGTCACTCCTCATCCTCCGCGATGCCACCGCTGCTCCTGAACTCTTCGAGAAGAGCGCCCACGTCTATGTGCGCATGACCGAAGAGGATGTGGCAGGCAAGTCGACCTACATCAGAATGTTCAAGGCAGAAGACCTCGACAGTTTCCGTGCCCAGTAATGGAACAGATAGAACGCATCAAACAGATGGAACTGCGCCTCGACCGGGCGTCGAGCGCCGTAATGGATTTGTCGGCTGCCCTTGAGAAGTACAACGAGGCGCAGGACGACATCAGCCAGTTGGATGCTTACTATACCAGCGACGAATGGAAGCAGGACTTCGCTGCCGACGAGGCAGGCGAGCTGCCTCCCTCGTTGCGGCGCGGCGTGCTGTCAGAAGACGCTATCTGGAACGTTCTTTCTGACAACCGCGAACTGACCGTCAGACTGCTGGAAGCCGTTACGGCTATTCTGAAAAAGTAGCCAGCAGCACCCGCTCGACAATCTGCGGGAAGTGAGCCATCTCAAGTTGATGCTCTTTCTCAGCAATGTCGTCGACGGTATCGTCAGGACTGAGCTCACAACGATACTGAGCAATTATCTCACCACCATCACAGACGGGCGTGACCCAATGAACGGTCATGCCCGTCTCTTTTTCTCCGGCAGCCTTCACGGCCTCGTGGACGTGGTGGCCCCACATGCCCTTGCCGCCATACTTAGGCAGCAGCGCGGGGTGAAGGTTGACGATGCGGCGCGGGAAGGCGTCGATAAGGAAGTCGGGAACCAATGGCAGGAAGCCCGCCAGCACGATGAAGTCAATGGCGTGCTCACGGAGCAACGGCAGCATGACCTGCGGGTCGTTCAACTGAGCCTTCGGCGTGACGGCAGTCGGCACCCCGAGGCGCGTAGCCCGGTCGAGTGCCAATGCGTCGGCCTTGTTACTGACGACGAGGGCGCAGTTGACGCGGTCGCTGCCCTCGAAATAGCGGATGAGATTTTCGCAGTTCGTGCCGCTTCCCGACACGAAGATGGCTATATTTACTTTTTTCATATTCTATCTGTTCAATACATATTCTAACACTTTCTCCTCCTGGCGGAAGGGGCGCAGCTGCTCGAGCCCAAGATAGCTGACGGCATCGGGGAATAGTGCCTCCTCGGGAACAAGACCGATAATCTCGGTGCCAGTGACGCGGGTGCCTTGGAGCAGGGCCACGCGGCTCACCTCGTCGAAGAGCTGGCGCAGCGAGGTGACGTGGAAGTTGGTCAGGTTGCAGCTGACCTGGGCGAAGCCGTACTCAGGGATGTACCAGCCGATAGCCTTGACGCACTTCAGCGTGCCGGGACGGCCTTGGTAGCCGTGCTCACGTACTTGCCGGGCGATGGCGGTGGCGGTATCTACGGATGTGGTGGCGAGGTTGAAGTTGACGGCGATGAGGAAGTCGCGGGCACCGACGACGGAACAACCGCTGTGTTTATGATTTGAAACGCCTGAGGGCAGCAGGTCAGGGCAACGGGATGGGTCAGCCAGCTTCTCGGCAATGCCTTCATACTCGCCGGCACGGCAAACGGCGAGGTTGCGGAACTCAGGGCGAAGAGCAGCAGCCTCGTAGAGGTAGACGGGAATGCCTAACTCGTCGGCCATGCGGCGGCCTAACTGTCGGGCCAGATGTGCGCACTCGTCGAGGGTGATGCCACGGACAGGCACGAAGGGCAGCACGTCGGTGGCGCCGATGCGGGGATGAGTGCCGTGATGGTGGCTCATGTCGATGAACTCGCTGGCGGCCTTCGCGCCACGGAAGGCGGCCTCGCTGACAGCTTCCGGCTCACCGGCAAAGGTGATGACGGTGCGGTTGGCGTCGGCTCCAGGGTCGACGTTCAGCACCTTGACGGCGCTGACACTCCCGATGGCGTCGGCAATCTGGTTGATGACGGTCTTGTCGCGGCCCTCACTGTAGTTGGGCACGCATTCCATGATTCTGTTCATTGCGGCAGTTGTTCTAAGAGTATTTCAATGAGTCGGGGCACGCCGTATTGGTCGATGTCCTGTTCGGGAATCCAAATGTAGCCCTCGGGCAGCTGCGGGCGTTCAGCAGGAGTCCAGAGATAGAAGTCGGCGTAGATGACGCGGTGGGTGAGGACGTGCTTCTGGTTACGGCGCAATAATATTGCGCCAGACGGGACATGACTGGTGAGCAGCGGTTCGTAGAGGCCCTGCCAGATGTCGCCGGCAGGGCGGCGGTGGATGGCGGTATAGCCATTACAGCGTATATAGACATAGGTGAGGCGGCGCTCCTTGACCTTCGTGGTCTTGAGCTTCACGGGGAGCTGCCCTACCCTGCCCTCGCGCAAGGCGGCGCAGGTTTCCATAAGGGGGCACTGCTGACAGCGGGGCGACTGCGGGGTGCAGAGAGTGGCGCCGAAGTCCATGATGGCCTGGTTGTAGGCAGCGGCACCGCCGCTGCACTGCGAACCTTCGGGGAGGAGGGACTGGGCGAGGGCGGCGAACTCCTTCTTGCCCTCGGTGGTGTTGATGGGGGTGGCGATGCCGTAGTGGCGGGCAAGGACACGGTAGACATTGCCGTCGACGACGGCGGCGGGGAGGCCGAAGGCGAAGGAGCCGATGGCGGCGGCGGTGTAGTCGCCGATGCCCTTCAGGGCGCGGAGGCCTTCGATGGTGGTGGGGAAACCGCCACACGCAATGATTTGGCGGGCGGCGGCGTGGAGGTTGCGGGCGCGGCTATAGTAGCCGAGGCCCTGCCACTCGCGCAGCACTTCATCCTCAGTAGCAGCGGCAAGGTCGGCGACCGTCGGCCAGCGGCGCATGAAGCGCTCCCAGTATTCCCAGCCCTGACGGACCTGCGTCTGCTGCAGGATAATCTCCGACAGCCAGATGGCGTAGGGGTCGCGGGTCTGCCGCCAGGGCAGGTCGCGGCCGTTCTCACGAAACCATTCTATCAGCGTCAGGGCGAAGTCGTTCATCTTTCCTTATTGATTACCTGCACATGGCCTCGCAGAGGCTGTCCTGCATATTGCGCCCGTCGGACATCTGCCTGACGCCCTGGTTGATAATGCAGAAAGCCAACTGGTGACCCTCAGCCGACGTGCAATAGCCCGCCAGACTGGAGATGCCCGACACCGACCCCGTCTTGGCGTGGACATTGTCGATGGCGCGCCCCTTCTGCATACGGCTCTTCAGCGTGCCGTCAAGGCCGGCAATGGGCAGGGCGTCGTAAAGCGGAATATAAACCTGCTCGTGCTGCCAGGCATAGCGCAGGAAGGTCACCTCAAGCTCGGCCGACACATAGTTGTAGAGCGACAGTCCAGAACCGTCGGCTATGCGGTAGTCGCCTGGCTGCAGGCCCGCGCGCTGGATGGTCTGGCGCACCTGCGAGGCAGCCAGTTTGGCGGTTGCCGTCTTGTTGTTGGTGAGGGTGGCCAACTGGTAGAACATCGACTCGGCATAGAGGTTGTCGCTCTCCTTCATCATATCCACCAGCACCTGGGCGATGCTATGGCTCCGGGTGCCGACGAGTCGGCGGGTGGCCCGGGGCTGGTTTGCCGCCGCGCCCTGTGCGCTGACGGTGATGCCGCCGCGCTTCAGCTCGGCAGTAAACTGTTCGACAAACGTATCCTTGCGGTCGCAGAGCAGCGGTGTCAGCACGGGGTTGTCGTCGTCCCAGCACCAGCCCTCGCCCAGGCGGTCGGCATCCTTGAACGATGTGTCGCCGACGATGCGCCCCTGAATGGTTGCGATGCCCATCTGGCGCAGCTGACTGACAAAGGCCTGCATATCGGTGCGGTCGAACATCGGGTCCATGCCGCCCACGCAGATGACGTTGCCAATGAGCGTGTTCCCGGCAATACGCCCGGTGATATAAAGCGACGTGCGCAACTGATAGTCGGCACCGAGCCGGTCGAGGGCGGTGATGGCCGTCAGCAGCTTCATCGTCGATGCCGGGCGCAGCCGCTGCCGGTGGTTATAGGTATAGACCGTCGAGTCGGCGGTCAGGTCGTAGACCATCAGTCCCAATTGTGTCGTCTCAAGCAGGGGCGACGTCAGTATCGAGTCCATCCGTGCCTTGAGGCGCTCAGTCCAAGGCCTTGTGTCGGTCATGAGTGTATCGGCCGCAAAGACTTCCGTCTGAGCCACCACCTTTGTCGTGCAAAGGAAAAAAGAGAGTAGTACTAACAAAAAATTCTTCATTTCGAGTGCAAAGATACAAAAATTTATTATCTTTGCAGCGTCTAACCTGTATTTTATGGTCTACAAATACGATTTTCTCATCATCGGTGCCGGCGTGGCCGGTATGAGCTACGCCCTGAAGGTTGCCCGGGCTAAGAAGGGCAGCGTGTGTATGATCTGCAAGACGTCGCTCGACGAGGCCAACACCTCGTTTGCACAGGGCGGCGTTGCCAGCGTGACGAACTTAGCCGTCGACAACTTCGACAAGCACATCGAGGACACGATGATTGCCGGCGACTACATCTCAGACCGCGCTGCCGTGGAGCAGGTTGTGAGGAAAGCCCCTGAGCAGATTCAGGAACTGGTGAACTGGGGCGTCAACTTCGACCGCAAGGACGACGGCACGTTCGACCTGCACCGCGAGGGCGGCCACTCGGAGTTCCGCATCCTGCACCACGCCGACGACACGGGTGCCGAGATACAGCGCGGACTGATGGAGGCCGTGCGCAGCAACCCCGGCATCACCGTCAAGGAGAACCACTTCGCCGTCGAGATCATCACGCAGCACCACCTCGGCGTGAGGGTGACGAGACGCTCGCCCCACATCCAGTGCTACGGTGCCTACGTGCTGAACCCCGACACCGGGAAGGTCGACACCTACCTCAGCAAGATGACCGTCATGTGTACCGGCGGCTGCGGTGCCGTCTACCTGACCACGTCGAACCCCGTCATCGCCACCGGCGACGGCATCGCCATGGTCTACCGCGCCAAGGGCACAGTGGCCGACATGGAGTTCGTGCAGTTCCACCCGACGGTGCTCCACAATCCCAAGGAGACTCACCCCGCCTACCTCATCACCGAGGCCATGCGCGGCTACGGCGGCATCCTGAAGCTGCCCAACGGCGAGACGTTCATGGAGAAGTACGACGAGCGTCTGTCGTTGGCACCGCGCGACATCGTGGCCCGTGCCATCGATAAGGAGATGAAGATTCACGGCATTGACCACGTCTGCTTGGACGTGACACACAAACCGGCCGAGGAGACGCGCCACCACTTCCCGAACATCTACCAGAAGTGCCTGTCGATGGGCATCGACATCACGCAGGACTACATCCCCGTGCGCCCGGCAGCCCACTACATGTGCGGCGGCATCAAGGTCGACCTCAACGGGCAGTCGAGCATCGAGCGGCTCTACGCCCTCGGCGAGTGCTCGTGTACAGGTCTGCACGGCGGCAACCGCTTGGCCTCCAACTCGCTCATCGAGGCGGTGGTCTATGCCGACGCTGCCGCCAAGGACTCGTTGCAGCACGTCGACCTCTACGACTTCAACGAGCGGGTGCCAGAGTGGAACGACGAGGGGACAATGACCAATGAGGAGAAAGTGCTCATCACACAGTCTGTTCGCGAAGTCAACCAAATTATGGCCAACTATGTTGGCATTGTGCGCAGTGACCTGCGCCTGCACCGTGCCTGGGACCGCCTCGATATGCTCTACGAGGAGACCGAGCGACTGTTCAAGCGCGTAAAAGCTTCAAAGGACATCTGCGAACTGCGTAATATGATTAATGTTGGCTACCTCATTACCCGTTGGGCACTCGAGCGCAAGGAGTGCCGCGGCCTGCATTTCACCATCGACTACCCCGTACACGCATACGACAAGAAAGATTAATAGCGTGCGTCGGCCTGAGAAGTAGTAATTGTCATTTGCACTTTTTATGTTGCACTTCCTGCACTTCTTGCACCTGCCTGCATATTCATACACCGAGCGTATGTTTATGTAGGCGGAGTCCAGCATCGCCAAAAGGCGGCGGGTTTCGGGTAAAACCCACCGCCTTTTTGGTAAAACCCACTGGGTTTTGGGCAAAAAGCGGCACTCTTTTCCGACTGCATATTTATTCACGCCGCAGGTGCAGGTTCCAGTGCCACTTCCGCCGGATGTTTGTGCCTGAATATCCATTGACAATCAGGCTGTTAAGTAAGAAGTGCAAGAAGTGCAAGATGTTTCCTGTGAATGATAACAGACAGCGTTACCGCGTCAGCGAGAACTTCAACGAAAGGCCGAAGTCGCGGGTTGTCGTGGGGTATGAGCTGGCCGAGAGCAACGGCGTGTTGGTCTGACGGTCGTAGTAGAACGTCAACGTAAGCAGGCGGCTCAACGTATAGTCGGCAGCCAATGAGAATTTCAGGGCGGAGTTTCCGCTGCTGGCCGACGAGACACCGGTGGCGATGTCGCGGGTGATGGCGGCCTGCGAGCGCAGCGAGAAGTCGGCACGCATATTCAGGTCGTGATTCACGCCCTTGGAGTTTGACTTCTGCTGTGACTGCTGCGACTTTTTGTCGTTCTCCTGCGACTGGCTGCCCTTGCGGTTCTGCGCCTTCTTGATTTTGCGGCTGCCCTTGGCGCCGAAGAGGTTCAGTTTGAAGTCGCTGATCTTGTAACCGAGACCGATGACCCAGTCGTTGGAGCGCTGCTCGTTCAGCTGGACGCTGGTCATCGAGAGGTTCAGCACGCGGGTGGTGCGGTACTCCAGCTTGACGGTCATGTTGTTCTGCAGCGTCACGTCCATACCAAGCAGTGGCGAGAATTGCTCGTTGATGCTGACGGTCGAGATGTTGTACATCGTGGAGGCCGAGAGCGAACCGTCGGCACCGCTGACGAAGCCCAGGTCGCCCATATACTCGAGCCACGACGAGTAGCTGGCATACGAGCCGATGGCGAACACCGACTTATAGCCGTGGTTGATGTTGACGCTCTTGAAGCGGTCGGCCAGCCAGGGAATCTTCGACAGACCACTATAGCGCACGGTCCAGTTGGGGAGCATCCGCCATAGCGACGGGAAGAGGTCGAGCGAGGAGCCCGAGCCACTGGTATAGGCAGCCAAGAAGGCAGGCACCAGCACGTCGGCAGAATACTGCCCGACAGGCCCCACCGACTCAGGCACGCCGGCATACTGCGCCTGCACGCGGGCCTGATACTCAGGAATGAGGCGGCAGAACTTGTCGAACGTCTTTGACGAGTAGCCCGAGGTGGCATCGCCCGTCCGCTCGAAGGCCGAGCCAATGGAGATGGTGGTCATGTTGAACGTACCACTGCGAGTAGTCGGAGACCCCTCGTACATATACTGCACGCTCTGGGCGCGGGTCATCGTGCGCGAGGCGTTGAGGTCGACTTTCAGGTCGCGGATCGGCTCGACGGTGGCGCGCAGCTGCAGGTCCTCGTTGGTCGACGAGGTGAAGGGTGTGGCCACGGATTCGCTCATCAGCCAGCCGTTACGGGCGGCCTTGTCCAAGTAGCCGTCGCCGGCAAAGCCAAAGGCGAAGTCGAGGCCCGGTGACAGCACGCTGCCCGTGCGCTGGCCGAAGGCGTCGCCCACGTTGGGCAGGAATCCCGGCAGCGTCATCGAGCGCTGGTTGCGGTAGCTGATGTTCACCGTGCGCACCATCATCAGCAGTCGGCTCACCTGCTGGGCCGGCTCATACCACCACTGCTTGTCGAGCGGCTCCTTAGGCAGCACGCTGAGTTTCAGACTAAGCGACGAGTCCTTGGCAGTGGAGTCCTTGGCGCGCAGCTTGGCGGCCAGGTCCTTCGGCAGCTTAACGGTGATGTTATTATCGTCCTTCACCTTCCACTTCAGCTTCACCTGCTTGCCGTCAGGGCCCTTGGCCGAGATGAGCAGCCGCTTCGACTTCTTGCCGTGCTGGACGGAGATCGTCGTGTCGGGCGTCAGGGTAATCTCCTTCTGGAAGGTGTTCTTGTTCTTGGGCAGGGCCTTTTCTTCCTTGGCGTCGTCTTTTTGGGCTTTTTGGGCTGACTGGGCATTTTGGGCATTCTGGGCGTTCTGGGTGTTTTGGGATTTTGTGGACTTCTTCTCGGTCTTCTTGGCGGGGGCCTTCTTGAAGCGCTCGTTCACTTTCTTGAGGAAGGGCGAGTGGTTGTAGAGGGTCTCAAGGTTCAGCGCACCGTTGATGTTCAAGTTGCGGTTCGAGGTGATGATGTTGCCAAGCGAGCGGCCGTCGTCCATCTCGGTGCCGCGCGTCCAGGTGTAGGTAGCGTTGTAGGAGGCGTCGCTGTTCACCCAATCGAAGATGGGCAGTTTGTTCAGCGGCAGCTGGTAGGAGGCAGTAAACGACTGGTTGTAGTCGAGCGGCTCGCCCCAGTGCAGGATGCTCTGCTTTACGGAGTCCTTCCAGGCCGTGTAGCGCTCGGGGTAGAGGTCCTTGTTGATGGGTGTGTAGGGTTCCTCAATCCGCGCACGGGTGGCCGACTGGAAGTTCATGTGCAGGTTCTTCGTCAGGTCCCAGCGCAGCTGGAAGTCGCGGTTCCAGAGGAACTGCTCGTTGAACGTCAGTGGCAGGTTGGGCGACTCGGTGTTCTCGAGGTCGCGCTCCTGCAGTTCACTGTAGTCGCGCGTCAGCTCGCTGTTGAAGGCGATGGTCTGCGGCAGGTAGTTCAGTCCGAGGGCTTTGGGGAAGCTGAGCCACTTCGACTTGCCCTTCAGCTTGCCGAACGGCTCCCACGTCTTGTAGACGGGCGAGTAGTTGTACGACAGTCCGCCGCGCCAGTGGTCGTCGTTCTCGAAGACGGTGGTCTCGCCGGTGGTGTGGTTGTGGCTGTGACTGTATGAGAACGAGAAGTTGGCGGGGTCGTAGGGCATGGGGTGACGCTTGTTCTTGATGCCCACGCGGACGTTGGAGAGCGAGAAGTTGCGCGACAGGCGCTTGCTGACGGCTATCGACTCCACAGAGTCGCGCTCGCGGGCACTCATGGCGTCGAGGGCATCCTCCAGGTCCATATCGGTGTCGAGGGGGTTGTACTTCGGCCTCACCTCGTCCTTGGTCACACTATAGTAGAGGGGCATGTTCACCTGGGCCTTGTCGGGGAAGAACTTGCCCAGCTCGAGGTTGGCCGTCATGGAGTACGACTTCTGGTTCTCGTTCGAGCGCTGCAGCACGCTCTCCTCCAGTCCGCCGAAGCCGTCGGTCATGTAGCGGCCCGTCAGGCTGACGCTGCCGAAGTCCGACAGCTGCACGTTGAGGTTGCCCGATGCTGCCCAGCCGCCCTCGTTGTTATACTCCTTCAGGCGCAGCTCGTTGACCCACACCTCGCCCGACTTCGCCGTGCTCGACAGGTTGCGCACGCCGATGACCATTGTCTTCACCTGGCCCAGGCTGGGATTACCCATGACGCTCACCTTGTTGTTGGGACGGTCGTCGTCGTACTGCGAGAACAGCTGGTTATAGCTCACGCCACCTTCGCTCCTGAGCTTGTTGCGTGCCTTCTTGATGCGGGTGAAGACGCTGATGTCGACGTCGAGCATGTTCTCGTTGGGCCACACCTTCGAGCGGTCGTTGGCCGACAGCCACGAATAGCGGCCCTCGGGGGTCAGCTTCAGCGGTATCTCGTACTCGTAGTAGTTGTTCTTGTAGTCACTGCCCAGGCGGATGAAGACGGCCAGCTGGTCGTCCTGCAGGTTGGTGGTGTTGGGCAGCAGGTGGTTGGCATGAACAAACATCTGCAGGCGCTTGTACTGGCGCAGGTCGTAGTTCAGGTTCTTATAGACAGCCTTCGACTCGCCCTGACTCAGGTTGCGGACGGTCAGACAGAGGGCCTGCTCATTGTTCTCGACGAGCTGCGGCTGGTTGGGGTCGGTGGCACGGCTGATGCCCGGCGGCAGGGTGTAGGCCACGGGCTGGCGGTCGGTGTTCTCCTCAATGTTGACGGCGCTCATCTCCATCGTTCCCGTCTCGGCGCCGGTGGCCGTCATCAGGCTCTGCTTGTACTGGCGCCACTCGCCGCGCACCAGGTCGAGACTTCCGAAGCGCAGCACGATGGGCTTCTCGAAGCCGGTGAGGAACATACGCATGAAGCGGATTGAGGTGAAGTCGCTGATGCTGCCCACACGGTCCTTACACTCGGCCAGCGGTATGCGGAACTGATACCAGCGCACGGTGATGGAGTCGCCGTTGCGCAACTTGACGTAGCTGTCGCGGCGGTCGGTGATGTAGCTGTCGGTAGCCGTGCCGTTGTTGTAGGCCTGCAGCTCGTCGTCGCTGATGCGCACACGGTACTGGAAGTAGCGCTCATACTCGTTGAGCGTGAAGTCCTGGTTGATGTCCTCCACGTCGGGGCCGGTCTTGTAGCTCGTGTCGTAGGTCTCCGTGCGGTTGTCGGTGTCGGGCGAGTTGCCCTGCGGGTTGTTGATGCGCTTGTAGCGGTCCATGATGCTGGTCTCAGCCTGGTCGAAGTCCGAGCCGCGGAAGTAGTGGTAGTCGTCGCCGGCAGGGTCCTGTCGCCAGGCCTGAAGCAGCGAGTCGTTGGTGACGATGGTGCTCACCTGGTCGAGCCACTCCTTGTAGGCGCCGTAGGTGCGCTCCTCGTCGTCGTTGAGTCCGTTCAGACCAACGTCCTGCAGGGCGCGCGAGCCGGTGGTGGTGGCAAAGGCGTAGGTCTGCGAGGGCTGCTCGGGAATGCGGCCCCACTGCGTCGTGCTGAACGACGAGGTGCCGTCGACGGGCATGCCGCTCTCGTAGAACTTCTTACCGTCGCGCAGCACGTCCTCGCATACCTCACCGAGGTTGATATAAAGGTCGCCCGAGTACTGCGAGGCGGTACCCGCGCGGCGCTGGTAGATGAAGGGGTCCATCAGCCAGAACTCCACATATTCTATATTAGCCTGCTCGAAGTCCGTCGTCTCCAGCTTGCGCATCATGCCGCCCCACTTCGCCGAGGGGTTCATTAGCGAACCGTCGGGGTTCAGCTGGGTGGTCAGGTTGTAGGGACCGCGCTCCTGGGGGTAGTAGGCCAGGTTGAGCACGTCGAGCTTCGACGTGGCACCGTTGTAGTTCGACTGGTCGCGGTTGGGGTAAAGCTCCTTGATGTAGACCTCGCGCACGCGGTGGTCCGAGAGCTGTTCGAGGTCGCTCTTGATGTGGCCGGGCGTGAGACTCGACGAGCGGTTGGTGAACAGCTGGTCGACGTAGTACCACGACAGCAGGGCGCGGCCGTAGCCGGAGCTCGTGCCGGTCTTGTCGCCGGCTTCGGGCATCATCGAAGGCACGCTCGACAGCGACCACGCCTTCGGCTCCTTCACCGAGATGAGGTTCTTCGTGTTCTCGAAGTCATCCAGATACGAGGCATTGTCCTGCGTACCGCTGGCGCGACCGGCCACGAGCTGGGCGAACTCTGCCGACAGCTGTATCTGCGAGGGCTGCGTCACGTGCAGGAAAGGTATCTTGTCGAGCATGTTCGTCAGCCACTGCGACTCCTTCTTCCAGCTCAGGTTCAGGCCCCACAGCGTGTTGTTCAGCGGTTCCTCACCCATCGACACCTTCGTGGTCAGGGCTTGCTCGGAGAGGTGCATCAGCGTACCGCCGAGGATGAAGTTCTTCGAGAAGTCGTACTCCCAGTTGATGCCGTACATCGTCTTGCGCTGCATACCGTAGTCGGTGTTCGACTCGAACGAGGCCTTGACGTCGGTACCGGCATCGAGGATGCTCTGGTTGATGATGGTCACTTCGCCGGCTGAGTAGTCGACGGTGTAGTCGGAGTGTTCCTTCAGCTCGACACCGCCGGCGGTCACCTTCACCGAGCCCTCCGGCACGTTGGAGGCTCCGAGCGAGATGACGTTGGCACTCGAGCCCTTGAACTGACCCGTCATCAGGAACTTGTCCTTCTCAGCCGTCTGCTTGGCAATGGTCTTGGTCGAGTCGTAGAGCTGGTCGAAGACGTACTTGTCGGCCAGGTCGCCCAGTCCGGCTTCCTTCATCTTCTGGCGCAGGTAGTCGCCGAAAGGCTCGGCAGCAGGCAGGAAGACGCGGCCGTTCAGTACGGTGTAGCCGCTGACGAAGTCGAACTGGCCGTTGGCGTGCGGCTTCATATTGTTGTCCAAGCGGTCGCAGCCCAGCATCTTCAGCAGCGTCTGCGACTTCAGCTTCTCCTCGGGCAGGTAGCTCAGGTAGACGCCCGCCGTGTCGCTCTGGTACTTGATGTCCAGACGGAACTTCTCCTTCTCGATGTTCGTAGCCAGATAGTAGAC
>CADCEQ010000056.1:13748-25695 GCA_902800435.1 uncultured Prevotellaceae bacterium | reverse complement strand
AGGAAGTAGTTGCAGTTGTTGATGACGGCGTAGTAGTCGCTGATCTTGTTGTAGCGGTTGCCGTCGGCAATGTCGAAGGCGGCGATGGCCTTCAGGTCGGAGCTGGCCTCGCTGGTGGGACTGACAAGGTCGGCGCGCATTTCGCCGAGCAGGGCGGTGCGGTCGGCCAGCGTCTGCAGCTTGTAGATGATGCCCATGACGCTGTAGACGGAGTCGGTGGGCAGGTTGAGGCGGTTATCCTCCTGGAACTCGACGAGCTCGGAGTCGGTGTCGAGCATGTCGTTGCAGGCGGTGAGGCCGGTGAGGGCTGCGGCACCGCCGCAGCACAGCAGACAGGCGATGAAGAGGGACTTTATGCTTTTGGTAATCATGATTGCGAATATATTAGAGGTTGATCTTGATGCCTAAGGAGAACGAGCGGCCACGGGCCAGGACGCCACGGTCGATGCCCTGCGCCAGGACGCTGCCTGAGAGTGAGCAGTCGGGGTCGCCGCCGAGGTAGCGGGTCAGGGTGAACAGGTTCTGAGCCGAGCCCCAGAGGGTGATGCCCTGCAGGTAGGTGCTTTGGATGGGCAGTTCGTAGGCCAGCGTGATGTTAGCCAGGCGGAGGTATGAGCCGTCCTCGATCCAGCGGTCGCTGAAGCGTGAGTTGCCCATGGGGTCGCCGTAGTTGATGCGTGGCACGTCGGTCTGCTGTCCCTCGGTGGTCCAGCGGCTGTTCATGGCCGTCGTCTGGTTGTAGAACTGCGAGCCGCCTTCGAGGAGTGCGCGCTGGTAGTTGTAGATGTCGTTGCCGAGCGAGTAGTTCATCGTGGCGTTGAGCGTCCACTGCTTCCAGGCCAGGCGCGTGTAGATGTTGCCGTAGATGTCGGGGGTGGGGTCGCCGATGACGGTGCGGTCGGCCTCGTCGATGACGTGGTTGCCGTCGAGGTCGGCAAAGGCCATGTCGCCTGCTGCGAAGTACTCGCGCTGTCCGCGCTCGTTGACCTGATAGAGGGCGGCCTGGTCGGCCTGGGCCTGCGTGGTGAGCACGCCCTCAGTCTTATAGCCGTAGAAGACGCCGACGGGCTGGCCCACCTTGGTGAGCACGGTGGCACCGTAGAGGCTGGTCTCAATCGGCTTGCCGTCGGGCAGGGCTGTCATCTTGCTCTTATAGTGTCCGGCACTGGCACCGACCTCCCACGTAAAGTCCTTCAGGGCGAGCACCTTCACGCCGAAGCCGGCGTCGAAGCCCTCGTTCTCGAGCTTGCCGTCGTTGCTCCAGTTCTGCTCCAGACCGCTGGTCCAGGCCAGGCGGTGGAGTGTGAGCAGGTCGCGCGTCCAGCTGCGGAAGTAGCCCACGTGCAGGTTCAGGCGGTTGTCGATGAAGTTACCCTCGAGGGCAGCAGTCAGGCGGCTGGTGGTCTCCCACTTCAGCTTGGTGTTGCCGATGTTGCCGATGGACTTGCCGTCGACGCCGTCGGAGGCACCGCCGCCGGAGCCCATCATGCGGTTGGCCACGAAGTAGGTGCGCGAGGCGGTATAGTCGATGTTGTCGTTGCCGCTGATGTCGAAGCCTACGTTCAGGCGCAGGTAGTCGATGCCCTTGACGCGGGCGAGCCACGACTCGTTGCTGAGCACCCAGGCAGCCTGCACGCTGGGGAAGAGTCCCCAGACGGTGTCGAAGAGCTTCAGGCCGTCGGCATCGTCGCCGAAGCGCGAAGAGGTCTCAGCCGACAGTCCGGCGGTGAGGTAGTACTTTTCGGCCATGTTGTAGTCGGCCTGTGCGTACCAGGTGATGGAGCGCGACTTGTCGTCGGCACCGTCGGTCGACTTGTACTGCAGCGACGTCGACATGTTGGGCGTCTTGTCGTTGCCGGTGTTGTAGCCGCGCTGCGAGGTGAGCTTGTAGTTCATGCTCTGGAAGCGCATGCCGCCGATGACGGAGACGTTGTGGGCATTGAAGCGATGGTTCCAGCTGAGGCGCGTGTCGCTCTGAATGGCGGTCTGGCGGGCTGCCATACTCTGCGCGAGGTTGCTCATGTAGTTCTCGCCGAGACCCGCCACCTTGAACTGCGGTACGCCGCCCATGGGCAGGTAGTAGTTCTCGTTGGTGTTGACGAGCGAGAAGTTGAAGTGCTCGGACAGTGCGAGGCTCTTGCTGAACTCATAGCGCGGGGTGATGGAGAACGAGATCATGCGGTTGCCGAACTGGTTGCGGTTCTCGCCGTCGCCATACTCCAGGATGGCCGTGGGGTTGGCCAGCGAGGCGTCGGTACCGTAGACCTGCTCCAGATAGTCGTCGGCCTCGGCCAGATAGTTTGACAGGTGGCCGTTCAGGTCGTAGGCGTAGGGCGAGAGGAACGGTGACTTGACCAGCGAGAGGAAGTTGGGCGAAGTGACCACGGGCGAGCCGGGAGCCGGTGCGCCGTCGTCGCGCAGGTTGCGGTTGACGTCGCTGTAGGCAGCGTCGAAGCGCGTCTTGAGGCTGCGGAAGATCTCGATGTCGGTGTTCAGTCTCATGTTGAAGCGCGAGTAGCTGTTGTCGCGCAGCGTACTGTTGGCCAGCGAGTAGCCCACGGAGAGGTTGTAGGAGGCCACGTCGTCGCCGCCCTGCACGTTGATGCCGTAGTTCTGGGTGAAGGCGTTGTGGTAGACCTCGTCCTTCCAGTCGGTGTCGTTGTGGTACTGGTTATAATAATAGTACGCGGGATCGCTGTTGACGAAGCCGAGCTTGCCGACGTTGGCCGTCTGGTTGGCCAGCAGCTCGGTGGCATAGAGGCGGTAGTCCTCGCTGCCCAGCATCTTGGGCGTGCGGGGCATGAGCTGGTAGCTGCCGTTGATGGTGACGTCGATCTTGGTGGCCATCGACTTGTTGCGCTTGGTGTCGATGAGCAGCACGCCGGCGGCACCCTTGGCGCCGTAGAGGGCGGTACCGTTCTTGAGCACGGTGACGCGCTCGATGTCGTTGACGTTCAGGTTGGCCAGCAGGTTATTGTAGTAGCCGTCGTGAAGCATGGTGCGGTCGTACTGCATGTCGGTGATGACGCCGTCGATGACGACCAGCGGCTGGGCGTTGGTCTGCAGACTGTTGAGACCGGCCAGCAGCATGACGTTACCCTCGGCGGGGTTGGCGCCGCGGCCTATGCTGCGCACGTCGGCACCGAGGCGCTGGCTGATGAGCGGGTCGATGCTCTGCTCGGCGGTGTTGTCGAAGCCCTCGGCACGGCGGCTCAGCGCGGCCGTGGTGGCCTGCTGGTAGACGGGGCTGAAGGCGGCAGAGTACATACGGGCGTCGGTGGTCTCGCCGGCGATGGCCTTCTGCAGCAGCTGGTAGCCGTCGATGCGCATGGAGAGACTCGTGGTGTAGTCAGGCACCTTAATCTGGTATTGTCCGTTCTCGTCGGTCATGGCCGAGAAGCGGCCGTTGCCGTAGGCCTGCACGTAGACACCGGCCAGCGGCTGTCCCGTGGCGGCGTCGGTGACGGTACCGGTGACGGTCTTATCGGCAGTCTGTGCCATCGCTACCGTGGGAGCGATGAACAGTGATATGATTAACAGTTTCTTCATCATAGTCTTATTCCTCCTTCTTTGATGGTCTGAGATAGATGCAGTCGAGATACATCTCGCGGGCAAACCTGCTGGTCTCGCGAGCCAGGATGTTGCAGGTCAGCTTGAGCGAAATCTTCGTGTTCACCTGACCGTAGTTGCTGGCGGGGAAACGGAACTTGCTGGCCAGCAGGACGGTGTCGACGCGGAGGGGATCAGTCTGGAAGACCGTGTTCTCACAGTCGTAGGTCTTTTCCTTGCCTTGCTCGTCGACATAGTTGACGGCAGCCTTGAACTTGCAGGGCCTCAGGTCGGGCTCCAGGGGGTTGTAAACTGACTTGGGCAACACGATGGCATAGATGTCGTAAGTGCCTGAGAGCGTGTTCTCAAGCTTGAATATCATGTTCCAGTTAGACGTTCCCGTGGCGGGCACGATATCGAGGTAGCCGCTCTCGGAGACGGAGTCGGCCGAGAAGACGCGCTTGTTGTAGTTGCAATAGCCGTAGTCAAGAATGAGCGTTGTCTCCTCGCCCTCGGTCTTCAGCTCGCGGAAGTAGGTCTGCTCGGGCGTGAAAGGCCACGCGGCCGTCTCGTAGAGCGTACCGTTGCTGCAGTTGAAGGTGCGCACGGGACGGCTCATGATACCCTCGGTGAAGGGTTTGTAGAACACGTGGTACTCGGGGTGCTTGCGGTCGTACTGCGGCGAGATGAGTGAGTCCTGGGGCGACGGCTGCACGTTGAGGCTGAAGACGGCATCGTCCATCAGTCCGCGGTGGGTCCAGTACTGCTGGATGGAGTCGCGCTTGCTGACGCTCTCGTCGTAGATGAAGTACTGCTTGGCCTCCTCGTAGGCTTTCTGCCAGCCTTCGAGACTGGGAACCACAGCCACGTAGGAAGAGTCCTCGGCACCGAGCAGGGCCACCTTCTCAAGGAAGCGGTTGCGCTCGATGACGACCGAGTCGACATAGACGGGCACACCGTCGACCATGCCGCTCGAGAGCGAGGCGTTCTCGTCGAAGTCGTCCTCATCGTAGCTGCGGATGAACTGTCCGAGGGCCGCAAACTGCGGCTGGCTGGTAATCACCTCATAGAGGTTGCGGTTGTAGGGCAGGCTGCCCTTCATGACGTGCAGCGTACCGTTGTGGGTGCGGCAGTTGGCCTCGGCCACTGCCACGCCGCCAATCTGGTTCTGGCCGATGGCCACATACTTGGTGTTGGCCAGCCTGAAGCCGGGCGACGGTGCCAGCGACGACTCAGCGCCGAAAACCGACACATTGGAGCGCGACAGGTGGTTGAGCACGAACATCTGCTCGACGATGGAGTCGCCGACAGCCGTCTGCACCAACCGTAAAAGAGAGTCCTTGTTAAACGTGCCGTTGACGGGTGCGAGTACCGTGAACGATTGTCCGCCGTCGAGCAGCTGGGCATAGCTCGTGGCGGTCTTCTTGTGCTGGCGGAACACTTTGGTCTGCTCCAGCACCTGGCAGAAGTCGCTCAGCTGCGACTGCTGCTTCATCGTCTGCCAGAGCGTCAGCTCGCTGCCGGGGCCGGCCGTTGCGTCGTAGTGGTCGTCCCAGTCGGCGCAGGCGGTGAGGGCTGCGGCGGCGCCGCAGCACAGCGAACAGGCGATGAGGGTATGTTTTATGCTTTTGGTAATCATAATTCTCAATTCTCAATTTTCAATTATCAATTTACAATCAGTGGCGGTCCTCACCCTCGGGGCTGGCGTAGACGCTCTTGGGACACAGCTCTAAGTAGTCGAGCGAGATATAGCAGTCGGGGTCGTCGAGCACCTGGCGGAAGCGGAGCCAATACTCCTGGTTCTCGTCGAGATACTCAGTGGCCAGGATGCGGCGGATGATGCCGTTCTCACGCATACTGTTACCGCCACCGGGACAATAGCTGTCGGGAGCCTTCATAAAGCCGAGGTTACGCATGGCCTTGTCGATGGCCAGGTTCTCGTCATCGTCCTCGGTGTCGGCCTCATAGCCTTCGCAGCCTACGCGCAGGTCGACGGGGATGCCGCAGGGCACGTTGTTCAGGTAGACCTGAGCCACGCCACGCTCCGGACCGACGGTGTAGCCCAGTCGGATCTCGTAGGTGCTTGACGGTACGGGCGGCAGCTTCACCGACACGTCGAACAGTCCGAGCACAGCCACACCCTGGCCCTGATAGTGCCACCAGGACGTCTGCTCGTTGGAGACGCCGATGAAGGTCTCGGGCGAGAACTTCCAGTCGGTGACGTAACCGCGCTTGAAGGCGGTCAGGAACTCCGTCTCGTCGATGTGGTGGCCACGGGTGCCGCCCTCGACGTTCATGAAGTCGGGACTGAGCGTGGTGAAGTCGACGCGGATGCGGCGGTTGAAGACGACGTCGCGTACCTGCTTGGAGTAGGTCAGGATGCCATCGATATAGTGGTAGATACCGTTGCGGGCCTGCTGGTTGCGCGAACCGCTCTCCTCACGGGTGAGCACGCGGACGCCACGCACCTGAACGTTGCGCGCCAGTCCCTTGCGGTTGATCCATAGACCAGTGGTGGGACAGCAGAAGCGCATCGTCGTGCCAGGGCACATCGTCTCGTAGTAGTCCTCGGGGTCGGCCTTCGTACGGTCGAAGCAGCGCTCCATGATAGGGCCTTGGATAATCCAGTCCTCATAGAGACCGATGCGGTTGATGAGGTGGTAGCTGACGAAACGGTTCAGCGGGTTCTTGCGGTGAGTGGGATCGTCGTCGTAGAGGCCTGCGTCCTGAGGATAGGACTCATCGTAGACCTGCTTGGCGTAGGCCGTCAGGTCATCGATATTGTTGATGCCGTTGGCACGATAGATGGAGTCGGTCTCGACGAAGGCCGTGTACTTGAAGTAGCGCCTCTCGGGGAAGTAGGCTGGCGGGGTCTTGGAGCCGCCGCCGTTGGCCGTACCGTAGGAGACGCGGATACCCTTGCTCACGGAGTCGTCGGAGCATGAGTAGGTCATGTCAATATAGCGGTTCAGCGAGTCGGCCATACCGGTCAGCTTGAGGGCCTGGTAGAAGATGGTCAGGTTGGGGTCTTCCTCTATCAGTCCGGGCAGGAACTGGTTGGTGGCCGTGAGCAGGTGGTCAACCACGTGGACGACGCCGTTAGTCACTGAGTCGTCCTTCTCGATAATCTTCGAGTGCTTGTTGACGTAGACGATGAGCGCGTTGTTGTTGGTAGCGTCAGAGTCGACCGACAGCTCAATATAGGTGTCGTTCATGTTCATCGGAGCCGACGAGATGCTGAAGTCGGTGGTGAACAGCGCCTTGGTGCGGACGATGTGGTTGCGGGCGATGGTGTCGCACTGGGCCATCGGCAGTTCCTCGACCGATGCGTAGCCATTGGCCTGTAGCCAGGAGCGTACGGCGTCGTTGGTCGGTGCGAAGAGGGTGTAGGTGCCGTAGGTCTTGAGCATACCGATGTAGTTGCCACGCGTCAGGATGCGCTGGAACTCGCTGAACTGGTCGGCATCAGCCTCGATGAAGGCACCGGCGGTCAGCTTCGTCGACGAGTAGTAGTTGTCGGGGATGTCCTCGTCGTTGCAGGCGGTGAGGACTGCGGCGGCGCCGCAGCACAGCGAACAGGCGATGAGGAGGTTCTTTATGCTTTTGGTAATCATAATTCTCAATTTTCTATTCTCTATTCTCAATTCTTAGTTCTTCTCCAGGTCTGCGTCGTCGCCGGTGTTGTAGGCCGGGTTCTGGTGCAGGTTGGGGTTCACCTTCAGTTCGTCGCGATAGTAGGGGAAGTAGAGGGCGTTGGCGTCAGCCAGCTTAATCTTGATGGCGTCCTTGTTCACCTTCTGCTTCTTCACCACGGTGTTGGCCAGCGAGCGGGTGTTGCCCTCGCGGCGAGCCATGCGGACGAGGTCGTACCAGCGCTTGCCCTCGAAGAGCAGCTCACGCTGGCGCTCCGTCATCACGAGGTCGCGCATGTCGCTCTGGGCGGGGTAGTTGGTCTGCTTCAGGAGCGAGCTGCTCTCGAGCGAGATGCAGTTGGCGCGCATGTTGACGACATTGATCAGCTGGAAGGCCTGGTCAAGCTCGCCCTTCTCAATCAGTGCCTCGGCCTGCATCAGCATCACGTCGGTCAGACGGTAGACGATCCAGTTGGCAAAGTTGGTGGAGCGCATCGTCGGTTCGAGGCGCAGGGAGGTGGCGGTCACCGAGCCCTGTGTGTTGAACGACACGCGCTGGCGGGCATATTTGGCTATACCCTTGGTCGATGTCGAGATGTTTTCGAGACTCTCGTAGGCGCGGCAGTCGCTCTTGGCAAAGAGCAGCGAAGCCGTCGTGGGCATGTCGCCGTAGAAGAAGCCTTCCTCGTCGTTGACGGCCAGGTTGCCCATCTGCACGGCACCGGAGTTGTTGCGCATGTAGAAGTTGGGGACGTAGCTGTTGGCCACGCTCTGGTTCTCGCGGAAGTACAGTTCGAAGAGGCTCTCGAAGGAGTTGCCCGTGCCGAACACCTCGTTGTAGACGTTGCCCGACGTGGTGGTGCCCACGGGGCGCTCGAGGATGAGCGGGTAGCCGCCGATGAGGTCGATGTTGTTGAGGTTGCCCTCGCGCTCCAACATCTCTTCATACTGTGCCTTCTTGAAGTCGATGACGTACTGGCAGCTGCTGATGCACTTGTCCCAGTTGCCCTTCCACAGGTAGAGGTCGGCCAGCAAGGCATAGATGGCCGGACGTGTGATGCGGCTGGAGTTGGTATAGGCCAGGACGTTGTCGTCAGTATAGTAGCGGCGCACGGCCTCGTCCTTCACTGCCTCGAGGTCGAGGATGAGCGAGTCGAGCACGTCGTCGAACTTCGTTGCCGGCAGACGGAAGTTGCCGGTATCGTCGATGGTCGGCTCGCGGGTGAAGGGCACGTCGCGGAACGTGCGGATGAGGTGGAAGTAGCAGAGGGCGCGGATGGCGGTAGCCTCAGCCACGTTGGCCCGCATCTCGGTATATGTGTAGTTGGGGTCGATCTGGTTCACGATCGGCGCATAGTGGCAGACGGCGTTGCAGCGGTTGATGGTCTGGTAAAAGGCCTCCCACTTGCAGTAAGAGTTCGAGGGCAGGATGTTCTCCTTGATGACCTGCTCCAGCTCCCAGGGTACGGCCGAGCCGAGGTAGAGGTTGTCGGAGCGCACCTCGCCCCAGAGGGCCATGCGCGTCAGACAGTCGGACGACTCCAAGCTCTCGTAGCAGCCGTTGAGCACTGAGGCCACGTCGCTCTTCTCCGTGTAGTAGTTCTCGAGCACCACGTCGTTCATAGGCAGGATGTCGAGAAAGTCGGAGCAGGCGGTGAGGGCTGCAGCGGCGCCGCAGCACAGCGAACAGGCGATGATTTGATGTTTTATCTTGGTAATCATAATTGTCAATTCTTTATTCTCAATTTAGAACGAAATGGTGATGCCACCGGTGAACGAGCGGGCGCGCGGGGTCTGGGCTGCGTCGGAGACTATGCCGTAGCCGCCGTAGCCCACTTCGGGGTCGGCACCCGAGTACTTGGTCAGACAGAAGAGGTTGTTGGCCGAAACGTAGAAGCTGAGCTGCGACAGGCCGATACTCTTGAGCTGCTTCGGCGTCATGGCGTACGACAGTTGCATGTAGTTCAGGCGCATGAACGAGCCGTCCTCAACGAAGCGGTCGCTGCCGAGCCAGTTGTAGCCGCTCTGGTAGAGGGCGCGTGGAATCTGGGTGATGTCACCCTCGACGCGCCAGCGCCACATCACGGCGCGGCTCTGGTTGTTGTTCGAGTACATATTCTCGGCCAGCATGCGGGCGCGGTTGATAATCTTGTTGCCCCAGCGGAAGTTGAACTGGCTGTTCAGGGTCCACTGGCCGTAGCGCAGCTTGAAGCCCCAACCGCCGGTAATCTTCGGCAGCGACGAGCCGAGGTAGACGATGTCGAGCTCGTTGATCTGTCCGTCGTGGTTGATGTCCTCGTACATGGCGTCGCCGCCCTTGAACTCATATTCCGTCGACGAGCCGTAGCAGAACATCATGGGCGACGTGCGGCCCTTGTTGTCGAGAATGACGTCGCCGTTCTCGTCGCGGGCAACGGGGGCATTGGGACCGCTGACGCCGGCAATCTCCTCGGGCGTGTATTTGCTGTACTGGTAGACGCCCTTATAGCGGAAGCCGTAGATGCTGCCGAAGGGGCGGTCCAGCTCGATGCGCGTCAGGTAGGAACCGTTGTCGCGGTTGAAGTCGCTGTTGAGCGAGGCCAGGCAGGTCTCGTCCATCTCGGTAATCTTGTTGCGGTTGTTGGCGAAGGTGACGTTGAAGTCAGCCGAGAACTTGCCGGCCCTGATGATGCGGTTGCCGTTGATGTTGAACTCCCAGCCGACGTTCTCCATGCGGCCCACGTTCTGGTAGGCCAGGGTCGAGAAGCCCGACGAAGAGGGAATACCGCGGTTGGTCATCAGCAGGTCCTTGGTGTTCTGCTTATAGATATCGAGGTTTGCCTCGATGCGGTCGTCGAAGAGTCCCAGGTCGAAACCGAGGTTCCAGGTCTCCTTCTCCTCCCACTTCAGCGTCTTGAGCTGAATGTTGCTCTGGTTGACGGTACCGTTGCCTAAGTAGCCGCTGCCACTGCGATACTTGCTGAAGTAGAGGTACTCGGCTCCGGGCTGGTTACCCACGATACCCCAACCGGGGCGGACGGCCAGCATCGAGATGAAGGGCAGGCGCTCCCTGAACCAGGGCTCGTCGCTGATAATCCACTTACCCGAGACGGCGGGGAAGTTACCCCAGCGCTCGTCGGGACCGAACTTGGTCGAACCGTCGCGGCGCAGCGAGAAGTCGAGCACGTAGCGCTCTTTGAAGGCATAGTGGGCTGAGTAGGTGAAATAGATGCTGCGCCACTGGCCGTTCGAGGTGCTCAGGCCTGAGATGATGCCCGGCACGCCGGTGCCCTGGATGGTTCCCGTGGGCAGTCCGTACTCCGAGGTGTTCTGCGTGGTCGAGCTGCCGTCGGTCAGCTGTCCGCGGAGCATCATCATCAGCGAGTGGTCGTGGTTGCGGAAGTAGGGGACGAAGGTCAGCGTGTGGGTGGTGGTGATACCCAGACTCTTGTACGAGTCGCTCGTAGCCTTGTTGGCATCGTTGCCCTGATAGCCCTTCGTGCTCAGTTCGAGCGGCAGGAACTGGTCGTTGTAGCGGTTGAAGATGTTGAACACGATCTTGCCCTCGTAGCTCAGTCGCGACTTCTCCTCCTCGATGCCCAGCAGTTCGTAGTTCAGCTTGAACTCCGGCTCGATGTTGTAGCTCGACTCATGGCTCTTGGCCAGATTGGCCAGCGCCACGGGGTTGTAGTCGTTGAGCTGGCTCTGCAGCTGCGAGCTCACCGTAGGCAGCATATTATAATAGGTGTCGAGGTCGCGGCCCTGGTCGTCCTGCTCGTAGATGCTCAGGTTAGGCATGCGGCGGTAGCTGACGCCTAACAGGTCGCCGTAGTTCTTCTTGTTGTTGGTGTAGGTCAGTGCGACGTTGGTCACGATCTTGATGCGGTCGCTGACGAAGTAGTCAAGGGCCACACGCGAGGTCAGACGGTCGAGCTGCTGCTTGATGATGGAGCCGGTCTCGTGGTCGTAGCCGGCAGCCACGCGGAAGTTGGCCTTCTCGCCACCGCCGCTCAGCGCCACGTAGTGGTTCTGGCGCCAGCCGGTCTGCTTGACGGCGTCAACCCAGTCGGTGTTGTTGTTGTACATCTCGTACTCCGAGAACGAGCCGCCTGAGATGTAGTTGATTTCGGGGAACTCACTGGCCTGGCTGCGCAGCTCGGGGTTGAAGTATTCTTCTTTCAGCAGCATGGTGTACTGGTCGCCGTTGAGCAGCTTCATACCCTCGGGCTGGTAGGTGCCGGTCAGTCGGAAGCTGTAGGTCACCTTCGTCTTACCGCGCGCACCGCGCTTGGTCTTGATCTCGATGACACCGTTGGCACCCTGCGAACCCCAGATGGCAGTAGCGGCAGCATCCTTCAGCACGGAGATGCTCTCGATGTCCTCGGGGTTGATGTTCAGAAGCTCGGCAAACTTCTCATCGTTGGCCGACGAGACGTCGAAGTTGCTCTGGTCGGTCTCCCAGACGTTGCCGTCGACGACGATGAGCGGCTCGCTGTTGCCGTTGATACTCGACACACCGCGCAGGCGCATCGACGTGCCCGAACCCAGGTTACCTGAGTTGGCCACGATGTCAAGTCCGGCGATACGGCCCTGCAGGGCTTCGTCGACGGTGGTGAACGACAGGCCTTCGAACTCCTTCATGTCAATGCTCTGGCGGGCGGCCGACACCTCCTTCTGCGGAATGGCCAGACCGGAGCCCTGCGCCTTGCGCTTGGCCGTGACGGTCACCTCCTTGATGGTGGTCTCGTCGGACATTGCAATCTTGAAGTGGGTCTTGTTGATGGGCA
>CADCEQ010000056.1:0-13730 GCA_902800435.1 uncultured Prevotellaceae bacterium | reverse complement strand
CTTCGGGTTCTTGATCTTGAACGAGAAGTTACCGTTCATATCGGTCGTTCCTGCGGCAACAATACGGTTTGCCGCGTCAATCTCTGTCACGTTGGCCATCATCACCGGACCGAAGGCGTCGCTCACGGTTCCGCTGATAATGTCGCCGGCGCTCTGCGCAAACGAATTGATAATTGAAAATTGACAACCGATAACTATCAATCCGATAATATTCTTAAATCTCTTAGTAATCATAATTCTCAATTCTCAATTCTTAATCCTCAATTAACAACGCACCGTCTATCAGATGGACTACAGCCGATGACGACGTCTCGATTTGCGTGGCTCTCGGGCCGTCGCTCGCATTGTACTGGAACTCGCGGGCCATCTTGTTGAAGAGGCGCTCGTCGGAGGTCACGACGTGGCGGGTGTTGCCCTTGTTGTCGGTAATGTTGACGGCATCGCCCGTCGAGACGACGTGCAGCTTGTAGAATCGGTCGGTCTTCGGGTCGATGACCGAGGTCTCGTAGTCGGCCTCAACGGGGTTGGCCCCGACGAAGACGGCATTATCTTGTATGTGGTACTTCACGAAGTTCATGATCTTCAGCGAGTCGGCTGCCTTCTGGGCGAGGTTGCCCGTCTGCTCAGCCCTGTCGACATCCTCCCACGTGGGCAGCTTGCCGCTGTCGTGCAGAGCCTGGATGGCCTCGTTGGTGGGCACGTAGACGGAGTAGTGGTAGCTGCTGAACAGCCCGATGTTCGTGCCGCCGCAGGCGCTGCTGCGGCTACCGGTGGTGTGCAGGGTCTCGAAGAGTCCGCTGCCCTCCATCAGCTCCAGGAACTTGGCATACTCTTCGTTGCCGGCCAGGATGTCGCGAACGGTCATCCGGGTGCCCATGATGGGCTCGCCTTCGAGGATGTAGACCTTGCCGTTGCCGTCCTTGCTCTGGTCGTAGATGAAGCTCACGGGCAGCGGCTTGCCCTCGTTCACCTGATAGGAGCCTTCGACGGTCATGCCGTTGGCACCGGCAGCGACGTTGCGCACGCGGATCTCGGTGCCGCCCTTGGTGCGGTAGTACTCGTGGCCGTCCTCAACATTGCCGATGACGATGTGGCTGTCGAGGATGTCCTCCAGACGGTCGCGCACTTCCTGATAGCCGGCGCGGCCGATGGAGTCGCCCACCTCGCCCGTAGCCTTGTCGTAGCGGTAGATGGTGGCCCACACCTTGTCCTGCTCGTTGCGCTGCTCGCCGTCGTAGTGGAAGCGCAGCAGCTGGGTCTGCGACTTGCCGTAGCTCACGGGGTCGATGTACTCAAGCAGGGCGTTGTTCGTCGGCAGGAAGAAGCTGTAGTAGGAGTTCAGCGAGTTCAGGTAGACGTAGTACTGCAGCTGCTGGATGGCCCAGTACATGATGTTCATCGTCTCGTTGATAAGTGAGGGGAACATCACGCTGACGTAGGTCGTCGGCGAATATACCTTGTTGGTCAGGTAGATGGCACCGTTGCAGGCCTGCCAGACGGAGTCGATGCTCTCGGCGGTGACGCCCATCGGGTCGTTGGCGTCGTTCAGGATGCCGTTGAACTTCGAGGGTACGCTGCCTACAAACGAGGCCAGCATGTTGTTGTTGATAAGCGGCGTCAGCACGCGGTTGGGAACGTTGTCCCACGTGCCGTAGTAGTCCTTCAGGATGCGGCCCGTACCGTTCTCCCAGTAGTCGCGTAGGGCCTCGTCGGTGGGCACCATGATGACACCCATGTCGCGCTGAAGGGCAATCTCGGGCGTCAGCACGCGGCTGGAATAATAGCTGTTCCACTCGGGGTCGAACTTCAGCAGGCTGAACTCGGGCGTGGAACCGCCGTCGGGCAGCACGCTCAGCTCGCGGCCGTCCTGCGACTTCTCCGAGAAGAAGCGCTTCTGGTAGACGGTGTCGACGTTCGTGCCGTAGACGTTGTTATACGTCCTGGTCACCTCGTCGCCGCAAGGGTAGGGGGCGCAGTAGCGCTCCATCAGGTGGTTAAACAGCGTCGTGTTGGGCTTCGAGGCAATAATCTCGGCCATGTTGGGCAGCGGTGTCACCACCTCGCCCATGCGGTGGACGAAGCCGTTGAAGCAGCGGATGTTGGGCTCCACCATCTGCACACCGTTCACCGAGGCGTCGCCGGCTTTGCGCTGAGTGGTGTGGTTGGTCAGGAAGTCGTAGTCCTCGTTCGTAATCTTGTTGTTCTGCAGGAACTGCTCGATGAAGTGGATCATCGGCACCACGCTGTTGTCCCTCATACAGACTATCTGGCCCTTCTCGCGGTGGCGCTGCCAGTAGGTGCTCTGCGGCATGTCCTGGGCACGCAGTACCGACACCGTGTCGTAGACCTCCTGGGCCGACGTGCGGCGCATGCACTGGCCCTCAAGCGGACCCTCGACGCTCGACAGCGTCTGTACCTGATAGCTGTTGTTGATCATGGCGCCGTTGAGCAGCATCTTCTTCTGCGCCAACGACAGCCCCTCGTAACTCCTGACACCCCAGTCGTTGCGCTTGAAGAACCGGCCGAAGGCCTCGTCATCAGCGGCGAAGAGCGTCTTTGAACCCGTCTTGTCCAGCACCTCCCTGTAGTTCAGGTCATCAATCAGCCGCACCATGTTGGTGAAGCCCGGCTGCGAGCTCAGGTAGCCGTAGATGGACTGCGAGCCGCCCATCGTGTCGGGCTCCCGCTCGTCCAGATCGTACCCGCTACAGGCAGCACCTGCCAGTCCAAAGGCGAGTAGGGCACCGGCGACGAAACTGTCGCGGCACCTCTTGCACATTGTCTTTCGTTTTACCATATTCGCTTTGATTTGTTAATTGCAATTACGGCTGCAAAGGTACAAATAAATACGCACACGGGCTTCCAATAAACGCTGACTCTATTAAGATTTCGTATCATTTTACCCCACGGCCATTCCTTTTACTATCAATTTTGTCTCATTGATGCTCGTCTTTGGCAACATTTTCGTAACTTTGCACGCAAATAACCACTCATCACCCATCACCCACCACCCATCACCCACCATATGGCAGAAAACAGCAAAGACATCGTGCGCCGATACGTGCGCTACCTGAAGCTCGAGCGCAACATGTCGCCCAACACCCTCGAGGCCTATCAGCGCGACCTGCAGAAGCTACTCACTTTCCTCGACAACCAGCCCGACAAACACGTACTCGACGTCAAGCTCGAAGACCTCCAGACCTTCGCCGCCGGCCTCCACGACATCGGCATCGGCCCGCGCTCGCAGTGCCGCATACTCAGCGGTGTGCGCTCGTTCTTCCATTTCCTCCTGGTCGACGGCTACCGCGACGACGACCCCACCGAGCTGCTCGAGTCGCCCGTCTTGGGCGAGCACTTGCCCGAAGTGCTCTCTACCGCCGAGGTCGACCAGCTCGAGGAGTCTATCGACCTCTCGAAGTGGGAGGGCCACCGCAATCGCGCCATCATCGAGGTGCTCTTCTCCTGCGGCCTGCGCGTCACCGAGCTGGTCACGCTGCGCCTCTCGAACCTCTACCTCGACGAGGGCTACGTCCGCATCATGGGCAAGGGCTCGAAGGAGCGGCTCGTCCCCATCTCGCCCCGTGCTGTCAAGGAGCTCGGCCTATGGTTCGACGACCGCTGCCACATGACCATCCGTCCCGGCGAGGAGGACTACGTCTTCCTGAACCGCCGAGGCGCCCACCTGACGCGCACCATGATACTCATCATGATCAAGCGACAGGCCGCTGAGGCCGGCATCAAGAAGACCATCTCGCCCCACACCCTGCGCCACTCCTTCGCCACCGCCCTGCTCGAAGGCGGCGCCGACCTCCGCGCCATCCAGGCCATGCTCGGCCACGAGTCTATCGGCACCACCGAGATCTACACCCACATCGACACCACAACCCTGCGCCAGGAAATACTGGAGCACCATCCGCGCAACATCAAGTATAAGGCTTAACCTCACTCCGCTCTCCCGAAACGCCCGTGTACAAAGGGAAAGCGATGAGTGAGGTTGACTGATTCTAACCTCACTTCAACCTCACTCGAACCTCACTCAACCCTCACTCCTCATGCGGCCTTCAGCGGAATAACCTTGTAGTGAGCCACGTGGCCGCAGTCCGTACTCTCGAAACCCAGTGCCCGCATGGCCTTGCCCAGATACACCTTCGTGCCGTGAGTAGCCTTCACCGAGGGATACTCCTTCGTAATGATCTGCAGCAGCCGCTCGCAGTTCATCGACTGAGGCTGTTCGCCAGGCCCCGGCTTGCGGAAGCAGATACCGATGATGTCGGCTATGTCCTTCTGTTCCAAGTAGTTCTGGTTCAGCTGCTGAATACGCTCCACCTCGTTGTTGTCGAACCAGTAATGCGACTTCTGCACCCTCAGCTCGTAGAGTACCTGCGCATAAAGCTGGTCGTAGTCAATCTCGCTGGAGTTGTCGATGTATTTGCCGTCGGGAATCGTCAGGCAGATATATCGGCGTGAGCCAGTAGCGTCAGTCAGCGGGTGCGGATTGTTCGTCGTAGCAATAAACGAGGCATAGCGGGGCCGGTCTTCCTGCGAGTTGCCATAGATGGGGCGCCCGTTCACCTTGTTCTTCGAGAGCGTCTGCTTCAGAGCCGAGTGCTGACTCGGGCGGATGGCGTCAAGCTCGTCCAGGTTCACCAGCAGATTGTTGGTCAAGGCCATCTCCTTGTCAAACTTGTTCGAGAGGTTCAGGTGGTCCAGATAGTACTCACGCAAATGAGGCGGCAACAGCCGAACAACGAACGTCGTCTTGCCGCAGCCCTGAGCGCCAATCAGCGTCGGTACGCACTCATTGCCGTGAATCGTGTCCATCAGCAGCCAATGCGCCACAACAGAACGGAGCCACGTAGCCAGATAGCTCGTCAGCTCAGAGTCAACGCCGGGCAGCCGGTTGAAGAGTTTTGCCACATGGTTCTCACCGTCCCATTGTGGCAGTTTCTCCAGATAGTCGGCGATGGGGTCAAAGCGGTCCACCTCGTCAGAGTTCACAAACTCCACGATGTCAGTCTTTGGCGAACCCTTCTCACAGATCTGCTCGCGCTTGGCACGAATCACGATGCTGTTGAGCGCACTCGGCGTCAGCTTCTTCCACACCTCCTGCTGCCCTTCGGCAGGCTTGGTTGCAAACTCCACCTTCCCGTTCAGCACATTGCGGCGGAAAAGGTAGTTCTCTCTCAGGAACAGCTCCACCTCGAGTGCTCCTGTCTGTAAGGCTCCGAGAGCCTCACCTTGAATCAATAATTGCTCTTTCTCCATAGTTGTGTTTTTTCTTGGTAATTAAACATATTTTCGGCATTCTCTAATGCGCTTGCAAAGTTACAAAAAATAATCCGCTTCTGCAAATTTTCCCCCCTCAAAAAAGCGAATTTTTCAACCCATTTCGTGCGAATTTCACTTCCCCTCTTTCCTCCCTTCTAAGGCGAGGTGTCAGGGGTGGGGTACAAGTGACATTCGAATGAGGTTCAAGTGACGTTCAAGTGAGGTTAAATCTTCCAACCTCACCCGCTCCAATCCCCCAGTCACAAAGGCTTTCCGCGAATCCGAGTGAGGTTAACCCCAAATCCGAGTTTGCCCGTAGCAAACCGGCAGCTTGAGCCGACCAACCCGCCCAGTTAGTCCGGCTAACCCGCCGTGTTCGAATAGTCAACAAAATGCCCCAGAAGGTTAAAATTGATTTAAATCACACCTTATTATATATTTGTAAGAGATAATTTTTGTATCTTTGCAAATGCAATCTGCCTGTTGTGGCTGCGATGCTCTCTGAGGAGGGCGGAGCCGATGGGCGGAGCACTACATATTAGAAGGCGTAACTGACGCTTTGTTTTTGGCTGTTCGAAACTTCCACAATCGAATATGCGGTTAAAAACAAATGCAGAAGTGACTCCACGGGGTGTAATATATACTCTCCGTAGTGTGCTGCGAGGATCGAGTATCCTCAACGCACACTTTACGGGTGTCTATATACTCCTACGTGGGTGTTTACTCTGTTTGTTTACCGCATAGGCTGTGGAAGGCCTCGAACAGCGAACAGGCAGATGTTAAGCACCCACGTTTTTTGTATGTAGGTCACTAAAGCTATTAACCCATTCGCAAAGGGTGCTTGCGGAGAGCTTTTTGCTAATGGAGTTTGTAATAAAGGAATTAAAGTCTGTAAATAATCCGTGTTCAATTCACGGCATCTATCCGTATCGAGGGAAAATAGCAGCATTAGATGCTGAACAAATATTAGCCCAGATGCCGAAAGGCAGTACTGTTTTAGATCCATTTTGTGGCTCAGGTACGATTGTATATGAAGGTCTTAAGTTTGGCTTACACACAATTGGAGTCGACGCTAACCCTATTGCTATAGCTTTATCGAACGGAAAGATTCATATACCTTCTCCTTTTTCTTGTGTACAAAAGGAGGTAGAGACTTATATACACAAAGCAGAAACACTTTCTTCTGTTCCAACTGCGGCAGATTACCCCAAAAGTCTTTTTCATGAAAAATCTCTTGAAGAGATAATGAGGATGTCTTTCTTCTATGAAGAAATGTCAGATTATGTAAAAGCTTGCTTTTTGGGTTCTATCGCCTTAACAGCAAGAGGGTGTAATGATTATAAATGGACTTCAAGTACAGTCGGAAAGAATATTGAACCGAAACGCTATATCCCTTTCTACGAGAAGTTTTGGCAAAAAGTAAAAAAGCACTATCAGCCAATTCCAAATGATAGTGTGGTTTACTTTGAAGATAGCAGAAATCTTGATACAGTGATTGAGCCTAACTCTATTGACTTCATTTTTTCTAGTCCTCCATATTTTGACTGTCTTGATTACACGGCTTATTATGCAAGAATAATCTATGACATATTAGGCTACGAAAGAATTCAAATAAGGTCTCGACTCATACAAAACTTTGAAAATTACAAGAATGACATGAAAATAGTTCTTGACAAGTTATATGACGTACTTAAGCCCGGTGGTCAAGTAATATTCGTAGTCGGAGATAAGAAAATACATGGAAAAGTAATCAACGGCGCAGAGTACTTTCAGGAGATTAGTCCTTTCAAAAACTACTCTATTATAGAGCGAACCTATTCAGGCACTAGTTCAAAAGTATTCGATGCAATCAACAAAACAGATAGAAAAGAACAAATAGTTATATGGACCAAATAATTAAAACAGAAATAGCGGATGTTGTGGTATATAATCATGATTCTAGTGATATGAGTATGATACCTGACGAATCTGTCAACCTTATTGTCACCAGCCCTCCTTACTGGACTTTGAAAGACTATGATGTTGAGGGCCAAATAGGTTTGGGTAGCAGTTCTTACGATTATTATTTAAACGAGCTGAATAAAGTGTGGAAAGAGTGCGTAAGAGTACTTGCTCCTGATGGCAAAATATGCATAAACATCATGCCATTCCTTTTGACTGGCAAGGCTGCGAGATTTGAACGACGTGAAACCAGACTTGTTCTTGGTGACATAGAGAGATTCATGGATAGTACACGATGTATGTTCCAGTTTGGCCTATATATCTGGGACAAAAGTAAAATTGCCAGATTTAGTTCTTTTGGAAGCTATCCATACCCTCCTAATATATTCTCAACTTACCCGTATGAATGGATTACCGTATTCTCAAAAGAAGGTAAGCGGAAGCCTGTTTCAAAAGAAATAAAGGAGAAATCAAAATTAACAACAGAAGAATGGCAGAAATGGGCAATCAACTCGATTTGGGAAATGCAGCCAGCTAAAGCAAAGGCTGAAGGACATCCTGCCCCATTCCCCAAAGAGCTGCCCATGAGACTTATCAAGCTATACAGCTTTTGGGGTGACACCGTACTAGACCCCTTTGCAGGAACAGGTACAACTCTCTTGGCGGCCCAGGAATTAGGTAGAAAGTCCATTGGATTTGAACTTAACCCTGAGTATATGAAGCTAATCAACAAAAAAATTAAAAATTTTGTTTCACAACAATGCCTATTCAACGAATAAACATCAACAGCTCATTAAACTCAATCATAATGGGCAAAGCAGACGGAGGAACAAAACAATATCTTTTAACGTATCCCTGCAAGAAGGAGATAGACTATTTCGTTTATTTCGCCTACGTATTGGAGTCGGAGAATATAAAACCGTTTGTAAGAGTAAATTATGAGTGGGAATATGGACAAAGAGCTAGGAGGATTGACTTAGTCGGAGTTGTAGAGAATAATATAATCCTCTATAAGAAAACAAACAGGTTCAATACCGACAGCAATGCGTTAGACCTTGTTAGAATGAAAGAACACATACTGTCAAAATACTCGAATCTTGGGATAGATGTCGTTTTGATATACACTGAAGATATTGACAATCGTGTAATCAATGACACGATAGCTTCTTTAGGTCTAAATGTAACTTACAAAAAAATCCTATAGCATATGGCATTTCTTATAAACAGGACAGCAGCAGCAAGAATAGAGTGTCTACACGCATTGGCACAACTGATAGTAGAAAAATTCGGTTCTTACGGCAGACCTTTTAATTTGAAAGATGTTAAGTTCGACAGAAATAGTGAGAATATTCATTCATTTTGTTCGTTGCTGAAAGAAGACGATATAGTTGGACATTACTGTAGGTTCAAAGAAAATCCACTTGACGATGCTGGATGTTCAATCACCAATGGTGTCTTGTCGGACTCTACTAAATCAAAAGAAGTCAGTAACACCATCAACGCAATGCATGCACTGGGCTTTGTGGAAAGGGTAGGTAGAAAGATTCAAATCACTTCGTTTGGCTATAAGTTTTCACAAACGAAGTATGATACTGAAGAAATGTACCATATTATCAAAAAAGCCGTTCAAAACTATGGACCGGTTGTAGGCGTTTTATCATGGTTGGAGAGAAATTTCAAAATCGGAGATTTGTTCAACACAAGTGACATAAGGGTTGGCTATCCAGAGCCAGAAGAATATGTCAATCACAATGGTGAGAGAGTACTCCTTTCTGCAGGGTCTACTCAAGACACGAATACAAGAACCAAATCTTGTATTGTTGCGTGGCTTACTACAGCAGGTTTTATAAAACCATTAAATGTGAAGCCTCTAGATTCGCCTTATCCACAAATAGCTTTTAGAGATTATATCAATAAAGAACATCGGATGGAACAGATTTATGAAATTATAGAGTTTCCATCTGTTGAAATTACAGAGCATCCTTTGAACTATGATAATTTGACAAAAATGAATTTTTGCCTGCGAGAGAATGGAATGATGTCTGTTAGAGATGCCACTCGATACTATGAAGAGATAATCAAGAATCGTCGATTTGCTATTCTTTATCTGTTGAACCTAGCCTACGAGAATGAAACCAGTATAGCTGTCGACGAGATAATTGAGATTATGCGAACTTATCCTAACTTATTCGTTGTCTCAGACTATGATTTAGAAGAAACGATAAATGCAGAAATTGATATCGCCTTCATGGCTGGTATTCCGTATGTATTGAGAATAGTAAATGGGAAAAGCCGACTACAACCGGTGAAAGGACTAAATATAAAAGAACTAGAAGTTGGAGCACCTCAAATTTTGATAAACACACTAAATAAATACGAATTCAATGGGTAAGTTTTGTTTATATGCAGATTCTTCAAATGACGCTCCATGCATCGTCATACCGATGTATAAGTATTCATATTTGGAGAACTTTATTGGGGACATAAAGCACACCAAGGGTATACAACGACATAGTGTACCCATCAAAATTAGTTGTCTTAAGGGGCAACAAAATGAACGTGCGCGGTTTGTCGTCAAAGATGAAATATGCATAAACTGCTTATTTTGCGTATTTGGATGTATAGGAAATAAGATACTTATTTCTAAGAAATACCATCCACTTGAATTCTGCTATGACATAACACAAGACGAATTAGAAGGTCTATCTGTTGAAGTATCAAGGTTATTCAAAGGGGATTTTATACGTCTTCCAAAGGTGCCATTGTCTCAACTTGCTCTCAAATACAAAAGTTTTGAAGATTTTACTTCGGTTAAAGAAACTGAAAACATAGCTGTTTGGACAGCAAACGCCATGAAGTTCTTAAGTTCATCAATGGAACCACGTGTCGCCTTAGAAGTTGGTCTTCAAATCATCCAACGTGATAGAGGTGGACGTTTGGACGTTACCTTGCTGAATGTAAAAGACAAATATCTATTTGTTGCTGAGACAAAAGTAGATTTCGCACACATGATGGGAGAAGGTAGATACGAATCACAAATGGTAGCCTATGAAACAGAGTTGAGACAAGTTTCAGAAAATATAAAAAGAGCAAAATTTCTCGTTATCGGAGGTAAGGAAAGCGATTTGTTACCACCTGGAATTTTGGGATCAACATCAGGTCCAAGGGGAAAGCTTTTTTATGATGTACTTCGTGAACACGGATTGTTCTTTTTCTCAGCCAATGCTTTGCTGGCATTGGGGCTAATGAAACTATACATTTCCATAAAATCATATTCACTTGAGAACTTGTACAAGATAATGGTTGACAAGAAATTTTTTGGCATTCTGTCTTCTGGTGTAATAACCCAAGATGAAAAGTTGATACCCCTAAGTCAAGTATTGTAATGACCTAATTCAGGAAGAATACGAGGGTGTAGACAGAATGAGGCAAGACGAAAGAAAGTTACCTCATTATTCTGAATTTACAAAATAAGTTCGTGACTTTGTTGCGTAAGATATGACCAATCCGGTAATTTCCGCGTGGGGCTAAGCCCGTATCGACTCAGCCCCATTAAAAGCCACCCTTTGAGACGGTTTTATAATGTATGTATTTCCGTTGGAATTGTATGAGGAAAAGGGAATTCTCAGCAAGACACCGTGTTACAACAATAATTATCTTGCCTTTGTATACCAAAAAATAACTTTCATTCGCTTGGGATGAACATAAATCGATTATCTTTGCAACGCAATTATGATGAGACGAAGGGAAGGGCACCTTTCCTGTGACCTAATAATAAAAATAGGAACGCGTGAGAAAAGCCTCTCCGCTCACACAAAACATGCGTGGCTTCTACCCCTCCCTCTGAGGATGATGCTTGTGCCAGTAGGGGCAGGTGAATGAAACCGCTGTCTTAGAATCTTGGTAGGAAAGAAATAAAAAGTTTCTGAAATATTTGGAGGTATCGAAAATAATTCCTATATTTGCACCATAGAAACTATAAAAGTAAGGAATATGCCAGAAGTATTCAGATTCTATGGATTCTCGTTCTTCTTTTACAGTAAAGAACATGAGCCGCTTCACGTACATGTTGAGGGTAATGGCGGTATGGCCAAATTTGTCTGGAATGGTGCTGAGTTCGAACTGTTTGAGAAACAAGGAATCAAAGCAAATGACTTTAAGAAGATAAAGAAGGTTATTGATGAGAATGCTGACATTATCGTCAAGCGATGGAAAGAGCATTTTGAGTAATAAGGAGGATTGCGTATGAAGATTAAGGAGATTTGGTTTGATGCCGATTATATTTATGGCAGAGACGAAGAGGGACAAGAGTATAGGCAGTCGTTGCTGTGGTATCCCCAACTGCGACAGGCCAATGATGAAGAACGTGGAGAATACACGTTCAGCTTGAGCGGTATTCATTGGCGGAAGTTGGATGAAGATGTTAGTTTCGAGAGCTTTGAGTATGAGGATTCCGAGCCGAGCGCACTACAACGTTTCTTCCTCACTCACAAGGAGATAAACGTTGCTGAGTTTGCACGCCGAATTGGTATGAACCCAACATTACTTCGAAACTATATTAACGGCTTCAAGAAACCTTCGAAAGAACGTGAGCAGGAAATTCTTGACCATATTCATAAATTAGGAGAAGAGTTGACTGCTGCATAAAAAGACAACGGTAATATGACGAAGCTCGAATAGCTCAATATGAACGAAGGATATTTGGATTTTGACGAGTATATCGTTGCGAGCGAACCGCATAAACGAGAGCGGGCAGAAGCATGGAAAGTGGCCATCGGCTTACAGGCTGTGGATGGCCTAAAGGTATCTGAATATCTGAAGCAGACTGCCCGTAGGCACATCGAAGGCGAGATAACCATCGACGAGGCACGCGAGCTGGTGAAGCAATACTATGTTTCGAAGACTCAGCATGACGATGATGATGACGACAAGGAAGAAGCAGACCGCGTGTCGGCAAACATAACAAAACTGATAAATGAGCCAGCATTCACCTTTAGTGCTGCTGGCGTTATCTCTATCCATAGGAGTATCTTTGAAGGGGTGTTTAAGCATGCAGGAAAACTGCGCGACTACGACATCACCAAGAAAGAATGGGTGCTGCGTGGCGATACTGTTCTCTATGGGCGTTGGCAAGACTTACGAATGGCATTGGATTATGACATTGAGCAGGAAAAGCACTTTAACTACAAAGGCTTGTCGATGGATGAAGTGATCCTGCATCTGTCTCGATTCATTTCAGGCATTTGGCAGATTCATCCCTTCCGTGAAGGCAATACTCGTACAACCGCTGTATTCACCATCAAGTACCTGCAATCTATCGGCTTCAAGGCAGACAACAGAATGTTCGAGGAACACTCTTGGTATTTCCGTAATGCCTTGGTGAGGGCCAACTACAAGAATGTGGCAAAGGGTATCAGCCAAGACGACCATTTCCTGGAACTCTTCTTCAGGAACTTGCTGATGGGAGAAAACAATGAATTAATGAACAGGTATCTTTTGGTGAATCCTCCAGAAGAATGGAAACAGGCTGCAAGCGCAAGACAAGTACCCTACAAGCACCCCACAAGTACCCCACAAGTAGGGGACAAGTTGCATATAGAGGACCCTAATATACAGAAGTTGATTCTGGCGGTCGATGAAAAAGAATTGTCTGTGAAAGAAATAATGGACAGTCTTGGACTTAAGGATAGAAAGAACGTTTTGAACCTCTATCTCAACCCAGCTATTGACGAAGGATTTGTCCGCATGCTCTATCCACAATCCCCTCGCCACCCACGGCAGAAGTATCTGCTGACGGTGAAGGGAATGGCCCTATTTAACGAATTAACGAAAGAAGAATAAACTTTTGCCAGCGAGACTGATAGAAAAAGGAGGTGACTATGTACGATGATTATGACGACTATCTGGATGACTACAATGACCAACTCGACGAGTTGGAGGAGCAAGAACAGGATGCCTTCGACTCGTATGAGTCGGAGCTGGAGGAGATAGATGATTACTGGGACCGTGAGAATGAATATATCAGGAACAGCGGCATTTATTCAGAAGATGAAGTGAACCAGATTCTGGAGGAGCACAATAGGATTCGTAAGGGAAGGAAGGAGGATGCGCGTGACCAGTATGAGTTCGAAAAGGACATGATTCGTTTCGACAGAGAGCAGGTTATGTTTAACCGCCAGATGGCAGAAGATGACCGTGAATTCTATCGGCAGATGAGAGAGCTGGAGGAAACGGAGCCGGAGCCCGCCCCCATCCACTATCCGCATGTAACTCCTCTGCCTGAGCGCCCCTCCTTCCTAAGCCGCCTCTTTTCTTCCTTCAGCCTCTATTATCTAATAAAAAAGGTGTTCGGGTAGCAGGTTAGAAAAATGTGAGAAAAATAAAAGTCCTGTAAGTCATTGACCTACAGGACTCTTTCTTAGGCGCTTCAGGATGGGCTTGCACCGTGGGCGTTGAAATTGTTGGAAATCTTTAGAAATTGTAAGAAACTTAATATCAATTAGTTACAAAAACAATACAAA
>CADCEQ010000055.1 GCA_902800435.1 uncultured Prevotellaceae bacterium | reverse complement strand
CATGGCTGAAGCGTTGGAAGGACTTGAGGAGGCGGCATAGTATGAGACAAATTGAAAATCAAATATTTAGACCACATCGAAAAGGTGGGAAACTTTAGCTGTTTAACTTTGCAAAGGAATTAAGACAAGTTCTGAAGAGAACAGGAAAGAAGAATTGAATTATGGATGCAAAACGGATATTGGGGTTCCTGCGGCAGCTGATGGCTAATAATGAGCGGAGCTGGTTTCAGGAGCATAAGAAGGAGTATGAGGCTGTGAGGGCTGATTTTGAGAAGGGGGTGCAACAGGCATTGGAGCGCATCGTGACGTTTGATGCCTCGATTGCCCACCTGACGGTGAAGGACTGTACTTACCGATTCTATCGCGACACGCGCTTCTCGAACGACAAGTCGCCCTACAAGAATCATTTCGGAGCTTATATTGCAGCCCACGGCAAGAAGGCGCTGCATGGCGGCTATTACCTGCATCTGGAGCCTGGCCACTGTATGGTGGCCTGTGGCAACTACTGGTTGCCGACGAACATCCTGACTTCGTGTCGCAACGAGATTATGGCGAACACGGAGGAGTGGCTGAAGTGTGTGCAGAGTCCGGAGTTCTTGAAGTACTTCGGCAGTCCGGTTGACAGCAGTTTCAAGACGCCTACCGACGTGTCGAGCTGGGACCAGCCGCAGGGCTTCGGACTTGAGAAACTGAAGACGTGCCCTTCGGGTTTTCCTCGCGACTGGGAGTACATAGACTATCTGCGCCAGAAGGACTACTGCTGCTGGCATCAGGTGGCCGACGATTTCTATCAGGGCGATGCTTGGCTCGACGAGGCAGAGCATATGTTCCGTGCAGCCAAACCGATGATGGATATGATGAACGCCGTGATTGACGACTACGAATAGCCGACGATCACGGCGTTGCCGCTATTTCAGATAGTCTGTGCAGTCGGGGCCGATGTAGTAACCAGGCTCCGACGGCTGGTTGTAGGCTACGTTCTGGGTGGCTACCGAAAGACGGTAGGGAATGTCCTGCATGAGGCAGTTGATGCGGTAGTCGGTGGGGATAGTAGTGACGTAGAGGCGGAGCTCGGTTGACTCGCGGTTGCGGACGAGCACCTCCTCGCGCCAGTCGCCAAGGAGGTCGGCACTGATGCAGGGGTTCGACTTGGTGCCATTGTTGAACTGGCCGTCAAACTTCTGGATATCCACGATGGCGCGGTTCTCCCAGTCGTACTTCGACACGGTGCTGCGGTCGAGCAGTTCGCGCAGCAGGTCGCCGTCCCACCAGATGCCGAAATTCATCGAGATACGAGACTCACCCCCGACCCCTCCCTGCTGAGGGAGGGGAGTAGATAGTTCCATCACTGTATTATTGCCTTGAGAGTAATTACTCCCCTCCCTTGGCAGGGAGGGGTTGGGGTGGGTCTGCTCTCCTATCATATTGCGTATGCCGTGACTGTCGGCACTCCACATCTCGCAGCCGAAGTTGGTGGGGTCGATGTCGGCAGCCATGCAACGGCCAACGTCGGTGTTGCTCTTGACTTGGAAAATGACCTCGCCAGTTCGGGCGTTCCTCAGGTCGGAACCGTCGCGCTTGTTCTCGTGACAGTCCCAGATGTAGAGTTCGTTGGTCTTCGGATCGGCAATGAGGTGAATGGCGTCGCCGTGCCCCATGCGGGTGTTGTAAAGTCCGCGACCGTCGTGGTCGATGGCCATCGAGCCGTAGGTGATCTCGTCGAAGCCGTCGCCGTCGACATCAGCCACGCGCAGGTTGTGGTTGCCCTGTCCGGCGTAGCTGCGCCACTGCGGCTCGTTGGTGTCGAAGGTCCAGCGGTTCTTCAGCGAAGTGCCGTCCCAGTCCCAGGCGGCAATGACGCTGCGGGTGTAGTAGCCGCGACAGAAGATGGCGGAAGGGAAGACCCTCCCCCGGCCCCTCCCTGCTGAGGGAGGGGAGAGGTAACCTACGGCGGCAAGGAAGCGGTCGGAGCGGTTGGCTTTGCTGTCGCCCCAGGCAGAGACGTCGCCACGCTGGGGGATATAGGGCTTGCTGTCGAGAGCACGGCCTGTCTGTCCGTCGAAGACGGTGAGGAATTCAGGACCTTCGAGGATGCGGCCGGCCTGGTTGCGGTAGTCGGCGAGGGAGTCGCCGAGCACGCGGCCTAGGCCGTCGCGGGTACCGTCGGCGGTGCGGCACATCATCTCGGCGCAGCCGTCGCCGTCGAAGTCGTAGACCATAAACTGGGTGTAGTGGGCGCCGGCACGGATGTTACGGCCCAAGTTAATACGCCAGAGCAAGGTACCGTCAAGACGCAGGCAGTCGATGAAGACGGGGTCGGTAAAACCGTCGTGAGCATTGTCGCGGGCGTTGCCCGGTTCCCACTTCAGAAAGATTTCGTACTGGCCGTCGCCATCTACATCGCCCACCGAACAGTCGTTGGCCGTGTAGCGGCCCTCGGGCTTTTGGATGGGGATGGGGATGTAGCCGACGGGGGCATCAGCCTTCAACGCCCACTTCCCGTCGTTGCCGCCGCCTCGCACTTCGTAGACGGCATCGGCCTGTAGCGGCTGCTCATCAATGAAGAAGGTGCCGCCGGTGGTGAGTGGCTTCTTGTTTAGTTTTACGCCGTTACGATAGATGTCGTAAGGCTGCCCCTTGGGGTCGCTCATTAGCGTGCGCCAACTGACGGCCACCTTGCCGTCCTCCGTCCTTACGGCCACGACGCCTCGGTTCAGCTGTTCGCGTTGCAGCTTACTGTAGTCATAGTTCGTCTGGGCTATTGCCTGTATGGTGGTCATCAGCATCATCCCAATGGTTGTTAGTAGATTCCTGTTCATCTGTTTTTGTAGTTTGGTAATATGCGGGCAAAGGTACGAATAAGTAAGCAAATAGCCAAGAGATTCTTGAATTTTATTTGTATTCATCGGCTTTTGGCATGACTACCCAACACAGTCTTGTGCTAATAACTACACAAGTATTGTTAATAAGAACTAAATAATTTGGAGGTTACTACAAATTGTAGTTACTTTGCGGCAGTTATTTCGTAGACGAAGAAAACGAGGCGATTATGAAGAAACTGACCGACAAGGAACTGACGATTATGGAAGTGCTATGGGAGCGTGGTGAGCAGTCCATCCGCGACCTCATCAGCAACCTCCCTGGAACTGCCGCCCACTTCAACACGATAGCCACCTATGTGCGGCGACTCGAGATGCACGGCATGATTACCCATAAGGAGTTAAGCCCGAAATTCTATTTGTATGATGCAGCCGTTACACGCGAACAATATATCAATGCCATTCACAAAGAGAATGTTGATAAGCTTTTCGGCGGTTCGTACATGAGCTTCATCTCGAAACTGGTGGAGGAGCACGACGTGAGCGTTGACGAATTGAAAGAATTGATACGAATGGTAGAGGAGGAGTGATATGGGCAGTTTTGTAGTATATGTTCTTGAGTGGGCGCTGTGCTTGTCGGCCTTCCTGCTGTTGTACAAGATGTGTTTCAGCGGCAGTACGTTCCATCGTTTCAACCGTTTCTTCCTGTTGGGTAGTGTGGTGGTTTCAGCCTTGCTGCCGCTCATCCACGTCACGGCTAATGAGCAGATAGAACCCATCGCGGAGGTCTGCCGACTGAACACCGAACAGTTTGAGACCGTACAAATGCAGGTGACAGATGCTGCTCTTTCTGCGGGGGAAGCGTACGAGGAGAGTGGGGCGCTGGATTCGGCTGGTGGTTCACAACGACGAGTACGGCCCATTCAGCTGGATGAACTATATTGTCATTTCGGACAAAGAACGAGGCTTCGGCCGTCGTGCCAGCATGCACCATGAACTGTCGCACATCAAGCTGCTGCACCCTCTCGACCTGGTGTTCATCCTGCTGTGTACGCTGGTCAACCCCGTGTGCTGGCTTGTTATGAAGGAGATAAAGGTGGTTCACGAATATGAGGCAGATGATGAAGTGATCAATCATTATCACATCCGTAGCCGTGACTATCAGCGATTATTAGTCATGCGGACAGTTGGGGCGGAGGCCTACGCACTGGCCTGTTCGTTTAATCTTAACATTAAAAAACGAATTATCATGATGAAGAAGAAACAGTCAACGTGGTGGCGCCTGACGTGGATGGCCGTCACCCTTCCGCTCGTAGGCTTTGCGCTTACGGCATTCTCGAAACCCAAAGAAGCGTTGAAAGAGGTTGTGGACAATAGTGTCAGAATCATTGAGCAGCCTATTGCCGAAGCACTCAGTTCCGATGTTGAAGAGACAGAAGTCATTGAAACCCCTGCTCCTGCACCTGCCAAGGAGGTGAAAGCCGTAGAAGCAGTGAAGGCCGGCGATAAGATTACTGGCAATGTAAAGTCAAAGAACGGCCAGCCGCTCCAGTCCGTCAACCTTGTTGAGATAGACGAATATGGACGCATCGTGGCCAACAGCATCACCGACAATAACGGCAACTTCTCGTTCAAGGTGGTGAACCCCAAGCACAAGATCCGTATCTCTTACGTAGGATTCAAGAGCCAGATACTCGACATCAAGGATGCCACAGTCAACGTTACGCTGGAGAGCGACACGAAGATCAACGGCACTACAGTGCATACTCAGCCGCTTAGCATTGACAACAACGCCCCACACTTCAAGGACGAATATCCCCAGACAGGCGATGAAGCGACGCTCATAGTGAAAGAGGAGATGCCCAGATACTCTGGCGGAAACGAAAAAATCTACAACTATCTGGCAGCCAACCTGAGATACCCCTCAGTCACCAGAGAGATGCAGGCAGAGGGAGAGGTCACAGTGGAGTTCACCGTCGGCAAGACAGGTCTCATCAGATCTCCCAAGGTCACTGAGGTTAAGGCATCTTCGCCCCTCGTCACAATCGAGATCAGTCAGGCTGCCAAGAATGGCAATGAGGAAGCCATTGAGATCATGAAGGCCTACGATGATGCCATCGAAGCCATGAAGGAGGAGGCTATCCACGTGGTGCGCAATATGTCGCGATGGGAGCCTGGCCGACAGAACGGCAAACGCATAGAAACCACGTTTACGCTGCCCGTCAGTTTCAAGTTGGACAAGCCTTAACGCTGACTACATTTCCCGATATCGTTCCGTTCGTAGCGATATGGCTATGGCAGTAGGGAACTCCCACTAACAAAAAATAACAGTTTTGTTGTGGGAGTTCCCTACTTTTTGATTACCTTTGCACAATCTTAAGGATTTAATACTGTTTATGAAGGAATTTGTCATATCAGAAGCAAAGGCTGAGACGGCGGTGCTGGTGGGACTCATCACCACCCAGCAGGACGAGGCCAAGACCAAGGAATACCTGGACGAGCTGGAGTTCCTGGCCGAGACGGCAGGGGCTGTGGTCGTCAAGCGGTTCACCCAAAGGGTGGGTGGTCCGAGCGCTGTGACCTACGTCGGCAGCGGCAAGCTTCTGGAAATCAAGCAATACATCAAGGAATGTGAGGATGCCTACGACGAGTGGCTCGACACCGACGAGAACGAACGGTCGGCGGAGGCTCCCCAGCTCGTGGGAATGGTCATCTTTGACGACGAACTGTCGGCCAAGCAGCTGCGCAACATCGAGAAGGAGCTGCAGGTAAAGATACTGGACCGCACCAGTCTGATTCTTGACATCTTTGCCATGCGTGCCCAGACGGCCGAGGCCAAGGCTCAGGTGGAGCTGGCGCAGCACCGCTATATGCTGCCCCGTCTGCAGCGGTTGTGGACGCACTTGGAACGTCAGGGCGGCGGCTCTGGCTCGGGTGGCGGCAAGGGATCGGTAGGACTTCGCGGCCCTGGTGAGACGCAGTTGGAGCTGGACCGCCGTATCATCCTGCAGCGCATCACGCTGCTCAAGCAGCGGCTGAAGGAGATTGACCAGCAGAAGACGACGCAGCGTAAGAACCGCGGCCGGCTTATCCGTGTGGCGTTGGTGGGTTATACCAACGTGGGCAAGTCGACGATGATGAACCTGCTCTCGAAGAGCGATGTGTTTGCCGAGAACAAACTCTTTGCCACGCTCGACACGACCGTTCGCAAGGTGACCATCGACAACCTGCCCTTCCTGCTGGCCGACACCGTGGGCTTCATCCGCAAGCTGCCCTCCGACCTGGTGGAGTCGTTCAAGTCGACGCTCGACGAGGTGCGCGAGGCCGACCTGCTGGTCCATGTGGTGGACATCTCGCATCCCGATTTTGAGGAGCAGATATCAGTGGTTGAGAAGACGCTGGCCGACTTGGGCTGTGCCGAGACGCCGTCGATGATGGTGTTCAACAAGATTGATGCCTACACATGGACGCCCCAGGATGAGGACGACCTGACGGAGCCGACGCGGGAGAACATTTCGCTCGACGAACTGAAGCGCACGTGGATGGCCAAGCTTGGCGACGACTGCATCTTTATTTCTGCAAAGCAGAAACACAATATTGACGAGCTTCGCGCGTTATTATATGGTAGAGTACGTGAACTGCACGTACAGAAATATCCTTATAACGACTTTTTATACCAAGACTATGAGTGAATACAGACAACTGACACAAAGCGAGATTGAGATTCTTGAGAATAATGTCTGCTGGGCCGAGGACTGGCAGCGGGTGATGGTGGCAGAAGGCTTCAAACCTTATAACTTCCACCGCGTGATGTTCTATGGTGACATCCGCCTGGGTGTGTTCAACAAATGTGTGGAGGTGGCCAAGGGCTTCTTCAAACACTCGGGCATCAACGACGCCACGCTGCGCAATGTCACCGTCGGCAACGACTGCCTGATAGAGAAGGTGGGTAACTTCATCAACAACTATACCATCGGCGACGACTGCTATATCTCGAACATCTCGACACTGGAGACGCTCGAGGGCGCCAGCTACGGTGCCGGCTCCACCATTTCCGTGCTTAACGAGATGGGCGACGGCAATGTGACGCTCTTCCGCGAACTGAACTCACAGTTGGCTGCCTTTATGGTGAAATATCACAACGACCGCGAACTGATGAACCGTCTGAAGCAGCTCATCGACGACGAGGTGCGCATCTCGACGCCTGAGCGCGGCATCATCGGCAACCGCGTGAAGATCATCAATACCAAGGACATCACGAACACCGTCATCAAGGGCGACTGCGAAATCAGCGGCTGTGCCCGTCTGAACGAGTGTACCATCCTCAGCTCTGAGGATGCCAGCGTATTCATCGGAACGGGCGTCATCTGCGAGAACTCGATTATCTGCGACGGTTGCAGCATCAACAATTCCGTCAAGATGCAGGACTGCTTCGTGGGCGAGGCCTGTCAGATAACCAACGGCTTCACGGCTGAGGCCAGCCTCTTCTTCGCCAACTCATATATGGCCAACGGCGAGGCCTGCGCCGCCTTCTGCGGTCCGTTCTCGGCCAGTCACCATAAGTCGAGCCTGCTCATCGGCGGACAGTTCTCGTTCTATAATGCCGGCTCGAACACCAACTTCTCGAACCACGCCTACAAGATGGGACCGATGCACTACGGCACCCTGGAGCGCGGCACGAAGACAGCCTCTGGCTCGTATGTGCTGATGCCCGCAACTATTGGTGCTTTCTCCGTCTGTTTCGGCAAACTGATGCACCATCCCGACACGCGCTGCCTGCCCTTCAGCTACCTCGTAGCTTACGGTGAGACGATGTATCTCGTACCAGGCCGCAACATCACCACCGTCGGACTGTACCGCGACATCAAGAAGTGGCCGAAGCGCGACAAGCGCTCGAAGCAGTCGAAGAAGTCGATCATCAATTTCGACTGGCTCAGTCCCTTTACGGTCGGCGAGATTATGCAGGGCATCATGATTCTGGAAGCCTTGCGGCAGGCCAGCGGCGACAACGTGTCGTCGTACAACTTCCACGAGTATGTCATCAACGCCTCGTCGCTGCAGAAGGGCCTGAAGTACTACGACATCGCCCTGCGCATCTATATGGGAGCCGTGCTGAAGCGTGCTGTGAAGGAGGGCTTCTTCGGTATGCCGAAATCGGAGGTTGGCAAGGGACCCTGGACTGACCTCAGCGGACTGCTGCTGCCCGTGACCGAGGAGCAGCGTCTGATTGATGATATCAAGGAGGGTACGATTGAGAATATCACGCAGGTGCTCGATCGTTTTGCCGACATCAACAACCACTACAGCGACTATCGCTGGGCATGGAGCTACCAGATGATTCTCGACTATTACCACTTAGACGAACTTGATGAGGCGGCTTGTGAGCGTATCCGCGAAGACTATGTCCGTGCCCGTCGTGCCTGGATTGCCGAAATCCGCAAGGATGCTGAGAAGGAATTCAGTCTGGGCGATGTCGACCAGGATGTGTACGATGACTTCCTTGAGAAGCTGGACCACGAAATTGATTACGAAAACTGATTTAAAGGTAAAAAAGTAAAAAGGTAAAAGGGTAAAAAAGTAAAAGATAAAAGATGGCAGATAATGTTATCTATCGGTTGAGTAAGGCTTTTGCCCTTCGTATTGTAAAGGAATATGACCACCTGACAAAATGCAAGGGGGAATATGTAATGTCAAAGCAATTGTACCGTAGTGGTACAAGTGTTGGGGCGAATATTGCAGAGAGTCTTTATGCCCAAAGTGATGCTGATTATGTCAGCAAGCTTAAAATCTCTCTAAAAGAAGCAAGTGAAACTAAATATTGGCTGGAATTGTTGTACGAATCGGAGTACATGGCTAAGCCGGAATTTGATTCGCTTATCAATGATATTAATACAATAGTAGGAACATTAGTGAATATAGTTAATAAAGTCCAAAACAAATGAAGAGGATTAGTGTATTTCGTTTTTTACCTTTTTACTTTTTTACCTTTTTACTTTTAACTGCCTGTGGCGGCAAGTACAAATACGAGAGTGTTAAAGGCGATTTGTCGCAGACACGTATCTATACGCTGGACAACGGACTGAAGGTCTACCTCAGTGTAAACAAGGAACAGCCGAGGATACAGACGTACATTGCCGTGCGTACCGGTTCGAAGAACGACCCGGCTGAGACCACCGGTCTGGCCCACTACCTGGAACACCTGATGTTCAAGGGCACGGGTAAGTTTGGCGTGACCGACTCGACGGCAGAGGCACCGCTGCTGGCCGACATCGAGCAGCGCTACGAGCAGTACCGCAAGCTGACCGACCCTGCGGAGCGCCGCGCCGCCTATCGTGGCATCGACAGCGTATCGCAGGTGGCTGCCCAGTACTTCATTCCCAATGAGTACGACAAGCTGATGGCTGCCATCGGTGCTGAGGGAACGAATGCCTATACGTCGAACGACGTGACCTGCTACACCGAGGACATCCCCTCGAACGAAGTCGAGAACTGGGCGAAGATCCAGGCCGACCGTTTCCAGAATATGGTCATCCGAGGCTTCCATACCGAGTTGGAGGCTGTATACGAGGAGTACAACATCGGACTGACGCAGGACGTGCGCAAGCTCTATGAGGCCCTGAGCCGCAAGCTCTGTCCGACGCACCCCTACGGTCTGCAGACCACCATCGGTACGCAGGAGCACCTGAAGAATCCCTCGATTACGAACATCAAGAACTACTTTGCCAAGTGGTATGTGCCCAACAATGTGGCCATCTGCATGGCTGGCGACTTCAACCCCGACGAGGTGATAGCCACCATCGACAAGTACTTCGGACAGTGGAAGCCCGGCGACGACGTTGCCCAGCCCACGTTCCCCGAACAGCCTGTGTACACCGAGCCGCAGGACACCGCCGTTATCGGTCCCGAGGCTGAGCAGCTGTGGTTAGGCTGGCGCTTCGACCGCGGTGCTTCGCTACAGAACGACACGCTGCAGGTCATTGAGCACATGCTCAGCAACGGCACTGCCGGACTCATCGACCTCGACATCAACCAGCAGATGAAGATGCTCAGCGCATGGGGTGGGGTAGAGGCACTGATGGACTACTCGATGTTCATCCTGGCCGGTACGCCTAAGGAGGGCCAGACGCTCGACGAGGTGCGCCAGCTGCTGCTCGAAGAGATTGGCAAGCTGAAGAAGGGCGAGTTCAGCGACGACCTGTTGCCGTCGGTCATCAACAACCTGAAGTTGCAGTACTACAACGCCCTCGAGAACAACCAGTCGCGGGCCGATATGTTTGTCGATGCTTTCATCATCGGCACACCGTGGGAGCAGGTGGCCAACCGTCTGCAGCGGTTGGAAGGTATGACCAAGGAGCAGATTGCTGACTTCGCCGCCCGCCACTTCACCGACGGCTATGCCGCCGTCTACAAGCGTCAGGGTGTTGACCCCAACGAGAAGAAAATTGACAAGCCCGCCATCACGCCTATTGCCGCCAACCGCGACAACGTCAGCCAGTTCGTGAAGGACATCCAGGCTGCCAAGGTGAAGCCCATCGAGCCGAAGTTTGTCGACTTCAAGCGCGACCTCACCTTTGGATCCACAGACAAAGGCTTGCCTTATGTTTATGTCCAGAACACAGAGAACGGCCGCTTCCAGCTTTCCTTCCGCTATGAGTTCGGCAAGCAGGCCGACGTCCGCTATGACTACGCTGCCGACTATCTGGAATATTTGGGTACCGACAAGCTGACGCCCCAACAGGTAAAACAGCAGTTCTACAAGCTGGCCTGCGAATTTAACATCAATGTGGGTGAACGCGTCATCAATGTCACGTTGAGTGGTCTTGGCGAGAACATGGCCGAGGCACTGGCGCTGCTCGAAGACCTGCTTCAGAACGCCAAGGTCGACCAGGAGGCCTATGATATGTATGTCGGTCTGCTTGACAAGGCCCGTGCCGACGCCAAGCTCGACCAGCGCACCTGCTTTGACTGCCTGTTCAACTACGGTGTCTATGGTCCCTACAACTCCCAGCGCAATCTGCTGAGCACCGCCCAGCTGCGCCAGACGAATCCACAGGAGCTGCTCGACCTGCTGAAGAACCTCAGCCAGTATGAGCACACCTTATTATATTATGGCCCGATGGACGAGGAGGAGTTGGAGGAAGCTCTTGCTTCTCATTTCTCATCCCTCCCATCACCCTTCACCTTTCACCCTTCACCAGCTAACAAGCATTATGTCACTCAGCCTACGCCGGAGAGCGAGATTCTCATTGCTCCCTACGACGCCAAGAACATCTATATGCGTATGTATCATAATGAGCAGCGCCCGTGGAATGTCGACGAGGTTGCCGTCCAGGCACTCTTCAATGAGTACTTCGGCGGCGGTATGAACACGGTGGTGTTCCAGGAGATGCGCGAGACTCGCGGTCTGGCCTATAATGCCTGGGCCATGTACCGCCGTCCCGGCTATAAGGACCAGACGGAGGACTTCTTCACGCACATCATCACCCAGAACGACAAGATGATGGACTGCGTGAGCCACTTCCACACCATCCTCGACACTATCCCGCAGAGCGATGCCTCGTTCCAGATTGCCAAGGAGGCTCTGACGAAACAGCTGGCCAGCCTGCGCACCACGAAGTTCGGGCTCATCAATGCCTGGATCAATGCCCGCGACTTGGGCATCGACTACGATTTGAACGAGAAAATCTATGCCGCCCTGCCTAACCTGACGATGAAGGACATCGTCGACTTCGAGCAGCAGCAGATAGCCCGCAAGCCCTACCGCTACATCATTCTCGGCAACGAGCGTGAACTCGATATGGCTGCCCTGCAGAAGTACGGTCCTGTAAAGCGCATTTCGACAGCTGAGATTTTTGGCTACTGATATTATGGAGACAGGGAGTTCAGGGAGTTCAAGGAGTTCAGGACAATAGTTTAAGGTTTGAGCATATGCCATACTCTTTTGAAAGTGTAATAGCTTGGCAAAAAGCACATGCATTTGTACTTGCTGTGTACCGGATAACAAAGCATTATCCGATAGACGAGCAGTATGGCTTGACTTCTCAATTTAGACGTGCTTCAGTTTCCATTGAGGCTAATATTGCTGAAGGATATAAGAAACTTAGTAAAGCTGATAAATTGCGCTTTATGAATATTTCTCAAGGCAGTATGGAGGAATGCAGGGACTATATCATACTTTCAAGAGATCTCCAATATATTAATTCCGACGAGTTCTCTGAGTTACATGACAAATTGGAAGATGCGAGCAGAATGTTGTATTTGTACATTAATGGAATAATAAACAATAAAGGAATAAAAAATTAATAAGTTTAAGGAGACAGGGAATTCCGGGTCTTGAACTCCTTGAACTCCCTGTCTCCTTGTCTCCCTTTAAAAAACAAAATTATGGCAAACGTAGTAGATTTCAAGTACGCCCCGATGTTTCAGTTGGGCGAAGACAAGACCGAGTACAGACTGCTGTCGAAGGAAGGCGTGACCACCGCCGAGTTCGAGGGCAAGGAAATTATTAAGGTGTCGAAGGAGGCACTGACGCTGCTGGCTCAGCAGGCCTTCCACGACGTGGAGTTCATGCTGCGCCGTGAGCACAACCTGCAGGTGGCTGCCATCCTTAGCGACCCCGAGGCTTCGGAGAACGACAAGTATGTGGCCCTGCAGTTCCTGCGCAATGCCGAGGTGGCAGCCCGTGGCATCCTGCCCTTCTGTCAGGACACCGGCACCGCCATCATCCACGGTGAGAAGGGTCAGCAGGTATGGACGGGCTTCGAGGACGAGGAGGCTCTCTCGCTCGGTGTCTACAATACCTTCACCCAGGACAACCTGCGCTACTCGCAGAACGCCCCGCTGACAATGTACGACGAGGTGAACACCCGCTGCAACCTGCCCGCGCAGATTGACATCGAGGCCACCGAGGGTGCTGAATACCGCTTCGTGATGGTGGCCAAGGGTGGCGGTTCGGCCAACAAGACCTACTTCTATCCGATGACCAAGGCCACCATTCAGAATGAGGGCACGCTCATCCCCTTCCTCGTCGAGAAGATGAAGTCGTTGGGTACTGCTGCCTGTCCGCCTTATCATATCGCCTTCGTTATCGGTGGCACGAGTGCTGAGAAGAACCTGCTGACCGTGAAGCTCGCCAGTATCAAGTACTACGACTCGCTGCCCACGACGGGCGACGAGACAGGACGCGCCTTCCGCGACGTCGACCTCGAGCAGAAACTGCTCGTCGAGGCTCAGAAGATTGGTCTCGGTGCACAGTTCGGCGGTAAGCATCTGGCTCACGACATCCGTGTCATCCGTCTGCCGCGTCACGGTGCTTCGTGCCCCATCGGTATGGGCGTCAGCTGCTCTGCCGACCGTAACATCAAGGCAAAGATTAACAAGGATGGTATCTGGCTCGAGAAGATGGACTCTAATCCCTCTGAGCTGATTCCTGCAGAGTTTGCTAAGGCTGGTGAGGGACAGAACACCATCGAAATCGACCTGAACGAGGGTATCGACGCTGTCCGCAAGGAACTGTCGAAGTATCCCGTCTCGACCCGTGTCAACCTAAAGGGCACCATCATCGTGGCCCGCGACATTGCCCATGCCAAGTTGAAGGCCCGCATTGATGCCGGTGAGCCGATGCCCGACTATTTCAAGAAATATCCCGTGCTCTACGCCGGACCCGCCAAGACGCCGGAGGGCTATCCCTGCGGTTCGATGGGCCCGACGACGGCTAACCGTATGGACCCCTACGTCGATGAGTTCCAGTCGCTCGGTGCCTCGCTTGTGATGATTGCCAAGGGCAACCGCTCGCAGGTCGTCACCGATGCCTGCCAGAAGCACGGCGGCTTCTACCTCGGAAGCATCGGCGGTGTGGCTGCCGTCCTTTCGCAGTCGAGCATCAAGTCAATTGAGTGCGTGGAGTATCCCGAACTCGGTATGGAGGCTATCTGGAAGATCGATGTGGTCGACTTCCCCGCCTTCATCCTTGTCGACGACAAGGGCAACGACTTCTTCAAGCAGCTCAAGCCGTGGCCTGTCTGTGTGAAGTAACAATCCTATCAGCAAAATCTCACGGGGACTCCATCATAAGAGTTCCCGTTCTTGTGTGTCTTAGATTCGGGTTGAATGCAAAAAAAAGATAACTGTTTTGGTGTTTTCGGCGAAAAGTTGTAATTTTGCACCGTCGTATGTCTTTTTGGCAATGACGTGTCAGTAAAATACAGCGAGAAAGTGTATGAGAAAACAAAACAGAATATGGTCTGTCAGGCTGGCTGAGGCCCTTGTTACCCTCTGCTGCGCCCTACTCGTCCCGGTGGTGGCTCAGGCTCAGGATTTAAGATTGGTTCATGGCGACTGTACGCCCGACCTGTCGGATGGCGCTCAGACTCGCGGCGTTCGTCGCGGACTGCCAAAGGTTCGTAAGGACTGGGATGCCTCGAGGGTATACAAGCAGATGGTCGTACTGGTGTCGTTCCGCGACGTGGACTTCCAGATGGAGGACCCGAATAAGACATACAACTCTATCTTCAATGAGAGTGGCTATAACAAGCGGAACGGTGTGGGCTGTGTGGCCGACTACTTCCGCGACCAGTCAGGCGGCCGCTTCAATATGGAGTTCGATGTCTTTGGACCTATTAAACTTGATACGTTGGCCAATCCTTACACTGCCCCGACAGAAAAGACTAGAAACTACGGCAAAGATCAGTTCCGCAATGCGATGCTTGAACTGCTGAAGCAGAACCCTGACCATGATTTCAAACAGTACGACTGGGATGGCAATGGAAGTGTAGACCAGGTTATCTGCGTGTATGCCGGTCTTTGTGGCAATCAGGGCCAAGGAAGCTATGGCCATATCTGGCCGAACACTGGCTCCTTCACCACAGTGACAGCTCCCGACGGAACCAAGATAGCCAACTTCTCTGCCAGTGGCGAGTTGTGGAAGAACAATCTTGGCAGCTGTGGTATTGGCACCATCTGCCACGAATTTAGCCACAGCTTAGGTCTGCCCGATATCTATCCGACCACTAATGACGCCGGCTACTCTGTTGTCGACGAGTGGGACTTGATGGATGGCGGCAACTTCACCAACTACGGCTGGTGCCCGCCCGACTATTCACCGTTAGAAAAGATGCTCTTCGGCTGGTTGACGCCTGTTGAACTGACGGAGCCGGCCACAATCAAGAATATGAAGACTCTTGCCGACGGCGGCGATGTGTACATTATCAAGAAGACCGAAGACAACTATTATCTCTTGGAAAACCGCCAGTGGCAGGGCTGGAGTCTTGGTGTACCGGGCCGAGGCCTGGTTATCTATCATGTGGACTATTTGGAGTCGAAGTGGTCGTCGAATTCGGTCAACAACGTGAAAGGCAAATACCGTTATGAACTGGTCCATGCCGATGGTCTCGACTACGATGCTTGGGATAACTTGTTGGAGCTGCGTGACGCAAAGACAAAGTATATCAACAAGACACGAATGAACTGTCTCTACCTGAGTACCAGCCCCTTCCCGTGGACTACTGACTCCACGGCGACGGTCGACCAGGCCCTGACTGATACAGAGACACCCATCACCAACATCAGAATGACTGATGACGGCCTTGTCTCGTTCGACTTCCGAGGCGGAGATCCTGATGCTATCCATGACCTCATGACTCCACGCGCCTCCGGCGATGCCTATTACGACTTGTCGGGTCGCCGTGTCACTGGCCGTCCGGGAAAGGGCATCTATATCGTTGAAGGAAAGATAGTAATCATACAATAACAACAACAAACCAACAAAGCTTATGCGTGTAATTATTGAACCCAATTATGATTTGATGTCCCAATGGGCAGCCAATCATGTCATCGAGCGTATCAACGCCGCAAAACCAACACCTGAGAAGCCCTTTGTACTCGGTCTGCCCACCGGCTCTTCACCCATCGGTATGTACCGTGCACTGGTCAAGGCCTGTCAGGACGGAAAGGTGTCGTTCAAGAACGTTGTCACTTTCAATATGGATGAGTATGTCGGCCTGCCCGTCGACCATCCTGAGAGCTATCACAGCTTCATGTTCAGCAACTTGTTCAACCACATCGACTGTCCCCGTGAGAACATCCATATCCTCAACGGCAATGCCCCCGACCTCGATGCCGAGTGTGCCGCCTACGAGAAGGAGATTGAGAAGTTCGGCGGTGTCGACCTCTTCCTGGGCGGCATCGGCCCCGACGGTCATATCGCCTTCAACGAGCCTGGCTCCTCATTGACCAGCCGCACTCGCCAGAAGACCTTGACCACCGATACGATCATTGCCAACAGCCGCTTCTTCGAGGGCGACATCAACAAGGTGCCCAAGACTGCGCTGACCGTCGGCGTAGGTACCGTGATGGCTGCCCGCGAGGTGATGATCCTGGTCAATGGCCATGCCAAGTGCCGCGCCCTTCAGGCTGCCATCGAGGGCAGTGTCAACCACATGTGGACCATCTCGGCCCTGCAGATGCACCAACACGGTATCATCGTGGCCGACGAGGCTGCCTGCGATGAGCTGAAGGTAGGCACCTACCGCTATTTCAAGGATATTGAACGTAATAACCTTTTGTAAAGTTAAAAAAGGGAAAAAAGCCGCACAGCGCGGCTTTTTCCTTTTTTTATTTAGGACAATTCAGAATTATTTAGTACCTTTGTACCCTGAAATTCGAAAAAGAGCATGCTCAAGACCCTCTTTTCCGTAAGTATTTGTATTGACAGATAACTAACGTGCTGGAAACCAACGGTTTCTGCTTTATCGTTAGGAAGAGAGGTTGTGTTGTATTCTAACATAAAACTATCAATAGATGAAGCATTTTAGAACTTTACTGTTGCTATTGTTGTTCCTGCCTATGGCCGCCTTCGCTCAGTCGATGAGCGACAATCAGGTGATGGATTTGATCAAGCGCGAGACTGCTGCCGGCTCTTCGCGGTCGCAGATTGTCACCAAACTTGTGCAGCGTGGTGTCAATATCGACCAGATACGCCGTGTCCGTGCCAAGTACGAGAAGCAGATCCGCAGCCGTGGACTCAGTGGCGTTGCCGATGAGGCCACCAGCGAGCTGAACTCTCGTATGCGTACCAACAACTCAGAAATCGCCGATGAAATCACGTCGGGCAAGTCCGGCACCAGGACCCAGCTAAACGATGATGCCGACCTCAGATACGAAGAGACCCTTCAGGAAGGGACCATGGACGAGTCGGTCGATGCCTTTGACACCAAGAAAGTGTTTGGCCACGATATCTTCAACAACAAGCTGCTGTCGTTTGAGCCCCACATGAATATAGCCACCCCGCAGGACTATGTCCTCGGTCCTGGCGACCAGTTGGTCATCGACGTCTACGGTGCTTCGCAGAAGTCGTTCCAGCTGACGGTTTCGCCCGAGGGAACGGTGACGGTCCCTGACTATGGCCCCATCACCGTGTCGGGTATGACGGTGGCTGCCGCTAACAGCCGCATCCGTGCCAGCCTTGGCTCTCGTTACAGCAGTTCGAGCCTGAAGGTGAGTGTCGGCCAGACCCGTACCATCATGATTAATGTCATGGGCGAGGTCAACAAGCCCAGCGTGTTCCACGCCCGTTATGCAGCAGGCGGTATCAACGATCTGGGTACCTTGCGTAACGTCCGTGTGCTCCGTGGTGGCAATTTGGTGACCATAGTCGATATCTATGAGTATATCCTGAACGGCCGCCTTGCCGGCAACATTCGTTTGAAGGACGGTGACGTCATTCAGGTCGGCCCCTACGATTGCCTGGTCAATGTCACGGGCAATGTCAAGCGCCCCATGTACTATGAGATGCGTGCCAACGAGAGCGTTTCCACGCTGCTGAAGTATGCCGGCGGCTATTCTGGCGATGCATATCGCAAGAGTGTCCGCTTGATTCGTAAGTCTGGCGAACGTTTTGGCGTGTTCAATATCGATGAGTTCGAGCAGGCCTCTTTCAAGGTGGCTGACGGTGATGCCGTACAAGTGGATGCCATCCTCGATCGTTTCGAGAATATGGTTGAGGTCAGTGGTGCCGTCTTCCGCCCCGGCCAGTACAGGCTCGGCGAACAGGTGACAACCGTCCGTAGCCTCATTGAGCAGGCCGACGGACTGACCGAGGACGCCTTCACGGCCCGTGCCGTCTTGCACCGCATGCGTGCCGACCGATCCTTAGAGGTCATCCCCGTCGATGTGGCTGGTATCATGGGCGGCACGGTGGCCGACATTCCATTGGCCAACGAAGATGTGCTGTTCATACCCACGCAGAGCGAACTGATTAGTAATCGCTATGTCCAGATCAATGGCGAGGTTCAGTCTCCAGGACGTTATCAGTGGGCTGCCAATATGTCGATTGAAGACCTGGTGATGAAGGCCGGCGGTCTGACCGATGCTGCTTCTGTAGCTAAGGTTACAGTCTCCCGCCGTCTCGTTGACCCCAAGGCCACTAAGGCCACTTCTGAACTGGCCAAGAGTTTCTCGTTCGAGTTGAAGGACGGCTTTGTCATCGACGGCACGCCCGGCTTTATGCTCGAGCCTTATGATATTGTACAAGTGTTCCGCAGCCCCGGCTTCCATACGCCTCGAAGAATCACGATTGAAGGCGAGGTCAATTTTGCCGGTGACTATACCTTGGAGAAGAAGAACCAGCGCCTGAGCGACCTTGTGAAGCTTGCCGGTGGTGTCACCGAAGATGCTTATGTTGAAGGAGCACGCTTGGAGCGCCGCATGAATGATACAGAGCGGGCCCGTCTGCGTATGGCCATGCAGACCGTTCGAATGAGCCAGGAGAGTGATGACTCTGTAGCTGTCGAGAAGGTGGAGCAGACCGATGTCTACAGAGTTGGTATTCATTTGGAGGAAGCCCTGAGAAATCCTGGCAGCGATGCCGACATCGTGCTCCGCGAGGGCGACCGTCTGGTGATTCCCGAATATGAGGGAACGGTTAAGATTAGCGGTGACGTCATGTATCCCAATACCGTGGCCTACGAAGAGGGAAAGAACTATAAGTGGTATATCCGTCAGGCCGGCGGCTTCGGCGACCGTGCCAAGAAGCGCAAGGGTTATGTCATCTATCCTAACGGAACCATGGCACAGGTCAACCACGGTGCCAAAATTACACCGGGCTGTGAGATTATCGTTCCTTCGAAGCCCAAGCGTGAGGCCATGACCACCGCCCAGTGGGTTGGTATTGGCTCGACGGTAGCCTCTGTCGGTACGATGATTGCCACCATTGTTTATATGATAACGAAGTAACAGCATGACGATGGAACAGAATAACATGCAAAAAGTGAAGTCTGGAGAGAAATCGTCCATTGACTTAGGAACTTTATGGCGGTCGGTAACGAAACGCAAGAAGACCTATTATAAGGTATTGGGCATCACCTTTGTCCTTGCCTGTATTTATGCATTCTCCTTGCCGAGAGTCTACAAGTGTGAGGTGATGCTGGCGCCTGAGTTGTCTACAAGTCGTAGCACCAGCTCAATAGCTTCGCTTGCGCGGTCATTTGGCATGAGGTTGGGCAATTCCGCCATGGGAGGTAGCAGCGAGGCACTTCTGCCTACTCTCTATCCCGACCTGATGAACTCGGTCGACTTCAAGACTAGCCTGTTCGATGTAAAAGTATGTGCCAAGGACAGCGTCAAGCCCAAGAGCTACTATGACTACCTGCTCAACGATCAGAAACGGACGTGGTGGGGCAAGGCTATTGGTGGTACCATCAGTGTGCTTGTCAGTCTCATCGCTACCGAGGACACGACGGATAATTCAAAGGTGAACCCCTTCAGGCTGACCAAGCAGCAGACCCGCATAGCTCAGATAATTGACCGCAAGGTCGTCTGCGATGTCGACCAGAAGACACTTGTCATCACGATAGACGTAAAAGACCAGGATCCTGTCATCTGTGCCACCGTTGCTGACTCCGTCAAGGAGCGCCTGCAACAGTTTATCACCGACTATCGCACCAACAAAGCCCGTGTCGATTATGAGTACAATAAGAAACTGTGTGCTGAGGCAAAGGTGCGCTATGAAAAGGCTCGCCAGCGGTATGCCGACTTTGCTGACTCCAACCAGGATTTGGTGCTGCAGAGCGTCCGTACCAAGCTGACCGACCTCGAGAATGATCTTCAACTTCAGTTTACGGCCTATCAGACGTACATGGCCCAGCTTCAGAGTGCCGAGGCCCAGGTGCAGCAGGACACCCCGGCGTTCATGACGCTTCAGAGTGCTACGGTGCCAGTGAAGCCTTCAGGGCCAAACAAGAAGAAGATTGTATTCGTCTTCCTCTTCCTTGCTTTCGCAATAACAACGGTACGCGCTTTCCACAAGGATGGTTTGCTGAAGCCTCTGTTAGGTCTTTCGTAGAATTAAAAAGTTTTTAAGTGCCTACACTGCTTACACTAAGGCGTAAGCAATTGTTAGATAGGGATTTATCTTGTGTAGGCAAATTGCTTAAGTGTAGGCAACTACCGAAATAACGCATAAAGATATGGCTTTCGACTTCAATTTGGTACCTGATTGGTGGCCTGTATGCCAGAATGCTGACTGTTCGCAGTCGGCGGCCTGCCTCCGCTATGTGGCCTGTCAGAACATGCCACTTTCGGTGACGGTCTGGCCTTGCGTGATGTCTGGAGCCATGAAAGGTGGCAGCTGTTCTTACTTTGTCAAGAATGAAAAGGTTCGCCTTGCGCGCGGGTTTAAGATAATGTTCGCGCGCGTGAAAAGCCGTGACGACATTTATACCATGCGGCGCGAGCTAACCGACTACTTGGGCAGCAAGGGAACATACTACCGCTACAAATACGGCGAAAAACCGCTCAGCCCAGAACAGCAGCAGTGGATTTTGCGACTGTTCGCTCAGCATGGCTATACAGAAGGCCTGGAGTTTGACGAATACATTGACGGATACGACTTTAAGCGCATCACTTGACTGCGTTCCCACGGCCTGGGACGTTTGTCCCACGGCTTGGGACAAACGTCCCAGGCCGTGGGAACGGTTGAAACCAACAGGAAATGAAATTCTCAATCGTCAATATCGATAAAAAGAAGCAGCTGCATCTGCAGGTGAAGTCGGCTGAATGGTTCTTTGGGCGCATCACGTCGGACACGAAGACGGCACTCGTCGGCAA
>CADCEQ010000054.1 GCA_902800435.1 uncultured Prevotellaceae bacterium | reverse complement strand
CAACTTCGGTAAGAAATCGCTCACGGAGCTTGATGATTTGCTCGAGAGTCTGAATCTGTCGTTTGGAACCGACATTTCAAAGTATAAACTGGACAAGGAGTAAGCTACTTGCCCAATAAAAGCAAAAAACAACAATGAGACACAATAAGAAATTCAACCATCTCGGTCGTACTGCATCTCACCGCAGTGCCATGCTTGCTAACATGGCCATCTCGCTGATCATGCACAAAAGAATCACTACGACCGTCGCAAAGGCTAAGGCCCTCAAGAAGTACGTGGAGCCCCTCATCACCAAGGCTAAGGAGGACTCCACCAACTCTCGCCGCGTAGTGTTCAGCTACCTGCAGAATAAGGACGCCATCAAGGAACTCTTCGGCCCTGTGGCCGAGAAGGTAGGCGACCGTCCCGGTGGCTACACCCGCATCATCAAGCTCGGCTTCCGTCAGGGCGATGCTGCTCAGATCTGCTTCATCGAGCTCGTTGACTTCGATCCCGAAATGGCTAAGGGCGAGACCAAGAAGAAGACCCGCCGTTCGCGCAAGGCTGCTCCCAAGGCTGAGGCTGCCGAGGCTCCTGCTACTGCTGAGGAGGCTCCTGCCGCTACTGAGGAGGCTCCTGCTGCCGAGGAAGCAAAGGCTGAATAATCAATTCCCGCTACAGGGACTTGTCAATACGATTAAGAGGATGCGCCAGCAAGGTTTGGCGCATCCTCTTTTTCCGCTTATAGGGATTTTCCTATGTCAGTTTAGGGAAAATCCGTTTGGCGGTTTCATAATTTAATGCTACTTTTGCACCGTGAAACTTTAAAAACAAAGAAAGACGATGAAGAAGGTATTGATGTTATCGCTCGGCGTGCTCCTGATGATGAGCAGCTGTGGCTCTTACGAGGCAACGGGTGCCTATACGGGTGCCCATTTCGGTTCCATCATCGGCTCGGCCATTGGTGGTATTTCCGGCGGATGGCGTGGTAGCAACGTAGGTTCACTCGTTGGTATGGCTGGCGGCGCAGTTGTTGGCGCAGCCATCGGTAAGGCTGCTGACGACAAGGCAGAGGCAAGGGCTGTGGAGCGTTACGAGCGTCACCGTCAGGCCAATGCTGCACGCCATCAGGACTATGGCTACGACGACAGCGGCTTCGACCCAGAAGGTCGTGGCGACGACCGCATCATGCTCGACGGCATGTCGTCTGGCTATGCACCGTCTGCGACTCCTGTGCGTCTTGAGATGAGCGACGTTCATATTGTCGATGCCAATCGCGACCATACGCTGATGCGTGGTGAGTCGGCCCGCGTGGTCTTCGAGATTCACAATCCTACCGACAAGCCCGCCTTTAGCGTACAGCCCACCGTTTATGAGGTGACGGGCAACCGCCACATCCATATCTCAGAGAATGTGCTGGTGGAGTGCATCCAGCCTAAGCAGACCATCCGCTACACCGCTCAAGTAAAGGCTGACAACGGCCTGCGCAATGGCGAGGCTGTTATCCGCGTCTCTGTTCTCCAAGGTGGGCGTGAACTGCAGGGGCTGACACGCGACTACCGCGTGACGACCCGCCGCCGTTAATCTTGTTTTTGTTGCCCTTGCCGCTTCAGGTAAGCCTTGGCGGCATTGGGTTTCCGGTTGATTTCGTCGAGCTCATCGGGCTCGACGTTGTCTTTTTGGCCCTTTGCCGACTTGGCTGATGGGGTAGGGAGGGCCTCTGCGTTAGGAGTCTCTGCTACTTCGCTGGCGGTCTGGTTCATAGAGCGCTCCACCTTCAGCGGGTCGATTTTTGCCTCACGCTGCCAAACGGGCGTAATACCGACAGGAGCGATGTCGGCCAGTTCGAATTCAAACTTGGGTACGTCGGGGTCGTCCTCCTCGGGCTTGAAGGGTATCGTCGATGTCCTGACGCGTTCCACAGATACAGGGGCAATGCCCTGCGAAAGCATGCCGATGGCCTTGGCGGCTCCCCAGGAGAGGTCGACGATGCGCCCCTTGACATAAGGTCCGCGGTCGGTGACGCGCACCACCACCTGTTTGCCGTTCAGCAGGTTTGTCACCTTCAGCAACGTTCCGAAAGGCAGCGTCTTGTGGGCACAGGTCATCGAGTCATGATGTAACCGCTCACCGTTCGACGTGCGGCGTCCCGTCCACGACTTGGCATAATAAGAAGCCTTGCCGCTCAGAGTCTGTGCGTAAAGACCCGCCCCCTGTCCAAGGGAGAAGTTACCCCAAATCAGGAGTAAGGTAATCACTCCCCTCCATACAGGGAGGGGCAGGGGGTGGGTCTCTTTCATATCATACGATTCCTTGTGCCAGCATGGCCTTGGCAACCTTCATGAAGCCGGCCACGTTGGCGCCCTTGACGTAGTTCACATAGTCACCTTCACGGCCGTACTTGACGCACTGCTCGTGGATGCCGGCCATAATCTGATGCAGGCGCTGGTCGACCTCCTCGGCCGTCCACGAGAGACGCATCGAGTTCTGGCTCATCTCCAGTCCGCTGGTGGCTACGCCGCCGGCATTTACCGCCTTGCCCGGAGCGAACAGCTGGTGGGCGGCAATGAACTTCTCGGCAGCTTCGGCCGTGCAGCCCATGTTCGACACCTCGGCCACGCAGAGCGGCTTGTTGGCCAAGATTTGGTCAGCATCGTCGCCATTTAGCTCATTTTGTGTGGCACAGGGCAGGTAGATGTCGGCCTTCTGCTCCCACGGTTTCTTGCCGGCGAAGAAGGTCGAACCTTCAAACTCGTCGGCGTAAGGCTGGCAGATGTCGTTACCCGAGGCGCGCAGCTCCAGCAGGTAGTCAATCTTTTCTGCATCGAGTCCGGCGGGGTCGTAGATGTAGCCGTCGGGACCGCTGATGGTGATGACCTTTGCGCCTAGTTCAGTGGCCTTCTTGGCAGCACCCCAGGCCACATTGCCGAAGCCCGAGAGAGCCACCGTCTTGCCCTTGATGTCAAGACCGTGCTCCGTCAGCATCTGGTTGACGAAATAGAGTGCGCCGAAGCCCGTAGCCTCAGGGCGCAGGATGCTGCCGCCCCATTCGCGCCCCTTGCCGGTAAGCACGCCCTGGAACTGGTGGGTCAGCTTCTTATACTGTCCGTAGAGGTAGCCTATCTCGCGGGCACCGACGCCGATGTCGCCGGCAGGCACGTCCTCGTCGGGACCTATATGGCGGTACAGCTCGGTCATGAAGGCCTGGCAGAAACGCATCACCTCAGCGTCGCTCTTGCCGCGAATCGAGAAGTCGCTGCCGCCCTTGCCGCCGCCCATGGGCAGCGTGGTCAGTGCATTCTTGAACGTCTGTTCGAAGCCGAGGAACTTCAATATAGAGAGGTTTACCGATGCATGGAAACGCAGTCCGCCCTTGTAGGGGCCGATGGCCGAGTTGAACTGCACGCGGTAGCCGAGGTTAACCTGCACCTCGCCCTTGTCGTCGACCCAAGGCACGCGGAACGTGATGATGCGCTCCGGCTCCACGATGCGCTCTACGATTTTTGCTTTCTCGAACTCCGGATGCTGGTTGTAGACGTCCTTGATTGACTCAAGCACTTCGCGTACAGCCTGCAGGTACTCCAGTTCGCCCGGATGCTTGCGCTCCAAGCCTTGCATGATTTTTTCAACTTCCATAGTGTAGTGGTTTTAAAAGGTTGTTTGTAACATTATGTTATCTTAGGTGCTGCAAATATAGGAAAATAATCAATACCTTCCAAGAGATTTCCCGATTATTTTTCTTTTTGGGTTACATTTTGTTAAATCTGAGGGCTTTCGGTGTGTCAAGGGTGCAGAAGACGCGGATTATTTTTCCTGCATAAAACTTGCGGAAATGCTTTTTTTTTCCTATCTTTGCCCCCAAAACCATTAAACAGTTACTATTATGACAGCATTAATCATTCTTATCGCCCTTGTGGTGATTATCGGAGGTTATTTCATCTCGACGCAGCGCTCGCTGGTCAATCTGGATGAATTGTGTAAGAACGCCCTGAGCCAGATCGAGGTTCAGCTTAACTCTCGTTTTGACGCCGTCGTCGCCCTGGCCAAGACGGCTGCCAAGTATGCTGAGCACGAGTCGGACACCATCATCAAGACCATCCAGGCACGTGGCGGCAATAGTGGCACTATTCCCGCCAATGGCACATCAGCCGCTGCTATCAACCAGCAGGCCGACTTGTTGGGACAGATGATGGGCCGCCTGAACGTTGTCTTCGAGCGCTATCCCGAGCTGAAGGCCAGCGAACTGTACGTCAAGGCACAGGAAGGTCAGAAGCAGTACGAGGAGAACGTCCGCATGTCGCGTATGGTCTATAACGACACGGCTACGAAGATGAACCGCATGGTGCGCCAGTGGCCCTCGAGCATCGTGGCTTCGATGCTAAACTTCGGTCAGAAGGACTATCTGAAGGTTGACGACGAAAAGAAGAAGGACTATCCCGACCTGGATGAAGCATTTAAGAAGTAAGATCTGGTGTTGGGTGTTGGGTGTTGGGTGTTGGCTGTTGGCAACCGGGTTGTCAGCGCGCCCTTATCTGTATGACCTTAATATTAGGGTTGTTCTGAGCCCCAACGGCGATGCCCACATCACCGAGACGCGACAGATGAGCATCGACTCCGAGGGCACCGAGTGCTTCATCGGACTGGGCAACATGGGCGGCAGCCAGATACAGGATCTGACGGTCAGCGACGAGACGGGACGGCAGTTCGAGAACATCGGCGAATGGGACGTTGACCGTAGCCGAGGCTGGAAGGAAGGCAAGTGCGGCATCGTCTATAAGCCTGGCGGCTACGAGCTGTGCTGGGGTCTCGGCGAAAGCGGCGAACGCACCTACGTCACGAGCTATACCATCACCAGCCTCGTGCATGCCTATCCCGACGCCGACGCCATCCGCCACGTCTTCCTCGACGAGGGCGTCACGCCCAAGCCCGAGCATGCCCTGCTAAGCATCGTGGCCGAGGATGACAGCACCCACCTGACGGCCGAGCACTGCGGCATCTGGGGCTTCCGCTTCCAGGGCACCATCGACTTCGTGGGCGACAGCATCGTGGCTGAGACCACTGAACCGATGGAGAGTCGCAGCGGCATGTACATCATGGTGCGCTTCGACAAGGGTATGTTTGAGCCCACCATTCAGGAAGACGTCACCTTCGAGCAGAAGCAGGACGAGGCTTTCGAAGGCAGTGACTATGCGGAAGACTTTGCCCATTCCACCGACCTTTCGTTTGGCGAGATTCTCTATTTGATAGGTTTCCTGCTGATAGCAGTCTTTATACCCATCGCTGCCTTTATATATAAGGTGTACACCACATGGCGCTTCCGCCGCAATGTGAACAAGGACCTGCTGTGGTATCGCGACATACCGCTGAATGGCAATCTGCCGGAGGCGAATAACATGCTCAACGCCTACCGCTACGTGGGCAGCGACTACAACAACCTGCTCTCGGCCGTCATCCTGAAGCTCGTCAACCTCGGTGCCATCACCATCGAGCCACGGCCCAACAAGAAAGGCAAGACGGTACAGAGTTTCGTCATCCACGACCTCAACCAGCAGGAAAAGCAACCTGTGCTCGTGCGCAAGATGCACAACATCTTTAAGATGGCTGCCGGCGATGACACCGTCCTGGAACCTTGGGAGCTGAAGTCGTTCATGAAGAGCAGCAGCAACCGCTCTATTACCGACTCGTTCATCACGACCCTCCACGTCAAGTCGGATGCCAGCAAGTACGCCAACAAAGTCGACGAGGCACGCAAGGTATTTGGCCTGAAGAAGTTCCTGCAGGAGTTCACTCTGCTCGACGAGCGCCATGTCAGCGAGGTGGGACTGTGGAAGGACTACATGATCTACGCCACCCTCTTCGGCATTGCCGACCAGGTCATCCGCGACATGAAGAAGATAAATCCCGAATACTTCAACATGGACAAGGTGGCCCAGCAGATGGCCGACGACATGACCATCCCGATGATCTACTCCACCATGCACAGCAGTACGGCCCGTGCCGTTGCTGCCAAGGCTGCCCGCGAGGCCCGTGCCTCGGGTGGCGGTGGCCGCGTTTCATGGGGCGGCGGCGGAGGCGGTTTCTCCGGTGGCGGCTTCGGTGGCGGCGTAAGGTAATATTGCCCTCAAATTCTATAGCTTATGAAGAACAATTTTACGGCGAGGGTCTTGATGGCCCTCGCTTTGTTAATGGCACCCGTCATGACGATGTGGAGCCAGGAGGTGAACGAGAAGTTCTCGATGACCACCCAGATGTTTCTCAACGGACTAAAAGAGCAGGCGGAGCAACCGACGGCAGCTTCACGCCGTGCCCATGTACGTCGTATGCCCGACGGAAAGGTGAGACCAAAGCAGCGCCGTCTCATTGCCAGCCCCGACACGGTGGGCGGCGTGGCCTACATCTCATGCTTCGTCCATCTGAAGGATGCGGCCGACCTCAGTGCTGTCCGTGCCCTTGGTGTCGAGGTCGAGGAGTCTTTCGACGGTCTTGACTTCGTCACCGCCCGTGTGCCGGTCGACCAGCTGGAGCCGCTGGCAGGCCTCGACAATGTCACCCGTATCAAGGTGGCACGCCGGATGCGCCCGCTGACCGACGCGGCGCGACAGACGACCAACGTCGACGACCTGCTTTCCGAGTCGCCCGACGCATTGGCCTTGGGCGTGACCAGCCAGTACGACGGTACGGGTGTTATCCTTGGCGTCATCGATACGGGCATTGACTTCCAGCATGCCGCTTTCAAAGACAAGGAAGGCAACAGCCGCATCAAACGGGCTTATGTTTATACTGGGTCTGGAAAGGGAAAGGAGTACACCACCATTACAAGTTCTGAACCGACCACCGACGACAAGGAGGAAGATCACGGCACCCACACCGCCTCGACGGCTGGCGGGTCGAGCGTCATCGTCAGCGGCAAGACGGTCAGCGTGACCGACGACCACGTCAACGCTACTTACGGTGGCATGGCTCCAGGAGCCGACCTCTACCTTGCCGGTGTTAATGGACTGGAAGATACCTACCTCACCGCCGCCTTGGAGAAGATGGTGGCTTATGCCGACAATCAGGGTAAGCCCCTCGTGGTGAGTAACAGTTGGGGCTCCGGCTGGGGGCCACGCGACGGCACGGGTGAGTATGCAACGTTGGTAAGCCAGTTCTTTGGCAAGAGCCACCCCAACCGCGTTATCCTTTTTGCAGCGTCAAACGATGCCGGCCACAGAACGGGCGACGAGGGCGGCGGTTTCTTCGTCAGGAAAAGTTCGGCCAACAGCAGCAGTCCGCTCGGCACCATCATCCGTACCGACGGTGAAGGCGGCGACTATTACACTGGCCTGATTGCCTGTGCGTGGTCGGGCGGTGAGTTGAACTGCAAACTTTATGTGCTCGACAATTCTACTGGGAAAATCAAGAAAACGTGGACGGTCACCAAAGAGACATCGTCCTTCAGTAATCTAAAGGACTACTACTACGGTTCGATGACTGTTTACATTGATCAGGAGGATGGGAAACACCAGCTGGCTGTCTATTCTGAGGAAGGTATTGAGTCGGAAGGCGACTATACGCTGGCCATTGAGGTCTACCCGGCCTCCGGCAATGCCGATGTGAATATGTGGGCTGGCGACTGGAGCTATTTCACCAACCACCTTTCGACCTCAGGACATCTTTGGACGGCAGGCACTGACGATATGTGTGTCAGCGACGAAGCCACGATCCCCGATGCCATCTCCATAGGCGCCTACGTGTCGAAGGACGAGGTGAAGAACTCTCAGGGTAAGACCAACACTTACAGCTCGGGCACCCTGAGCGACATCGCCTACTACTCAAGCTATGCCACCGCCGAGCTAAGTCCAACGGGGCTGGCCTATCCCTGGATTTCTGCTCCTGGTGCACAGATAGTTGCAGCCGTGAACCATTACAACAAATCGGGTGACTACAGCTATTTTGGCGGCTATAAAAACGATTTGGTGGTCAACAGCACCAACAGTCCTTACGGCGTGATGGAAGGTACTTCGATGGCTACGCCCGTGGCTGCCGGCATCGTGGCTCTGTGGCTGCAGGCCTCGCTCGAAGAGAACGCAAAGCATAAAAATCTTACCGTCAACGACGTGAAGGAAATCATGCAGCTGACTGCCATCAAAGACAGCTATACAGCAGGTGCCAATGCCTCCCACTTCGGCAACGGCAAGATCGACGCACTGGCGGGTATCCAATACATTCTGGGAACCACTGGAAGTCCCCTCATCAAGGCAACACCTGCAAGCATCGACTTTGGCAGCGCCAACTTCGCCACCAAGACATATACTGAGACGCTAAGCGTGCGGGGCTATAACCTTAACGATAACGTTAACCTTAACCTTAGCGATAACGCAAACTTTACGCTGAGCCGGACAACCATTGCGCAGAGTGCTGCCACTGAGGGCCTGGATGTCACCATTACCTATGCACCGCAGACTGCCGGCACTCATACCGCCACTATAACGCTCACTTCAGAAGGTGCTGACGATGTGGCGGTTCCGCTCACCGCTACTGCCAAGCCCGCCACACCAACCATCATTGCCGACTCGGAAACGCTGACCTTTGCGACCGGACTTGACGAACCGAAGAGCAAGACAATCGAAGTGGTGGGTGAATTCCTGACAGACGACGTTTCCGTTGCACTCACCGACGCCAACGACGTGTTCTCAATCGACAAGAGTTCCATTACGGATGGTAAGGTCACCGTCACGTTCCAGTCGGCCGATGAAGGCTCGTACACGGCATCTTTGACGCTCAGCAGTACAGGGGCAGAGCCTGTCAACATCAGTCTCTCTGCTACTGCCTCGGCCGTCTCTGACGAGACCATCGACTTCACGGCTCAGGGCTATGCAAATGCAGAATCCGTGACAAGCACCAGCGGCACGAACTGCGAGGCCACCTTCGAGAAGGGCTCTAACAAGAACAACTCGCCCAAGTACTACGACAAAGGTGAGGCCGTCCGCTTGTATGGCGGTAACACAATGACCATTGCTTCTGCCACCAATACCATCATCAGGATAGAGTTGACCTTCGGATCGGGCGACGGTAGCAATGGCATAACGACCGATGTCGGCGCCTACGACGATGGCACTTGGACGGGAAGTGCCTCATCCGTCACGTTCACCATCAGCGGCACCAGTGGCCACCGCCGCATCCAGAAGGTGAAGGTATTCTTTGAAGGCGGCGGAGGCGGCACTATTCCCGGCCCTGATCCGGTCTTAATGCCTGGAAGCTATGCACTGGTGACAGATGCCAGCACGCTCAAAGCGGGCGATAAGATTCTCATTGCTTACATCAATGAAGAAACAAAACATGTGCTCAGTACGACGCAGAACAACAATAACCGCGCTGCCACCAGTGACGTGACGGTCAACAGCGACGGCACGCTCACGCCCGGCGAAGCAGCCCAAGTCATTACGCTCGAAAAGGCAGGCAACAACTACCTCTTCAACATTGGCAACGGCTATCTCTATGCGGCCAGCAGCAGTAGTAACTGGTTGAGGACAGAAACCGAGGCAGATGACAATGCCAAGGCAACCGTCGGCATCAGCGAAGGCAACGCCACCATTACTTTCCAAGGATTAAACACGCGTAACATCATGCGCTACAATCCGAATAACGGTACACCCATCTTCTCATGCTATGCCAGTACTTCATCTGTTAAGTCGGCCCCCAAAATCTACCGTCAAGTGTCGGCTCCAGCAACTCTAAAAGGCGACGTCGACGGTGACGGCGATGTGGATAACGTGGACGTAATGCTGACCGTCAGCTACATTCTCGGCCAGAGCCCAACAGGCTTCATCAAGGCTGCCGCCGACATGGACGGCAACAACGTGGTAGACATCACCGACCTGACGGCCATAATAACTGCGGCCCTACAGCGCCCCCTGCCCTGACCCTTATCAACTGCGTTGGTTCTGAGGCTCAGAACTTAATATTACTTAAATTTCACAAGTTTGTGAATCACAAACTTGTGAAATTTCTTTCCTTTTGTCTTCTTTATCCTCAAAGTCAGTAAGTTATATATCACCGACCCAGCCTTCGCCTTATTGTTCAGAAAACGCCTCCTATAAATGGTGTCTTGGTATGTTTCCACAATACTGTGACATAAACTTGCCAATAATGTTTAATAATCATTTATTCGGCAGAATATGCTACGCTATGGATGTCCAGCCTCGCTCTTACGAATTATCATTTTTTAAAGTGCCTACACTGCTTACACTAAGCCGTAACCTGCTGACTGTCAGTTGATACATTTGTGTAGGCAAATTGATTTAGTGTAGGCAATGGCCTTCTCAGCGACTGTTTTCTCTATATTTTGGAAAGAAATTGGGGGAAATGATGGATAATGATTCTGATTCCTCGACAACGATGACAAGAGAGGTTAAATCAATCATCATTTCCCATAATTTCTTTCCCAAGAAACCGAGAAGGCAGTGTTTCCAAATAGTTCCACGCCGTGGAATAAATGTTCCAGACTGTGGAATAAATGTTCCAGGCTGTGGAACATTCGTCCCAGGCCGTGGGACAAATGTCCCAAGCCGTGGGAACGCCCGAAAGGTGCCCCTTTCCGTCGGTTGTTGGCCGTTCCTCGGTGTAGGCAGCCTTTTCGTTAAAAATCCACCCGTTTCCGTTTGTTTTTATATGGTTTTTGCATAGTTGCCTACACTAAACGGATTTGCCTACACTGAATAACCCATTGTAGCTTAATTGGTTACGCTCAAGTGTAGGCAGTGTAGGCACTTTGAAACTTTTCTAGCAGACGGAAGCAGTGGCGGTTGATGATTTCCTGTAGGCGGCGGTCGTGGTTATGGCGTAGGGTGGGGGCCGTGCCGCCAAACTCCATCAGACAGCCGTTGTCCTTGGTGTAGGGCAGCCACCCGGACAGGCCCGGGTTGCCCGTGTGGGCAAACTGTGCCCATACCGTGCTCAACAGTTCGCCCCATTGCTTGTTGGCCTCAAGGGTTTCCGGCGCGAGCTGGTTGGTGTAGTGGTGGGCCACGTTGAAGCAGTATTTCAGCTCGGCACCGTGGGCAGAGCCTTTGGCGTTGCCGGCCTTGTCGTTCTCGGTGACGGTGTACATATAGACATAGGTGTCGGCCTGGCGACGTCCACCGATGGCATCGGCGGTGATGAGGGTCTTGGGACGGAACAGCCAGTCGATGCTCAGCAGATCCTGGGGTGTATAGTCGGGATAGGCCTCCTTGAAGGCAGCGATGTAGGCATCCGTCTCGTCGCCGAAGGTGCGCTGCAGTTCAGTACGGGCCTGGTCGGGGCTGATCGGCTGGCCGTAGCGCTGGCGCTGCAGTTCGTTGAACGTTGTGCCAATCATGATGGGGATGTTGTCGCTGAAACTGGGGAACGCAGGCTGGAACGGCTGCTGCACCACGTCGCTGCCATCCGGTGTCGGACCGAAGCCCCACATCATCGGCGTGCCGGGCCGGCGGGTGCCGATGCTGGCGGCCATGGCGCGCTGACCGGCGGCGTAGAGGTCCTTGTAAGGCACGTCCTTGATACGGTCGACGTTCGCCTTGTCGATATTCAGTTCCTTCAGCACGGCCTCGCCCAGCGCCTCGGTCATCGCCTTGGTGTTGACGTTGAGGATGGTGCCGCTCATGATGATGGCCTTGTGGAAGAGTCCCCGGGCGGGTGGCATGCAGAGCAGGGTGCCCACCTTGCCGCCGCCGCCCGACTCGCCGAAGATGGTGACGTTCGTCGGGTCGCCGCCGAACTTAGCGATATTGTCGCGCACCCATTCGAGGGCTGCCACGCAGTCGAGCATGCCCACATTGCCTGAGTGCCGGTATTTCTCGCCGCAGGTCGAGAGGTCGAGGAATCCGAGGATGTTCAGGCGGTGGTTGACGCTGACCACCACGACATCCTTCTGTGCCAGACACATGCCCGGGTCCCAGGCCGATGTGCCGCTGTCGAAACCGCCGCCGTGGAACCAGACCATCACGGGTTTGAGGGGTGTTTGGTGATGGGTGTTGGGAGATGATGGGGTGTTGGTCGTCCACACGTTCAGCACGCAGCACTGCTCCGACATCTCAGCTTCCGTCATCGGGCGGTTGGTCTGCTGCATGGCCTGCGGTCCCCAGTGGTTGCAGGTACGGACGCCCTGCCACTTCACTACGGGCTGTGGCGGCATGAACCGCTCCACCCGGGCGTATGGTATACCGAGGTATGCCATTGAGCCTTCCTGTACAATACCGCTTATCAGTCCATTGGTGGTGCTGACCGTCGGAGCCTCGATGAAGCCGTCCATGATTGCTGTCGGACGGGCCTTGCTATCGAAGGCGCCGAGCTTGTAGCCACCAGGCAGGCACTGCGGTTCCCAGTAGAAGACACCGCGGCAGTGGCCGTCGGTCTCGTTGCGGGCCTCGCTGACGATGCGTGCCAGCTGTTGGCGGCCTTCCTCCATCACCTCAGGGTGCTGCTCGTCCACCTCGAAGCCCGTCTCGACGATCATCACGTCGCACTGGTACTTACGGCTGACGTGGCGGATGTTGCGTATGCAGTCGGTGATGATGCTGTCGGGGTTCAGTTCCGGATGGTCCTTCCGTGCCCAGTAGGGGTAGAGCGACATGCCCACCATGTCCCACTTGCCGCCGTACTTGCGGACGATGTCGAGGTTCCAGTCGTAGAGCGACTGCTTGTGACCACGGTCTAAGTGTACGATGACGATGGCCTCGGGGAAGACCTCCTTCACGGCGTCATAGCCTGCACGGATGAAGCCTGCGTACTGCTTGGGATTCTTCTCGATATGTCCCATGGGCCAGAGCAGTCCGTTGGCCGTCTCGTTGCCCACCTGCACCCAGCGCGGTGTGACGCCGTTCTGCTTCAGCAGCTGGAGCACGTCGATGGTATGCGCCCTCAAGTCAGCCTTCATCTGCTTGTAGCTGTGTCCCTGCCAGGCGGCGGGAATGGGCTGCTGACTGGGGTCGGCCCATGAGTCGGCGTAGTGGAAGTCTACCATCAGGTCCATGCCCAGCTTCTTGGCCCTCAGCGCCATGGCGAGCAGTTCGTTCTTGTCGTTCGTACCGTTTCTGGGATTCACCCAGACGCGCATACGGATGGCCGACATCTGGTAGTCGGTCTTCAGCAGTTCCAGACACTCGCGCTCCTTGCCCTGACGGTCGTGGAACACGACGCCGCGCCGTTCCTGTCCGGTCAGGAACCCAACGTCGGCACCTTTTACGAAGTCATTCTGTTGTGCATGAGCCTGCAGCGCGAGGCACGTCAACAGACTGGCGGTGATAGTTTTCAGTATTTTCATGGTGGCGGGTTATTTCAGTTCTTCCCATTGCAGTACGGAGCCGTTGCGGCGGGCAGGGTCAGGACCGGCGTAGTCCATGGAGTAGGGGCTGCCCGTGGTGGGGCTCTTGCCGATGTAGCGGTGGTTCTTCAGCGAGAGGAGCATGAAGTCGTGGTCGAGGTAGTCCTGCCAGAGGAATTGATCGGCTTCCTGAAGGTCGGTGGTGAAGCGCACGTCGCCGGGCAGACCGTCGCCGTAGACTCTGATGTAGCGGCCATCGGCACACTGCAGGGCAACACGGCCCTGGCCGCGGTCGATGACACGGAACTGCGTCAGCTGGCTCTTGTCGCCGGCGTGGGTGTCGTAGAGCAGGCCGTGCTTCAAGGCGATGGCCGGGCGGCCCGTAGCCTTGTTGATGATGCGGATGGTCTTGCCGTAGGGGATGTTCGCGCTGCGGTCGGCGCAAGGCTCGTCGACGGTGAAGTTGTCGAACTCGGCATAGCCGCCCTGCTTACCTTTTATATTAAAGGCGAAGAGGGCGTGGCGGGAGCCCTGGAAGGAGATAAGCTGGTAGGAGAGCGGCATCATGCGGCCGATGGTCTGGAACGTCACGCCGTCGGTGGAGTAGGCGTACTGGGCCTGGTCGTTGTCGTAGTCGCCGATCATGCGGAGGTAGATTTTCCCGTCAAACGTGACGGGCACGGAGACCGTGTCGTTGGTCAGTTGTTCGAAGCAGCGGAGGGTGAGAGCGTTGCCCTGCTTGACGAGGCCTACCCACGAGCAGGGGACGTTGATGTTGCCGAGGCCGCAAACGTCGCCGTCCTTCATGCCCTTGGTGTAGAGTTCTACGGTGGCAACGGACTTCGGGCCGATGACGCGCTGCGTCAGCGTGTTGCGTGCCCACATCAGCTGTTCGGCGGGCTGCGCCTGAATGCGGAGGCGACCGCCATGGAGGCTCCACTGCTTGTCGTCGGGATTATGGTTCCACTGCCAGACGGGACCGAGCGTCTTGCCGTTGAAGGTTTCGGAGCGGTCGTAGGGGGCGCGGGTTGCTTGTTGCTGTTGTACAGCAACAGACGTGACAGGCTGGACGCCGGGCTTGAACCACGTGCGGGGGGCGCGGCCGAGGTTGCCCTTCAGGCCCACCATGGGCCAGCCGTTCTCCCACGTCATCGGCATCAGACAGACGGTGCGGCCGATGGAGTGGAAGTCCTGCATGAAGAGTGCCCACCACGAGCCGTCCTTGTACTGCACGATGCCGCCCTGAGCTGGAACTTCGTGCCGTCCTCGCCGATGCGGTACTTCGTGCCACGGGGCACCTGCGTCAGCGAGGCGGCGTGGTAGCCGTAGGTCTCGTCGGCGGTAATGACGCGCGTCTCGTAAGGCCCCCAGATGCTCTTCGAGCGTGAGCAGAGCGTGCGGCCGTTGGGCGAATAGTCGGTCGAGATGAGGTAGTACATACCGTCAATCTTGTACATGTGGTGGCCCTCGCCCACGCCGTTGCCGTCGGGGATGATGACGCGCTCGGTGCCCTCCACGGGGCCGCTCATGTCGGGCTTCAGCTCGGTACACTTCACCGTGCCGTAGCCGTGGATGGCATACACCTTTCCGTCGTCATCGAACAGCACGCCGAGGTCGTAGATGTTACCCTGCATGTTATGGTGCGTCCACGGGCCGCGGATGTCCTTTGCCGTATAGCATTGCAGTCCCTTGCCGTTGACATTGGAAAAAACGTAAAACTGCCCGTTGGCATAACGGATGCACGGCGCCCAGATGCCCTGTCCGTAGATCTCCTCGTGGTTCTTGAGTGCAAACCTGTTGTCGGCGAAGTCGAAGCGGTCGAAGCAGTAGGAGGCGAACTCCCAGTTCACGAGGTCCTTCGAGTGGAGGATGACCAATCCGGGAACGGCGTGCATCGTCGTGCCGGCGAGGTAATAGTCGTCGCCCACGCGGAGGATGTCGGGGTCGGAGAACTCATCGTAAAAGAGGGGGTTGGTAAACGTGCCGTTGCCGTTGTCGGCGGTCCACGACTTGGTCTGTGCATAGCCGCTCAGCGACGTAAGAACAAACAGGCAGAAGCCCAGGATTCTTGTTTTCTTCATCTTAGTAGTTCGTTGTTTTTGGTTTCGTGTGTGCAAAGGTAATCATTTTTTATGATTCTGCCATCGTTTCACGACAAAAAAACAGGTGCAACACCCTCAGCGGATGCTGCACCTGCAATCAAATTTAAAACCTAAAACCAATTATTTATGAAACTTCAATCGACTTCGAGACCTTGGCTTCCTTCTCCTGCTTCGGCAGAGTGACGGTGAGGATGCCGTCCTGTACGCGGGCCGAAATCTTGTCCTTCACCACGTCCTCAGGCAGCGAGTAGTTCTGCTGGTAGTTGGTGTATGAGAACTCGCGGCGCAGGTAGTGCTGCTTCTTGTCCTCCTCCTTGTGCTCCATCTTGTTCTCGATGGCAATGCACAGGTTGCCCTCCTCGTTCAGGCTCACGCGGCACCATTCCTTCTTGATGCCAGGAGCGGCCACCTCCATGGTGTACGACTTCTCGTCCTCCTTCACATTGACGGCCGGAGCGGTAGTCTTGCAGGTGCTCGGCGTGAAGTCACTGTTCAGAAACTCATCAAACACGGTAGGAAACCAACTGTTCTTAAACATTACTGGTAGCATAATCATTACCTCCTAATTCTATTGTTTTAAAGGGTTTAACTTATTGTTCTTTTCTCGATAGCCTTGCGGCCTTCGCTGAGGTAAGTGCAAGATGCGTGCCAAGCAGAAAAATACTGCCAGAATGACAATTCGGTACGTCATTCTGGCAGCATATGATTGTTCGGGCCTGTTTTGCTCAAATCTTATCCAAGGCCTGACGGATGTCGGCGAGAATGTCGTCAACGTCCTCGATGCCGACTGAGAGGCGGATGAGGTCAGGGGCCACGCCGGCCTCGCGCAGCTGCTCGTCGCTGAGCTGGCGGTGAGTATGGCTGGCGGGGTGGAGCACACAGGTGCGGGCATCAGCCACGTGGGTGACAATGTTGATCATCTCGAGCGAGTCCATCCACTTGATGGCCGTCTCGCGCGTACCTTTAAGACCAAAAGCAATGACGCCGCACGAGCCGTTGGGCAGGTACTTCTGGCCAAGGGCGTAGTGGGCGTCGTCCTTCAGGCCGCAGTAGTGAACCCACGCTACCTTCTCGTTCTGGCTCAGGAACTCGGCCACCTGCTGGGCGTTCTTGCAGTGCTGGGCCATGCGGAGGTGGAGCGTCTGCAGACCAAGGTTCAGCAGGAACGAGTTCTGCGGGGCAGGAATCGAGCCGAGGTCGCGCATGAGCTGGGCCACGAGCTTCGTAGTGTAGCCCATCTTGCCGAAGGCCTTGACGTAGGTCAGGCCGTGATACGACTCATCGGGCGTGCAGAGGCCGGGGAACTTCTCGGCATTAGCGAGCCAGTCGAAGTTGCCGCTGTCGACCACGACACCGCCTACCTGCGTGGCCATGCCGTCCATGTACTTTGTGGTGGAGTGGGTGACAATGTCGGCGCCCCACTCGAAGGGACGGCAGTTGATGGGCGTGGCAAAGGTGTTGTCGACAATGAGAGGCACGCCGTTCTTATGGGCGATGCGTGCGAAGCGCTCGATGTCGAAGACGGCGCAGCCGGGGTTCGAAATGGTCTCGCCGAACACGGCCTTTGTGTTGGGGCGGAAGGCTGCCTGGATCTCCTCGTCGGAGGCTTCCTGCGAGATGAACGTGCAGTCGATGCCCAGCTTCTTCAGCGTCACACCGAAGAGGTTGTAGGTGCCGCCGTAGATCTCGTTCGAGGTGATGAAGTGGTCGCCGGCCTGGCAGATATTGAAGAGGGCGTAGAAGTTGGCGGCCTGACCGCTGGAGGTCAGCACGGCCCCCACGCGGGTGTAGAAGTAGCCCTCCTTCTCTAAGTCAAACAACTTTGCCATCTCGTCCGAGTCGTCGTACTTGAACGTCGTCGACTGGATGATGGGCAGTTCAATCGGTTCTCCGTTCTTGGCCTTGTAGCCAGCCTGTACGCAGAGCGTGCCCTGCTTGAATTTCTTTTCCATTTCTATGATGTTGTTTTTACGCTATTTCTTGATGCGCGATGCGTAGAAGCGGGCGACGATGGCTCCGCTGATGTTGTGCCACACGCTGAAGACCGCTCCGGGAATAGTGGCCATGGGGTAGGCGGCGAAGTGCAGCGTGGCCAGCGACGAGGCCAGGCCCGAGTTCTGCATGCCCACCTCGATGCTGAGTGACTTGCGCTTGGGCCACGGCAGTCCGAGCAGGCGTGCGATGAGGTAGCCGATGGAGAGTCCTCCGATGTTGTGGAGCATCACGACGGCCACAATCACCAGTCCGCCTGAGAGCAGCTTGTCGGCACTGGCCGCGATGATGATGAGCACGATGGCAGCGATGGCCAGCGACGACAGGGCTGGCAGATAGGCCGTGGCCTGCTCCGTCAGCTTGGGCAGGAGGCGCTTCACCAGCAGTCCTGCGACGATGGGCAGGATGACCACCCAGAGGATGCTCAGGAACATGGCGGCAACGTCGACGTCGACCGTCTTGCCGGCCAGCAGCCAGACGAGCAGCGGCGTCAGCACCGGCGCCAGTAGGGTCGAGACGCCCGTCATGCCCACCGACAGGGCCAGGTCGCCCTTTGCCAGATAGGTGATGACGTTCGACGCCGTGCCGCCCGGGCAGCAGCCCACCAGCACCACGCCAACCGTCAGCGCCTCGTCGAGCGAGAAAGCCCTGGCCAGCAGCCATGCCAGCAGCGGCATCACTGTAAACTGAGCCAGACAGCCGACGATGACGTCCTTCGGCCGGCTGAACACCACGCGGAAGTCCTCCCAGCGCAGCGTCAGTCCCATGCCGAACATGATGATGCCTAACAGCGGATTGATGACCGTAGGCTTTACGCTGTTGAACGCCCCGGGCCAGATAAGCGCCACTACGGCGGCTAACAGCACCAGCACGCCCATGTAGTCGGCAATAAACTTGCTGATACGCTTCGGGAGCGACAGCTTTTTCCTTTCCTTTTCCATAATCGGCTGCAAAGTTACGCATTTTTTCCCATTCCGCAAAACATATCGATTGTGATTGCAGTCATTGCCGGAAAAAACAGCCGCCGCTGTTGCCAGCAGGCCGTAAAGTAAGAATCTTTTCTAAATAATGTTAACAGGAGCGGGGGTGTCGGTTGTTTCATCTGGAAATAGGCTATCTTTGCGGTAGATCTGAAGCAATGAGGTATTAACAAATAGTCATCACAATGAACAGGACGTCGTATATTTCTTCCGCATTGCTCGTGGCAATGCTTTTCTGGGCCTCGGTCGTGAGCGCCCAGAATCAGTCAGCGCAGGCTGCCGGTCAGGGCAGTATCTTTAACCGGCTGGTGGAGATGCTTGACGAAATGACTGACGAGGAGAAGGCTTATGCCCGCTCAAACTGGCTGGTGGCTCCAGCGGAATATGCCAACGGCCACGACCATCCCGCGTCGTATCTGATAACCCCGAATCCGGCTCCCGACACGCAGCAGAAGGTGGAGTGTGCAGCCTGCTCGAGTGCTTACCTGCTGCGCTTCTTTGGCGAAGAGGCCGATGGCGTGGAGCTGTATCACAGCGAGACGTTCCCCTGCAAGTACGAGGGCGGTGCCTTCCCCAGGTGCTTCAAGGTGTTTTTCGAGGAGCAGCACAAGAACTACACGACGGCGTATTACACCGGCACGACAGACGACCTGAAGAACGCCGTCAGCAAGGGTGTTCCCGTGATAGCTTTGCTGCTGTATAACGGCCGTTCGATGCACTACGTGCCGGTGGTGGGCTACGACGAGCAGCACTTCTTCATCCAGAATTCCGTGGAGAAGTACAGGAACGTGTCGGACAACAAGGCCTACAACGAAACACTTGACATCGACAAGTTTGATGCCATGTGGAATATCCCCTTCGAATCGTGCCAGCGCCTATTTGTTGTCGTCAGGAAGGCTGAATAGCGAAGGCGTTATCAGCTTGCATATCTGCTCAAGGTGCCGGCGGTCGGTGTCGTCGAAGGTGGCCAGTTTGCGGCTGTCGATGTCGAGCACGGCCATGACTTCGCCCGCTGCCGACATGACGGGCACGACAATCTCGGAGCGCGAGAGGCTGCTGCAGGCGATGTGGCCGGGAAACTGCTCGACGTTGGGCACCACAATCGTTTCCCCGCGTTGCCACGCCGTGCCGCAGACGCCGCGCCCGAACGGTATGTGCATGCAGGCGACAGACCCCTGGAAAGGTCCGAGCACCAGCTCGCGGCCGATGACCCGGTAGAAACCCGTCCAGAAGAACCCCATCGTCTCGTGAATGGCGGCGGCGACGTTAGCCATCACCGCCACCACGTCGGTCTCGCCCTCAACGAGGGCCTTGATTTGCTCGGTGAGCAATTGGTATTTCTCGTCTTTCATCATAGTCCTCTTGCTTTGAGTAGGCTCGATGCGTCGGGCTGGGTCATGCCGGTGAAGTCGGTGAACATCTGCATGAGGTCGCCGGTGTTGCCTCGGCTCAGAATCTTGTCGCGGAAGTCCTGGCCAGTCTCAGGCTTCAAGGCACCGCGCTTGGCGAAGACGTCAGCAATGTTGACGGCCAGCACCTCGGTCCACAGGTAGCTGTAGTAGCCGGCAGCATAGCCGCCGCCCCACACGTGGTTGAAATAACTGGTGTGGTAGCGTGGCGGAATCGGAATAAAAGGATTCAGAAGTCCCACCTTACGCAACGACTCTGTCTCGAACTCCATAGCCTTGTCGGGTGTGGGAATATCCTTCGAGGCGAGCATGTGCCAAGCCAGGTCGACACAGGTGGCAGCGAGATTCTCACCCAGGGCGTAACACGGCTGGAAGTTGATGCTCTTGAGCATGCGCTCCTTCAGGTCGGCAGGCATGGGCTCACCGGTCTCGTAATGACGGGCATAGTGGTCGAACACCTCAGGGATGGCGGCAAACGACTCGTTGAACTGCGAGGGCATCTCGACGAAGTCGCGAGCGACGCTGGTGCCGCTCAGACGGTAGTACTGACAGTTGGAGAGGATGCCGTGCAGGGCGTGACCGAACTCATGGAACATAGTGGTGACCTCGTCCCAGGTAATCAGCGAGGGCTTGCCCTCGGGCGCCTTCGCGTTGTTGCACACATTAAATATGATAGGCATCGTGCCGCGCTGACGGCTCTGCTTCTGGAAACCGTCCATCCAAGCACCACCGCGCTTAGAGGGACGACGGTAGTAGTCGCAACAGAAGAGGGCGATGGCCTTGCCGTCCTTGTCGCTTACCTCGAAGGCCTTCATGTCGGGATGGTAGAGGGGGATGTCGTCGCGCTGCTTGAAGGTGAGGCCGTAGACACGGTTGGCGGCATAGAAGACACCATTGAGCAGCACGCTGTCGACATTGAAATAGGGCTTCACCTCGTCGTCGCTCACGTTGAGCAGTTCCTTCTTCATCTTGGCAGAATAGTAGAAATAGTCGTAGGCCTGCAACTGGAATTCGGCACCCTCAGTCTTGCGGGCAAAGTCCTCAATGGCCTTGGTCTCGGCATCAGCCTTGGGCACATAGGCCTTAATCAGGTTCATCAGGAAAGCACGGACATTCTCTGGGGTCTTGGCCATTGTGTTCTCCAGTGAATAGGCAGCGTAGTTAGGATAACCCATGATCTCGGCCTTCTCGGCACGCAACTTGGCAATCTCGCAGACAAGAGGGAAGGTGTTGTACTTGCCAGTGCCGTCAGCACGATGCACGGAGGCCTCGAACACCTTCTTGCGCAACTCGCGGTTGTCGAGACTGGCGAGGGGGGCCTGCTGCGTGGTGTTGACGATGACGATGGCATATGGAGCCTTGCCGCCACGACTCTCAGCATCCTTCGCACACTGGGCGATATCAGCCTCGCTCATGCCTGCCAGATCTTCCTTCTTGTCGACCCAGACGACGGCATCGTTGGTGGCATCGGGGAGCATCTCGCCCCACTGTGTCTGCAACTCAGAGATGCGCAGGTTGATTTCCTTCATACGCGCCATCTTGTCGTCGGGCAGAAGGGCACCCTTGCGCACAAACTCCTTGTAGGTCTCTTCGAGCAGTTTCTTGTCCTCGCCCTGAAGCGACTCGTACTGGGCATCGTAGACCTTCTTGATGCGCTCGAAGAGGGGTTTGTTGAAGGAAATCTCATTCTCGAGGTCGGTGAGCATGGGCTGCACCTTCTTCTCGATATCGGCGAGGGCAGGCGTCTTGTCGGCCTCGACGAGGGCGAAGAACACGCGGCTCACGCGGTCGAGCAGTTTTCCGCTCTCCTCATAGGCGAGGATGGTGTTCTCGAAAGTGGCGGAGTCGGGGTTACCGGCAATCTGCTGGATCTCGTCGCGTGTCTGCTGGATGGCCGTCTCGAAGGCGGGCATGTAGTCGGTGCTGTCGATCTTGCTGAAGTCGGGGGCGCCGAAGGGCAACTGGCTCTCAACGAGCAGGGGGTTCTCACGCTGTGCCTCTTGGCAGGCACAGAACGGCATCGTCATGGCCGTTGCCATTCCGATGGTCATAAGGGCTGCGGCACCGCCGCAGCACAGCGAACATACTTTTGTCAGTTTCATACTTTTTGCCTTTAGGTTTTGGTTTTCGTTATCGTTGACGTTATCGTTGACGTTATCGTTACCTCATCACATCTTCCTTCTTCAGCTCCACCACGCGGCCGTACTTCTGAAGTTGCTGCATGTCGAGCTGCTTCTTGTTGCCGATGATGAAGTAGGCGCGAGGCTGCTGCTGGATGTTGCGTTGGTAGAAGCCCACCATGTCGGCAGTGGTCAGCTTGGGCACCTCCCTGGCCAGCACGGCCCTCGGGTCTTCCTTGTAGCCCAGCGTGCGGTAGTTGGAGACGAAGTTGGCCATCTGGCGGAATGAGGGGTAGGTGTTGTTGATGTTGCTCAGAATCTCCTGCTTGGCGGCATCCACATTCTGCTCGTTGACGGGCATGTGGCGCATCAGCGAGTCGAGCACGGCGAGTGCCTGCATGGCCTTGTCGGCCTGAGTACCCAGCTGGGCAAGATAGCCCGACGGGTAGTCGTTGTGGCGGTTGCGGTTGGGGATGATGCTCTGTCCGCCCGTGGAGTAGGCCATGGCCCGGAACTCGCGAATCTCCTGGAACAGCACGGAACCCATGCCGCCGCCCATGTACTGGCTCCAGAGCCGCAGCTGGGCTTCCTCGCGCTCCGAGAGCGAGGGCTTCACGCTGCCGAAGGTGCCGATGAGCATCTGGCGGCTGTCGGACATGTCGTAGACGTAGACCACGGGCTCTGCGACCTGCTGCAGGCGGATTTCGTTGTCGTTGGGCGAGCGGCGCGAGTCGAGCGTCGGCAGGCAGGAGGCCACCGTTGCCGCCGGCTGACGCCCGCAGTAGAGCACGGCGCAGTCGTATTGGCGCAGGTCGGCAAACAACTGCAGCAGCTCTTCGCCGGTGGTCTTCTTCACTTCGGCCACCGTCGGCTGGCGCAGGTAGCTCGACCTGTCGCCCTTGGCAATCTTGCTGACCACCATCTGCAGGACCGAGGTATTGGTGCGGTCGAGCTGGTTGTGGTCAACCTTATACTCGCTGGCCAGTTCGCTCATGGTCTTCTTGTCGGGCTTCAGCGATGTCAGCACGTGGCTAAGCAGCCGGAGCGACGGCTCCAGGTTGTGCTCAAAGCCCGTGAGCGTCAGCATGAAGAAGTTGTCCGACGACTGGGCCTCGAAGGTCGTTCCCAACCGTTGCCAGGCCTCGCCCAGCTGGTGCTTCGTCAGCGAGTCGGTGCCCAGTTCGCTGAGATAGGATTCGAGCAGGGCCTGGCGCGGCTCGTCGCGCTCGCCCTTGAACCACTTCAGCGACAGCGTGAAGAGGTCGTTGGCGGGATTGTCAACCTTATATAATACGGTGTGGTCGCCGAGGCGCGTCATCTCGGCATCATGGTCGAGGTCGAAGAGCCGCGGCGTACTGACGGCCACGGGCAGCTTCTCCAGTTCCTTAGCGTAGGCCGACTGCTCCTTGGCGTGCTTGGGCACCACGGGCTTGTAGTCGGGCTGCGTCACCTTGTCCTTCGGGTAGGAGCCGTACTTCTTCACGCCGCGCAGGTAGCGGTCGTTGATCAGGTAGCGGTTGGCAGCGCTGACGACGTCGGCCTTGCTGATGCCCTTCAGGTCGTCCAACTGCCGGAGATAGTCGCTCCACGAGCGGCCCTGCGAGAAGACCTCGGTCATCACGGCGGCGCGGCTGCCGATGGTCTCCAGTTCGGTCTCGGCATTGCGTGCCAGCTCCAGCTTCAGCTGCTCCAGCTGCTCGTCGCTGAAGTCGCCGCGCTTCAGCCGTTCTATCTGCTGCCAGCAGAGACGTTCGGCCTTCTTCTTCGAGCCGAAGGGCAGCTTCGGGATGACCAGCAGTCCGACGGCTCCCGCCTCATTGAGGGCAAAGTTCTGGCCCAGGGCCATCATCACCTTGTGGGCCGTGCGCAGCGAGTCGAGCATACCCGTCTGGTTGTCGTTGGTCAGCAGGCTCATGGCCAGCTGCAGGGCGCGGTAGTCGGCGGCCTTCTCCACCGGTCCGCGGAACAGCAGCCCGACGGCCTTCACGATGGGAATCTTCACCTTGATGTCGATGGTCTCACCGTTGAAGGGCTGCAGCTTGTCACTATTCACGCCTTCGCTTTTGACTTCGCCCCGAGGCAGCCGGCCGAAGGTGCGCTCCAGCAGCGGCTCGATGCCGTCGGCCTGGAAGTCGCCGCAGAGCATCAGCCCCATGTTGCCGGCCACGTAATACTTGCGGAAGAAGTCCTCCATGTCCTGCAGGCGCGGGTTCTTCAGATTCTCCGTACTGCCGATGATGGGGTACTGGTAGGGATGGCCCTTGAAGGCGGCCGCCATCACGTGCTCCACGGCTCCCGTCAGCATGTCGTCGGCAGCGCGGTTCTTCTCCTCGTAGACCGTCTCCAGCTCACCCTGGAACAGGCGGAACACGGGGTTGATCATGCGCTCGGAGTTAAGCCAGCACCATTGCTCGAGGAACTGCGGCGCAAAGGTGTTGTGATATTCCGTGCGGTCCCACGACGTCGAGGCGTTCAGGCCGGAGCCGCCGTACTTCGATATCAGGCGGTCGAACTCGTTGGGTATGGCGTAGTCGGCAGCTCGCTGACTCAGCCGGCTGATGTCGTGCTGAATCTGCAGCCGCCGGGCGGCGTCCTTCGTCAGCGACAGCTCGTTGTACTTCGCCGAGATGGAGTCGAGCCACTGCTTCTCGGCAGCGTAGTCGACAGTGCCGATCTTCTGCGTACCCTTGAACAGCACATGCTCCAGATAGTGTGCAATGCCCGTGTTGGGACAGTCCTTCGCACCGGCCCTGACCACCAGTGCCCCGTAGACCTTCGGCTGCGAGTGGTCCTCGTTCAGCCAGACGGTCAGACCGTTGCTCAGGCGGATTTCCCTGACGTCAAGTCCTTTGGCAGCCTGCGCTGCTCCTCCGTATAGAAAGAGAACAATGTTTAGAAAGGAAATCAGTATCTTTTTCATTGTCTTGCCTTTTTTGGGGGCAAAGTTACAAAAAAGTCGGGATTAATACCATCTTTTTGCATAAAAGTTGTATCTTTGCACTCAAACAAGACAAAAACGGATTATATGAAGATGAACAAGAAACTGCTGGCGGCTGTCGCCTGCTGGCTTCTGGGGGCAGTCGGAACATGGGCTGCCACGAATGGCGAAAGTGACTTCGGAAAGAAAGTGACTTGGGACCGCTACAGCCTGATGATTGACGGGCGGCGCGTATGTCCCGTGATGGGCGAGGTCCACTATTCGCGCATCCCTGCCGACGAATGGCAGCAGGAAGTCCGGAAGATGAAGGAGGGCGGTGTGACCATCATTGCCGCCTATGTGTTCTGGAACCACGTCGAGGAGCAGGAGGGCATCTTTCGCTGGGACGGCCAGCGGTCGCTGCGCCGGTTCCTCGAGGTGTGCCGCGACGAGCAGATGCCCGTGGTGCTGCGCTTGGGACCGTTCTGTCACGGCGAGGTGCGCAATGGCGGCATCCCCGACTGGATGTTCACCAAGGGCTGCAGACTGCGTGAGGAGAATCCGGCGTTCCTGCACTACGTCGAGCTGCTCTACCGGCAGATCTTCACCCAGGTGCAGGGATTGCAGTGGAAGGACGGCGGCCCCGTCGTGGCTGCACAGTTCGACAATGAATATCGCGGGCGGGGCGAGTACCTGATGGCCCTGAAACGGACGGCACTCGACATCGGCTTCGACCTGCCATTCTATACTCGTACAGGCTGGCCCGAGCTGCGAACGCCCGTGCCTTACGGCGAGATGCTGCCGCTCTATGGCGACTATGCCGACGGCTTCTGGGACAAGGAAGTCACCGAGGGCTGCGGCAACTACCACAAGGCCTTCAACTTCAAGGCGTTCCGCTCGTCGACGGCCATCGGCACCGACCTCCTGGGAAAGCAGGAAGAAAAGACCAATGCCGGCGACGACCAGTATCCTTACTTCACCTGCGAACTTGGTGGCGGCATGGCCACCGCCTATCACCGCCGTCCGTATGTCTATCCAGAGGATGCCTATTCGATGGCGCTGGTGAAGCTGGGCAGCGGCTCCAACCTGTTAGGCTATTATATGTACCACGGCGGCACGAACCCCGAGGGTGTGCTCAACACGCTGAACGAGTGCCAGACGTCGCCAGGGACGGCCAACAACGATCTGCCCGTCTGCACCTACGACTTCCAGGCGCCGCTGGGAGAGTTCGGACAGCCTTATCCTCAGTACTACATGCTGCGCCCCCTGCATCTCTTCATGCACGACTGGGGCGAGCTGCTGGCACCGATGGAAGCCTCGTTCCCATCGGCTCAGGACTTAAAGCGGGGCGAGGACAACAGCCTCAGGTGGGCGGTCCGCACCGACGGTAAGAGCGGCTTTATCTTCGTCAACAATTACGAGCGCTTCTGCCAGCTCTCAGCGAAGAAAGACGTGCAGCTGGAGGCGTGTGGCGTGACGTTGCCGAAGCTGACCATCCCTACTGGTGCGATGGCCATCTTCCCTGTTAACGTAGAAGGTATGCGCTATGCGACGGCACAGTTGGTGGCGCGCCGCGACGGCAAGATTTATCTGATGCAGGTTGGCGGCATCCCCGTGACCATCAGTATGGCCGACGGCAAGACGCTCCGCAACGTGAAGCCCCGTGGCACGGAGAAACCCGTCTACAAGAACCTCTACCTGCTGACACAGCAGCAGGCGGAGATGTTCGGGATGGAGGCCGCCCCTGCACTGCCTGCAGAGACGGCACCCGTGGAATGGCGGCGCGTGAAGGAGGCCGGACCTCTGCGGACGGTCAAGAAGGGCAAGGCCCGCGTGGCTGAGTCTCCTTCAGAAGAGGACTGGCAGCAGGCTGCCGTCTACGATATCAGCCTCCCCCCAGCCCCCTCCCGTAGAGGGGGAGTTAGAGAGGGGCAGCTTCTTAGTATCACATATCAGGGCGACTGCGCCCGCCTCTATGTCGACGGCAAGCTCGTGGCCGACAACTTCCAGTATGGGCGCCCGTTTCTTTACGGTCTCTGGCGTTTGCCCGCCGAGTGCTCCAAGTTGCAGCTGTTTATCCTGCCCCTGCAGAAGGAAATACCCGTTTACCTGCCTCGCGAGGCAGACAAACGGGTAGGTGAGAGCGTGGTGGCTGTAAAAGTTACTTCCCCGCGTACCACTCCTTGAGTACGTAGAAGGCCTTCTTCTTCTCGCCCTTGTCGCTGACGAGTCCCTTGCGGTTGTAGTAGTCCTGGATGCCGTTGAGCACGCGGCGCGGCGAGCGGAAGTCCTTCAGAATCCAGGGCGTGGTGCCTGCGAGTCCCTCGACCTTGTCGAGCATGGCGCAGTTCTCGCGGTAGAGGTTCTCTTGGAACTCCTCCGTCCAGCGCTGGTTCTTCTCGCCGTGGTAGCCGTACTTGGCACCGCCGCCGAACTCGCTGACGATGACGGGCTTGTTGTAGGGAATCTCCCAGCGCATCTTCGGAGCGTCGTTTACGTCGCGATACCAGCCGATGTACTGGTTGAACGACACCACGTCGACATATTCGTGCATATTGTCGTTCAGGCGGTTGACGTAGTTAGATGCCCCCGTCACCTCCATCGCCATCGAGATGAGGCGGGTGTTGTCGAGGGAGCGGGCATACTTGGCAAGGTTGCCGAGGAAGGTGTCGCGCTCGGGTGAGTGGGGTGTCTCGTTGGCGATGCTCCAGATGATGATGTTGGCGCGGTTGTGGTCACGGGCAATCATGTCGCGCAACTGGTTCTGGGCGTTCTCGTAGGTCTTGGGGTTCTTCCAGGCGATGGTCCAGTAGACGGGAATCTCCGACCATACGAGGATACCCATCTTCTCGGCCTCGCGCACCATCTCCTCGTGGTGGGGATAGTGGGCCAGTCGCACGAAGTTGCAGCCCAGTTCCTTGGCCCATCCGAGTAGCGTGCGGGCATCCTCGGCGCTGTTGGCACGCCCGCCGCCGTTGGGCTTCTCGTTGTGGATGGAGATGCCCTTTAGGTAGATGGGCTGGCCGTTGAGCAGTATCTGCTTGTCGCGCGTTTCGATGGTGCGGAAGCCGATGCTGTCGGCGATACTCGTATTGTAGTGTTTGATTTCCACACGGTAGCGCTTGGGGTTGTCAGGACTCCAGAGCGAGAGTTTCTTGGCAGGTACTTTCACGATGTCTGAGGCTGTTCCCTTGGCATCGGTCTTGAGCGGCAGTGTCAGCTTCAGTTCAGGGATGCTTACCATGAGCAGATGACCTTCAAGGGGCTGATTGAGTTTTACGGATATCTGTATCTCACGCTGCTTGGCCTTTACATCGGCTTTCATCAACTGCAAGCTATAGTCCACGACATAGCTTGGCTGGCCAATGGCTAAGGGTATTTTAACCAGCTTCACGTCGCGGGTGATGCCGCCGTAGTTCCACCAGTCGAAAATCTGCGTAGGCACGTCCTCGGCGTGGCGCTTGTTGTCGACCTTGACGATGACAGTGTTCTCACCATCCTTCAGCAGGTCGCTGATGTCGTAGTTGAAGGCCGTGAAGCCGCCGATGTGGTGGCCCACGTGACGTGTGTTTACATAGACGTGGCAGTCGTAGTTGACGGCTCCGAAGTAGAGCAGCGTGCGGAACTCTTTAGAGGGGACGGCCTGGAAGCTCTTCTTGAACCAGACGGTGCCCTCGTAGAAGAACAGCCTGTCGTCCTGGGTGTTCCAGTCGCCTGGAATCTGCATCGTGGGCGCTTTGTCGAAGTCGTACTCGATGAGGTCTTCCGGTTTCTGCGGCTTGGCATTCTGGAAGAATCCCCAGCGGGTGGGGTTCATCCGGTAGTCGTAGTAGCCCTCTTCCTGGACGTCTACGATGTAGTTCCACTTGCCGTTGAGCGACGTGCTCTCATAGGCGTTTACGTTCTGGATAAGCGGCAGCTGTTCTGCTGCTGTTGCCGGGAGGATGGCTCCCAGTGCAACGACGATTAGTGTCAGGATGTTCTTCATACTCTGTCTGGTTTTTAGCTTGTTTATGGGTGCAAAGTTACATATTTTATCGGAAAAACGGCCTCCGCCCTACACTTTTCTGCAGGGAAAGGCGTGAATTAGCCGAAAAAGTTGTAACTTTGCACACAAACTTACTACCGGTAATGGACGAAACCAGCAAGATACCACAGGAAAGGCAGCGGGTAGGCGAGCCGGAAGACTCGGGAATGTGGAACAAGTTCTACCTGAAGGATGTGTCGTTTGTGAACCTGATGACGCGCCGCATCTTCAACGTGCTCATCGTGGCCAATCCCTACGACGCCTTCATGCTTGAGGACGACGGGCGCATCGACGAGAAGATCTTCGACGAGTATATGGAGTTGGGTATGCGTTACCCGCCCTCGTTCACGCAGGTCAGTACCACCGAGGAGGCCAATGCCGTGCTCCAGACGACCGACATCGACCTGGTCATCTGTATGCCCGGTAATGCCGACAACGACGCCTTCACCGTGGCCCGCGGAGTGAAGGCCGCCCACCCAAACATTCCCTGCGTGGTGCTGACGCCCTTCTCGCACGGCATCACCAAGCGCATCGAGAACGAGGACATGTCGGTCTTCGACTACGTGTTCTGCTGGCTTGGCAACACCAACCTCATCATGAGCATCATCAAGCTCTTGGAGGACAAGATGAACATCGAGCACGACATCCGCGAGGCGGGCGTGCAGATGATCCTGCTGGTCGAGGACAACATACGCTTCTACTCCTCGGTGCTGCCTAATCTCTATAATTATATCCTGGCGCAGTCGAAGCGCTTCTCGACCGAGGCCCTGAACCCCCATGCCGCCGCCCAGCGCAAGCGCGGCCGGCCGAAGGTGGTGCTGGCCACGAACTACGAGGAGGCAATGGAACTCTACGAGAAATACCACGAGAATACGCTCGGCGTCATCTCCGACACCCGCTTCCCGATGCACAACACGCCGGGGCACCTGAGCCACGTCGAGGACGGCGACCCTGAGGCCGGTCTGAAGCTGCTGCGCGAAATCAGGAAGCGCGACGAATACGTGCCGCTGATTCTCGACTCGAAGGAGAGCGTCAACCGCGAGAAGGCACAGGCCGAGGGCTTCCACTTCATTGACAAGAACTCGACGAAGATGAACGTCGACCTGCACCACCTGATGGAAGAGCACATGGGCTTCGGCGACTTCATCTTCCGCGATCCGAATACCCACGAGGAGATTGCACGCATCACCTCGCTGAAGGACCTGCAGGACAATATCTTCAAGATTCCCGCCGACTCGCTCAGCTACCACGTCATGCGCAACAACATGAGCCGCTGGCTCACGGCCCGCGCCATCTTCCCCGTGTCGGCCTTCCTGAAGCACGTCACGTGGCACAAGCTGCAGGACATCGATGCCCACCGGCAGATTATCTTCGACGCCATCGTGCAGTACCGCCGCATGAAGAACATCGGCGTGGTGGCCGTCTTCGACCGTCTGAAGTTCGACCGCTATGCCCACTTC
>CADCEQ010000053.1:15262-15793 GCA_902800435.1 uncultured Prevotellaceae bacterium | reverse complement strand
GCTGCGCAGCTGTACGGCGAGTTCAAGGCGTTCTTCCCGCACAACGCGGTGGAGTATTTCGTCTCCTACTACGATTATTATCAGCCGGAGGCCTACATCCCCGTCACCGACACCTATATCGAAAAGGACCTGAGCATCAACGACAAGATCGACGAACTCCGCGTGAGCGCCGCCTCCGCCCTGATGTCGGGGCGCCGGGACGTCATCGTCATCTCGTCGGTCTCCTGCCTGTACGGCATCGGCAACCCGGACGACTTCCACGACCAGACCGTGACGGTACACAAGGGGGAGGCGATGTCGATGACCCGCCTTCTGTACAAGATCGTGGACGCCCTCTATTACCGGACGGAGACCGATTTCAAGCGCGGCTCCTTCCGCGTCCGGGGCGACACCGTGGACATCTTTCTGGGCGGGGCCGACTACGCCGCCCGGATCGAGTTCTTCGGCGACGAGGTGGACAGCATCTCGCTGGTGGATCCCGTGACGGGCGCCCGTTTCGAGGAACTGGACAAGATCGATCTGTATCCGGCG
>CADCEQ010000053.1:0-15243 GCA_902800435.1 uncultured Prevotellaceae bacterium | reverse complement strand
GCAGCGGGTGGAGTACGACATCGAGATGATCAAGGAGATGGGCTACTGCCCCGGAGTGGAGAACTATTCCCGCTATTTCGACGGCCGCAAGCCCGGCCAGCGTCCCTTCACCCTGATCGACTACTTCCCGGACGACTTCATCTGCTTCATCGACGAGAGCCACGTCACCCTGCCGCAGATCCGCGCGATGTTCGGCGGCGACCATTCCCGCAAGGCGACCCTGGTGGAATACGGGTTCCGCCTGCCCGCCGCGGCGGACAACCGCCCGCTCACTTTCGACGAGTTCGAGTCCATCACCGGCCAGACGGTGTACGTGAGCGCCACGCCCGCCGACTACGAATTGGCAGAGGCCGAGGGTGTGGTGGTCGAACAGGTGATACGCCCCACGGGACTGCTCGACCCGGAGATAGAAGTCAGACCCAGCGAGAACCAGATCGACGACCTGATGAACGAGATTGTCATGCGTACAGAACGGGGTGAGAGGGTGCTTGTGACGACGCTGACCAAACGCATGGCCGAGGAAATGGCCGAATACCTGCTGCAGCACGGGATAAAGGCCAACTACATACACAGTGAGGTAAAGACGCTGGAACGCGTACAGATACTCAACGACCTGAGGTTGGGCAAGTATGACGCGCTGATTGGCGTGAACCTGCTGAGAGAGGGTCTCGACCTGCCCGAAGTGTCGCTGGTGGCCATTCTCGATGCCGACAAGGAGGGCTTCTTGCGCAGTCACCGCAGTCTGACGCAGACGGCAGGCCGTGCAGCCAGAAACGTAAACGGCAAGGTGATCATGTATGCCGACACCATCACCGCCTCGATGCAGCTCACCATCGACGAGACCCTGCGCCGACGGGAGAAGCAGATACGCTACAACGAGGAACACGGCATCACGCCCAAGCAGATCGTGAAGAACATCAGCCAGGCAGCCCTCCAGACGGAGAACCGTGCCGACACGAAGGAACTGCGCAGGGAGTTCGGCATGGGTGCGACGACGATGGTTGCGGCTGATCCTATCGTGGCACGAATGACCCGAGATCAGTTGGAGAAGAGCATCCAGGAGACCACCCGTCTGATGAAGGAGGCCGCCAAGCAGCTTGACTTCCTCCAGGCAGCACAGTATCGCGACGAGATTCTACGACTGCAAAAGGAACTGGAAATGAAGTAAAGAAGAAAGAGGAAAAATCTTAAAAAATCGACACAAATCGCCAGTCAAACTGCATCCTGATTAAATTTATGTTAGATTAATGAAGATTTTTGTTCCTAAGTCCAAAGATTTTTGTACTTTTGCACCCATAAATTATAATTTAAGGTAAAGATGAAACAGTTTTTAATCGTCCTGCTGATGCTGATGCCTCTGTTCGCATCGGCTCAGGATAACACATGGGAGCGTATAGAAGTGGAAGAACAGCCGAAGGACAATCCTGACGCCAAGTATCTGGCACCAGATGCCGTACCTTTGGTTGACGGAAAGGTGAAGTACCAGACGACCATCAACGCCAAAGGGAAAAGTGCCGACGAGATCTACGACATCCTTCTGAAGCAACTCACGAAGATGGTTTCTGAGCCAAACCAGATTGCAGGTAGTGCGGTGGTCGTACAGGACCGTGAGAACCACGACCTTGGGGCCGTCTTCCACGAATGGCTTGTCTTCAAGAACAGCACCTTTTCCCTCGACCGTACACAGTTCAACTTCCTGCTGCACGTGAAAGTCTACGACGGCAAGGCCGATGTCGTCATGGACGGCATCTCCTACGACTACGACCTGGAGCGCCACGGCGGGCACTACACCGCGGAAGAATGGATTACCGACAAGTATGCGGTGAACAAGAAGCACACGAAGCTCTATCCCGTATCCGCCAAGTTCCGCCGCAAGACCATCGACCGCAAGGACTTTATCTTCCAGAAGTTCGACAGCCTCCTAAACGACAAGTAGATGAACAAGGACAAGATACGCAACTGGCTGAACATCATCTTCATGGTGTTGGCCGTCATCGGAGTCATCCTCTTCCTATCCAAAAACGAAGAACGCCACATGACGGGACTGTACATCATCCTGATCTCGATGGTGATAAAGATTGCCGAATCATCATTACGCATGATGAAATAAAAGCGAAGAGTGATGAGTGGACAATTAATAATAAGGTGTAGAAGACTTTGCTGGCAGAGATGGCTGCCGCTGGTCTTCGCATTTCACTTGTCACCTTCAGTCGTTAAGGCCCAGGACGTCTACAACGAGATAGACGCTGAGGGCAACATCACCCAGCGCAGCGAGAATTTCAACAAGCACAACAACGACACGACCAGGAACAAGGAGATTCCCAAGGGATTCCACACGTGGACCATCGACCGCACTACAGGCGACATGACACCCGTGGAGCCCGACACCGTGCACCACCTCTTCATGAACACCACCTTCAACAGTGGGCGTTACGGCGAGTACAACCACACCGGCAACAACTACTCCGCACGTCTCAGCCGTATCTTCTTCAACCGTGAAAAGACCGAGGAGTTCTTCTTTTCACAACCCTACGGCTTCGTGACGAAACGGCCAGACACCTTCCACTTCATGAACACCTATTCCCCCTTCACCAACATCCTGTACGACAACTGCGGCGACAAGACCAATGGTGAGGACCATATCGATGCCAAGTTTGCCGTCAATGCCAACAAGAACACCAATTTCGGCTTCGACCTCGACTATACCTACGGCCGCGGCTACTACAGCAGCCAGGGGATCTCACATTTCAACGCCACACTCTTCGGTTCCTATACTGGTGACAAATACAACCTCCACGTGTTCTTCAACACCGCCCACCAGAAAGCCACCGAAAACGGCGGTATCACCGACGACAACTACATTACCCACCCGGAATCGTTCTCCGAGGACTTCTCCGAGAACGAGATACCCACCGTGCTCAACAGCAACTGGAACCGCAACGACCACCAGCACCTGTTCCTCACCCATCGCTACAACATCGGTTTCTACCGGAAAGTGCCGATGACGGAGGAGGAGATCAAGGCCCGGCAATTTGCCAAGGAATCCAAGAAGGAGAAGGAAGAGAAAGAGCTGACTGGCGATATGCGCTCACCTGACACGCGAAAGAAACCGGATGCCATGCCCATGGGGCGCCCCGACGGTGCGAAGATCATGGGCTCGGAACCTAAGGCCGTCGCTGACTCACTGACACTGGCTGCCGACACCACCCGCATCAAGATTGAAGACCAGGCGACCCTCGACAGCCTGACACGAGCACAGGCCATCCAGGACTCCATCGACGCCACGATGAAGGATGAGTTCGTGCCCGTCACCAGCATCTTCCATACCTTCGAGTTCAACAACTACCGCCGCATACACCAGGCTTATCTCACCCCGACGGACTATTACAAGGACACCTATTACAAACAGGGCACCACCTACGGCAACGACTCGATCTACGACCAGTTCAACCACCGTCAGATCAAGAACGTCCTCGGCCTCGGACTGCTCGAAGGCTTCAACAAATACATGAAGGCAGGCCTGAAGGCGTTCATCAGCCACGAATACCGTACCTTCGAGATGCCCGACACCCTCAACAGCGTGGCCTATCAGTCGAAATGGAACGAACACAACGTCTCCATCGGCGGTGTGATCAGCAAGACGCAAGGACGCACCCTCCATTTCAACCTCGCTGCAGAGACATGGATAGCAGGAGCCGATGCCGGACAGCTGCACGTGGACTTCAACACCGACTTGAACTTCCCGCTATGGGGAGACACGGTGCGCTTGGCTGCCAATGCCTATTTCCACCGCGACCTGCCGGTGTTCTTCCAGACAAAATACCACTCCAAGCACCTGTGGTGGGACAACGACCTCTCGGCCGAGACGCGCACCCGTATCGAGGGCGTCTTCTCCTACGAGAAGACAAAGACCACCCTGCGCGTGGGTATCGAAGAGATTCAGAACTACACCTACTTCGGCATGAGCTACGACGCCACGACCAACGGACGCACCAACATGACTGCCAGCGTGCATCAGGCCTCAGGCAATATCAACGTCATGATGGCCCAGCTGCAACAGAACTTCCGTCTCGGCCCGTTGAACTGGGAGAATATCATCACCTACCAGAACTCCAGCAACAAGGATGCCCTCCCGTTGCCGCAGCTGAATGTATTCTCGAACCTCTACCTGAAATTCAAGATCGCGAAGGTGCTTGGCGTAGAGCTGGGAGCCGATGCCGTCTGGTTCAGCAAATACTACGCCCCTGACTTCTGCCCGGCGCTCAACCAGTTTGCCATTCAGCAGAACGAAGCCAGCCGCATTGAGCTGGGCGGCTATCCCTTCGTCGACGCCTATGCCAATTTCGTGCTGAAGGGTGTGCGCTTCTTCGTCATGATGAGCCACGTGAATGCCAAGTCTGGCAGCCGCATGCAGTTCCTCACTCCCCACTACCCCACCAATGGTTCGGTGCTCCACCTCGGTGTGTCGTGGAATTTCTACAATTAGAAAAGCAACAGTCCGATACTGACGCAGAGACCGTAGATGAAGATGTTTCTCGCCGTCTCGCCAAGACACATGTTCAGTGCCTTGCCCTGATAAATGCGCTTGATCTTCAGATAGGTGAACACATGAAGGACAAAATACAGCAAGGGGAACAGTGTTGCCAGCAGATGACCGTTCATCCAGAAGGTGCCGCCCAGGATCATGGCGCCTACCCCTACTCCCAGATAGAGCTGCAGTCCGGCCTCCGGCCCCAAGCGCACGATGATCGTCTGCTTGCCCGATAAACGGTCGTTATCGCGGTCGCGGAAGTTGTTCACGATCAGGAGCGCATCGATCACCAGTCCGCATGCCAGCGAGGCGAGGAACACCTGCCACGTGACCGTGTGCAGCTGGACGTAGTACGTACAGCACACCGGCACCAGTCCGAAGAACACGAGCACCAGCAGGTCGCCGAGTCCCTGATACGAGAAGAATGTCGTATATAGGAAAGCGAACACCACGCACAGTCCCCCGACGAAGATCATCTCCATGCCTCCGTACCAAGCCAGCGGCAGGCCGATGATACATGCCAGACAGGTGGTGGCGGCAATGGCCCGCTTCATCGCGTCGAGCGTCACCCATCCCTGAGCACAGGCACGGCGAGGCCCCAGACGGGTCTCCACGTCGTCGGCACCATTCACGAAGTCGAAGAAGTCGTTGATGAAGTTGGCATCGATCTGCATGGCAAAGGAGAACAGCAGACACAGAAGGGCTGCCGTCCAGCTGAACACGTCGCCATCGTACATCTTGGCATCGGTCCATGCCAGCGCCACACCTATCATCACCGGCACAGCAGCCCCCGACAACGTCTTGGGTCGGGCTGCTAGCAGCCACGCTTTCAGCGAATTTGTCTCAATTCTCGTCTCTTCCATCACATTTTCTCGTTTTTATTTGCAAAAGTACGCAGAATTTCGTACATTTGCAAGCATAAACCCAACTTTTTATGATACAAAACACCCCAAGCCTGGATTTAGTAGAGTTCATTGAGACGAAGATCCTGCCTCAGTACGCTGCCTTCGACGCCGCTCACAACATGGAGCACGTCACCCGCGTCATCCGCCACTCCCTGGAACTGGTCAAGACCACCGGTGCCGACATCAACATGGTCTACGCCATCGCCGCCTACCACGACCTCGGCATGTCGGGGCCCCGTGCCGTCCATCACATCACCGGCGGCAAGATCCTCGCCAGCGATGCCCGTCTGCGGAAGTGGTTCTCAGCCGAGCAGATCCAGGTCATGCGCGAGGCCGTCGAAGACCACCGTGCGTCGGCATCCCACACCCCACGCAGCATCTACGGTAAGATCGTGGCCGAAGCCGATCGCGACCTCGACGTCGGCATCGTCATCCGCCGCACCATACAGTTCGGGCTCGCCAACTATCCGGAGCTCGACCACGAAGGGCAGTGGAAGCGCTTCAAGGAGCACATGGACAACAAATACTCGAAAGAAGGCTACATCCGCCTGTGGATACCCAACTCGCCCAATGCCAGGCGCCTGAACGATTTGCGTAACCTCATTGCCCAGCCTGCCGAACTCAGAAAGGAGTTCGAGAGGATCTATGCAGAAATAGGTCCGTCTTAATATGTGTGACCTTTAACCTACCTGAGATACATATAATAGATGTATGCCAGTACGGCGATCAGGACGATTGTCACTACCGATCGCACCACACACGACACCACCCTCTTGATGATCAGGAAGGCGATGACGATCGCTGCGAGCATCGCAGCATAATATCCGAGATTCTCCATCATTTGAACAGTTTTCTGAATGCAGTTGGTACAGGTGTCTCAAACTCCATAGGCTCTCCGGTCACCGGATGGTTGAAGCATAGGAGCCAGGCATGCAGGCACAGCCGGTGCAGCGGGTCGTCACCATTGCCGTATTTCGGATCGCCGCAGACGGGATGCCCCATGTCGGCGGCATGCACGCGTATCTGGTTCTTACGGCCGGTCTCAAGCTTGAACTCCACCAACGAGTGCTCTGTCGTGCGGGCGGTCACGTGGAAGTGTGTCACAGCATACTTCCCGCCGTTGTCCACAGGCGACGAATAGGTCACGTAGGCCTTGTTGTCCTTCAGCCAGTTGGCGATGGTGCCTTCGTCCTGCTCCATCTCACCCGAGCAGACGGCCACATAGCGGCGGTCGTAGACGATCTCGTGCCAGTGGTGCTCCAGCACCTGCTCTGTCTCCATGTCCTTGGCATAGACCATCAGCCCGCTGGTGTCGCGGTCCAGCCGGTGCACGACATGCGCGCTGCACTTCTGCCGCGATTTCTTGAAATAGTCGTCGAGCACCGACTTCACGTTCAGGCTTGAGTGCCCGGCAGCCATCGACAGGATGCCTGCCTCCTTCTCCACCACGATGAGCCACTTGTCTTCGTACACGATCTTCAACCAACGGCTCTTGAAGCCCCTCTGATTGCGCTTGGTGTTGCTCACCGACACCTTCATCCCAGGCTTCAGCGCGAAGTCGAACTGCGAGACGGTCTTGCCGTTCACCTTGATGCCCCGTCCCTGCAGCGTGGCCTTGATCTTCGAGCGTGTCTGCCCGACATTCTTCAGCAGCCACTCCAGCAGCGGCATAGGCTCTTCCACCGTATAGTGCGAGTAGTCGCCCTCTTGCTTATAATCAGAGTTATATCTCATATTCATTCCTTATATAACGAATCAGTGTGCAAAAGTACGAAAAATCCCCGAAACGCACAAGCGTTTCAGGGAAATTCTTAGGACGACAGGGCTTTTTTGAAACTATCATCTGGTTTACAGTTTTACAATGAAGCCAAACAAGGACACAGAAGTGCCTGACCCTTCTGTGTCCTTTGATCAAGAATGATTTATCGGCCCATTTGCTTCTTAAGCTTCAACACGCGGCGCACGCTCTCGTCGATGCGCTGCTCGGTGAGCCTGCCGTCCTCTACGGCCTTGACCACGGCGTCGAAGGCCTGCATCTTGATTTCCTTGATGTCATCGGTGCTGCCGTCAATGCCGCTGGGTTGATTGAAGTGGATGGTGGTGTCGAGGCACTCCGGGCGTACATAGAACAGCTGTCCCACCTTCTCGCGCAACGTCATCTTCTGCAGCTGCTCTTCCACCTCGTCTTGCGATGGCGGGGTTTCAGGGGCGTCGTTGTTCGAACAAGCGGTAAATACACTTGAGCCGCAGATGAAGGTGGCGGCGAGCACCCAGTTCAGAATCTATCTCATCATTTCTTTCTTACCCTTACTAAGTCACAGCAGCACCATCAAGAGAGGGATGAACATTCCGTTCACCCCTCTCCGGTGTAGCGCTGTTGACGACTATTTCATTTTAGCTTTTCTGCACACGCTTAATAGAACTTGAAGTAGCGGCGGGCATTGTTGTACGAGATGTCCTCCACCATGCGCCCCAGTATCTCCATGTCTGCGGGCAGCAAGCCTTTCTCCACGTCGTTGCCGAGGATGTTGCAGAGAATGCGGCGGAAGTACTCGTGGCGCGGATAGCTCAGGAACGAACGGCTGTCGGTGAGCATGCCCACGAAGCGGCTCAGCAGACCGAGCACCGACAGGGCGTTCATCTGGCGGATCATGCCGTCCATCTGGTCGTTGAACCACCAGCCCGAACCGAACTGTATCTTTCCCGGCTCGCCGCCCTGGAAGTTGCCGAGCATCGTGGCGATGACCTCGTTGGCGCAGGGATTCAGCGTATACAATATGGTACGAGTGAGCTTACCCTTCATGTTCAGTTTGTTGAGGAACTTCGACATGGCCTTGGCGGTGTTGAACTCACCGATCGAATCGAAGCCCGTGTCGGGGCCGAGCTGGTTGTACATCGCCGTATTGTTGTCGCGGATGGCACCATAGTGGAACTGCTGTGTCCAGTCGGCATCGGCATCCATCTCTGCCATCACGGTGAGGAAGCAGTTCTTGAACTGGCGCACCTCCTCGTTCGACAGCTGCTGGCCGCGCATGGCCTTCGCGAAGATGGTCTCGATCTGCGAGTCGGTGTACTCCTCGTCGTAGAACTCCTCGATGCCGTGGTCAGAGAGCTTGCAGCCGTTGGCGGCGAAGAAGTCGTGGCGCTTCTGCAGGGCGTCGACCATATCGGCGAACTTGTTGATCTCCGTGCCGCTCACCTGAGCCAGCTGCTCCACGTATTTCGAGAACTCGGGCTTCTCGATGTTCATGGCCTTGTCGGGGCGCCAGGCGGGAATCATCATCGGGTCGTCGTCTGCCTTGTGCTTGGCATACTCGATGTGGTTGTGCAGGTCGTCCACGGGATCGTCGGTGGTGCAGACGCACTCCACGTGGTAGTGCTTCATCAGTCCACGGGCAGAGAACTCGGGCTGCTTCAACTTCTCGTTGCACTCGTCGAAGATCTCGCGGGCGGTCTTCGGAGAGAGCTGCTTCTCGATGCCGAAGGCGGTCTTCAGCTCCAGGTGCGTCCAGTGGTACAGGGGGTTGCGGAAGGTGTAGGGCACCGTCTCGGCCCACTTCTCAAACTTCTCCCAGTCCGTGGTGTCCTTGCCCGTGCAGTACTTCTCGTCGATGCCGTTCGTGCGCATGGCGCGCCATTTATAGTGGTCGCCACCCAACCACAGCTCGGTGATTGACTTGAAACGATGGTCGTTGGCCACCATCTCGGGGATGAGGTGACAGTGATAGTCGATGATGGGCATCTTGGCCGCATGGTTGTGATACAGGTCCTGAGCCGTCTGGGTCTCGAGAACGAAGTTTGCATCGTTAAACTGCTTCATAATTTTGCTTGTTATGTGATTTTAAGTTCAAATTTTTTGCAAAGATAGCCCTTTTTTCGCAGAATTGCACTATCTTTGCAGAAAATATGCACGTAAACGTTTAACTACCCATGCGCAGCAAAGTCCTTCTCATCTACACCGGCGGCACCATCGGCATGAACCGCAACCCGCTGACGGGCGCCCTTGAGCCCTTCGACTTCGAGCACCTGCTGAACCATGTGCCCGAGCTCCAGCAGTTCGACACCACGATCGACACCTTCCAGTTCTCGCCGCCCATCGACTCGAGCGACATGACGCCCGCCCGCTGGACCGACATCTCCCACTGCATCGCCGACCGCTACGACGACTACGACGGCTTCGTCGTGCTCCACGGCACCGACACGATGGCCTACACCGCCTCTGCCCTCTCCTACATGCTCGAGAACCTCACGAAGCCCGTCGTCTTCACCGGCTCGCAGCTGCCCATCGGACAGCTCCGCACCGACGGCAAGGAGAACCTCATCACCGCCGTCGAGATCGCCGCGGCGAAGGATGCCGATGGCCGAGCCCTCGTGCCCGAGGTGGGCATCTGCTTCGGAGGCCACCTGCTGCGCGGCAACCGCACCACGAAGCAGAGCGCCGAGGAGTTCAATGCCTTCGAGTCGTTCAACTACCCCCACCTCGTCGATGCCGGCGTGAACATCACCTACCACCGCGAGCGCATCCTGAAGCCCGACTGGGCCAAGCCGATGACGCCCCACTTCCGGCTCGACAACAACGTCATCATCTTCTCCCTCTTCCCGGGCATCCGCGAAGACCTCATCCGCCATATCATCCACACGCCGAACCTGAAGGCCATCGTCATGCGCACCTTCGGATCGGGCAACGCCCCGCAGAGTCCCTGGCTGCTCAACGCCCTCCGCGAGGGCACCCGCAACGGCAAGGTGATCGTCAACATCAGCCAGTGTCTGCAGGGTGCCGTCGAGATGTCACGCTACGACAGCGGCTACCACCTGCAGGAGGCGGGTGTCATCAGCGGCCGCGACATGACCGTCGAGAGTGCCGTCACCAAGCTGATGTTCCTCCAGTCGCACTATCCCGACGCCCCTGACACTGTCCGCCGCCTCATGGGCCACTCCCTCCGCGGCGAGATCAGCATCTGATATTGGCATCGGACTGACACGGAATTTCTCGGACTTTTTTTCCCCTCCTAAATTAGGAGGGGAAAGCTGCGCCGAAGAAACCGTGTCTTTGTTAAAAGCCGTGTAATCCGTGCCTAATCTCTTTGCCATCCGTGCCTAAATCCGAACTCATGGGGTAACAAATCGTGACGCCATAAAAATAAATCTCGATTTATTTTGCCGTTCGGGAATTTTTTCCTATCTTTGCAGCGAGAAAAAGAAGAATATGGGATATAGTAATCACGACAAGATGGAGTGGACACTCATTCTCACATTGGAGTTCGGACGTAGGTTCGGGCTGACACTCAAACAGGCATTCAACTACCTGAGCCGCTACGGAGGCATCGCTTTCGTTGATGAGCACTATGACTATTGCCATACACAGTCCTTCCAGTCGATGGTTGCCGATATGGCAGAGTACTGCCATAGGAAAGGAGGCGCGCTGATATGATCCTCTACCACGGTACCAATGCAGACTTCGGTGAGATAGACCTTACGAAGTCGAAGCCTAACAAGGACTTCGGCCAGGGATTCTACCTTTCCCGTGAATACGCACAGGCTATGGATATGGCCAAGACCAAGGTTGAACAGCTTGAGACAGGCACTCCTATAGTGCTTACCTATGAGGTTAATGACGAACAAATGGCCACCCTGAAAGTTCTCCGCTTCAGCGTCTGCAGCGTGACGCCACTGGCCTCTATTACCAGAGTCCCCGATACGTCTATAGTTTTCTCGACAGCGAACTGAAGACGGGCAGCATCAAGTAACCACACAACCAAAACTGATAATAACAACAAAAATCAACCAACGATATGAATAAGAAAAACATCCATCAAAATCTGCTGCGCCGGGCGCTGACGCCGGCCGGAACGAACATGACGCGCTGGGCCATGACCCTGGCCGTGGTGATGATCAGCCTGCTCGCCCCAACCACCGTGGCACGGGCACAACAAGGTTTTGATACCAACCAATACACTCTCACGCTGGACCTCAACTATGAGGGTGCCAAAAAGGAATATATTACCAACATTTCGAGTGGCAGTACTATTATACTACCCACACCTTCTCGAGATAACTATACTTTCTATGGATGGGCCACATCGGCGGAAGGTGACGTCAAATATAAGCCAGGGGATGGATTTGTCGTTACACAAGACCAGACGCTCTACGCCAAGTGGGATAAATCAACAAATAGCACATTTGGTGATTTATCATGGAGCGTCACGAAGAGTGATGGCAGTGCCGACTATGATGTGCTCACCATTTCGGGAAATAGGGATATTGAAGAAGACAGTTACCCTTGGTCTGACTTTCAGAATTCCATCAAAACCATCGTCATCGAAGATGGTGTCACATCCATAGGAAGGAGTGCATTTTATTCTTTTTCAAACGTCACCTCGCTGACCATCGGCAATAGCGTGCAGACCATCGGAATTGGAGCTTTCGTAGATCTCACCAGCCTCGCCACAGACATTGTCCTCCCTGCCAGTTTGACGAGCATCGGGGCTTATGCGTTTAGTGCCATCGCAAAGGACACGGAGAATGGCATCAGCATCACGGCCGCCGAGGGCAGCCAGCTTGAGAGCATCGGTAGCCTGGCTTTCGGCGTAGCCGCCAAGGCCTCCATCGACCTGAGCAACTGCACCAAGCTCACGACCATCGGTGGGGAGCAGACCTTCCTTGGCACCATGGACGTCACGCTCCCCCACACCGTGACCAGCATCGCACAATATGCGTTCGGAAAAGTCGGCGTATTCTCTGGCCCGCATGCCTATATCGTCGTGCCTAAAGGCAAGACGCTGACTGTGAACGGCGAACCTTACGCCGGCACGCTGACCGACGGCAAGGCCGACCTGATCCCCTACCTGTTCGACAATCCCAGAAGCCAGAGCAAAGCCCTCACGCTGGCGATGGAAAAGGCTGTGGCGCCGGTGTCTGGGACCTATCAGCTCTCGGGCGACTACGTCAGTTTCTACGACGAGGAGACCAATCCCATCACCGAGGCCGCTGTGGGCGAGACGGTGATCGTAAGCTACAGTCCGTTTGATCCGGAAGACGACAGCAAGGTCATCATCCCGTCGGGCAAATACTTCACGGGCCGGTACACGGCGACCGAGGGCGTGACCGTCACGATGAAAGAAACTCGCGACGGCACGTTCATCATGCCCGCCAAGAACGTTTCGGTATCCGCCGTGCTGGCCGATCAGGAGGAGTACACCCTCAACATGACCACCACCAAGCCTCAGGTGATCCCCGAGTCGGTCTGGCTGCTGCTTAATTGTCTGGATGACAACTACGTCTACGATGAAGAAACCGAAGAGCTGTTCCTCGAACTGAACGGCGACGGCAAACGCGATGTTCAGCTGAAGCGGGACTACAACGAGACGACCGAGGTGACGACCTACAGCGTCATTCGCCAGCCCGGAGCCGACGCCATCACGGAAAACCTCCGCTTCAGCTTCAGCTGGGACAATATTGATCCGCAGCAGTACAACAGCGTGCTGTTCCTATTCAAGCTCCCGGCCATCCAGCCTGAATGGATTACCGTAGGCGACGGTACGACCCTCGTCTATAACGGCCAGTCACAGACGCCAGCGGTCGTCGTGAAGGACGGCGAGACGGACGTTACCAGCGAGTTCGACGTGACTTACAGCAATAACAAGAACGCTGGTGAGGCCACTGCCGATAACGCGCCCACCGTCACCGTGACGGCAAAGGCCACGAGCACGAGCTTTACCGGTTCGGCCACGAAGACGTTCACCATCGGCCGCAAGGCCCTGACATTAGTGGCCGACAAAGTATCCATCAAAAGAGGAGAAGCGACACCGACGACCTTCACGGGCAGCGTCACGGGCTTTGTAGACGGCGAGGAGCTGGGAGCGAATGATGTTTATTATTTTGCCCTCGACAACCCAGCGGCAACGGCAGTAGGCAGTTATGCTGTTACTGGCATGCTGTCAGTGAACGGCTCAGAAGCCGCCGCCAACGGCAACTACGGGCAGAACTATACCTTCGCCAACGCTGCCGATAACGCAACGGCCTTCACCATTAAGAAAGCTGACCACTTCAATTTTGATGACGCCAATAAAATGGAAGCAGGCCAGACTTTCCTAGTGACCTACGAAAATGATCTCAACGAAAAGGGAGTCCCGTATGAGAAATCTTTTTCATACTCTTTCTCTCCAATTTCTGGGGTGACTATTGATGCATGTATCATAATTACTGTTAAACCGATTTCTGTCGATGAAGCCATCTTTGAAGTTACGGAAAACCAGGCCGAGAAGCTGACCTTTGGAAACGTGGAGTGGAAGAAAAGTGGCGCTTTGCTGACTCGTCCGGCAAACCTCACCTTCAGCGGGGCAGATGTGGATGCCACGAAGATCAATTTCACAAACGCCTTGACTATTTCAGCCAACAGCAAAATGACACTCGTCGATGACTTCGGTGATACGGTCGGAACCATCACGGGCTCCAAATACAGGGTCGGAACAGCCTTCGAAGGCGAAGGCAGTGTTTCTTTAGAAGGTAGCAATCTCATCTTTACTACTAAGACAGAAGCAGGAATTTCTGAAACCCATAATACCGTGATGGCTTTTGGGTCTTCAGAAGCTACAATAACTTTCAATGGCTGTCAAATGACTGAATCTCCTAATGGTCTCGCCTTGGCTTCAAATGCTTGGGCTTCAAATGCTTGGGCTGATGGAACGGTGACTTTTGCAAGTATAGGCGGCAGCGTGAATCGAGCAGAGACTGGTGTCCGTGCCATGGCTCGCGGAGACAAAGCCGCAAGGCCCTTCTTCAGCATCAGTTATAGCGGAGCCCGCATCATGGGTAAGGCTGGGGATGTGGAGCTGCAGGCGGCAGAAGAGACCCAGGCGAAAGCCCGGGGCGCTGCTGAGCAGGATATCACCATCGAGTCGGGCAAGACATACGATATCCTAACCGACGAAGACCTGATCCTGACGCTGAAGCTCAGCGAGGGTGACATCCTGATCACGTCCATCACCCTGATCGTGCCTGAGGACTCCGATCCTAACGACATCAACGGCGACGGCGATGTGAATGCCGTCGACCTCGTGAAGGCCATCGCCGCCGGCAAGACGCAGGCCGAGATCGATGCCATCGTCAACGTCATCATGGGCAAGTGACGCCCCTGTCGCGGCTGAGGGATTACTGTCCCCGCCCCGCCCTACGGGCACCCCGCCCCTACAGGGGTGGGGAGCGGCGGCGCGGAGGATCTGAGCGACCACACCCTCGAGGCATGTGAACACCTGGTCGTTGGTGAAACGTATCACACGAATGCCCTGTTGGGTCAGGTAGGCCGTGCGCCGCTCATCGTAGTCGTAGCGATAGTCGTGGGCACTGCCGTCGAGTTCCACACACAGACGGGCCTCTGGACAGTAGAAGTCGAGCACGAACGGGCCTATGCCCTGCTGTCGGCGGAACTTCAGCCCGCCGACACCACGACCCTTCAGCGCACGCCAGAGCAAAGCCTCGGCGGGTGTCAGGTTGTGGCGCAAGTGTATGCGCTGTTCTTTCTGTTCAGAGGCATTCGCCTCGGATGATGGATAGTGCATATGGCTATCAATTCAATTTCGGGTGCAAAAATAAAATATATTTTTGAAACCACCAAACGTTTACGCCATTAGGTGTGTAAAAAAAGAGAATCTGGTGTGGAAATTGCGTTAATCTCCACACCTATAGGAGGTCACAGCGTGCCCCTTTTTAATGGAACGCAAAGTAACTTTTTCTATAACGGAACACAAAGACACGAGGACACGAAGAATTATTTTAGAACACAGAGACGCAAAGACACAGAGAATCTCT
>CADCEQ010000052.1 GCA_902800435.1 uncultured Prevotellaceae bacterium | reverse complement strand
GAGAGCGAGAGCCCCTGGTTCTGGTACTGCTTGGCTACCGAGACTACGAAGCGGAGGTTGGCGCGCGTCAGCCGCTCCAGGGCCTTGCGGTCGCCCTTGCGAATCCGCTGTGCCAGCTCCACCTCTTCCTCAATGGAAATCATTTCTTCCTTGCCTATCTCCTGTAAGTATTTTTCGAGAGATTCACTCTCCCGATTAGTGATGGATTTCGTGATTTTCAGTTGTCTCATTGGTAGTCGAGTTTAAAGCCGTTGGGCAAAGGTACGGTAAAAAAATGAAACTGCCAAAGAAAAAGGTGAAAAAGTTGTCTTTTCCACCTTTTTCAATATATTTAGCGGCTGTTAGTCGTTCTGAAGCGGTACTGCGAAGTAGCCTTTCTTGCCAGTGGGGTAGATGCCCTGTATGTAGAGCACGGGCTCCTTCGATGTGGAAGCTTCCTTGACAATGTCCTGCAGGTCCTCGATAGACTTCACGCTCTTGTCGTTGATGCGCTGGATGATGAAGCCCTTCGGCACGCCGGCATCCTTCAGTTTGCCGCCGTTCACCTTCAGCACTTCCAGTCCGTAGCCGATGTTGAGCTGCTCCTTCTGCTGGTTGCTGAGAGCGCGGAACTGTCCGCCGAGCACGTCGATGTCGGCATTCTTCACCACTTTGGTGCTGCCCTGCTCGTTCTTCAGCGTCAGCGTAGCGGTCTGCTTCTTCTTGTCGCGCAGGTAGTTGATGGTAATCTTGTCGCCGGGACGCTTTTGGGCGATGATGTTCTGCAGTTCGCCGAACGACTTGATCTTCTGTCCGTCGATGTGAGTGATGACGTCGCCCTCCTTCAGTCCGGCCTCGGCGGCAGCACCATCTTCAACAACCTTGGCTATATAGATGCCTTCCATTGTGCCCAGGTCGACATCGTTGCCCTTGTCCTTCTCGCGGTCTACATAGTCGTTCACGTCGGTACCCTGGATGCCTATCAGGGCGCGCTGCACGTTGCCATACTGTTTCAGGTCGGCCACCACCTTATTCATAATAGAGGTAGGAATGGCGAAGCCGTAGCCGATGTTCGAGCCATTGGGCGATGCCAGCATGGCATTGATGCCAATCAGTTCGCCGCGCGTGTTCACCAGCGCGCCGCCCGAGTTACCTTGGTTGATGGCAGCGTCGGTCTGAATCATTGATGACACGCCCTGTCCCATGCTGCGGGCCTTGGCCGAAACGATACCGGCGGTCACGGTGTTGTTCAGTCCGAGTGGGTTGCCCACGGCCAGCACCCATTCGCCCACCTTCACATTGTCGGAGTTGGCGATGACGATGGCCGGCAGCTGCTTGGCGTCAATCTTGACGAGTGCCAGGTCGGTGGTGGCATCGGCACCAATGATGCGTGCCGAGTACTCCTTGTTGTCGTTCAGTGTCACGGTCAGCTCGTCGGCACCGTCAACCACGTGATTGTTGGTTACAATATAGCCGTCGGCCGAAATGATGACACCCGAGCCTGCTGCCTGGCGCTTCGGTGTCTGCACCTGGCGCTGGCGACGGCCGCCATTGCCCTGGCCGCGTCCGAAGAACCCTCCGAAGGGGTCAGAGAAGAAGTCCTCGAACGGATCGCTGTACTCTACGGTCTGCACCTTTGAGTTCTGCGTGTTCTTGATGTAGACCACTGAGGGCAGTGACTTCTCGGCTGCAAAGGTCAGGTCAACGGGCTGACCTGCCGGCAGGGCTGTCACGGCGGGGGTGGGTACTTGTTCGGGCGAAGTGGCAGCATTGGTTTTGCTAAATGCTACGACTGAGAAGACAACAGCTACGAGTGCTGATGTCGGGACTGCGATGTTGATTACTTTTTTCATATCCATATTTGTTTGATTTTAAAATTGTCGTTTCCTGTTTTCTGACTGCAAAATTACGCGCAAAGTTTAAGAAACTGACAAATTGTCGTGATTATTTGTCCCAATTTAACAATTTCGCGCCGCTTGTTAACGCTGCTTTGCGATTAACAGTCAGAACCTTAAAATATTGACAAAATTAAGAGTTTCTGGTACTTTTGATTCTTTATTTGTAATCATCCGTCGGCTTTTCCTGAAATTTCTTGGCTATTTGCGCTTTTTGTATTACCTTTGCACTCGGAAAGCACTGTCACGGTCTGTCGCTGGTGTCTTTATGGCACGAGAGGAAAGTCCGGGCAGCGCAGGACGCCCCACTTGTGAAAGTGCAAGCAGTCGGCGACGGCTGGATATGGCAGAAGAGAACGACCGCCTTCTTCGGAAGGTAAGGGTGAGAAGGTGGTGTAAGAGACCACCAGGCGGCTGGTGACAGTCGTGCTGTGCCATCTGGGGGCTGCAAGTTCATGTATACCACCGTCTGAGGGCTGTCCGTCCGAGTGACCTGTAGGTACGCGGTGGAGGGTAGAATGCTAAAGCCGTGGGGTGACTTACGGATTAGATATATGACAGACGCTGGCACTTGCTGTCAGTACAGAACCCGGCTTACAGGGGCAGTGCTTTCCGCTTTTGAAGTGAATAGTGAGAAGTGAAGAGTGAAGGGTGAAGAAGCTGTTGCATCGTGTGTATAAGACGCTCGCGCTGACCATCAAGTTCTTTACGGCCAAGCGGGTGATGGCCAAGGCATCGGCCTTGACCTATTCCACGTTGTTGGCCATTGTACCCATTCTGGCTGTGGTCTTTGCCATAGCGCGGGGCTTCGGCTTCAGCAAATATATAGAGGTGTGGTTCCGCGATATTCTCGCTTCACAACCGCAGGCCGCCGACATCATCATCGAGTGGGTGAACAGTTACCTCGTCCACACCAAGAGCGGCCTGTTCTTAGGCATCGGATTGGTATTCATGCTTTATACGGTGCTGATGCTGGTGAACAATATTGAGGAGACTTTCAACGAGATTTGGCAGGTGAGCAGCTCGCGCTCGCTCTACCGCTCGTTTACCAACTATCTGGCGGCGTTCTTCCTGTTCCCCATCTTTATTGTCGTCACGACGGGCTGCTCGGTTGTGCTGACTACGTTGGTGAGCAGCATGCCCGACGTGCTGATGCTCGGCTCGGCGCTGCGCCATCTGCTCGGCTTCCTGCCCTACGTACTGCTGTCGCTGCTCTTCATTGGCCTGTATGTCTCAATGCCCAACACCCACGTGGAGTGGCGTTGTGCCATAGTGCCGGGCATCATTGCCGGCGTGGGCATTCAGTGGCTGCAGCTGTTCTACGTCCACTCGCAGTTGTGGGTGACGGGCTACAACGCCATCTACGGCTCGTTTGCCGCCTTGCCGCTGTTCATGCTCTGGGTGCAGATTTCGTGGACCATCTGCCTGTTTGGTGCTGAGATGACGTTTGCCAACCAGCACATGAACCGCATGGGTGTCAACATGATGCGTCCTGACGCTCATCCGTATATCGAGATGGGCGATGACGAGCGCGACGACCAGTCCCTGTCGATGTATGCCGAAGGGATTGACGGTCTGTAAATAAATAAGGTGAAAACTGTCGGCTAATCCTCCTTCAGCAGTTTGTCGAAGAAGTCGTCCAGGTCCTTGTCGAGGTCGGCCATCAGCTCTGTGTCGATGATGACCGTGTCGTCGTCGACCACATACAGTTCGCCGGCAGGCTCCTTGTCGTCGTCCTCCAGTACGAAGGCGTAGGGCTTCAGCAGTCCCATGTTCTCGACCTGAGCCTTCTGCTTGTCGATGACCCGGCGGATGATGCTGGCAATCTGCTCGTAGAAGTCGTCGTCCTTGTTGTCGATCCACTGCTCAACGACGCAGCGCGTAATCTCGTTGTCGTCGTCGTCGAACGCGGTCAGTTCGCCCGTTTCCTGGGTGACGCGGATGTGGATGTCGGTCATTAGTGAGGCATCCTCTTTAGAAGGGAATTTCTCTGCTATCTTGCGGATAGCACGTCCAATTTGTTGTAGCGTTTGTTCTGTAGCTTTCATAACGTCTTTCTCTATTTGCCGACAAAAGTATAAAAAAGATTTGTATCTGCAAACGATTACGATTATTTTTTTTATTATTTCTTGTTTCTCACTCCTCATTTGTCTTTTTTTTTGTACCTTTGCAGTCGCAAACTACTACTTTACTTGTTTCACAGGTTAATGAACGACAAGATAAGACATTCGGGGGTTATCGACAGCATTGCTGAGGGAGTCGTCAAGGTGCGCATCCTTCAGCAGTCGGCTTGTGCTGCCTGCAAGGTGGCGGGCTACTGTCACGCTTCGGAGTCGAAAGAGAAGCTTGTCTCTGTATGCTGCAACAACGTTGCAGCCTACCGCCCCGGGCAGGAAGTGGTGGTTACGGCTTCGCAGCAGGTGGCTGTCCGCGCCGTACTGTTGGGCTTCGGCTTGCCGCTGCTCATCCTTGTGGTGGTGCTTGTCGTGGTGCTCCGTCTGACGGGCAGCGAGGGCACGGCGGCGTTAACCGGTTTGGGCGCCTTGGTGCCTTACTATGCTGTGCTGTGGCTGCTGCGCGGGCAGATTGGCCGCCGCGTTTCGTTTGAGATAGAAGAACTAAATAAATAAGAAAAAAGGTATGAATTTCATGTTGATTGCAGTGATTGTCCTTGGAGCCATCGGTCTCGTGGCAGCCCTCGTGCTGTTTGCCGCCTCCAAGAAATTCGCTGTCTACGAAGATCCTCGCATTGCGCAGGTCAACGAGCTGCTGCCTGGTGCCAACTGCGGCGGCTGTGGCTTTGCCGGCTGTGGGGGTATGGCCGATGCACTCGTCAAGGGTGCCGATGCCGGCTCCATCGAGGGACTGAACTGTCCCGTTGGCGGTGCCGACGTCATGGGGCGAGTGGCCGACCTGCTCGGTATGGCCATTGCCAACGGCGAACCGAAGGTGGCCGTGGTGCGCTGTAATGGCACTTGTGAGAACCGGCCCCGTATTGCCGAGTATGCCGGTCTGCGCACCTGTGCAGCCATGAACGCCTGCTGCGCTGGCGAGACGGCTTGCGGCTATGGCTGCCTGGGCTGTGGCGACTGTGTGGAGGCCTGCCAGTTTGACGCCATCCACATCAACCCTGAGACCGGCATTGCCGAGGTCGACGAGGAGCGTTGCGTGGCCTGTGGCGCCTGTGTGAAGGCTTGTCCGCGAAGCATCATCGAACTGCGCAAGAAGGGTCCGAAGGGTAGGAGAGTGTACGTCAGCTGCGTCAGCAAGGACAAGGGCGCTGTTGCCATGAAGGCCTGCAAGGTGTCGTGCATCGGCTGCAGCAAGTGCGAGCGCGAGTGCCCGTTTGGTGCCATCACTGTTGGCAACAACTGCTCGTACATCGACCCTGCGAAGTGTCGTCTGTGCCGTAAGTGCGTGTCAGTCTGTCCGACCCACGCCATCGTCGCCGTCAACTTCCCCGCTCCGAAACCCGCAGAACCAAAAGTAGAAGGAAAGGAGGCAACAGTATGAATATCAAGACATTCAGTATAGGTGGCATCCACCCTGATGAGAACAAGCTGACCCATGAGGTGGCCACGAAGACAGCCCCACTGCCCAAGCAGGCCATCTTCCCGCTGAGCCAGCACATTGGTGCTCCAGCCTCACCTGTTGTGCAGAAGGGCGACAAGGTGAAAGTCGGTACGCTCATTGCCGAGGCAGGCAGCTTCGTGTCGGCGCCCATCTACAGCAGCGTCAGCGGTACCGTCTTTAAGATTGACACCGTTGTCGATGCCACTGGCTACCGCAAGCCCGCCATTATTATTAATGTGGAAGGCGACGAGTGGGAGGAGAGCATCGACCGCTCTGACAAGTTAGAGACCGTCGGCGACCACCCCGAACTGACTCCCGAGGAAATCATCAACCGCGTGAAGACGGCAGGCATTACGGGTATGGGCGGTGCCGGCTTCCCCACGTTTATCAAGCTCACCCCGCCGCCGACGGCCAAGGCCGAGTGCGTCATCATCAACGCCGTGGAGTGTGAGCCTTACATCACCGCCGACTACCGTCTGATGATGGAGCATCCCGACGAGATTCTCGTGGGCCTCGAACTGCTCATGAAGGCCACCAAGGTCAGCAAGGGCTACATCGGCATCGAGACCAACAAGCCCGCCGCCATCGACCTGCTCACCAAGAAGTGCGCCGAGAAGTTCGGTGCTTCGACGTACCACGTCGAAGTAGTCCCCCTGAAGCAGCGCTACCCGCAGGGCGGCGAGAAGCAGCTCGTCGATGCCGTCATCAACCGCCAGGTGCCTGCTCCGCCCGCCATCCCCGTCAACGTAGGTGCCATCGTCCAGAACGTCGGAACGGCCTACGCCGTCTACGAGGCCGTGATGAAGCACAAGCCGCTGTTCGAGCGCTATACCACCGTTACGGGCAAGCGCCTGGCCAATCCCGGCAACTTCCTCGTCCGCATGGGTACGCCAATGAAGGACCTCATCGAGGTCTGTGGCGGTATGCCCGACGGCGACAACAAGCTGCTGGCCGGCGGTCCGATGATGGGCAAGGCACTGACCACCGACGAGGTGCCCGTCTGCAAGGGCACGAACTCCGTGACCATCCTCTCTGGCGACGATGCCCGCCGCAGCGAGCCGCTGCCCTGCATCCGCTGTGCCAAGTGCGTCGGCGCCTGTCCGATGGGCCTTGAGCCTTACCTGCTGGCCAAGCTCTCGGAGGTGAAGAACTGGGAGCGTGCCGAGCGTGAGGACATCACCTCGTGCATTGAGTGCGGCTCCTGTCAGTTCACCTGTCCTGCCCACCGTCCGCTGCTCGACAACATCCGTCAGGGCAAGCAGACCGTCATGGGCATCATCCGCAGTCGTGCTGCAAAGAAATAAATCGAAATTCGAAAATCTGTAAATCGTAAATATATAGATGGGAAAATTAGTTGTATCATTATCACCACACGCCCACGGCACCGACACCGTCGAGCGCAACATGTACGGCGTCATCATCGCCCTGCTGCCCGCTCTGCTCGTGTCGTTCTACTTCTTCGGCCTGGGTTCCGTTGTCGTGACGGCAACGAGTGTGGCTGCCTGCGTCCTGTTGGAGTGGGCCATCAGCAAGTATGTCCTGAAGCAAGAGCGCTCTACGGTAATGGATGGCTCAGCCGCCCTTACAGGTCTGCTCCTTGCCTTCAACCTGCCGTCGAACCTGACCGTATGGATTATCATCATCGGTGCGCTGTTTGCCATCGGCGTAGCTAAGATGCCGTTTGGCGGTCTGGGCAACAACATCTTCAACCCAGCACTCGTCGGACGTGCCGCCTTGCTTGTGGCCTTCCCTGCACAGATGACCACTTGGCCGAAGGTTGGCCAGCTCACGAGCTATCTTGACGCCGAGACGGGGGCCACGCCGCTGGCCATCATGAAGGAAGCCATCAAGAGTGGCGATGCCTCGGTGCTCGACCGCCTGCCCGACTCGCTGAGCCTTCTGCTCGGCAACCATCCCGACGGGGCCGGCGCTATGGGCGAGATCTGCGCCTTGGCGCTGCTGCTCGGCCTGGCCTTCATGCTGTGGCGCAAAATCATCACGTGGCACATCCCCGTCTCAATCATCGCTACGGTGTTCGTCTTCGCCGGACTGCTCCATCTGGCCAGTCCTGCTTATGCCGACCCTGTCAGCGTCGTCCTCTCTGGCGGTCTGATGCTCGGAGCCATCTTCATGGCTACCGACTACGTTACGTCGCCCATGACTCCGCGCGGACAGCTTATCTACGGCGTCTGCATCGGTCTGCTGACGGTCATCATCCGCAACTGGGGCGCCTATCCTGAGGGCATGTCGTTCGCCATTCTCATCATGAACGCCTTTACGCCGCTCATCAACAACTACGTGAAACCCAAGCGCTTCGGCGAAGTCCCAACTAAATCGTAAATCGAAAATCAGTAAATCGAAAATCCCTATGGTGAAGAAACTTGAATCTACACTACTGAATATGGCTCTGGTGCTCACGGGTGTCGCCGTCGTCATGGGTGCCATCCTGGCCTTCGTCAACCACTTGACCGAAGGCCCCATCGCCCAGCAGAAGGAAAAGGCCCTCGCCGCCGGCATCCAGTCTGTCCTTCTATGCGACAACATCGTTGTCGCCCAGACCGACACCGTCCGCCAGACCGACGCCAAGGGCAAGGAGCTAACCTTTATTCTCTATCAGGCCAAGGATGCCCAGGGCCGCGACCTTGGTGCCGCTGTTGAGTCGACCACCGGCGGCTTCGGCGGCAATCTGAAGGTGCTCGTAGGCTTCGACCCCGACGGCAAGATTCTCGGCTACACGCTGCTCGAGCATGCTGAGACGCCGGGACTCGGTGCCAAGGCCGACAAGTGGTTCCAGCGCGGCGAGAAGGGCGACATCATCGGCAAGACGCCCGCTGAGCCGCTGACCGTCTCGAAGGACGGCGGACAGGTTGACGCCATCACCGCCTCGACCATCACCAGCCGCGCCTTCCTGCTGGCCGTCAACAATGCCTATAACGCCTACAAGGCTACGCCCGCCCCAGATGCTGAGTCGGGAGCCACAAAGCAAACAAATAAATAACGACCACTAATTACACTAATTTTACTAATTGATCATGCGTAGCCAATTCGTGCAATTCGTGAAATTCGAGGTTAAAACGAAAAAGGTATGAATTATATTAATATTGTAAAGAACGGCATCGTCAAGGAGAACCCCACGTTCGTCCTGATGCTCGGTATGTGTCCCACGCTGGCCACCACCACGTCGGCCCTGAACGGACTGTCGATGGGACTGGCCACGATGGCCGTGCTCATCTGCACCAACGTCGTCATCTCGTGCCTGAAGTCGGTCACGCCCGATAAGGTGCGAATCCCCGTGTTCATCGTCGTCATCGCCGCCTTCGTCACGATGCTGCAGCTGGTCATCAAGGCCTTCCTGCCCGATGTCGACGCGGCCCTCGGACTCTTCATCCCGCTGATTGTCGTCAACTGCGTCATTCTCGGTCGTGCTGAGGCCTTTGCCGCCAAGCAGTCGCCTGTAGCCTCGCTCTTCGACGGTATCGGCATCGGACTGGGTTTCACGCTCGGACTGACGCTTCTCGGCATCTGCCGCGAGCTGTTGGGCAGTGGCAGCATCTTCGGACTGACCCTGCTGCCCGAGACCTACAACATCCTGCTCTTCGTCCTGCCTCCGGGTGCCTTCATCACCCTCGGCTTCCTCATCGCTATTGTCAACAAAATAAGGAACTAAGTTATGGAATACATCCTGATATTTATCTCTGCCATCTTCGTGAACAACATTGTGTTGTCACAGTTCCTCGGCATCTGTCCGTTCCTTGGTGTCTCGAAGAAGATTGACACCTCGCTCGGCATGTCGGCAGCCGTAGCCTTTGTGCTCACGCTGGCTACCATCGTTACATGGCTCGTGCAGCGCTACGTGCTCGACCCCTTCGGCCTGCAGTATCTGCAGACCATCGCCTTCATCCTCGTCATCGCCTCGCTGGTGCAGATGGTCGAGATTGTGCTCAAGAAGGTGTCGCCCGCACTCTATCAGGCCCTCGGCATTTTCCTGCCCCTCATCACCACCAACTGCGCAGTCCTCGGTGTGGCCATCCTTGTCATCCAGAAGGACTTCTCGCTGCTGCAGTCCGTCGTCTACGCCTTCTCAACGGCTGTCGGCTTCGGTCTCGCCCTCGTCGTCTTTGCCGGCATGCGCGAGCAGTTGGAGCTGGTGCGCATTCCCAAGGGCATGCAGGGCATGGCCATCGTCATGCTCTCAGCTGGTCTCCTCTCCCTCGCCTTCATGGGCTTCTCAGGTGTCGACGGCGGTCTCAAAACCCTCTTCGGCCTCGACTAATAACGTCCCACCTATATAATTAATGCACGGTATCTGCAATTGTCAGATGCCGTGCGTTTCTTTATGGGGCTGAGGGGCCACCTCGTTTTCGTGTAGCGCCACCTCGTTTTCGTGTAGTGCTACGAGACAAATCGGGGACAAAGGGACAGGGACATTAAGGTTCCTGCAAATTTTAGAAGGGGAATTTTTATATATTATATATATTATAATATATATAATATATAAATAATATAGTACTATAATTAGATATTCAAATCTGGTTGTCCTTCCTTGTCTATCGTGTACTTTGCTCTAATGTCTTGAAATGGGAAAAATAAAAACCTTAATGTCCCTGTCCCTTTGTCCCCGTTTTGTCCCTTTCCCTCGTCACGCTCTAAGTTCCCAGAAAGCGACGGCTGAGGCGGCAGCGACGTTGAGGGAGTCGACGTGATGGGACATCGGGATACGCACAACGTAGTCGGCAGACTGAATGGTAGCAGGGGAGAGACCATCCCCCTCAGTGCCCATGATGATGGCCAGGCGGGGAATGGTTTTCAGCTGGGGAGCATCGAGGGGAATGCTGTCGTCGGTGAGGGCCATGGCGGCAGTCTTGAATCCTAAGTCGTTGAGACTGCTTATGGGGGCATCGAGCCACGTCCAGGGAACAAGGAAGACGCTGCCCATAGAGACGCGCACAGCACGACGGTTGAGCGGGTCGCACGACGATCGGGTGAGCAGCACGGCATCGATGCCCAGGGCGGCCGCCGAGCGGAAGATAGCGCCGATGTTGGTGGTGTCGACCACGCCGTCGATGACCACCACACGGCGGGCATCGCGGCAGACGTCGGCAACGGGCTGTGGCGACGGCCGGCGCATGGCGCAGAGAACGCCGCGCGTCAGGGTGTAGCCCGTCAGCTGCTCGAGGAGTTGTCTCTCACCAGTGTAGACGGGAATATCGCCGCAGCGCTGAATGATGCTGCGAGCGTCGCCCTCGATGTGACGACGCTCGCATAGAAGTGCAGTGGGCTGGTAGCCGGCATCGAGCGCCACGTTGATGACCTTCGGGCTCTCGGCAATGAAGATGCCCTTGGCGGGTTCAAGGCGGTTGCGCAGCTGTGCCTCGGTCAAGGTGCTGAACACCTCGACGCCGGGATGCGACAGGGATGTTATCTCGATGACAGCCATTTAGAACTCGTCGCTGGTGTAGGCCAGGGGCAGTCGGCGGCAATTGTACTGCGAGGCCATAATCTCGCCGTAGGCACCGGCAGAGCGGATAGCCAGGAGGTCGCCGCGCTTGGTGCGGTTGAGGTCGACCTGCTTTGCAAAAACGTCGGTCGACTCGCAGATGGGGCCGACGACGTCGTAGGCTTCTGTCGGCTCGTCGCTGCTAATATTCTCAATCTTGTGGTAGGCCTGATAGAGGGCAGGACGTATGAGGTCGGTGAAGCCAGCATCGACGATGGCGAACTGTTTGACGGCTCCTTTTTTAATATATAAGGTACGCGTGAGGAGCGTGCCGCATTGTGCGACGACGGCGCGGCCTAACTCAAAGTGGAGCGTCTGGCCTGGGCGCAGCTTCAGCTTCTTGGCGTAGGTATCGAAGTAGGCCTTGAAGTCAGGGATAGATACACGGTTAGGGTGCTCGTAGTCTACGCCGAGACCGCCGCCGACGTTGATGTGCTCCACGCGGATGCGGTGACGCTCGAGCTCGTCCTGCAGTTCGTTGATGCGATTGCAGAGAGCCTGAAAGTCGCCCATGTCGAGAATCTGACTGCCGATGTGGAAGTGGAGCCCGACAACTTGGACGTTCTTCAGCTGGCTGGCGTGCTCAATGACGGGCACCATGTCGCGCATGGCGATGCCGAACTTATTCTCGGCCAGTCCGGTGGTGATGTTGGCGTGGGTGTGGGCACCTACGTTGGGGTTCAGTCGGAAGGCCACGCGGGCCACCTTGCCCTTGGCGGCAGCCAGTTCGTTGATGACCTCGAGCTCGGGGATGCTCTCGACGTTGAAGCAGAAGATGTCGCGGTCGAGCCCGATGTTGATTTCCCAGTCGGCCTTGCCAACACCGGCGAAGACAATCTTCGAGCCGGGGAAGCCAGCCTTGACGCAGGCCTCAATCTCGCCGCCGCTGACACAATCGGCACCCAGGCCTGCCTCACGGATGATGGTGAGCAGGCGTGGGTTGACGTTGGCCTTGACGGCGTAGTGGACGTGCCATCCCTCGTGGCGGCTGGTCTCGGCGTTGATGGCGCGTAGTGTCTGTCTGAGCAGTTCTGTGTCGTAGTAGTAGAACGGTGTCTGGATTTGCTGGAACCGCTCTACGGGGAATTTACCTTTCATCTGTCAAATTAAGAATTAAACAGGTTGTCGCTTAGGCTCTGCAGGGCGCGGCGCTTGTCCTCCTCCTTGATGAGGAATGAGATGTTGTAGTTGGAACCGCCGTAGCTGATCATGCGCACGGGGATGTTCTTCAGGGCATCCATGACGCGCGTCTCGAAGCCGATGTTCGACCAGTCGAGGTCGCCGACAACGCAGATGATGCACATGCCGGTGTCGACGGTGACGGTGCCGTACTTCTTCAGCTCGTCGACAATCTCTCCAAGGTGGGCACTATTATCGATAGACATCGAGACACCGACCTCTGACGTGCAGACCATATCGATGGGCGTCTGGTAGGACTCGAAAATCTCGAACACCTTCCGCAGGAAGCCAGTGGCCAGGAGCATGCGGCTCGACTTGATCTTGATGGCGATGATGTTGTCCTTGGCGGCGACGGCCTTGATCTTGCCGTACTCCGTCTGGTTGGAGATGGTGGTGCCCTCGGCATCGGGGTCCATCGTGTTCAGCAGGCGGACGGGGATGCCGGCGTACTTGGCGGGCTGCACACACGTCGGGTGCAGAATCTTGGCACCGAAGTAGGCCAGCTCGGCAGCCTCTTCGAACTGCAGCTGGTGGACGGGCTGCGTCTTGTCGACCACACGCGGGTCGTTGTTGTGCATGCCGTCGATGTCGGTCCAAATCTGAATCTCCTCGGCGTTCAGAGCAGCTCCTATGAGCGAGGCGGTGTAGTCGGAGCCGCCGCGCTGCAGGTTGTCGACCTCGCCGTAGGCATTGCGGCAGATGAAGCCCTGGGTGACGTAGACCTGCTGGCCCTCGTTCTCCTGCATGACGGCCTGCAGCTTCTCCTTGATATAGACGGGGTCGGGCTCGGCATTCTTGTCGGTGCGCATGAAGTCAAGGGCGTTGAGCAGCACGGCCTTGATGCCCTGCTCCTTCATGTAGTTCACCACCATGTTGGTAGACATCATCTCGCCCTGGGCCACGATGGCCTTCTCCTCGAACGACGTGAAAATCTCCTTGGTGAACGAGCGGAGAAAATTGAACTCCTCCTTCAGGAAGTCGCGTGTGGTCTGCTTCGTTTCGTCCTGGGTGTAGAGTTCCTCGACGTGCTTCATGTACTTGGCCTCCAGACGGTTGATGACCTCGTTGGCGCCGTCGGCGTTCTTCTTGTAGAGGTAGTCAGAGATTTCGACCAGCGAATTGGTTGTTCCCGACATGGCCGAGAGTACGACGAAAACAGGCTCGCCCGACTTGACGACGAGCTGCGTTACTTCCTTCATTCTTTGTGGCGTGCCTACAGAGGTGCCGCCGAATTTCATTACTTTCATAATCAATATGTTTTTATCTTTTTACTTTTTTACCTTTTTACTTTTTTACCTTTTATCAATCCTTCAGTTCTTCTTCCGATAACTGCATCTGGTTGAAGTCGTTGGTGACTTCCTCCAGCCGCTCGTCGCTACAGCGGTAGACAATGCCGGGATACTTGTTCAGCAGCGTGCGGTTGTGGGTGGTCAGGATGACGGCGGTGCCTCGAAGCGAGATCTCGCGCAGCAGCTGGATGATGGTGTCGGCCGTCTCATAGTCGAGGTTGGCGGTGGGCTCGTCGGCAACGATGAGCTCAGGCGCGTTCAAGAGAGCACGGGCAATGCTGATGCGCTGCTGCTCGCCGCCCGACAGCTCGTGGGGCATGCGGTCTTTCTTGTCGGCCATGCCTACCTGTTCGAGCACCTCGTCAATGCGGTTGTTGATACGCTCCTTGTCTCTCCAGCCCGTCGCCTTCATGACGAAGCGCAGGTTACGGTAGACGCTGCGGTCGCTGAGCAGCTGCAGGTCCTGGAAGATTATGCCCATCTTCTTTCGCAAGTCCTGTACCTGCTTGCGGCGGATGGTCAGCAGGTCGTACTCGAGGACGGTGGCTTCGTCGGCCTCGTCGATGTCCATTTCACCGTAGATGGTCTTCAGCAGCGAACTCTTGCCTGAGCCAACCTTTCCGATAAGATAGACGAATTCGCCATCTTCAACGTGAAAGTCCACATTGCGGAGCACGGTGTCGCCGTCCTTATGGTAGACGTTGACGTTCTTATAATTTATCAGCACCATGGGATTTACGATTTACGATTTTCGGTTTACTATTTATTCCATTGTGCCAGCAGCCTTGGCGGCGCGGCGCTTCTTGTCCCAGTTGGGGTCGTGACGCTTGGCCAGTTCGGCGGCGACGTCCTCAATGCGCAGGCCCTTGCTGGTGAGCAGTACGATGAGGTGGTACATCATGTCGCTGACCTCGTAGACCAATTTCTCGTTAGAGCCGTTGGTGGCTTCGATGACGGCTTCAAGTGCTTCTTCGCCCACTTTCTGAGCCATGCGGTTAATGCCGTCCTTGAAGAGCGAGGTGGTGTAAGAGCCCTCGGGCATCTCCTCGTGGCGGCGGTTGATGAAGTCCTGAAGCTCGGTGAGGAAGAGCAGCGGATTCTGTTCGTTGTCCTCGCCCCAGCAGGTGTCGGTGCCCTTGTGGCAGGTAGGGCCGTCGGGTATAGCGCGAACCAGCAGCGTGTCGTTGTCGCAGTCAATCTTGATGTCGACGAGGTTCAGGAAGTTGCCGCTGGTCTCGCCCTTCGTCCACAGACAGTTGCGCGAGCGGCTCCAGAAGGTGACCTTCTTCGTCTTCACGGTCTTGTCGTAGGCCTCCTTGTTCATATATCCTAACATCAGGACGTTCTTCGTCTTAGCGTCCTGGATGATGGCAGGTACGAGACCGCCGCACTTGTCAAAGTCTATTTTCATAATCTTACGTTTATTCCTTCGTTCTTTAAATATTGTTTCAGTTCGGGTATCGGAATCTCGCCGAAGTGGAAGACGCTGGCAGCCAGGGCAGCGTCGGCGTGACCAAGCGTAAAGGCGTCGCGGAAGTGCTCTTTACAACCGGCTCCGCCACTGGCAATGATGGGTATCGACAGATTATCAGCCAGCTCGCGCAGAGCCTCGTTGGCATAGCCTTCCTTCACGCCGTCGTGGTTCATCGACGTGAAGAGTATCTCGCCGGCACCACGCTCCTGGGCCTCGTGTGCCCACTCGAAGAGCCCGCGCTCCGTACGCTCGCGGCCACCCTTCAGGTAGCAGTGCCAAAGGCTACGGGTAGGCGCGCCAGCGGGAATGCCATCCTCGTCGAGTCGGGCATCGATGGCACAGACGCACACCTGACTGCCGAACCGACCGGCTATTTCGTCGATAAGCTCAGGGCGACGGATGGCAGCGCTATTGACGCTCACCTTGTCGGCTCCGGCGTAGAGCAGACGCTCCACGTCGGCCAGTTCGTTGATGCCGCCGCCGACGGTGAAGGGTATGTTGATTTCAGCAGCCACACGGGTCACCATCTCGGTAAAGGTCTTGCGGCCCTCAAAGCTCGCTGTGATGTCTAAGAAGCACAACTCGTCGGCACCTTGGTCAGAGTAGGCTTTGCCCAACTCCACAGGGTCGCCAGCGGAACGCAGGTTGACGAAGTTCGTGCCCTTGACGGTCTCGCCGTCCTTCACGTCTAAACAGGGTATTATGCGTTTTGCGAGTCCCATAATTCTTTCAAGTTGATTTTACCTTCGTAGATAGCTTTGCCGAAGACGACGGCAGGTATGCCTGCCGCGTCGAGGGCGCGGATGTCGTCGATAGATGAGACGCCGCCGCTGGCTATGAGGTGCAGCTGCGGGTAGGCCGTCATCACGTCCTTGTAGAGTCCGATGGCGGGACCTTGAAGCGTTCCGTCCTTTGATATCTCCGTGCAGAGCACGTTCCTGACGCCGGCGTCGATGTATTTCTTGAGGAAGGGCAGCAGGTCTTCGGTAGAGTCCTTCTTCCAGCCGTTGATGCTGATCTTGCCGTTGCGCACATCGGCACCGAGAATCATGCGGTCGGCACCGTATTTGTCGAGCCAGCCCATAAACAGCTCGGGCCGGGTGACGGCTATCGAACCGACGGTCACCATACTGGCTCCAGCCTCGAAGGCTTTCTCAATGTCCTCGTCGGTCTTGATGCCGCCGCCGAAGTCAACGATGAGCTGGGTCTCAGCCGTGATACGGCTGAGCACAGTACTGTTCACGATGTGCTTCGACTTGGCGCCGTCGAGGTCGACGACGTGCAGCCGCTTGAAGCCTGACTGCTCGAACTCCTTGGCCACTTCAGCTGGGGAGTCGCGGTAGACGGTCTTACTGTCGTAGTCGCCCTTGGTCAGTCTGACGCACTGGCCTTCGATAATGTCAATGGCGGGAATCAGTTCTATCATAGGGCTAAGAAGTTTTTGATGATTTGCTCGCCCACGCGGCCGCTCTTCTCGGGGTGGAACTGGCAGGCGTAGAGTAGGGCTGAATGTAGTCGGCCGTGGCGATGGTCTCAACGCACAGGGGTACATAGAAGGAATGTACGAAGTAGACGTAGCCGCCCTCGATGCCCTGCATCAGCGGCGACTTGGTGTCGTAGAGCTGGTTCCAACCCATGCACGGCACTTTGTCCTCGTGCTGCTGGGGCTGGAAACGCTTGACCTCGGCATCGAACACACCGATACAGTCGACGTCGCCCTCCTCGGAATGGCGGCACAGCAGTTGCTGACCGACGCAGATGCCCAGTACGGGCTGCCGAAGCGAGCGGATTACCTCGTCGAGGCGGCGGGCCTTCAGGTACTCCATTGCCCCACGGGCCTCGCCCTGTCCGGGAAACAGCACGCGGTCGGCCTTCTGCAGCTGCTCGGCATCGTCAGTCAGCAGCGGCTCAAAACCTAACCGCTTCAGGGCGTTCACCACCGAGTAGATGTTTCCCGCGTTGTATTTTACGATTGCTACGTTCATTTAGCTAAAGATGATTGTCTTGTTCTTGTATGTCAGTATCTTGCGCTCTATGTGCTTCTGAACAGCGTGACTCAGCACAATCTTCTCCAGGTCCTTGCCCTTCAGAACGAGGCTCTCAGGCGTGTCCTTATGGGTGATGCGCGTCACGTCCTGTTCGATGATGGGACCAGCGTCCAGCTCAGCCGTCACGTAGTGGCTCGTGGCACCGATAATCTTCACGCCGCGCTCCCAGGCCTGATGGTAGGGCTTGGCACCGACGAAGGCTGGCAGGAACGAGTGGTGGATGTTGATGATGTGGTGCGGATACTCGGCTATCATCTCGTCGGAGATGATCTGCATGTAACGGGCCAGGACGATGAACGAGATGTCGAGCTTCTTCAGCAGTTCCATCTCGGCCTGCTCAACCTCGGCCTTGTTCGAATGGTCCTTCTTGATGCTCCACACGTAGTAGGGAATGCCGAACTGCTCAGCGACGTAGCGCAGGTCCTCATGGTTAGAGACGATGCAGGGAATCTCGCAGGCAAACTCGCCGGCCTTCCAGCGCGCCAGCAGGTCGTAGAGGCAGTGGCTCATCTTTGAGACAAAGATAGCCATCCTCGGCTTCTTGTCGCTGTAGTAGAGCGAGAACTTCATCTTGTAGCGCTGGGCATAGAGCGTAGTGATATATTCGTAGATTTTGTCGCGTGGAATGAGGAAGCCCTCCAGCTCCCATTCAATGCGCATGAAGAACATCCCGTCGAGCTTGTCCACGTATTGGTCGAGGTACACAATGTTGCCCTTGTTGTCGGTGATGAACTTCGTTACTTCTGTGATAATGCCCTGCTGGTCAGGACAATGCAGAAGCAGAATGGCTGTCTGTTTCATTTAGTTTTCTTTCCTTTTTTGCTTTTAATCGTGCAAAGGTACGAAAAAAAAATGATTCGCGCGTAAGAAATAGGTGATTTTTGCTTTTGTCAGACAAATTTCTTAATCAGGGCAATGAAGCGAGAACCATATTTCTGGCGTTTATGGTCGCCGACGCCGGGTATAAAGCCAAACTGTTCGACGGTGACAGGCTTCTGTGTGGCTAAGGCATGGAGCACCTTGTCGCTGAACACGATGTAGGGCGGGAAACCCTCTTCCTCGGCACACTGGCGGCGCAAGGTACGCAGGGCATCGAACAGCTTCGGGTCTTCGATACCCGTTGTCGGGGGCATTCCCGGGATGGTGATGGTGGGAATCTCTAACGTCAGGCGCTGTCGGCGTCGGCGAGGCTCCTCCTTGACGCTACGGTCGATGACGCACAGGGCGGCCTGCTTGCGGCCATAGAGCACATCCTCGCCCAACGGTGTGACCACCGTGCGGCGGCCTTCGTTGTAGACAATCTCGAAGAACCCCATCTGCATCATCTGTAGCAGATAGTCGTTCCAGTCCTGAACACTCAGATCGCGCCCCACGCCAAAGGTCTTCAACTGGTTGTAGCCCTTCTTGACGACGGTCGACGAGTTCATGCCCTTCAGTATCTCGGTGATGGTCGACAGGCGTGCCTGCTCCTCCGTACGCTTCATGGCACTGAGCGCCATCTGGACGTATTTCGTGCCGTCGAACCGTTGCGGCGGATTCTGGCATACGTCGCAGTTGCCGCAGTCGTGGTCGGTCTGTTCGTTGAAGTAGCTCAGCAGGATACGCCGGCGACAGACGCCCGACTCGGCGTACTCCCTCATGCGCTTCAGCTTGTCCATATTGACGTCTTGCTGACCGCTGGCCTTGGCAAACTCCGTCAGCTGGATGATGTCGGCGATGGAATAGAACAGCACGGTGTCGGCAGGCGCTCCGTCGCGCCCTGCACGCCCAATCTCCTGATAGAAGCTTTCGATGCTCTTAGGCATGTTGAAATGAATCACCCAGCGGACGTTGCTCTTGTCAATGCCCATGCCGAAGGCAATGGTGGCACAGACCACCAGCAGGTCGTCGTTCTTGAACTTCTCCTGTGTCTCGTTGCGCTCCTGGTTGGTCAGGCCAGCGTGATAGGGGAGGGCGTTGATGCCCTTGGACCTCAGTGTGCGCGCCACCTTCTCTGTTGTCTTCCGGCTCAGGCAGTAGATGATGCCCGCATCGTAAGGACGGGCCTTGATGAAGTTCAGGATGTAGTTCATCTTCTCAGCATCACGGAAGCCGCGCTTGACGGTGAGGCTCAGGTTCGGACGGTCAAAACTTGAAATGAACTCACGGGCACCTTTCAGTTTTAACTGCTCGATGATGTCGTGGCGGGTAATCTTGTCAGCGGTGGCCGTAAGGGCCATAATGGGCACGTTGGGGAACTGCTCACGCAATTGCCCTAACTGCGTGTATTCAGGGCGAAAATCGTGTCCCCAGTGGCTGATACAGTGGGCTTCGTCGATGGCAAACAGCGAGATTCGCATGCGGTTCAGCAGGTAGGGAATCTCCGTCAGCAGCTTTTCGGGTGAGATATAGAGAAGCTTCATGTCGCCCGACATACACTTTCGGCGGATGATGGTATCGGCATCGGCCGAATTGTCGCTGTTCAGTGCGGCTGCCTCTATGCCGTTCGACTTCAGCGTCTCCACCTGGTCCTTCATCAGACTGATGAGCGGCGACACGATGACGGCTGTTCCCTCCATTGCCAAGGCTGGAATCTGGTAGCAGATGCTCTTGCCGCCACCAGTTGGCATTAAGACCAGAGAGTCGTGTCCCGACATGACATTTCGGATGATTTCTTCTTGGTTCTGCCGGAACGAAGAATATCCAAAAAAGTTCTTCAAAAGTGCTAATATTTCCATGCTTTTTCTCTAATTCGGCACAAAAATACAACTTTTTTGTAAAAAAAGGGAATTTTATTTGGAAATTATTTGAAAAATTCTTATATTTGCACTCGACTGAAGATTCACATTATTCTTTTTGGGCATATGGCAAAGTATAACATTACTGAAAAGAAAGAGAAAGAGGCTCACTACAGAAGTATGGTGAGCCCTAAGTTGATGGACGAGATGAAGGAGAAAATCCTTAACATTATCGTCATGCAGAAAAAGTACAAGGACAAGGACTATTCGGCCAAAAAGCTGGCGGAGGACTTGGGGACGAACACCCGTTACGTGTCGGCAGTTGTCAACGTACGCTTCCACATGAACTACGCATCGTTCGTCAACAAGTATCGCATTGAGGAGGCGATGTCTATTCTGGTTGACAAGCGCTACCAGAACTTGCGGATGGAGGAGGTGAGCGATATGGTTGGCTTTGCCAATCGCCAGTCGTTCTATGCGTCGTTCTACAAGATTATGAACATGACACCGCGCGACTACCGTCTTAAGCATTTGCAGCAGCACCCGTCGCAAGCGGCTAAGAAACCAAAGAAGCATAATCCTGAATGAAAGACTTCTGTTATACAGACGAGCGTTTTGCTGATTTGCAAATGCTTCGTTACCGGCTGACGGGATTTGTACAACTATCATTACAGCAGAAGACTCTTGTTTATTACTTATCGAAAGCAGCACTGTTCGGGCGCGACATAACGTTCGACCAGTACGGCCGTTATAACCTCCGCATCCGCA
>CADCEQ010000051.1 GCA_902800435.1 uncultured Prevotellaceae bacterium | reverse complement strand
CCAGGCTGAACCTCTACGAATGCACCGTAGTCGGCGATGACAACCACCTTGCCGGTGATCTTGTCGCCCACCTTCAGGTTCTGGTCGAGAGCATCCCAAGGATGAGGAGTGAGCTGCTTCAGACCCAGAGCGATGCGCTTCTTCTCCTCGTCGAAGTCGAGGATAACAACATTGATCTTCTGGTCGAGCTCGACAACCTTCTTCGGATCGTCGACGCGGCCCCAGCTCAGGTCGGTGATATGGATGAGTCCGTCCACACCGCCCAGGTCGACGAATACGCCGTACGAGGTGATGTTCTTGACAGTACCTTCCAGAATCTGACCCTTCTCGAGCTTGCCGATGATCTCCTTCTTCTGTGCCTCGAGCTCGGCTTCGATGAGAGCCTTGTGCGAGACGACGACGTTGCGGAACTCCTGGTTGATCTTCACAATTTTGAACTCCATCGTCTTACCAACGAACTGGTCGTAGTCACGTATGGGGTGAACGTCGATCTGCGAACCGGGAAGGAATGCCTCGATACCGAAGACGTCGACAATCATACCGCCCTTCGTGCGGCACTTGATGAAGCCCTGTACAATCTCCTCGCTCTCGAGGGCAGCATTGACGCGGTCCCAAGCCTTGCTCAGGCGAGCCTTCTTGTGCGACAGCAGCAGCTGACCCTTCTTGTCCTCAGCGCTCTCCACGTAGACCTCTACGGTGTCGCCAATCTTCAGGTCGGGGTTGTAGCGGAATTCAGAAGCGGGGATGATACCGTCGCTCTTGTAACCGATGTTGACAACAACTTCCTTCTTGTCAACCGAGATGACCTTACCGTCAACTACCTGATGGTCGGCTACTTTGTTCAGGGTTTCGTCGTAGGCCTTGTCGAGCTCTTCTCTGCTGACGTTCGCTACGGTGCCATTCTCAAACTCTTCCCAATTGAAGTCGTCGAGCGGCTTAACGTTCTTTGTTAATTCTGACATAATTTTGTTTTCTCTTTGCCCTTTCTCTCGAAGAGGGCGCTTGACCTGAACAGACGTTTATCAGGTCGGTTTTTTCGGGTTAATAATCCATAGAAGCAGCGCCTGTTCTGACTCCTATCTGCCCTTTTTGGGCAAAGCGGCTGCAAAGTTACTGATTTTCAACGAGAAAATGGCACCGCCTCCGTTTGATTCCGATGCTTTTACATTTATTTAACAATTGTCCGATGTCTCCTTCCTTTCTTTACGTTTTAATTAGGTGCCGCCTCGCTTTGATGAGGTGGCGCCTGGTGATAGCGAGGTGGCCAAATGAGGACATAAAGAGACAATACTTTAAAAACAATCACGGAATTGCTTGGCCGTTCGGGGATTTATTTGTACCTTTGCAGTCGCAATGCCGTTTTACGTGCCAATCAACATATTAGACTTCATCTTCAAGGGCATGCTCATTGGGATGATTGCATCGGCGCCGATGGGGCCGGTGGGCATACTCTGTGTGCAGCGCACGCTGAACAAAGGCCGCTGGTTCGGAATGGCCACGGGCATAGGGGCCGCCGCGAGCGATATCATTTATGCGGCCATCGCCGGCTTCGGTATGTCGTTCGTCATGGACCTCATCAGTAACGACCAGAACCGCTTCTACCTGCAGATAGCCGGTAGCGTGATGCTGCTCTGCTTCGGACTTTACACCTATTATAGTGACCCGACGAAGAAGATGCACCAGTCGGGGCAGCAGAAGGGCACGCTCTGGTACAACACGTGGACGGCCTTTCTGGTGACGTTCTCCAATCCGCTGATTATCTTCCTTTTCCTGGCCATGTATGCGCAGTTCGCCTTCGTGCTGCCCAACCATCCGTTCGAGATGCTGGTGGGCTTTGCAAGCATCGTCGGCGGTGCCATGCTCTGGTGGTGGGGACTGACGTGGCTGGTCGACAAGATTCGCACGAAGTTCGACGATAACGGAATCAAGATTATCAACCAGGTCATTGGCGTGGCCGTGATTATCGGCTCAATCATCATGCTGCTTGGCACAACCACCAACCTGCTGCGCTGGTAACAAATCGTAAATAGTAAATCGTAAATCGCAAATAATACGGTGTTTATAGCACAAGAATTAAGAAAGAACAACATTGCCGAGTACCTGCTGTATATGTGGCAGGTAGAAGACACTATCAGGGCATTCGGCTGCTCGCTGGGCCGCATTCGCCGCGAGTACGTCGACCGCTTCGACTACAGCGACGAGCAGAAGGAGGAGGAGGTCGACTGGTTTGGCAATCTCATACGGATGATGAACCAGGAGGGCTGCCGCGAGCATGGGCACCTGCAAATCAACAAAGTGACACTGCAGATGCTCATCGAACTGCACCAGCAGCTGCTGGAGTCGCCGAAGTTCCCGTTCTACAACACGGCCTACTACAAGGTGCTGCCGTTCATTGTCGAACTGCGTAACCGTGGGGCTAACAAGGAAGAGAACGAAATAGAGACGTGCTTCAACTCGCTCTACGGCGTGATGATGCTGCGCCTGCAGAAGAAGGAGATAACGCCCAACACCGAGCATGCCGTGAAGGAAATCTCAACGTTCATCGGTATGCTTGCCGATTATTATAAAAAGGATAAGGAAGAAGGACTTAAGTTTGAATAATGAATATACTGATAACAGGCTGTAACGGCCAATTAGGAAACGAGATGCAGTTGCTGGAGGCGAAGAACCCCCAGCATACCTATTTTAATACAGATGTAGAAGAACTCGACATCACCGACCGCGAGACGGTCGGTGCCTTTGTCGAGCACAACCAGATTGACGGCATCGTCAACTGCGCAGCTTATACCGCTGTGGACAAGGCCGAGGAGAACCAGGAACTGTGTGACCTGCTGAACCACGTGGCCCCAGGCTATCTGGCTGAGGCCGTCGAGCGGCGAGGCGGCTGGCTGATACAGATTTCGACCGACTACGTCTTCGACGGCACGAATCATACGCCCTACATGGAGACCGACCCCGTCTGTCCGAACAGCGTCTATGGCCGCACGAAATTAGCCGGCGAGGAGGCAGCCCAAAGAGCTTGCAGCCGCACGATGATTATCCGCACGGCGTGGCTCTATTCGACGTTCGGAAATAACTTCGTCAAGACGATGATCCGTCTGGGCAACGAGCGTCCGCAGTTGGGCGTCATCTTCGACCAGATAGGTACGCCGACCTACGCTCGCGACCTCGCCGTCTGCATCATGACGGCCATCAATCAGGGCGTGAAGCCAGGTGTCTATCATTTTAGCAATGAGGGCGTTATCTCGTGGTATGACTTTACGAAAGCCATTCACCGCTTGGCTGGCATTACCGCATGCACCGTTCGTCCGCTCCACACCTCGGAATACCCCACGCCTGCCGCCCGTCCCCACTACTCCGTGCTCGACAAGACGAAAATCAAACAGGCCTATGGCATCGAGATTCCCTACTGGGAAGAGTCGTTAGCCGAGTGCATAAAACAGCTGGTTTGATTTTTGGCACGGATAAACACGGATTTTAAGAAGAGAATATGAATCAAGAGATAGAAAGAAGAAGAACGTTTGCGATTATTTCGCACCCCGATGCCGGTAAGACCACGCTGACCGAGAAGTTCCTGCTTTTCGGCGGACAGATACAGGTGGCCGGTGCGGTTAAGAACAACAAGATCAAGAAGACCGCCACCTCAGACTGGATGGACATTGAGAAGCAGCGCGGTATCTCGGTCTCGACGTCGGTCATGGAGTTCGACTATACGCCCGACGGTAAGGACATAGAATACAAGGTTAACATCCTCGACACCCCTGGCCACCAGGACTTTGCAGAGGACACGTTCCGCACGCTGACGGCAGTCGACTCGGCCATCATCGTCGTCGACGGTGCCAAGGGCGTTGAGACGCAGACGCGGAAGCTGATGACCGTCTGTCGTATGAGAAAGACGCCCGTCATTATTTTCATCAACAAGATGGACCGTGAGGGCCGCGACCCCTTCGACCTGCTCGACGAACTGGAACAGGAATTGGAAATCAAAGTACGCCCACTCAGCTGGCCTATCAACCAAGGCGCCAAGTTCAAGGGCGTTTATAACATTTATGAGCAGAAGCTCGACCTCTTTACCCCCGACAAGCAGCGCGTGACGGAGAAGGTCAGTGTGGAGCTCGGTTCGCCCGAACTTAATCAGCGCGTAGGCGACGACAATGCTGAGAAGTTGCGCGAAGACCTGGAACTGGTCGACGGTGTCTACCCTGAGTTCGATGTCGAGACCTACCGTCAGGCCGAGGTGGCACCGGTGTTCTTTGGTTCGGCGCTGAACAACTTCGGCGTACAGGAACTGCTGAACTGCTTCGTCGAGATAGCCCCGTCGCCCCGTCCCACAAAGGCCGAGGAGCGTGAGGTGCAGCCCGACGAGCCGAAGTTCACGGGCTTCATCTTCAAGATTACCGCCAACATTGACCCCAACCACCGCTCGTGTATCGCCTTCTGCAAGGTCTGCTCGGGTAAGTTCCAGCGCAACCAACCCTACCTCCATGTGCGTCAGCAGAAGACCATGCGCTTCACCTCGCCCACGCAGTTCATGGCCCAGCGCAAGTCGACCATCGACGAGGCTTGGCCGGGCGATATCGTGGGTCTGCCCGACACGGGCGGCATCTTCAAGATTGGCGACACGCTGACCGAGGGCGAGCAGCTGCACTTCCGCGGCTTGCCTTCGTTCTCGCCTGAGCTGTTTAAGTACATCGAGAACGACGACCCAATGAAGTCGAAGCAGCTGCAGAAGGGCATCGACCAGCTGATGGACGAGGGCGTGGCCCAGTTGTTTGTCAATCAGTTCAACGGTCGCAAGATTATCGGCACCGTTGGTCAGCTGCAGTTCGAGGTCATTCAGTACCGCTTGGAGAACGAGTACAACGCCAAGTGCCGCTGGGAGCCTGTTCACCTTTACAAGGCCTGCTGGATTTCCTCCGACGACGAAAAGGAACTGGAAGCTTTCAAGAAGCGTAAGTACCAATATATGGCCAAGGACAAGGAGGGGCGCGACGTGTTCCTCGCCGACTCAGGCTATATGCTCTCGATGGCGCAGCAGGACTTTGAACATATACAGTTCCACTTTACATCAGAATTCTAATGACACGCGAAGAAGACATACGAAGAGCCGTTGAGACATTGCGGCAGGGTGGGGTGATACTCTACCCGACAGACACCGTCTGGGGCATCGGTTGCGACGCCACCAATGCCGAGGCCGTGAAACGGGTGTACGAGATTAAGCAGCGCGACGATTCGAAGGCACTCATCTGCCTCGTCGACAGCGACGCCCGCATGCAGCGCTATGTCCGCCAGGTGCCCGACGTGGCCTGGCAGCTGATAGACAGTCTGCAGGATGGCGGCAAGCCGACAACGCTCATCCTCGACGGGGCCGTCAACCTGGCGCCGAACCTCATTGCCGACGACGGCTCGATAGGCATACGCATCACGCAGGAGCCCTTCTCGAAGGAACTCTGCTACCGCTTCCAGAAGGCACTGGTATCGACATCGGCCAACATCAGTGGCGAGCCGGCAGCACAGAACTACTGTGACATCGACCCCAGAATTGTTGAGGCCGTCGACTACGTCTGCTGGAGCCGCCGGCAGGAACATAAGCCTCACACGCCGTCGAGCATCATCAAGCTTGGCCTTGACGGCGAGGTCACCATTATCAGGAAGTGATGCGGACGGCAGTCGTTGGCGGCGGGGCATCCGGATTCTTCCTGGCTGTGAACCTGAAGGAAATGGTGCCCCAGATGGAAGTGACCATCCTGGAGCGGGGTCAGCGGGTGCTGGCTAAGGTCGAAGTGTCGGGCGGCGGCCGCTGCAACTGCACCAACTCCTTCGACGGCGTCGGCGACCTCTCGCAGGTCTACCCGCGCGGCCACAGGCTGCTGAAGCGCCTGTTCCGCCAGTTCGACTACCACGATGCCTACACGTGGTTCGAGCGTCACGGCGTCAGGCTCACCACGCAGGACGATTGTTGCGTCTTTCCCGCTTCGCAGGACTCACACACCATCATTAACTGCTTCCTCGGTGAGGCTCGTCGCCACGATATAAAGATATGTACGGGCGTGAAGGTTGAGGCGCTTGCCGACCTGTCTGAATACGACTATGTGGCCGTCTGCACAGGCGGCTCGCCGCGTACGGAGGGGCTCCGGTGGCTGGCCGACGCAGGCCATGAGGTTGTGCCGCCCGTGCCGTCGCTCTTCACGCTGAGCATTGCCGACGAGGCTCTTACGGCGCTGATGGGGACGGTGGTTGAGCAGGCGCAGGCCATGATACCCGGCACCAAACTGCGTGCCGACGGACCGTTACTGATCACCCATTGGGGCGTTAGCGGTCCGGCCATACTGAGGCTGTCGAGCTATGCCGCCCGTCATCTTGCCGAGGCAGGTTACAAGGTGCCATTGAGTATCAACTGGATGGGACTCCGTGAGCCGGAGGTACTGTCGTCATTGCAGGCCGTGATGGCGCAGAATCCGCAGAAGCAGCTGCAGAGCGTCCGACCTTGTGGACTGCCCTCGCGACTTTGGGACTATCTGCTGCAGAAGACGCTGGGCGAGCGTGCCACCAACCGCTGGCAGAACCTGAACCAGAAAGAACTGAACAGACTGGCTAATGTGCTGACCAACGACAGCTATCTGACAGCTGGGCGTGCCGCCTTTCGCGATGAGTTTGTCACCTGCGGCGGCATCGCGCTGACGAGTGTCAATCCGGCCACCTTAGAGAGCCGACACGTGCCGAACCTCTACTTCGCCGGCGAGGTGCTCGACATCGACGGTGTGACGGGAGGCTTTAATTTCCAGGCAGCCTGGACGACGGCTTACGCTGTGGCGCTGGCCATTGCCGATAAAATGAAGAATGAGAAATGAGTAATTCGAAATGGATAGAACGGGTGCATAACTGGCGTGTTGAGCACGTCAGCGATAAGATGTTCCTGCTTATTCTGGCGTTCATCGTGGGCTTCTTTGCCGCTGTGGCCGCCTACGTCCTCCACGGTATTATCAATCTGATTGTGGCCCTGCTGACTTCTCAGTTCGAGCGGTCGCACGCCAACTGGCTCTATCTGGTCTATCCTGTGGTGGGCATCTACCTGACGTCGCTCTTCGTGCGCTATATCGTGCGTGACAACATCTCGCACGGCATTACCCGCATACTCTATGCCATCTCGTCGAACAAGTCACGCCTGAAGTCGCACAACTGCTGGTCGAGCGTCATTGCATCGGCCATCACCATCGGTTTCGGAGGCTCTGTGGGAGCCGAGGCGCCCATCGTGCTGACTGGCTCGGCCATCGGCTCGAACCTTGGCCAGCTGTTCCACCTCGATCGCAAGACGTTGATGACGCTTGTCGGCTGCGGTGCCGCCGGAGCCATTGCAGGTATCTTCAAGGCGCCGATAGCCGGACTGGTCTTCACGCTCGAGGTGCTGCTCATTGATATGACGATGTCGTCGCTGCTGCCCATCCTCGTCAGCTGCGTCACTGCCACCTGCTTCACCTATATCTTCAGTGGCGACGCGGCCCTGTTCACCTTCCACCTTGATAACGTGTGGACGGTGGAGCGCATACCGGCCTGTCTGCTGTTAGGCATCTCGTGTGGCCTTGTGTCGCTCTACTTTATCCGTACGATGAGCTTTGCCGAGGGCATCTTTGCGCGGTTCAAGGACCGGCCCCACGTGCGGCTTGCCATCGGCGGCACGCTGCTCAGTCTGCTTATCTTCCTCTTCCCGGCACTCTTCGGCGAGGGCTACAGCAGCATCAACCTGCTGCTTAACGGGAAAACGGAAGCCGACTGGAATCAGATACTCGACAACTCGCTCTTTGCTGGGCAGGCGTCGATGCTCATACCTTACCTGGCGCTGGTCCTGCTGACCAAGGTCTTTGCAACATCGGCCACCAATGGTGGCGGAGGCTGCGGCGGAACGTTTGCACCCTCGCTGTTCATAGGCTGCTTTACGGGGTTCCTCTTTTCACGGTTGTGGAACATCGAGCAGGTAGGCGTCTACCTGCCTGAGAAGAATTTCGCGCTGATGGGAATGGCCGGTGTCATGTCGGGTGTCATGCACGCCCCGCTGACGGGTATCTTCCTCATCGCCGAGCTGACTGGCGGTTACAGTCTGCTGCTGCCGCTGATGATTGTCTCTGTCTCAGCCTATTTGACCATCATCATCTTCGAGCCCCACAGTATCTACGGTGCCCGGCTGGCCAAAGAGGGCCGGCTGCTGACGCACCACACCGACCACGCCGCGCTGACGCTTATGAACCTTGAATCGGTCATCGACCGCGACTATATGGCCGTCAGCCCCGATATGGAGCTGGGGCAGATTGTGAACCAGGTGAGCCGCAGCCACAGTCGTGTGCTGCCCGTCACTGACGGTGCCGGCACGTTGTTGGGTGAGGTCGATATCACACATATCAGGAAAGTGCTCTTCCGCATCGAGCTCTACCACCATTTCAGAGCCTCACAATTGATGGAAGAACCGGTGGCTACGCTGACGGATACTGCGCCGATGACCACCGTTATGAAAACCTTCGAGCGTACCGGAGCCGAGTGGCTCCCCGTCATCGACGGCAATAACCATTTGAAGGGCTATATCTCCCGCCAGCGCCTTTACACGCTCTATCGCAAGATGGTTCACGACCTGAGCGAGGACTAAGTCAATTTGTCAGTCTTTCTTGGCTACAAGGTAGGCGATAATGATGGCAACATCCTGAATGTCTATTCGTCCGTCGGCGTTGACGTCGGCTGCTTCCTCAAAAAATCTAGGCGTTTCGCGGCCCAAAATGTGGCTCGAAATGGTGACGGCGTCATCGGTGTTGACCTTACCGTCGTTGTTGGCGTCGCCTACAAGGATGGTGGGCATATCGAGGTCGATGCCGGGCGTTATGGGATTGGCGGGCAGCTCGTCCTGAGCTATGGAAAGTGCTGCTGCCAGGCAGAGGACGGAGGCTAAAAGAAAACGTTGTCTCATCATGTCTATCCGAATAATGCGCGCAGGGCCTCTTCCACCTTCCGTACGGGATGGAGGCTGATGTGGAACTTCTTGCGGTCGAAGCCCTGCATGTTGTACTTTGGTATGATCATATCGCTGAACCCCAGCTTCTCAGCCTCGGCAATGCGCTGCTCGATGCGGTTCACGGGGCGCACCTCGCCGCTGAGTCCCACCTCGCCGGCCATGCACCATCCGCTCTCAATCGGCGTATCGACGTTCGACGAGAGCACGGCGGCAATGACGGAGAGGTCCATCGCCATGTCGGTGACGCGCAGGCCGCCTGCGATGTTGAGGAAGACGTCCTTCTGCATCAGCTTGAAGCCCACGCGCTTCTCGAGCACGGCCAGCAGCATGTTCAGGCGCCGCTGGTCGAAGCCGGTGGCCGAGCGCTGTGGCGTGCCGTAGGCAGCCGTCGACACCAGGGCCTGCGTCTCGACGAGGAAGGGGCGTACGCCCTCGATGGCCGACGAGATGGCCACGCCCGAGAGCCCGTCGTGGTCTTCGGTCAGCAGCAGTTCCGAGGGGTTCGACACTTGCCGCAGTCCCGTCTGCTGCATCTCGTAGATGCCCAGTTCCGACGTGCTTCCGAAGCGGTTCTTCATGCTCCGCAGGATGCGGTACATGTAGTGCTGGTCGCCCTCGAACTGTATGACGGCGTCGACGATGTGCTCCAGAATCTTGGGACCTGCCAGCGAGCCCTCCTTGGTGATGTGGCCGATGAGTATGACGGGGACGCCCGAGGTCTTGGCAAAGCGCAGCAGGGCTGAGGCGCACTCACGTACCTGGGCGATGCTGCCTGCCGACGACTCGACGTCCTGGGTGGCGATGGTCTGTATGGAGTCTATCACGACCAGCTGGGGCAGCGTCTCCTTGATGTGCTCGAAGATGGACTCCAGCGAGTTCTCGCAGAGAATCATGAAGTTGTCGTTCTCGGTGTGGGCTATGCGCTCGGCGCGCATCTTCAGCTGGTGGGCGCTCTCCTCGCCGCTGACGTAGAGCACGCGCATGCCGGTGAGCCGGAGCATGGTCTGCAGGGTCAGCGTCGACTTGCCGATGCCCGGCTCGCCGCCCAGTAGGATGATGGAGCCAGGAACCAATCCGCCGCCGAGGACGCGGTTCAGCTCGCCGTCGAGCATGTCGATGCGCGGGTCGTCCTGAGCCGAGATGTCGCACAGGCGGAGCACTTTGGCGGCGCTGCTGCCCCTGGCTGAGACGGAGGCTGCCGACTTGCCCGGCTGTGTGGGAGCGGCACTCACCTTGATTTCCTTGAACGTGTTCCAACGTCCACAGGCGGGACACTTGCCAATCCACTTGGCCGACTCTTGTCCGCAGTTCTCGCAGACGTATGCTGTCTTGTCTTTCATCGTGTGGGATTATGTGGGGGATATGGGTTATTGGGGTGACTGCAGCCAGTCGTCGAGCAGCATGCGGGCTATGGAGAGCTTCTCGGGGATGGTGGGCAGGTTGTCGCGCCGGAACCAGCCGCCCTTGGCTATCTCGCTGCGCTGGAGGCGGATCTCGCCTGAGACGTAGTCGGCGTGGAAGCCAACCATCAGGCCGCAGGGGTAGGGCCAGGGCTGCGAGGCGAAGTAGCGGATGTTGGTTATCGTGACGCCCGTTTCCTCCAGAGCCTCGCGGGCTACGGCCTCCTCGAGCGTCTCGCCCGTCTCGACGAAGCCTGCCACGAGACCGTAGAAGTCGGTGCGGAAGTTCCTGGCCCGTACCAGCAGCACCTCGTCGCCGCGATGGATGAGCACGATGACGGCGGTGGCCAGCTGGGGCCATATCTCCTTGCCGCACTCGGTACACTTCTTCGAGATGTCGGTGTCCATGCGCATCGGTGCTCCGCAGACGCCGCAGTAGCGGGTGTTCTGGTCCCAGTAGAGCAGCTCCTGGCACTTGCCGGCCTTCAGGTAGAGCTCGCGTGGCAGCTTGTAGTAGCTCTGGCGGAGGGGGAAGGGCTGCAGGGCGGGGGGCTGCGACGCTGTCGCAGCATAGCCGACAATAGGTGCGGCGGGAGTAACTGCGGGCGGGCTGTCAATGCGGTAGGCGGTGACGGGGGTGCCGTCGGGCATCGGGGTGATGTTCATCAGGTGTGTCCAGGGCTTCACCTCGGTGGGCGGCTCGTCCTGAAGCGGTATGGTGTAGCTGCCGTCAGCCAGCGGCTGCAGCAGCAGGTCGTCCTTGCAGAATACGAAATAGTATGTCTTCATCTTCCGAACAGTAAGAGGCTGTCGCGCTTCAGGGCGGGCCTGGCCCACGCCTCAGGCACGAAGCGCCAGTTATGGTTTGGCTGGGGGTTGACGGTTCCCATGCGTTCAATCTCCTGCGTCAGGTAGTAGCGCTGGTCGAGGTCGGAGTGGAACAGCACGCGGCCCTCGAGCGAGTCCTTGGGTATGCCGGCTCCTCGGGTGAGCAGTTCGCCGCCGCCGTTGGCGCGGTAGCTGTTCATCACCACACGATACCACCGCTTCTCGTCGAAGGGCTGTCCGTTCGTCATTCTGAGTATGCGCACCTTCTGGCCGTCGGGCTTGGTGAGGTCAACCTCGTAGTCGATGCCGCAGGCTGAGTCGAAGTTGAACGTATAGTATTGGAACCCTGTGCGTTGCTGGTCTTCCTTCGAGTCGTCATTCAGGCGCAGCGCATGGTCGTCGGCCGTCTTCATGGTGTTGGTCCACATGTCGTAGCTGTACTCCAGGTGCTTGCGTATTTCTTCGCCCGTCATGCGGAGCACGAAGAGCAGGTTCTCGAAGCGGTAGAGCTTGAACATGTCGCCCTGGGTGACGTCGCCGGCGTTGATGACGGTGTTGAACGACAGGGGCGCGTTCAGCGAGATGTCGGCCTTCGAAATCTGCATTTGCAGGTTGTGGATGAGGTCGGTGAAGGCCGAGTTGCCGAAGAAACTCTCGCGGGTGTAGATGGCGTTCTCGAAGCGCCCGATGCGGCGGTCGACGTAGGTCTTGATGCGGTCGATGGTAGGCTGGAAGTGGCTGACCATCTGCTGGTCGATCTCCTCGTCGCGCACGCTGACAATCTGTCCCTTGATGTCCTTCCTTGTCAGCCGTCCGTTGGCGTAGGTCAGCTCAATCTCGGCCTCGGCCACGTTGTTGACGTAGCAGCTGGGGTCGATGCAGAGCACGCGGTTGCCGTCGCGGCAGGTTATCCACTCGTTGTGGACCTGATGGTCGTGGCCGAAGAAGATGATGTCGAAGCCGGGCACCTCGCGGGCTACCGACTCGGTGGCGTTCTCCTCGTACTCGCCGGTCTTGATGCCGCCGTTCAGTCCTGAGTGGAACAGGCCGAAGATGAGGTCGGGGCGCTCAGTCTCCTTGATATACTTCACCCACTTGCGGGCGCAGCTGGTCATCTCCTCAAACTCGATGCCCTTCCAGACCGACTTGTTCAGCCAGTTGGGAATGGCGGGCGTCAGCATGCCCAGGACGACAATCTTCACGCCCTCCCGGTAGTGCACGGAGTAGGGCTTCAGGCCCGTGTAGATGCTCTGCGGGCTGGCCTCGCCGTTCTTACACTCCTCCTTGACGATATTGGCGCCCAGCAGCGGACAGCGCACCTCGCGAATCCACTTGTCGTAGACCTTGTGGCCTGGCTCCACGTCGTGGTTGCCCACGGTCTCGGCGTCGTACTTCATGTAGTTGATGACCTGAGCCGCCAGGTTCTCGTCGTCGGGCATGACGTAGTTCGACCAGTAGACGCAGGGCTGTCCCTGCAGGATGTCGCCGTTGTCGATGAGCAGCAGCCGGTCGCCGTAGGCCTGTCGCTGGCGGTTGATATACGTGCTGGCCCGCGAGAGCGTGCCCTTCAGCGGCTTCTTCTCCATGAAGTCGTAGGGGAAGAAGTGGCCGTGTACGTCGCTCGTCTCGATGACCTTCAGCCTGACGGTCTTCTGCGTCTGCGCCTGCGTTGGTAATGCCAGTGTCATGATGGCAATGGCGGTCAGAAAGTGTCTCTTCATCTCGTTCTCTCTTTCTTTTTTGCAAAGTTACGAAATAAATTGAACACGACATTCCAGCCGCTGAACTTTTACGTAACTTTAACGCTTCAGAATCGGCAGCCTTGGCGACGTTGAGCGCTACCCGGCGGGTAGAGGGCCTGTACCTGGCGGGTAGAGCGGCTTTACCTGGCGGGTAGACGACGGTTTGCTACTACCGCAGTTTCAGAAAATATTTCTTTACCGTAACGTGTGTTTGGTACACTTTTTGCTGTAGGGTTTACAGAATAAAAAAATAGGAGGAAAGCATTATGGCATTTATAGACTATTACAAGATTTTAGGCGTCGACAAGACGATACCGCAGAAGGATGTGAAGAAAGCCTACCTGAAACGGGCCAAGCAGTTCCACCCCGACCTGCACCCCGACGACCCGAAGGCGAAGGCCAAGTTCCAGGCATTGAACGAGGCCTACGACGTCATCGGCGACCCGGAGAAGCGCAAGAAGTACGACCAGTATGGCGAGCAGTGGAAACAGGTCGACCAGATGGGCGGCGGCTTCGGCGGCGGTCAGGGCGGCAGCTCGCCGTTCGACGGTTTTGACTTCTCGGGATTTACCAAAGGCGGCGGAGGCGGCTTCTCGTCGTTCTTCGAGAGCCTGTTCGGCGGTGCCGGCGGCGGTTCGCCCTTTGGGGGCTTCGGCCGTCAGCAGGGGCCGCAGGAGTCGCAGGCCTCTGTCAATATCGACATGTATACCGCCCTGCTTGGTGGCGATGTCTTAATCCAGGTGGGCGCGTCGAAACTCAAGATGAAGATCAAGCCCGGCACGCAGCCTGGCACTAAAGTCCGTCTGCGCGGCAAGGGGCAGGGTGGGGGCGACCTCATCATCACCTACAACGTGACGCTGCCCACGAGCCTCACTCCCCGTCAGCGCCAGCTGCTGGAGGAGATGCGCCGCGCTTAACCTTTACACAGAATGACAATGAAAAGACTGAAAGCAGCACTTTTTGACTTAGACGGCGTGGTGTTCGACACCGAGCCGCAGTACACTGTGTTCTGGGGGAGCCAGTGCCGGTTGTACCACCCCGAGCACCCCGGACTGGAGCACGAGATAAAAGGCTCGACGCTGACGCAGATTTACGACCGCTGGTTCTCGGGCCCCCTTGCCAGCGAGCAGGCGGTCATCACCGAGCGTCTGAATGACTTTGAGGCCCAGATGCAGTTTGAATACATCGGCGGCTTCGAACAGTTGATAGCCGACCTGCATGCCCACGGCGTGAAGACGGCGGTGGTGACGAGCTCGAACCAGCCGAAGATGGAGAGTGTCTACCGTGCGCAGCCGGGCTTCCGCAGCTTGTTCGACGCCATCCTGACGAGCGAGGACTTTGAGTATTCGAAGCCCCATCCCGACTGCTATCTGAAGGCGGCGGCCCGCTTCGGTGCCGCTCCAGAGGAGTGCATCGTCTTCGAGGACAGCTTCAACGGACTGAAGTCGGGGCGTGCCGCGGGCATGAAGGTGGTTGGCGTGGCTACGACAAATACAGCCGAAGCTATAGCCGCGTTATCTGACATCCAGATAACTGACTATACATCAACGGATTATCAGCAGTTGGAGCGTCTACTCTAACTTCGAGCCTTCCAGCAGTTTGGGACAGATGTTGGCGAGGTCGCACGTCTGACATTTGGGACGTTGCGACGTGCAGACGTAGCGCCCGTGCAGCAGCAGCCAGTGGTGAGCCAATGGTATTTGCTCGGCTGGAATGTGGCGCATGAGCACTTGTTCGACCTTGAAGGGCGTGTTGTCGCGACGGCCCACAAGTCCGAGACGGTGGCTGACACGATAGACATGGGTGTCGACAGCCATCGCCTGACGGCCGAAAGCAACAGCCTGAATGACGTTAGCCGTCTTGCGGCCTACACCAGGGAGACTGAGCAGCTGGTTCATGTCGGCAGGCACTTCGCCATCGTGGCGTTCGATGAGAGCCCGCGACATTTCGACGAGGTGGCGCGCCTTGGCGTTAGGGTAGGACACGCTCCGAATATATTCGTAGACTTCCTCCGGTTCAGCCTGTGCCATCGTACGGGCATCGGGGAACCGACTGAAGAGCTCGGGCGTTACCTGATTGATGCGCTTGTCCGTACACTGTGCGCTGAGGATGACGGCCACGAGCAGCTGGAACACGCTGCCGAACTGGAGCTCGGTATTCACATCAGGCATTTGCTGCTGAAAGTACTGCAATACGGCCTTGTAGCGCTCTTCTCTCTTCATAATTGCTAAAGTTTCTGCAAAGATACAAAATAAATCGTAATTCGTCGTTCTTTATTCGCATTTATTTTGTAATTTTGCACGCTGATAGCAAAAAGCAATGATTAAAACAAGGATATTGGGCTGTCTGCTGATGGCCGCAACAGTGAATGGAGCTTGGGCGCAGGGAGGCACGAATTCTCCTTATAGCCAGTTCGGCATCGGTGCTTTGAGCGACCAGTCGCAGAGTATGAGCCGAGGCATGAATGGCGTGGGTTACGGTCTGCGTCAGGGAAACATTGTGAATACGCTCAACCCTGCCTCGTATTCGGGCGTTGACTCGCTGACCATGCTTTTCGACATGGGCGTTTCAGGGCAGTTCACGCATTATGAGGAGGGAAAACTGAGGCGCAATGCCTCGCTGGCCAGTTTCGAGTATGTGGTTGGTTCCTTCCGTGCTTGGAAGAATGTCGGCGTTTCGTTCGGATTGCTTCCCTATTCGAGTGTAGGATATGAATATGCGACTTCTTCGCGTGATCAGAATCTCGGACAGTTGACAGAGTCGTTTACGGGCAGCGGCGGTTTGCATGAAGTGTTCCTAGGCTTTGGCTGGCGACTGCTGAAACCCCTGTCAATTGGTGTGAACGCTGGTTATCTGTGGGGCTCAATTGACCGTTCAGTGTTGCCTGATGCGGATGCGACAGCCAACTCGCTCCGTAAGAACTATTCTACAAGCGTCTCTAACTATAAGCTCGACATCGGCGCACAGTGGGTTCAGCCTATTGGTAGGTTTGACCGCCTGACACTGGGTGCTGTCGTAGGGCTTGGCCATAACTTGAAGAATGACGCTGAGATGACCATCGTTAGCACTAACCAGTTGTCGAATTCCAGTGATACAACAGCGCTCAAGCTGACAGACGCCTTTGAGTTGCCTATGAGCTTCGGTGTGGGTGCGGCTTATCAGCATGCCGGCAAGCTAACCTTAGCTGCTGACTTCACTCTTGACAAGTGGGGTGATGTGAAGTTTCCAACCTTTACGGGTAATGAATACAAATTGCAGAGCGGTCTCCTAAAAGACCGTATGAAGATGAGCGTGGGCTTAGACTGGCTGCCGAATCCAAGTCAGATGGGCGGCAGATTCCTCGAACACGTTCATTACCGTCTGGGTGCCGGCTATGCTACACCTTATTATTATATAAACGGGAAAGAGGGACCGAAGGAGTTGAGCGTCAGTGCCGGCTTTGGCATTCCTATCGTCAACATGCACAACAACCGCTCGGTGTTGAACATCAGTGGGCAG